>JAZRNN010000064.1:0-19215 GCA_045648175.1 Clostridia bacterium
GGATAAAAAATTACTTCTTGAATTTATTTATCCATTCTAAAATTTCATCATATTTCATATTACCTGATGCAACTGATAGGCCGAAGTCAACAACATCTGAATTAGTACAGTTCATTTTTATACCCTCTGCCTCCAAAAAAGTGAGCATAACATATACACCAATTCTTTTATTCCCGTCAACAAATGCGCGGTTAGATATCAAAGAAAATCCAAGACTTGCAGCCTTTTGCTCTTTTGTTTTATAAAGTTCTTCTCCCCCAAATGTAGCATATGCATTATTAAGTGCACTTTCTAATAATCCAACATCTCTTACGCCGACACTACCGCCCGTTTCTTCTGATATTAATTGATGCAAAAGTAAAACCTTTTCTTTACTCAACTTAATCATTTTGCCAACTCCTTTAAAGCAGGTTTAAATCTATTCATAATTCTCTTTGCCGCAACATCAATTTTCTCATCATCGGTAATATCAAAGTAGGAATTGGAATCTATATCAATAAGCAAAAATTTGGGCTTGTTATTTTTAAATATAACCGCTTGACCATTATTTTCTGCAACTTTAGCAACCTTCGAGAAATTTTGATTAGCTTCTGTCATTGTTGTAATTGTTTCAGTATTTATATTCATAATTACCTCCTATTATTTATGCAATAAATATATCCTATAATTTATATTATATACAAATTTTAGAATAATGTCAACCTATAATTCCTGATATCTTTACTATAATGTTTATGTTCAAACAATTTTTACCATTTTATTAAATTACCACAGCAATGCTATCCTTAGAATACTATTTTACACGAAATTTGTCAATAATACATTTACAGTATTATTTATGTCTTTTTGGTTAATACTGTTTTAAGAATACTTATCAGCAGGAGGAAAACCTATGCTTGAAATAAACGGAAAAAGTGTCTACAACGCATTAGCAATGGGAAAATTACACTTTTTGTGCAAATATCCCGACACGATAAAACGCCTTAAAGTTCAAGACACCAAAACGGAAGTTATGCGCTTTAACGATGCACGCACATCAGCAAAGAGCGAATTGCAGGCACTTTATAAAAAAGCGATTACCGAAGTTGGCGAGGCAAATGCTCAGGTTTTCCAGATTCACATTATGATGCTTGATGACGAGGACTACCACGGCGCAATCTCGGCAATGATACTTAATCAATCGGTAAATGCCGAATACGCCGTCAGTTATACATCGGATATCTTTGCCCGCACCTTCAGCGAAATGGATGACGAATATATGAAAGCGCGCGAAGCAGACGTCAGGGATATTGCAAAACGCCTTATCTCCATTCTGTCAGGAAACCACAATTCACAAAACCAACTGACCGAGCCATCCATAATTGTTGCAGACGACCTGACCCCCAGTGAAACCGTTCAGCTTGACAAAGAAAAAATTCTTGGATTTGTAACCTTTCAGGGTTCTGCATCATCACACACCGCAATTCTTGCACGGACAATGAACATCCCTGCCCTCATCTGCACGGGTGAAATAGAAAATATTCATAATCAAAAAACAGCAATCCTTGACGGTGCAAGCGGAACACTTTACATCGACCCCGATGATGATAAAATTGCTGATTACAAAAAGCGAAAAGAGCTCGAAGATAACCGCACACGCCTTCTTGCCGAGCTCAAAGGCAAACCCAACGAAACAAAATCAGGCAAATCAATTAAGGTATATGCCAACATAGGCAGTCCCGCAGACCTTGCCATAGCTCTCCAAAATGATGCGGGTGGAATAGGGCTTTTCCGCAGTGAATTTTTATATCTTGAAAAAAATACACCGCCAACCGAGGACGACCAATTTGTCAAATACAAAGAAGTTGCCGAGGGAATGTTCGGGAAGCAGGTAATTATCCGCACCTTGGACATTGGGGCAGACAAAAAAATCGGCTATTTTAATCTGCCGCACGAAGAAAATCCTGCCCTTGGTTTCAGGGCAATCCGTATATGCCTTACCGATACAAATCTTTTTAAAACACAGCTTCGTGCCATCCTTCGTGCCTCTGCCTATGGCAATCTTGCCATAATGTTCCCTATGATTATTTCATTGCAGGAGGTACAATCAGCCAAAAAAATTCTTGAGGAGGCAAAAACCGATCTAAAAGCAGAAGGCTTGCCTTTTAACGAAAATATCAAGGTGGGAATTATGATTGAAACGCCGGCGGCAGCAATTATCAGCGATATTCTCGCCCCCGAAGTAGATTTTTTCAGCATCGGCACCAATGATTTAAGCCAATATACCCTTGCCATCGACCGGCAGAATTCTCACTTAGAGCCATTTTTCGACCCACATCATCCCGCCCTTCTTCGCCTGATTGAAACAGTAGTCAAAAACGCCCACCTCTGCGGCAAATGGGCAGGAATATGCGGCGAGCTTGGAGCCGATTTATCCCTGACCGAAGAATTTTTAAAAATGGGGGTTGACGAACTCTCGGTTTCGCCGCCCTGTATCCTTAATATCCGTGAAAAAATACGCAGTATAGATTAAGCCATTTAACTCAAATGAAAGGAGCCACTATGTTTAAATTTTTCAAGAAGGAAAAAACACTTACTTCTGTTGCCAACGGTCGCATTATTGGCATCACCAAAGTTCCCGATAAGGTTTTTTCGCAAAAAATCCTTGGTGACGGCTTTGGAGTAATTCCCACAACAGGTGATTTTTTCAGTCCGGCAAACGGAGTTGTGACAGATGTTACCGACACTCTGCACGCTTACTGCATAACCACAGATGACGGACTTGAAATACTTGTCCACATAGGCATTGACACCGTAGAGCTTAAAGGTCAGGGCTTTACACCCCTTGTAAAGAAGGGTGACCACCTTGCGTCAGGGGATGCTCTTGCCCACGCCGACCTTGAGTTTTTAAAAGAAAAGGGCTACAGCACCGCAACCGCTGTGATAATCACCAACACCGAAAAGTTAAAAAGCTTCAAAGTTCTTGAGACACCAACAGCAAAAGCGGGCAGTCCCGCTATGACATATAAATAGCTTAAATTCCCCACCAATTTTAAGAAAGGATTTGAAAATCTATGAAAAACAAAGGTGAAAACGGTCTTTTCAGTATTTTACAAAGAGTCGGACGTTCATTTATGTTGCCCATCGCATTGTTACCTATTGCGGGGCTTCTGCTTGGCATAGGCTCATCACTTACCAATCCAACCACCATACAGGCATACAACCTTGGTGCAATACTAGGACCCGGAACATTTCTAAATTCCGTAATGCAAATTCTTGCACAAACAGGCAACATTGTCTTTGCAAATCTGCCCATAATATTTGCTATGGGTGTTGCACTTGGTATGGCAGAAAAAGAACACGGTACAGCAGTACTCTCTGCGGCTATCGCCTTCTTTATTATGCACCAGACAATCTCCACCCTTCTTTCAATTAACGGTCAGCTTGCCGAGGGTGTTATGCTTGAAGGTACTGTTGCCAATGTTGTAGGTATACAATCCCTAGAAATGGGTGTGTTTGGCGGTATTATTGTCGGACTTGGTGTTGCGGCACTTCACAACCGCTTTTACAAAATTCAGTTGCCCACCGTTATTTCGTTCTTCGGCGGTGTACGTTTTGTGCCTATCATCTCCACATTTGTGTATATTCTCGTAGGTCTTATTATGTATTTTGTGTGGCCATATATTCAGCGCGCAATTTATTCTCTTGGCGATTTAGTTCTGCGGTCGGGATATTTTGGCACATTTATCTACGGAACAATCGAGCGCGCCCTTATCCCCTTTGGTCTGCATCACGTATTTTATATGCCCTTCTGGCAAACAGGTCTTGGCGGAAGTATGGTTATTGACGGGCAAACCATTGCAGGTGCGCAAAACATCTTTTTTGCTCAGCTTGCATCCCCCTCTACAACACAGTTCTCTGTTGAGGCAACCCGTTTTATGAGCGGCAAGTTCCCCCTGATGATTTTTGGTCTGCCTGGTGCCGCACTTGCTATGTATTCTGTTGCAAAGCCATCAAAAAAGAAGGTTGCGGGCGGCTTGCTGCTTTCTGCGGCACTTACTTCAATCCTTACCGGTATTACCGAGCCAATAGAGTTTACCTTCCTCTTTGTTGCCCCGGTGCTGTATGTAATTCACAGTATTTTTGCAGGTCTTGCCTATATGATTATGCACATCCTGAATGTCGGCGTGGGTATGACCTTCTCGGGCGGTGTTATTGACCTCTTTTTATTCGGTATTCTTCAGGGCAACGACAAAACCAATTGGCTTAACGTTGTATGGGTTGGTATAATCTATTTTGCGGTATACTATTTCATATTCCGCTATCTTATCAAAAAATACAACTTTGTCACCCCCGGTCGTGAAGATGATGAAGCAGACACACGCCTTTATACCCGTAAGGACGTTAACGCCGCAAAGGAAGATAAATCTCCGCTTATTTTAGAGGGTCTTGGCGGTAAAGACAATCTTGTGAATGTGGATTGCTGTGCAACAAGACTCCGTATCACAGTAAAAGACAGTTCCAAGGTCAATGACAACCTGCTCCGTCAGAGCGGTGCCTCGGGCATAATCAAAAGCGGCTCGGGCGTTCAGGTTATCTACGGTCCAAGAGTCACGGTTATAAAGAGCAACTTTGAGGATTATCTAGAATCAATAGAATAAAAGAGGGGCAGCTGCCCCTCTAATTCAAAATATAAATAGCTAAGTTAAGATACGCGGCAAATGTTACCCATAAAAAATACGGAATATTTATTATTGCCGCAATCTTATCAATTTTATAAAATTGCAACAGCATAATAATTATAAGTCCCCACAAAGCAATCAGCCAGATAAATGCAAATAAAAATGCCCTTAGATTAAAAAATATCAGGCTCCAAAAAAAATTAAAAGCCAACTGCAAAATATATGTCTTAAGGGCATTTGTTGTTTCTTGGGGCAAAGCCTCTTTCTTAAGGTAAACTCTTGCGCTGCCGATACCCATTAATATGTAAAGAATGGTCCACACTATCGGGAAGAGTATCGGCGGCGGTGCAAGGGGCGGCTTTACTATTTCGCCGTACAGCATCATGTTACCGCTTGTTAAAATTGATGCAAGCCCGCCAACCGCAAGCGGAATTAGAATTCCAATCAGATAAACCCTGAATTTGTTCATTATATAAATCGCCTCCTGCCTAAAACTTATGCAGCAAAATCAGCTATAATACAAATTTTTTAATTTTTTTATAAAAAACCCTTGACAAATTATTCATTTGGTATTATAATAAACGAGTTGATTTGAAGATGCGAGCATGCTGGAATAGGCAGACAGGCACGTTTGAGGGGCGTGTGTCAACCGACGTGTGGGTTCAAGTCCCACTGCTCGCACCAAATTAATTTTTTTATATTTTGCCGGATTGTGTAAAGGTAGCACAGCAGACTCTGACTCTGTTTGTCTGGGTTCGAATCCTAGTCCGGCAGCCAGAAAAAAGCAAGCACATTGTGCTTGCTTTTTTTATGTCTAATGGTCGTCCATTTTGTCCGTTTTTACAGGTATATAATAAAATTATAACAAAGGAAACATCTTATTACTTTGACTGAAACTATTGAAAAGGAAGGCTGTTTAAAAACTGTGTTTTTAAACAGCCCCTTTTTTTAATATACTTTGGGCAAACAATGCAAATATTGCATTTAACGGCGAGATATGCTATACTGTAAAAAACAAAAACAGGTGATACTATGATATATAACTATATTTTTATCGGTTGGAATATCTTTGTTATGCTGATTTTCGGCATTGACAAACTTCTTGCACGGCGAAAGAAAAAGCGAATAAGTGAAAAAAGCCTTTTACTTTTAGCATTTTTGTTTGGTGGCTTTGGTGCAATATTTGGAATGGTAGTATTTAACCACAAAACAAGCAAGGTGAAATTCCGATTTTTAACTCCCTTAGCTGTAATCTTGAATATAGTCCTTTTATATGTCATCCAAAGGAGTGGATTGCTTTGAAAATAGCATATATAGGTATAGATTTATTTTTTACCGCTCTTGAAAATCTTGAAAAGCTTGGCTGTGAAATCGGCGAAATCTTCACTTGCGAAACCGATAACATAACCGAATTTAACATTAAAATATGTAACTACGCAAAAAAACACAATATTCCCTGCAAAATGACCCGTATAACAACTGCTGATATCGAACGTTTAAAGAACGAAAGGTACGACTTTGCAATATGCGCAGGCTATTATTTTAAAATTCCTGCCGATACGGGATTTCCCATTATCAACATCCATCCAAGTCTTCTGCCTGTTGGCCGTGGGTCGTGGCCTATGCCGCAGACCATCCTTAAAGGTATGAAAAAAAGCGGTGTAACCATCCATAAAATTGCCGAAGGTTTTGATACAGGTGATATCTTGTTGCAAAGAGAGTTCAATCTGACCGAGTGTGAAACCCTTGTCACCTTTATGGACAAGGTTTATGACCTTATTCCGCAGATGTTATTTGAGCTTTTGCAAAATTTTGACAAGCTTTATGTCAATGCTACACCCCAGAGCGAGGGCGACTATTGGGTGGCTCCTACAGACGAGGATATGACAGTTACCCAAGATATGACAGTATACATGGCTGACCGAATCTTGCGTGCCTTTTTAGGATATGAATGTATATACAAGGGAAAGGAAAAAGTTTTCAAAATAATAGGAGGCAGAGCCCATAAGGGAACTGCCTCCGAAAAAGATAATACTCTACCATTAAAGGACGGATATATTATTTATACCAAATCTATATAATGTGCTATATCCTGCATCTCGCCATCGGTTGCAGCAATTACTTCGGCACATTTTTTCAGGCGTGCGGCAATCTCTACGGGATTAGGCACGTCCTTTTTGTATTTAACGTGATGTTCAAGGCTTGCCCAAAAATCCATCGCAATTGTGCGTATCTGAACCTCCACCCTGACAGGTTGCTTTTTGTCCGAAAAGAAAACAGGAATTTCAATAATCATATGATAACTGCGGTAGCCGTTTTCTTTTGGTGATTTTATGTAGTCCTTTACGGCAATAAGCTTTATATCATCCTGACGGGTAAGCATATTGGCAACCGTATAAATATCATCAATAAACGAACATATCACTCTGACACCTGCCACATCATTAAGATTTTCTGAAATTGATTCAAGTGTTATCGGGAGTTGTCGGCGCATCAGCTTTTCAGCAATGCTTTGCGGCTTTTTAATGCGGTATTTTATGTTTTCAATAGGGTTACGTTTGTACCTTACCGACATCTCCTGACTGAGGACCTCAAGCTTTGTGGTAACCTCCTGAATTGCACATTGATAAATCATCATTAGTTCTTCAAACTTATGTGCATATTCGGCAAAAATCCTGCCTGTGTCCTCGGGGATATTCACTTGCGCTAAAAACGCTTTTTTAAGTTCTCGTTCCATTATTATTTACTTCCTTAGTTATCTTATTTGACCAGAGCCGCGAATAATGTATTTTGTTGTTGTCAGGGCTTTTAGTCCCATAGGTCCTCTTGCGTGGATTTTCTGGGTGCTGATGCCGATTTCTGCACCAAAACCAAATTCAAAGCCGTCAGTAAAGCGAGTTGATGCATTTACATACACCGCCGCCGCATCTATTGACTGCAAAAATTTTTGAGCATTTGCATCGTTTTGGGTAACTATCGCCTCGGAATGTTTGCTCCCGTATCTGTTGATATGTTGGATAGCTTCATCGACACCGCCAACAACCTTTACACCAATCTTCAAATCAAGATATTCGGTGCCCCAGTCATCTTCTGTTGCAGGAGTTGCCTCAGGATAAATATCGCAAACCTCGTCATCGCCTATAATCTCAACCGACTTTTCAGCAAGAGCTTTCAGGATATTCGGCAAAAACTCCTTTGCCACCGATTTATGAACAAGCAGCTTTTCTTCTGCATTACAAACCGAAGGACGTGATGTTTTAGCGTTGATTATAATTTTCTCAGCCATATCCAGTCTAGCACTTTCGTCTACATAAACGTGACAGTTGCCCGTGCCCGTTTCAATTGCAGGAACGGTCGCATTTTCAACAACGCTGCGGATAAGCCCTGCACCGCCACGCGGGATTATTACGTCAAGATAATCGTTTAATTTCATAAGCGCAAGCGCACTTTCACGGCTGGTATCCTCAACAAGATTTACACAGTCTGCAGGCAAACCTGCAGATTTAAGCGCATCACGAATAACCGCACAAATCGCCATGCTTGATGCGTGAGCTTCCTTACCGCAACGAAGTATACAGGCATTGCCCGACTTAATGCACAGTGCCGCCGCATCTGCGGTAACGTTTGGACGTGCCTCATAGATTATCCCCACAACGCCAAGGGGAACACGAACCTCGCCAATATTCAAGCCGTTGGGACGGCTGAATTCATTCACCATCTCGCCGATTGGGTCAGGAAGGTCGGTAACCTGACGAATACCCTCTGCCATTGCGGCAATTCGGGCATCGTTTAACGTTAGTCTGTCAATAAGTCCCTCCGAAATTCCGTTTTTACGTGCAGACTCAATATCTTTTTGATTTTCCGCAAGAATATATAAAGATTTTTCCAAGAAAGCCTCTGCAATTTTATGCAAAGCGGCATTTTTCGCCTGTGTATCTGCTGTTGCAAGCACAGCTGCAGCCTCTTTTGCCGCCTGACCTTTTATTTTAAGTTCTTCCACTTAAATTCACCTCATAAAAAGTATACCACAGCCAATTTCAAAAATCAACGGCTGTGGTAAATTGTTTAAATATTATTTAAATTAAATTCATAATTACCCGATATGCTTCATTTCGTGAATATCAAAATCAGGGTCGGTGTAATTTTCGATATAGTCAAGCATAGCCGAAACATCGTCAAAGGTTTCATAAAGTTTCATTGACGCAGGCTTCATAAAATGAAGGTCGGCTGTGCGCTGCATAAGCTCGTTAATTATATCATAATATCCCAAAGTATTAAGCACCGCAATTGCCTTGGGATGACGGTCAAGCTGTTTTAATGTAAGAATTTCAAAAAACTCTTCATATGTGCCTATGCCGCCGGGAGTCACAATAAAGGCATCGGCACGGTCTTCCATAATCTGCTTTCTCTCACGCATGGTTTCGGTATATATAAACTCGGTGCACTTGTCATAAAGAACTCCGTCTACCTGAAAGAAGGATGGCGCAACCCCGATAATCTCGCCTCCGCCACGGGTCATACCTCGCGCAACTGCTCCCATAAGTCCGCAAGCACCACCGCCGTAAACAAGTGAATGTCCACGCTTTGCCATTTCCTCGCCCAGAAGCTCTCCTGCCTCTATGTATCTTTTGTCAATTGCATCACTTGATGCACCGTAAATACAAATATTCATAAAGTCAATACCTCCATTTCTTCATCATATGCTAAGTATATCATAATTGCAACAAAAAATCAATTGACTAATTGCCACAAATAGTGTATAATTTTGCGTGGAGGCGTAAAAAAATGGCAAATGACAACATTTATTCCAAATTAGGCATCTGTGACGAGGTTTATGAATTCGGCGAAAGAATTCTTAAAACCCTTTCAGACAGATTTAATAATATAGACGAAACAGCAGAGTATAATCAACTTAAAGTCATTTCTGCGATGCAAAAAAACCGCGTTGATGCGGCATGTTTTAATGAATCCACGGGCTACGGCTATGACGATGTAGGTCGTGATACTTTAGAGCAGGTTTATGCCGATTGTTTCAACTGCGAGGATGCACTTGTGCGTCCACAAATTACCTGCGGAACTCACGCACTTGCTTTGGCACTAAGTGCGAATCTGCGCCCGGGGGACGAACTGCTTTCACCTGTAGGCAAACCCTATGACACCTTGGAGGGTGTTATCGGAATCCGCCCGACAACAGGGTCGCTTGCAGAATACGGTGTTACCTACCGTCAGGTTGATTTGCTTCCCGATGGTGGCTTTGATTGGGACGGAATAAAAAACGCCATCAACGAAAAAACTCGCCTTGTTACAATCCAAAGGTCAAAAGGTTATCAGACCAGAAAGACCTTTTCGGTTGCTGAAATTGCAGAAATAATTAAATTTGTTAAAAATATAAAACCCGATGTTCTTTGTATGGTGGACAACTGCTACGGAGAATTTGTCGAAAGGACTGAGCCTCCAGACTTTGGTGCAGATATGATTGTTGGCTCTCTTATCAAAAACCTTGGCGGCGGACTTGCCCCCTCTGGCGGTTACATCTGCGGAACGCGCGATTGTATCGAGCGCTGTGGTTACCGCCTTACCGCACCCGGCCTTGGCAAAGAGGTCGGCACAAATATGGGTATGATGAGACAGTTCTATCAGGGGCTTTTTATGGCTCCCACCGTTGTTGCAGGTGCTCTTAAAGGGGCAATCTTTGCGGCAAATATTTACGAGAGATTGGGTTTCCGTGTTGTTCCCAATGGGACAGAATCAAGACACGATATAATTCAGGCAGTTGAGCTTGGCAATGCAGAACGCGTTATTGCCTTCTGCAAGGGTATTCAGGCGGCAGCACCGGTTGACAGCTATGTTACACCCGTTCCCGGCGATATGCCCGGCTATGAATCACAGGTTATTATGGCGGCAGGTGCATTTGTTCAGGGCTCGTCAATTGAGCTTAGTGCCGACGCACCCCTTAGAGATCCTTATGCGGTTTATTTTCAGGGCGGAATCACCTGGTATCACGCAAAGCTTGGAATATTAATGTCTGTTCAGAAAATGGTTGATGCCAATCTCCTTGATGTTGAAAAAATAATTTCTTTGGAGGTTTAAAATTATGTGGTTAGTTTTAGCAATTATAGCAATGCTCTGCTGGAGTGGTTCAGACTTTTTCAGCAAGCTGGGTTCAAAGCCCGCGGATAAATACAGTCATTGGAAAATGGTTATTGCCGTTGGCGTAGTTATGGGTATTCACGCATTCTACGAAATCGCAACAGGCACTGCCATCACATTTATGGATATCATATACTATCTGCCTGCATCAGCAATGTACATACTTTCAATGATATTTGGATATATATCTCTTAGATACATTGAGCTTTCGGTATCATCACCCATCTGCAATTCATCGGGTGCGGTTGCGGCAATTTTGTGTCTGATTGTTCTTGGACAAACGGTTGACGGTCTTTCAGCCATTGGTATTGTAATTGTATCTTTGGGCGTTGTATTTTTGGGAATTGCCGAATACACAGAAGACGACGAGGCAAAGGCTGCACGTCAGTTAAATGCAAACAGAAAATATACAAAAAGCGTCCTTGCAATACTTCTTCCTGTACTTTACTGTTTTATTGACGCATTAGGAACATTCTTTGACGCAGTAATCCTTGAAGAAGGCAACACCTTTATGACAAGTGTATTCCACTATATGGACGAGGATGTTGCAAACGTTGCATATGAACTTACATTCTTGTTTATGGGTATTGTCGCAGCAATTTATGTATTTGTAATCAAAAAACAAAAGCTGTTAAGTGCAAAGGACGAGGCTCCCAAAGGTCTTGGTGCTATCTGTGAAACAGCAGGTCAGTTTGCATACATCTATGCACTTTCCGCAAATCCTGTTGGTGCAGCACCCGTTATCTGTGCTTATTGTGTTGTTTCAGCAATATGGAGTTCAATCTTCCTTAAAGAACGCCTTTCTTGGAAGCACTATGCATCACTTGTTGCAGTTATCGCAGGTATCATTATTATGGGCATAGCCGAAGGACTTGCTGAAATGTAAGGCTGTTAAAATCGGCTGTAAAAAAGCAGTAAAACACCGTTGGGATAACCCAACGGTGTTTTTTGTTTATATAAAAATTTAATGTTTCGCCTTGTTTAGCATTTCTTCAAGTTGCGCTTTATCATAGGTATAGCCCTTGTTACAGAACTGACATACAATCTCAGCCTCTCCTTGCTCGTCAATTATATCCTGAATTTCCTTTTTGCCAAGGCTGATAATTGCTCGGCGCATCCGCTCGTCGCAACAGTCGCAGCGGTATGCCACTTCCTTTTCCTCAAGGATTTCAATTTCAAAATCCTTCATTACCTTGCGGATAAGTGCCTCGTTTGACAAGCCTTCCTCCAACATTGCCGTGACACTTGATAGTTCCTCTGCCGCCTTTTCAAACTTTTTAAGGTTAAACTCGTCACAGTCGGGCATAATCTGCACAATAAATCCGCCTGCTTGCTTAACAGAATAATCTCTGTCCACTAAAACGCCCAGTGCCACAAGACTTGGAACCTGCTCGGACTGCGCAAAATAAAAAGCAAGGTCATCACCAATTTCGCCCGTCTGGATAGGCACTTGCCCAACGTAAGGCTCACGCATATTCATATCCTTGACAACGCTTAGATATCCTTCTCTGCCAATAGCGCCGCCAACATCAAGCTTGCCAAAAGCATTAAGCGGAAGCTCGGCTATGGGGTTTTCGATATAACCCTTGACGTCACCCTCGGAACTTGCAACAGCAATAACTCTGCCCAAAGGTCCGTCGCCCTTCATCTGCAGTGTCAGGGAAGTATTTTTGTCCTTGAGCATTGCCCCCATAAGAGTTGCCCCGGTAAGCAGTCTGCCCAATGCCGCTGTACCCGTTGGCATAGTGCTGTGATAGTCTTTTGCCGACTGTACAATATTCTTTGAATTTACTGCATATATTCTTATAAGTTTGTTTTTTGTAACCGCAATGGTTAATTTGTCTGCCATAATAACTCTCCTTTAAAGCAGAAAATCGGCTCAAAAGAGCCGATTTGTTTTTTTGTTTATCGTATATGTTTTAAGGATTACACGCGTGTAACGTTTGCCGCCTGCGGTCCCTTAGCTCCTTCTACAACTTCAAATTCAACTTCTGCGCCTTCTTCCAAGGTCTTGTAGCCGTCCATGGCAATTGCTGAAAAATGAACAAATACGTCTGTTCCTTCTTCTGTTTCAATGAAGCCGAAGCCCTTTTCAGCATTAAACCATTTAACTTTACCTTTTTGCATAAAATGTTCCTCCAATTCTTAGGTCAACTCTCTGTTGTCCACCGGATAAGTATATCATTTTTCCCATTTTATGTCAATATGTTTTTTTGAAACTACGAAAAAAATTCTCTCGTCGCAGTCTGTTGCTGTCGCAAATTCAAAAGACTTGTAAATTCCTGTCACATCAAGTCCTGCAGACACTGCCGCATCTGTAATTTCTGCAATAGAATATGCCCTTTCCTGCTGAAATTCATCAAATCGTATGTAAGTTTCATCCTCATCTTCGCAAAAAAATGTAAGAGCAAAGTCACAAATATTTGTTTCTTCACAGAACTCACTTTGCCACACATAAAATATTCCCTGCTCGTCATTGACAAAAGTGTTATTTCCTAAAACATTTTTCAGCTTGTGAACGCTGTTTATATCAAATATAAACACACCGCCGGGGTTAAGATAATTGCTGACCAGTCCGAAAAGCTGTTTTAAATCATTATAATCGGTGATGTAGTTTACGCCATCCAATGCGCATACAATTGCATCAACGGTGCCAAAAAGCTCCATCTCACACATATCCTGACAAAGAAACAGTATTTCTTGATTTGCCTCATACGCTTTATCTCTTGCAATGTTAAGCATTTCAACCGACATATCAAGGCCAATCATATCATAACCACGCTCTGCCATAGGCAGGGTGATGTTTCCCGTTCCGCAGGCAAGGTCAAGGACGAGTTCAGGCTTCTTTCCCAACCGCTTAAAAATCTCTTCATAAAAGTTTACAAATTTGTTGTAATCCGCATCCTGCAGCTTGTCATAAACCTGTGCAAAATCGTTATACATAAGGTATCACCACCTAAATTTTTTCAAGCTGAACATATGCCGCCATAAGATTTTTCTCACCAACACTGTCAAACTTAACACGCAAAAACATATCCGCACCGATTGCCTTTGCCTCCAAAACCATTCCCTCGCCAAACTTGCGGTGCATAACCCTGTCACCCGACGAGAAATCAAGAACTGGTTTGTTGCCTGTAGCTGTAGCCGAAGTTTGAGACTTAGCTGCGTTATTTGAAAACATTGATGTATCCATTGTCGGCTTTTTGGTATAGGTAAATCCAAAGTCGCTGACAGTTGTCTTTCGTGCACTTTCCTCGTTTACCAATTCTTTGGGAATTTCCTTCAAAAACCGCGACATCATATTATACTTTGTTGTGCCGAATAACGTTCTTGTGTCTGTATGGGTCAGGTAAAGGCGTACTTTTGCACGGGTAATACCCACATAACAAAGACGGCGTTCCTCCTCCATTTCGTCATCCATACCAAGCGAACGGACACCGGGGAAGATACCTTCTTCCATACCAATAAGAAATACGTTTTTAAACTCTAACCCCTTTGCGCTGTGAAGGGTCATAAGTGTAACAGCCTCCTGGGTTTCGTCAAGGCTGTCAATATCCGCTACAAGTGAAATATTTTCAAGCAAATCTTCCAATGTGGTTTCGGGATTTTCTTTAACGGTTTCCTGAACCATTGATAAAAATTCCTTTAGGTTTTCAATCCTTGTACGGCTTTCAACCGTATCATCCTTTTCAAGGGCAGAAATCATTCCCGATTTTTCAAGAACACATTTTACAAAGCCCTCTAATGTTTCCTCGGTTTCTCTTGCCTTTGAGAGAGCGTCCATTATTTCAACAAACACGCCCACCTTTGCTGCACTTCGTGAAAGCTCGGCAAATTGCGGTGCACGTCGGCAGATTTCAAGAGCACCAACGCCCTCGCTCTCGGCGATATCAATAATTTTATCAACTGTTGTATCGCCTATACCTCGTTTTGGCTCGTTTACAATTCTGCGGAATGCAACGTTGTCTGTTGGATTTTGTACAAGGCGCAAGTACGAGGTTAAATCCTTGATTTCCTTGCGGTCATAAAATCGCAGGCCGCCCACAACCTTGTACGGAATTGCCATTCTAAGCAATGTGTCTTCCACCACACGGGACTCTGCATTCATACGATACAGAACAACAAAATCATTGTAGCTTTCGCCCTTTGAATGAAATTCTTCAACCCTATCACCGATAAATCTTGCCTCATCGTGCTCGTTTGTGGCATTATAAATGGTTATCTTGTCGCCTTCGCCGTTTTGTGTCCACAGTTTTTTCTGCTTTCTGCCCATATTGTGTCCGATAACGCCATTTGCGGCATTTAAGATATTCTGAGTTGAACGATAATTTTCTTCCAGCTTGATAACCCTTGCATTTTCAAACTCTTCCTCAAAGCCAAGAATGTTGGATATATCAGCTCCACGGAATTTATAAATACTCTGGTCATCATCCCCTACCACGCACAAGTTACGGTGCTTTGCCGCAAGTAGACTGACTAAGCGGTACTGAGCGTGGTTTGTATCCTGATACTCGTCGATAAGTATGTATTTAAATTTGTTTTGATAAAACTCAAGTACATCGGGATTTTCCTCAAAAAGTTTAACCGTACACATAATCAAATCGTCAAAGTCAAGTGCATTGTATTTTTTCAATTTCTTTTGATAAAGGGTATAAACCCTTGCCACAACTGACTTGAAAAAGTCTGCCTTAAAAATTTGAGTATAATCCTCAGGGGTAACAAGCTCATTCTTTGCCTGACTGATTGCACCGCCGATAGCTTTGGGGGCAAATTCCTTTGAGTCAAGATTAAGCTCCTTTAAACATTCCTTAATTAAAGTCTGCTGGTCTGCTGTGTCAAAAATAACAAAGCTTTTGTCATAGCCAAGTCTGTCAATGTCACGTCTTAAAAATTTGACGCAGGATGAATGGAATGTCGATGCCCACACATCATCACCCATACCGCCAAGCTTTGCATTAAGACGCGATTTAAGCTCTGCCGCCGCCTTGTTTGTAAATGTTATTGCAAGAACATTATATGGTCTTACGGGGTCAACCGCCATATAATCCCACAAATGTGGCGGAATTTCTTCAATCTCGCCATTCGCAAACCATTCTAAAATTTCAAGCTCCTCGGCACTTATCCCCGACGGAACGTTTGTATCCTCATATGCTTTGCCAAATGTCAGCAAATGTGCAATTTTATGTATAATAACCGTAGTCTTGCCCGAGCCTGCACCTGCAATCACAAGTAAAGGGCCTTCGGTATTAACCACAGCCTCTAACTGTTTATTGTTAAGGTTTTTATAACCGTTTTCTATTATCTTTTTTCTTATATCCAAAAAATTCATTTTGTTTCTCCTAATTTTCAACGGATGATCCCGCCGCCTATAACACAGTTACCGCCGATTTCATAAAACACAACCGCCTGACCGGGAGTGATTGCCCTTTGCGGATTGTCAAAAGTAACCTTTACCAAGCCATCAGATAGTGGCTCAACCGTTGCCTCAGCCTCCCTTGCGCTGTATCGCACCTTTGCCGCAATACGAATGGGCTGCATCAGCTTGTCAAAGGGAATAAAATTCACATTATCCGCAATAAGAGTGTCCGAAAATTCAGTTCCCTTTTCGCCAAGGGTAATTTCGTTCTTTTCAGCATCAATCCCGAGAACAAACATAGGTTTGCCGAATGTTACTCCAAGACCCTTGCGTTGACCCACAGTGTAGTGGATAATTCCACGATGTCTGCCCAGTATATTTCCATTTTCGTCAACAAAATTGCCCTCAATATCGTCCTCACCCGTACGTCGATGTATAAATCCCGCATAATCATTGTCGGGAATAAAGCAAATCTCCATACTGTCAGGCTTTTTTGCAGTAATCAGCCCCAGCTTTTCGGCAATGGCACGGGTTTCGTCCTTGTTTTCAAGTCTGCCAAGTGGCATAAGTGTTTTTGAAAGTTGCTCCTGATTTAAAGAATAAAGTGCATATGTCTGGTCCTTTGCACAAGACATTGCACGTTTAAGAAGGTATCTGTCCAAAGATTCATCATACTCAACCGATGCATAATGACCCGTTGCAACATAGTCCGCGCCCAAAAGCTCTGCTTTTTTCAGCATTGCGTCAAATTTAAGATGCTTATTGCAGGCAATACATGGATTTGGCGTTCTGCCGTTTTGGTATTCATTTACGAAGTAATCTATAACGCATTTATCAAACTCACGGCGGAAGTCAAGAACGTGATGCTCAATTCCCAGCTTGTAACAAACATATTTTGCATCCTGGACAGCCGATGCACTGCAGCAAGTGCCATCAATATGCTGACCACAAACCTCTTCGCCGTCCCACAGACGCATGGTAAGCCCCACCACATCATAGCCATCCTCAAGCAAAAGTGCGGCCGCGACGCTTGAATCAACGCCGCCTGACATTCCTATAACTACTTTTTTCTTGCTCATAAACTTTACGAAAAAGGCTGACATCTGCCAGCCTCTTTATCCTTTCAGATATTATTCTTCAACAGCTCCGTGGTCGCGTGCGTGACAACAAGAGCAATCTCCGTTACATCCCACGATATGTGTGGGGTCAATACCCTTACGGTTGTAATAGTCGGCAATTGCAGAATGGATTGCCTCCTGAGCTAAGTTTGAACAATGCATCTTTACGGGGGGAAGCCCGTCAAGAGCCTCGGCAACTGCAACATTGGTAATCTCAAGAGCCTCGTCAATGGTCTTACCCTTTACCATTTCTGTCGCCATACTTGATGTAGCAACAGCGGCACCGCAGCCAAAGGTTTTGAATTTAACGTCCTCAATTTGCTTGGTATCGTCGTTTATCTTCATATAGATTTTCATAATATCACCGCATTTGGGGTTGCCAACCTGACCTACGGCATTTGCATCTTCAATTTCACCAACATTTCTCGGATTTGAGAAATGGTCCATAACTTTTTCGCTGTACATAATCTATCTTTTCCTTTCGTAAATTACTTATTCTTAACTTCCTCATAGAGAGGAGACATTTCCCTGAGTCTTGAAACAATGGTTTTAAGTGCCTCCACAATTCTGTCAACGTCCTCTATAGTATTGGCATCACCAAAGGTAACCCTCAGCGAGCCGTGTGCAATCTCATGCTTTAAACCGATTGCAAGTAAAACGTGTGACGGGTCAAGTGAGCCCGATGTACAAGCGCTGCCGCTTGATGCTGAAATCCCCTGCATATCAAGCATAAGCAAAAGGGATTCGCCCTCGATAAACTCAAATGAAATATTTGCATTTGATGCAAGTCTTTGTACAGGGTGACCATTAAGGCGTGTGTAAGGAATTTCATTAAGTATTCTTTCAATATACTTATCACGCATTTCAGCAAGCCTTGCTGTGTGCCCAGCGATATCTGCCGTTGCAAGCTCTATTGCCTTTCCAAGGCCTACTATCGCCGCAACATTCTCAGTACCTGCACGCTTATTGCTCTCCTGAGCACCGCCTGTGATGAAAGGTGCCACCTTTACTCCCTTTTTTATAAACAACGCTCCGCTGCCCTTTGGGCCATAGAACTTGTGTCCTGTCATTGACAGCAAATCGACATTCATCTTGTTTACGTCAATATCCATCATACCGATTGCCTGAACTGCGTCGGTGTGAAAGATTATACCCGCATCCTTTGTCACATTTCCGATTTCCTCAATTGGCATAATTGTGCCGATTTCGTTGTTGGCTGTCATTATTGTGACAAGGATTGTTGTATCCTTAATTGCTTTGCGCACATCCTCTGCCGACACCATACCAAATTCATCAACGGGCAGATATGTCACCTCAAAGCCCTCTTTTTCAAGAGTCTGACAGGTGTGAAGCACTGCGTGATGTTCAACGGCCGATGTAATAATATGATTGCCCTTTGCCTTGTTTGCGTGGGCTACACCTCGGATTGCCCAGTTGTCAGCTTCTGTGCCCGAGCCTGTAAAGAAAATTTCCTTAACATCGGCACCGATTGCCTTTGCAACCTGCTCACGTGCAAGGCTTATTGCCTTTTTAGTTTCTCTGCCCTCGGCATAAACTGTTGATGCATTACCAAAGTTCTCGGCAAAATAAGGAAGCATTGCATCAAGGACCTCACGCCTTACAGGAGTTGTTGCCGAATGGTCAACATAAATTCGCTTTTTCTCCATTTTGATTCCTACCTTTCTTTTATCTGCGGAGTAAAATTTACGGTTTCAAGCCGTAAAAAATCTATGAAAAGTAGACCTCTCCGTATGTAAATTAAATAAAATTATCATCTGAATTTCTGTGACTCTGCAACCGCCAAAGAATCACAACGTTCATTTTCGGGATGTCCCGCATGGCCTTTAACCCACACAAGTTTAACATCGTGTTTGCCCAAAAGTTTGAGGATTTTCTCCCAAAGGTCACTGTTTTGTGCCGCCTCGCGTCT
>JAZRNN010000065.1:0-15724 GCA_045648175.1 Clostridia bacterium
GTTGACGTTCGTTCCAACGAAGAATTCGCATCACTTTCCGATGATATCAACCAGACCGTGGGTACGCTGAAAAAGTATATCAAAGAAGCGGCGGCAAGAATAGACAAGGAGCTTGAATTTGCAAAGCAAATTCAGTATTCATCACTCCCGACAGTTTTCCCAAAGAGTAATTCCTTCAATCTTTATGCCGAAATGATAACCGCAAAGGAAGTCGGCGGCGATTTTTACGACTTTTATATGCTGAATGATGGGGCCATCGCTTTTCTTGTTGCGGATGTATCGGGTAAAGGTATTCCTGCGGCTATGTTTATGATGAGAGCAAAGACAGTTATCAGGGATTTGGCAGAACGCGGACTTGAGCCTGACGAAATATTTACCATTGCAAATGAAAAGCTTTGTGAAAACAACGATGCAGGAATGTTTGTAACAGCATGGCTTGGTATTTTAGATACAAAGACAGGGATTATGAAGTTTGCAAATGCAGGACATAACCCACCGCTTTTCAAAAGATGTGGCGAGGAGTTTTCGTATATGAAAGTTCGGAGCGGAATGCTCCTTGCAGGTATGGAGGGCATTAAATATCGCAAAAATGAACTTCAGCTTACTCCTGGTGATACACTGTATCTCTACACAGACGGTGTTACCGAAGCCACGGATAACAACACCGAGCTTTATGGCGAACAAAGACTCCTTGATTTTGTAAATTCTATTGAAAATACAGAGCCTGAAAGTCTTTGCAAACTCATAAAAGAAGATGTTGATAAATTTGTGGGTTCAGCACCACAGTTTGATGATATTACAATGCTTGCACTTAATTTTGATGCAATACTCGGTGACGAAAGTATTTCAGTTGTACCGGATAGCGATTCTCGCGTGGCTGTTGGTGCATTTGCAGATTCACTTTCCGCAAAACTTGAAATCATACCGAAAATTGCAAATAAGATCAACATAGTGTTTGATGAAATTTATGCAAACATAGCAAATTACAGCAAGGCAACCCTTGCTACCATTTCTTACAGTATAGAAAATGGAAAACTACGCATTACGTTTGCTGACAATGGTATTCCGTACAATCCTCTTGAGGCAGCAGAGCCGGATACAACTCTTTCTGCAGAAGAAAGACAAATCGGAGGTCTTGGAATATTTATGGTTAAGAAAATGACGGAAAGCATGGAATATGAATACACGGATGACAAAAACGTACTTACTCTTGTCATTTCATTAAGTTAGGAGGAGATTTAATTGAAATCTAATATTTGTAAATTAAATGAAGATTTAACCTGCCTCGAAGCAGTTCTTGCCGAGGTAGAAAAGGTAACTACATACAATGGTCTTGAGGACAAGAAAGCATTAAGACTTCGTCTTTTGGCAGAAGAACTCTGCGGAATGCTTCCGGGACTTATCGAAAACTTCAGCGGTGAGTTCTGGACAGAAAATGAAGGCGAAACTTACGAACTTCATGTAGAACTTAAGGCAGATGATATGAACATTGATTTAAGAGATGAACTTATCTCTGTTTCAAAATCCGGTAAAAATGCCGCTGCAAAAGGCATTATGGGTAAAATCAGAGCAGTTGCGGAAACAATGCTTCTTGCTGCATCTGATCCGACTCTTCAAACACTCCCTGCAGGAGAGTTTTATGATTATCATGGCTATAATATAGGCTTTGGATATATTGATCCAACAATTGCTGTTGAAACAGGATATATATACTCATGGTCGCTGTTTAATTATAAAACAGCAGTTGAAGAGAAAGAAGATGAATATGCAGAACTTGAGCGCTCTATCGTTGCAAAGCTTGCTGACGATATTATCGTAGGTGTTCGCGGAAAAAATGTTGAAATTATAGTTAAGAAGTCATTTGGTTTATGATTTTACCAAAGGAAAGTAATAAAAGAAACTATCAAGGGCACTCCAATAGGAGTGCCTTTGGGGTATCTAACGATATGTTTTAATATTTAAAAATATACCTATATCAAAATGTGATACACCTTAAACAAAGAAAAGGAGTTAAAAAACTTCGTAGACTTTCAAAAACTTATGTGGTATGTTTGTATTGCCAGATAAGGTAAATACAAAATTAGGAGATGAAAGATTATGAAGAAAAAAGTATTATATACGGCAATGGCAGTAACAATACTGCTGACACAAACAGCATCGGCAACTGCAAAACCTTGGTGGCTCGATAAATACCGAGTGATGTTTGACAATGAACTTGGAATCGTAGGAAATGTAACCCTGACCTTCGCATCGGACGGCGGAAGCTTTATCAGGCCAATAATCAAACGATACGGCGAGAGCATCAGCCTTGAAAGTTATGTCCCGACAAAATACGGATATACATTCAAAGGCTGGTTCACTGATCCCCGAACAAAGATGAATCAGGTAACAACATTCAAATTCACAAAGCCTGATGTTCTCTATGCGAAATGGGAGCCGAACCCACAGGAGTCTATAAATCCAAAGGACGAAATTATGGCAAAAGATACCTGCTACCTCACAGACGAGGAAATTAAAATACGAAATGAAATTATTGAAGAAAAGAATAAAAACTACATAGAAGGCTTTGGTTATGTTGCACCGAGCAAAACAAGAACTATCATAGTAGACTCAGACGGCGATATAAATAAAATGGTCGGGACAATGGAATAAACATATAAACTCCAGCACCTTGAGGAAAAGCATAAAAAGTATGCGAAACCTCAAGGTGCTATTTTACTGCATTTTTACTGAAATATGTCTTTTGAAATTCTTTGAAAAATTGTTTCAGCATTTCGCTTGACTTGTTCGAACCTTTACGGTATTGTGTGTGTTACAGAAAAAAGAGGTGAGAAAAATGGCAAAACGCAGACCATCGGGTGATGGCATGGTAAGACTGAAAAAAGAAAATCAATGGGAAGGAAGAATTGTGGTCGGACATAAGCAAAATGGCGATTCCATATTCAGATATGCATATGGTAAGACACAAAAAGAAATGATGCAGAAACTAAATGCATTAAAGCTTCAATATCAGGATGCCGACCTTAACGAAGACAGTAACATAACATTAAGTGAGTGGCTCGACAAGTGGATAAATGAATTAATGCCCCAAGCTGTCCGACCAACCACTCTAAAGGGCTTCGAGCTAATATGCAGATGCTACATAAAGCCGTATCTGGGAGATAAAAAGATAGCCTTTATCACAACAAACGATGTGCAGAAAATGTATGCGAAATTAAAAAAGGGAGGCAGAATTAACAAACACCCCGTACATGGACACAAGCTTGCAGATACAAACGGCAACGAAGAAACAATAACAGATAAACAAGAAAAGCTGCCACAACCCAAATTTGAGCCTAAAAAGGGTAAGATGAGAAAACCTGGCACAGGATGCATCAGTAAGATAAATGACCATCTCTATGAGGGCAGATACTCACCAAAGGATGCCTACGGCAAAAGAATGGCAAGAAACATATATGCGCCTACAAGAGAAGAATGTGAAGAAAAGCTCGCCATACTGATAAAGGAAATGAAAGCCGAAATTGCTGAACAAAAAGCGAAACTCAAAAATGCATAATAACACAGATGGCACGGATATAAAAATCCGTGCCATAGCTTTTGGGCGTATTAAATTTTGATACGGTGGAAACAAAGAAAAAGGGTTTATTTACTTTTTACACATTTGGTGTTATAATTAGTAAAAAAACAAATTAGATAAACTTGTATTTATTGAACTCAACACAAAACAATATTTATGTTGTTCAAATTACCTTCTTTAGTTGTTAAAATAGAATTGTAAAACAAAAGGAGGTTTTTATTATGAACACAGACAAAATTATTGCAGAATCAATCGCAAAGGACTATGCACCGAAGGAAAGCTCAAAAATAGTTGCACTTAAAAAATTGGACAACAGAGCGAAACTACCTGCCACGATTTTCACTTACTCTTGCGGTATAATATCCGCACTTGTTTTTGGTACGGGAATGTGTCTTGCAATGCAGGTAATCGGAAACGGCTTGGCTGGTATGGTGCTTGGCATTATCATTGGAATTATCGGAATGATCGGTTGCGGTGTGAATTATCCCATTTACAAGAAAATGCTTGAAAAAGGCAAAGCAAAATATGCTTATGAAATCGTTCAGCTTGCAAAAGAAATTGCTGATAAGTAAAAATAATATTTTATGAAAGGAGTGTCTATATGAATAAATCGGAAAGTAAATATTTTAACACTGCCGTCAGATTTGACAAAGCACTCCTTTCTTTGCTTGAAAAGAAACCTTTTGAGTACATAATGATTAGCGAAATATGTGAAAAAGCCGGGGTTAATCGTTCAACCTTTTATCTTCACTATGAAAACACACGGGATTTACTGAAAGAAACGATTGCCTATGTCCTCGATAACTTCACTTCATATTTCGATGTTGATACTGAAAATATCACATCAGGATTTAAAAATTGTGATTTGCAGGAACTCAATTATATCAACGAGAAGTATCTGCATCCTTATCTTTTATTTATCAAAGAAAACAGACGAGTGTTTTTTGCAGTGTTGTCGCAACCAGTAACATTTGACTCAAATATTATTTTTCAAAGGCTGTTCGATAATATATTTAATCCTATTTTAGATAGATTTCACTATCCACGAGATGAACAAAATTATGTTATGATGTTTTATCTCAATGGTATTACTGCCATTATTACGGAATGGTTGAAAGATGACTGCAAAAAAAGTATTAAAGAAATTTCAAATATAATTCGTTACTGTATTTTCGGGAGAGAATGAATAACTCCAATTTAACTATTTAAAACTTAGAGTCTTGAATTTTTAGGTTTAGGACTCTTTGTTCATATTTAAGGATAAAAAATAATTAAAAAATCTGCAAAGCCTTGATACGACTGCGTTTGAGGCATAAAATGTGGGTAACCTGTGGTCAAACTCGTTTTTTGCACTTTTCTAGATAAAGCAAAAACCTCAGAAACCGCTTGGTTACTGAGGTTTAAGGTGGTCGGGATAACAGGATTTGAACCTGCGGCCTCTTCGTCCCGAACGAAGCGCGCTACCAAACTGCGCTATATCCCGAAATAAAATATTCGATTTTTTGTATCTCCCGTATCTGTGGGATAACATGTGGTCAAAATTTGTTTGACCACATGTATTTTGTTTTTTAAGTCGCCGTAAAGTGGCGGTGTTAAAAGGTTTGTGGGAGTTCGGCTGGTAACTAATGAATTGATTAGTACCGTGTCCCGAACGAAGTGCCCTACCAAGCTGGGCCACATCCCGATGTGTTTTTGTTTGCAATAGACCTTAAATATTATACTACTAAATTATTATTATGTCAATGTTTTTTTGAAAATCAAAGTGGAAAAAGAAATATAACCATTTTTCGATAAAAATTTGCTTTTTTTTATTATATGTGATATAATTATATTGAAATATCCTTAGAGGAGTGATTGGGTGCGTAAGTTTGGAGACAGATATGATGCATATCGTGTAAGAGATATCGATGGATTGCATTTTTATATGGCGTATCTTATGCCAAAGAGAACCGATGCGGAGGTATATATCAATGAAAAAATAGATGTAACCGAGCTTTTGGAATACATAAAAGAAAAAAATGCTACTGGAGAACGCAAGGTGACATTGTTTCATTGCATAATTGCGGCGGTGGCAAGAACCTTAAGGATGCGCCCGTTGCTTAATCGCTATATTTCGGGTAAACATTTTTATATGAGACACGATGTATCTATGGGTTTCACCATTAAGAAAAAATTTGAAGACCATGCTGAAGAAACATTGATGATTTATCATCCAAAGGATAATGAAAATGTTTGTGCAATAACAGATAGACTTTCACCCAAGGTAGCACAGGCGAAAAAAGATGACGGTGGTATGAAGGTTGACGATATTTTGAATATCGTAAAAAAATTACCCAAGTTTATAATGTATATTTTTATGGCATTTATGCGTTTTGCAGATAGTCATGGTCTTATGCCCAAGGCTTTCAGTAGTGTTGACCCTAATTATGTAACTGTTCTTTTATCCAATCTTGGCAGTATAAAATGTGATGCTGTTTATCACCATCTTAATAATTTTGGTACAAACGGAATTGTTATTACAATAGGTGAGATACACAAGGAAGTTATTCTTGATGAGAATAATCAGCAGACGGTGCGCGATATAGTTAATATTGGAGTAACTCTTGACGAACGTATTGCAGATGGCTTTTATTTTGCACGCTCGTTAAAGTTGGTTAAATATTTGTTTAAAAATCCACACTTGCTTGACAAAACATTAGGGGAGGAAATTGATTTTGAATTCTGATGCAAAATGGTTTAAATATTACGGAGATGTTCCGCATACTTTAGATTATCCGGATATTTCAATGTATGATATGCTCAAAAAAACTGCTAATGAATATCCATCATATACAGCATATGATTTTATGGGCAAGGCAGTAACGTATGAAAAATTTGTTGAAGAAATTGATATTTGCGCCAAAGCTCTTGTTATGCAGGGAGTTATGCCGGGGGAGGCGGTTACTGTGTGTATGCCAAACACGCCTCAGGCGATAATTATGTTTTATGCCATAAACAAAATTGGTGCTGTGGCAAGTATGATTCATCCATTGTCGGCAGAGACTGAGATACAATTTTATCTTAATGAAACTAAGACTCGCATAGCAATAACTTTGACACAATTCTATGATAAGTTTGAGGCCATAAAGGGTAAAACTCAGTTAGAACGGGTTATAGTTACCAAAATAGAAGAAGCTTTGCCTGTAATTAAGGGTTTTGCGTACAAGTTTATCGGGCACGAGCCAAAGGTTGTTAAAGACCCATGGGTTATTGCATGGAATGATTTTCTTGGCAAGGCAAAGGAATGCACTAAAGATGTATTATGCAACGCAAAAGGTGATGATTCCGCTGTTATTTTGTTCAGCGGCGGAACGACAGGAACCTCGAAAGGAATTTTGCTGACGAACCTTAATTTTAATGCCTTGGCAATGCAGACTGCTGCGGCCTCTCAATGTTTTGCTGCAGGGGATGTAATGCTTTCGGTTATGCCTATATTTCACGGATTTGGTTTGGGGGTTGGTATTCATACCATTCTTGCTCACGGCGGAAAGTGCGTTTTAGTGCCAAGGGTAAATGTAGCTGAATTCCCCGGCCTTTTCAAAAAACACCGTCCCAATTATATGGCAGGTGTTCCTACATTGTTTGAAGCTATGATGCGTGACGAGGATATGAAAAAAGCAGACCTTTCTTGTCTTAAGGGTTTATTCAGCGGCGGTGATTCGTTGTCAATTGAACTTAAAAAGAAGGTTGATACATTCCTTAAAGAGAGGGGTGCATCAATTCAGGTGCGTGAAGGTTACGGAACAACCGAGTGCGTGACAGCAAGTTGTCTTACGCCTATTGAATATTATCGTGAGGGAAGTATAGGAATACCTTTTCCTGACACATATTATAAAATTGTTATTCCCAATACAAATGAGGAAGCGCCTGTTGGCGAAATGGGTGAGATTTGTCTTACAGGCCCGACGCTTATGAAGGAATATATCAATAATCCTAAAGAGACAAGTCAAACTCTTCGTGTACATGATGATGGGCTTACATATCTTCATACAGGCGACCTTGGTCGTATGGACGAGGATGGTTTTATCTATTTTGTTCAAAGGCTTAAACGTATGATTATAACCAATGGGTATAACGTATATCCATCCCAGGTTGAAAATGTAATAGATTCTCACGAGGCTGTAATGTTCAGCACAGTTATCGGTGTAAAGGATGAAATAAGAAAACAAAGGGTAAAGGCTTTTATTGTATTAAAGCCCGGTTTTTCACCTACTGATGAGATAAAAGAGTCAATTAAGGCTCACTGTGAAAAGAACATTGCAAAATATGCCCTGCCGCGTGAATATGAATATCGCGACAACCTTCCCAAAACATTGGTGGGCAAGGTTGCGTATCGTGAACTTGAAAAGGAAGAAGAGGAAAAACTTCTTACAAAATAGTTTACACAATCAAAATGAAAAGTTGTAGGAGTTGAAAATATCGGCTCCTACATTTTTATTGTCCTTTTTTTGACACAGAAAAAAGTGTAAAATATCATTAATAGCTTTTTGGGTGAGACATAGTGAAAAATCTTGACTTTACACACTAGATATGGTATGATTTACTTGGATTTTATGATTAAAACTCAAAAAGTATGATTTATGTGAATAAATTGCCCTGAGGGGTGTTTGAAAGGCGGTTTTAATATGCAGGAAGAAAAGAGAAAAGCTCTTGAAAATGTCTTTGGACAGATAGAAAAACAGTATGGAGCAGGTGCGGTAATGCGTCTTGGTGAAAAGACAAATGCCGAGGTTGAGGCAATCCCTACAGGCTCGATGGCACTCGATATTGCTTTGGGTATCGGCGGTGTTCCGCGAGGCAGAATTGTTGAGATTTACGGGCCTGAATCATCAGGTAAGACAACGGTTGCTCTTCATATTGTTGCAGAGGCACAGAAGATGGGCGGCGAAGCCGCATTTATTGATGCAGAGCACGCGCTTGACCCTGTGTATGCAGAAAAACTGGGAGTAAGAATTGACGACCTTATCGTATCACAGCCCGATACCGGAGAGCAGGCTTTGGAAATTACTGAGCAGCTTGTGCGTTCAGGTGCTATTGATGTTATTGTTATAGACTCTGTTGCGGCGTTGGTTCCCAAACAGGAAATTGAAGGGCTTATGGGTGATTCACACGTTGGTCTTCAGGCTAGACTTATGTCGCAGGCCCTTAGAAAGCTGACATCTGTTGTAAGTAAATCAAATACAACGGCAATATTTATCAATCAGCTTCGTGAAAAGGTTGGCGTTATGTTTGGAAACCCCGAAACAACAGCCGGCGGCCGTGCTCTTAAATATTATTCATCTGTAAGAATGGATGTACGCCGTGTTGAAACTGTTAAAGGTGATGAAGGTGCTGTGGGCAATCATACAAAGGTTAAGGTTGTTAAGAACAAAGTTGCACCGCCGTTTAAAGAAGCTGAATTTGATATTATTTATGGCGAAGGTATATCCAAAACCGGCAATGTTGTGGATGTGGGTGTTGATTTTGGCATTATAAAGAAATCAGGCTCTTGGTTCTCCTATGGGGATGAAAAGCTGGGTCAGGGCAGAGAAGCGGTAAAGAAGCTTCTTGAGGAAGACCCTGCGCTGTGCTTTGAAATTGAACAGAAAATCAGAGAAAAGGCAGGCTTGCCTCTCGTTGAAGAAGGCGAAGATAACGTTAGAGAAATGAGTACAGCATTTACTCCTGTTCCAAAGCCTACCGGAAAGAAAAAGTAATTGATTATGGAATTTGACAAAGCAAAAAAAATTGCGGCAAAGCTGATATCTTTTAAAATGTATACCTGCAAGGAAATACTACAAAAGATGATGCAAAAGGATATATCTCAAGAAGTAGCTGAGTCTGTTGTAGGTGAATTTTGTAAGGCAGGTATCCTTGACGATGCAGAATATGCAAGGGCGTATATTCACGATGGGATATATGTTCATATGAAAGGGATGTATCGTATAAAGCAAGAACTTATAAAAAAAGGTGTGGCATCAAGTGTAATCGAAAAGGCAATACAGGAGACAGAAATTGATACCGAAGACAGCCTTACAGAATATGTGAGACTGAGATTTGATGTCATGGAGTTTTCTGATTGGAAAGAGCTTGAAAAGGCAAAGGCACATCTTGTAAGACGGGGCTTCGGTATATACGATATAAACAAATGCTTTGACAATCTTGGTATAAAGGTTAAAGAAGATTAACGATGTAAGACTTAAAAGGAGTGACATAGATTGAAAAAGGTTTCACTTGTTTCGCTTGGATGTTCAAAAAATTTGGTTGATGCCGAGGAAATGATGGGAATTCTTGAGTCGGCAGGCTTTGAACTTGTTGCTGATGAAGAGGATGCAGAAATTATGATTGTCAATACCTGCGCATTTATTGATGATGCCAAGCAGGAGTCCATTGACTGTATAATGGAACTTATTGAATATAAGAAAAAAGACCCGAATCGTATTTTGATTGTTACTGGCTGTATGAGTCAGCGCTATAAAGAGGAATTAATTAAGGAAATTCCCGAGATTGACATTGTTATCGGCACAAACGAATACGATAAGATTGCAGGAATAATAAAAATGCATACGTCAGATAAGACAGAGATATATTGCAGTGATGAATATATGTCCTGCGAGAAACTGCCCAGAGTAGTTACAACACCTGATTATATGGCGTATCTTAAAATTGCTGAAGGATGTGACAATCATTGTACATACTGTGTTATTCCTTCAATCAGGGGTAAATACAGAAGCCGTACAATCGAGGATATTGTCGCAGAAGCCAAAACTTTGGCTGAAAAAGGTGTAAAGGAACTGATTGTTATCGCTCAGGACACCACACGGTATGGCATGGATATTTACGGCGAATATCGCCTGCCACAGCTTCTTGACGAGTTATGTTTGATTGAGGGTATCAGGTGGATACGCATACATTATTGCTATCCCGAACTTGTGACCGACGAACTGATTGATACTATAGCAAGGCAGGACAAGGTATGCAACTATCTTGATATTCCGATTCAGCATTGCAATGACAGAATTTTAAAGCTGATGGGAAGACGAACTAATAAGGCAGAAATTTTGAGTACGATAAAAAAACTTCGCGAACGAATTCCCGATGTTATAATCAGAACGTCATTGATAGCCGGATTCCCGACCGAAACCGATGAAGAATTTGACGAACTGCGTGAATTTGTTACCGAAATTGAATTTGACAGACTTGGAGTTTTTGCATATTCTCAGGAGGAAGGAACTGCCGCAGCACTTCTTGACGGACAAATTGACGAAGATGAGAAAAAGAATCGTCAGGAAGTTATAATGATTGATCAGGCTGCAGTTTCTGAGGAGCTTAACAGCAAAAAGGTTGGCAAAACTTTTGAAGTTCTGGTGGAGGGCTATGATAACCTTATAAAACAGTATTACGGCAGAACCTATGGGGATTCTGAAGAAATTGACGGCAAAGTCTTTTTCACTTCGGATACAAATTGCGAATCAGGCGATTTTGTTAATGTTAGAATTACAGATTATATGGAATATGATTTATATGGAGCTTGCGAGCAAGGAGGAAATCAAAAATGAATACACCCAATAAACTTACATTAATCAGGGTTATTATGGTACCGGTTTTTATGTGGGCACTGCTTACGGGGTTTTATGCGGCAGCAATAATAGTTTTTGTGCTTGCATCCCTTACAGACCAGCTTGACGGCTATCTTGCCAGACGCAACAATCAGGTTACAACATTCGGAAAGCTTATGGACCCTTTGGCTGATAAAATACTTACAATTTCGGCACTTGTTTGTCTTTTAGGTATCGGGGCTGATTTTATTAATTCGTGGGTGGTTATGGTTATTATTGCACGTGAACTTATTGTCACCGGTATCCGCCAGCTTGCTATGGGCGAAAATACTGTAATTGCGGCAAGTCAGTGGGGTAAGGCAAAAACTGTTTCACAGATGGCGGCACTTATTTCTGTTATGGTTGACCTGATAATCCCATTAAGATTTGGTGATGGTATCTATGGGGCACTTACATTCTGGTTGGTTACACTTGCTGTAATTTTGACAATATATTCGGGCATAGAATATATTGTTAAAAACCGCAAACTAATTACATTTAAGTAAAATATAGGTATATGCGGAAAAAATAACACATTTTGTATTGACGAACACGCTTCTTTGTGTTATTATAGTCAAATAACAAAGATAGGAGGACATATATGGATATTTTTGAAACAGTAAAAACTATTACCGCAGAACAGCTTGACATTGATGAGAGTCTTATCACAATGGATTCATCGTTTATTAACGATTTAGAGGCAGACTCACTTGACCTTGTTCAGCTTATGATGGCATTTGAGGACGAATATGATATGGAAATTTCTGATGAAGAAGCTGAAGAAATCTCAACAATAGGCGACGCAGTCAACTATATCAAAGAAAACTTAAATTAATTTTTATGCGGACTGTCAAAAAAATGACGGTCCGCTGTTTTTATAGAAGAAGGTAATATGTATGAATATCGGATACGATTTTAAAGATAAATCTTTATTAGAACTTGCAATGACCCACATTTCTCTGGCTAATGATTTGAAAAGGGAAAGTAATCAGCGTCTTGAATTTTTGGGTGACAGTGTTTTGTCATATATTATTGCAAGCGAAATTTATAGGATGTACCCAAAATGTGACGAGGGCGAACTAACGGCTATTCGTGCGTCGCTTGTTTGTGAAAAATCTCTTGCCGAGCTGTCAAGAAACCTTAATCTGGGTGCTGGAATACATTTTGGCAGGTCTGAGGCTAAAACCAATGGTGTTAATAAAAACTCAATCCTGGCAGACACATTTGAAGCACTTCTTGGCGCAATTTATCTTGATAGCGATGCTGAAACGGCAAGAAAATGGACTTTGGATGTTTTTGGAGACAGAATAAAAAACATTAAGGTTACAACCGAAGCTAATTATAAATCAGAACTGCAGATTTATTTTCAAAAACGTGATAAGAACACCGAAGTTGTGACATATAATCTCAAACAAAAATCCGGTCCTGACCATAGCCCTAATTTTGATGTTGAAGCAGTTTATCAAAACAAGGTTATTGGCACGGGCAAGGGCAAAAACCGTAAACTTGCCGAGCAGGCTGCCGCAAGAGATGCTTTTGAAAGAATGAAGAAGAATGAGAAAATATAATTTACCGATTTTTATACCTCATCGAGGATGTCCGTTTGATTGTGTTTTTTGTAATCAACGCAAGATTACGGGCGTTGATACCGATGTTATGCCGGATTATGTAAAAGGTATAATCAACGAGTTCCTAAAGACAATAAAAAAAGAAAATTCTACTGTTGAGGTTGCGTTTTTTGGCGGTAGCTTTACCGGGATGGATTTATCCGTTCAGGAAGAATTTTTAAAAGTTGCGTCAGAGTTCGGTTCGGTTATTGATGGAATTCGCCTTTCTACAAGACCTGATTATATAACATCAGATGTGATTGAGCTATTGAATGAATATAATGTTACAACAGTTGAACTGGGGGTTCAAAGTAGTGATGATGTTGTTTTAGAGTGCAACAATCGTGGACACAGCTTTGATGATGTAATAAAGGCTACGCGGATATTAAAGAAAGCCGGAATAAATGTTGGACACCAGATGATGCTGGGGATGTATGCGTCAAATCCTTATAAAGATATGAAAACTGTCAGGGATATAATAAGCCTTAAACCTTCTTGTGTAAGAATCTATCCGGTTGTGACACTTAAGGATACTGCGCTTGAAAAACTATACCTTGACGACGGCTATGTGCCATACACAACAATGCAGGCAGCAGAGATTGCAAAGAATGCTGTATGTGAATTCCGTAAAAACGACATTGACGTTATAAGGATAGGACTTCATTCATCTGAAGAGCTTGATTCGATTGGAAATGTAGTTGCAGGGCCATACCATCAGGCGTTTGGTGAATTGGTTGAAAGTTTGATTTACCGTGACAAAATTGAGAATATGATATTGAAGGATGCTCTCAAAGACTGTGAATTTGAATTTGTATGCCCTAAAGGTGATGTTTCAAAAGCGATAGGTCACAAAAAGATGAATAAAGAATATTTTTACGATAAATATAACATAAAATTGAAAATAAAAGAGGGATAGTATATGCAAAAAATTGCCAGCTTTACTGTAGATCACAGATACATTCGTGAATGGATTTATATTTCAAGAATTGACGGAGATATTACAACATATGATATGCGTATGCGAAAGCCCAACACAGGTGAGGTCATGTCTAATTCACTGATGCACTCTTTTGAGCATCTTTTTGCCACCTTTATGCGCAATGGAAGACTTAAGAAAGATGTTATCTATGTTGGACCTATGGGCTGTCAGACGGGGTTTTATATACTTGTAAGAAATGCAGAACATAAATCGGTGATTGCTGAGGTCAAAAATGTTCTTGCTGCGATTGTTGAATATGATGGTGAAATGCCCGGTGCAAGCGAAATAGAATGTGGAAACTATCGCAATCTTGATATAAATCTTGCAAAGGCAGAAGCAAAAAATTATCTTGCAAAAATTATTGATGAAACAGAAAACGATTTGGAATATGAAATGGGAGAGTAACGAATGAAGGCTTTATTTGTGGCGATAAATGCCAAGTATGTTCACACGAATATTGCGGTCAGATATCTGACCCGTTATTGCAGTCGGGCGGGAATTAAGTGTGATTTTCGTGAATTTACAATAAATGAGCCAAAGGATAATATTCTTGAAAAGCTGTATATATCAGATTGTGATGTATACGGCTTTTCGTGCTATATCTGGAATATTGGTACAGTTCTTGAAATCTGCAGAAATCTTAAACAATTAAAGCCTTGCTGTAAAATATTTCTTGGCGGTCCGGAAGTTTCGTTTGATGCGGAGGAATTGTTGAAAAGTAATGAAAGTATAGATAATATAATATGCGGCGAGGGCGAAATTGCAGTTGAAAAGTTCTTGAAAAATATTCCTGGCGAAAGATGCGTGATACACGGAACTCAGTTGAAATCGTTGGATGATTTGCCGTTTCCTTACGCTGATAACGATTTAAAGGCTGTTGTCAAGGGTGAAAAATTGGTGTATTACGAAACAAGCCGTGGTTGTCCTTTTAACTGTGCATATTGTCTTTCGTCTGTTGATTGTGGAGTAAGATTTTTGAGTATTGACCGTGTCAAGACAGAATTAAAGCACTTTGTTGATGCGGGAGTGATGACAGTAAAATTTGTTGACCGTACATTCAATGCAGATAAATCACGTGCCATTGAAATATGGGAATATATACTCAGCCTGTCAGGAGATACCCGTTTTCATTTTGAAATAGGCGCCGACCTTTTAGATGACAGGTCGGTTGAGGTGCTCAAAAAAGCTCCAAAGGATAAGTTTCAATTTGAGATAGGAGTGCAAAGTACAAATCCCAAAACTATTGCAGAAATCAGCCGTACAATGAATTTTAATACTTTAAGCCGAAATGTTACAGAACTTAAAGAAAATACAAACGTGTCACTACACCTTGATTTGATTGCCGGGCTTCCTTGTGAAGACTATAACTCCTTTAAAACCTCTTTTAATGATGTATATAATCTATCACCTGATGTACTGCAACTTGGCTATTTAAAACTTTTAAAAGGGTCACAGTTGCGTAAAGACATTAATAAATATGGAATTGTTTTTAATGCATATGCTCCATATAATGTGTTTTCATCAAACTGGTTGTCTTATGAAGAAATAATTAAATTGAAAGCAGTGGAGGATGTTCTGGAAAGATATTTTAATTCGGGAAGATTTGTCCGAACTTTGAGTGTTGCTGTGCAACTTTTTGATACACCATTTGATTTTTATTGCATGTTGTCTGAGTTTTGGTGTGAAAAAGGCTTGATTGGACAAGGTGTAAAAAGGATAACGCTTTATCAGCTTCTATATGACTTTTTATGCAAAGAACTAATAGAACAAGATGTAAATAGGGTTGTTGTCGAAATGAAAAAGGATTTTTCTTTGTGGCATTCAAACGGAGTCGGCACACCGGATTGGTATAGAAGGTAAAAAAACAGCAGACGATTTGATATCCCCCCCAAAAGTTAGACACTTTTGGGGTGCATATCAAATTCCTGCGGTTAAACGTTTAAAT
>JAZRNN010000066.1:0-2377 GCA_045648175.1 Clostridia bacterium
TATACAACTTCGGTGCAGCGGATACCTTATGAAACCAATAACACCGGAAGCTGTTCAAAAAGAAATTGACCATATCAAGAGTAAAAATCCGAATGTGTCGCTTCTTGATGTTAAATGCTTCGGAAATTTCGAGGTTTTAAAGAACGGAGAGGCGCTTACCTTTAAGCGGACAAAGGCAAAAGAACTTTTCGCTGTGCTTGTTGACAGAAACGGCGCCGGGATGACCGGAAAGCAAATATGTGCCATTATGTGGCCCGAAAATACTGATGATGTTAAAAATATGGATTATTTAAGGCATCTTGTCGGAGACCTGAAAAAAGCACTTGCAAATGTCGGTGCAGAAAATGTCTTTTGTCAGGACGGATACAATTACAGAATTGAGCCTTCAAGAATCAATTGTGATTATCACAACTTTTTGAAAACCGGGAAGCCTCAATTTCGGGGCGAGTATATGACGCAGTATTCATGGGCAGAAGACACCCTCGCTCTACTCCATGGAAGAAATTAATAAATCTATTTACGGTCGGAATTTACTGGCCGTATTTTTTTGTGTTTAAATTTTAATTTGTCATAGGTTTGTCATAGAGGAGGTGATATTTTATATATGTGTTATATTCTTTGAAAGGAGAATTTTTATGACAATCAATGTGGAAAGAGATTTTGAGCTTGTAACCCTTGTAATAACAGGGAGACTTGATACTACAACTGCACCGAATCTTGAATCTGTTGTTAATGAACTTTCTGATGATACAAAAGAGCTTATTTTTGATATGTCCGGGGTTGAATACATATCCTCAGCAGGAATCAGAGTTCTGCTTGGTGCGTATAAAAAAATGAATTTAAATCAAGGAACAATGCGAATTGAAAAAGCCAGCGACATGGTTCGTGAGGTTTTTGAAATGACAGGTCTTTCACAGTTGTTAGAATAGGAGAAATCTATATGAAAGATAAAATTTTGTTTATAAATGCTTGTGTTAGACCCCAATCAAGAACTGCAGAACTTTCACGGCATTTGCTAAATAGATTGGATGGAGAAATAATCGAAGTTAATTTGTACAAAGAGGGCCTTTTGCCTCTTTGTAATAAGGGAATTAAAAAAAGAGCTATGCATGATATTTCCGGCGAGGAATTTGAATATGCCAAGCAGTTTGCAAGTGCAGACACTATTATTATTGCTGCACCTTTTTGGGATTTATCTTTTCCTGCTGTTTTAAAACTTTACTTTGAAAATGTAACTGTTTCAGGAATAACTTTTGAGTATTCAGAAAAAGGACGTCCCGTAGGCAAATGCAGGGCTAAAAAGTTGTATTACATAACGACATCAGGCGGATATATCGGTAATAACAATTTTGGATTTGACTATGTAAAAGCACTTGCAGAAAACTTTTTTGGCATTAATGATATAAGCTTTTACTCGGCAGAAGGCCTGGACATCTTCGGCGCAGATGTAAAATCCATCATGGATGAAGCCAAAGAACGTATTTCAAATTTGTCATAGGTTTGTAATAACGGATTTTATATAATAGTCGGAAAGGCTGATATAGAGTGAAAATACAATCAATGCAATTTAAAGTTTTAATGACAGTTATATCCGCTATGCTGGCTATTACGGTATTTATAGGTGGATTAAGCATATATGAGGTTGACCAGTTTGTTCAGCACCAAACTAAAGATTTTATAAATGTCACCTGCGAGAAAGATGCTTCTCAAATCAATGACATTTTCGGTGATATGGAAAAGTCAGTACATATTATGGAAAGTTATGTGCTTGATTTTATAAATAGTAAAGCTGACATTAAGGATCCGAAAAAACAATCTGACATTTTAGCGCGTTCTGATGAGATGTTTGTTGATGTGGCAAATCATACTGATGGTGCAGTGGCATATTACTTCAGATTTACTCCTGAACTTTCGCACAACACCTTCGGGTTGTTTTACAGTAAAGTAAAAGAAAAGGACGGATTTATTCGTTTCGAGCCTACTGACATATCGCTATATGATAAATCTGATACTGAGCATGTGGGATGGTACTGGCAACCTTATGAAGCAGGAAAGCCTGTCTGGATGTTGCCATACTACAATAAGAACAACGATATAATAATGATTTCATATGTTGTTCCGATGTACTTTGAAGATGAATTTATAGGCGTTGTTGGTATGGATTTTGACTATACCGTTTTAACCGATAAGGTTCATAATATAAAAGTTTATGAAAACGGATTTGCACATCTTGAGTTTGAAGGTGCAGATGTATATAACACCGATCACGTCGAAGATGCAAAGCTTCATGAAAATCCGGAAAAATACTTAAGCGTATCCAAAGAACTAAGAAACGGAATGACTCTTATCATTTCTGCAAGCTATGACGATATAAGAC
>JAZRNN010000067.1:0-20137 GCA_045648175.1 Clostridia bacterium
TTAATACGATTTATGTTAAGCATGCGTTGCTGACAGCAAAAAGAATGATTGAAGAGGGCGACTCGATTTCGGATATACCAGAATTAGAGCCACCTTTCTATGTGAGGAGGGAAAATAATGCAAATACTTGAAGAATTCTGGTATGGGAACATCGATCCAGCGGAGAGACCATTTCAAAGACAAAGGAGCTTTGATAAGGCATTCAAGATGCTGACCAAAAATGAAGAAAAGCTTCTTGAATCCTTAAACGCGCAAGAAAAAGAAACGTTTGAAAAATTTAAAAGTTGCTACGATGAAATGATACAGACCACAGAATGCCAAACCTTTATAAAAGGATTTAAACTCGGAGCAAGATTTGTGATGGCATGCTTTGAAAATGACAATGATATATACGATGAATGAAAGGAGCGGAGCTTATGAAAAAGAAAATAATATGTACGGCTCTTGCCGCAACGATGCTACTATCAACAACGGCATCGGCGACTACAAAACCTTGGTGGCTCAGTAAGTATCGGGTGACCTTCGACAACGAACTTGGAATCGTAGGAAATGTAACCCTACAATTCGCAACTGATGGCGGAAGCTTTATCAGACCAATAACCAAAAGATATGGCGAGAGCATCAGTTTAGAGAGTTATGCCCCGACAAAATATGGTTACACATTCAAAGGTTGGTTCACCGATCCAAGGACAAAGCAGAATCAGGTGACAACATTCAAATTCACAAAACCCGATGTCTTGTATGCGAAATGGGAAAAGAATCCAGAAGAACCCATAAATCCGAATGACGAAATCATGAACAAGGATACCTGCTACCTTACAGATGAAGAAACTGCAAAAAGAGTCGAAATTGTAGAAGAAAAAAATAAAGCCTACATCGAAGGCTTCGGCTATGTTGTACCTGTAAAAACAAAAGCCATCATAGTAGGCTCAGAAGGCGATATAAACAAAATGGTCGGCACAATGGAATAGGGCATATTAACCGCATAAAACGAAAGTAGAAACGCAGGTGGGGAGTTAACCCACCTGCAATTGTTTGCGCAAAAATAACGGCTTTTTGAGGGGGATTTGGCAAATAAAAAGAGCCAACAGACCATCTATCTGTTAGCTCTTTGGCGGAGATGAGACGATTTGAACGCCCGCGCCGGCATGACCGACCTTTCGGATTTCGAATCCGACCCCTTCAACCACTTGGGTACATCTCCAAATTTATATAAACTTTTTTCAAAGTTTAAAGCAAATATTTAATTTTATTAGAAATCTCATTAGAAAAGATTTTTTGTTCTGTCAGCACTGATTGCTGTAAACCGCACTGTTACAGGGTTTGCGGAGAATTCTATTCCAACAACTTCTAAAAGTTTGGGACAATTTCGAGTGCGCCCCGTTATGACCACTTCGATACTTCTCCAGATATGAAATTGTTTTATATGTCAACCCTGACGAATTTGGCAAAAGAAATATTTAAGGCAAATATCAGGGCAAAACAAGCAAAAGTTAGTTAAAAATAAAATCACAGAAACCGCATAAAATCAAGGGCTTCGGGCTATGGGAGTTCCATTAGGTGTAGAGCCTTTCGAGTCATGTCCCTTAAGAGCATGTTTATAGCATTTCGCATGTGTTAAATTTTGAAATATATGTAAGAGGAGGCGTAAGCCTCCTCGCATTATAATCTAATCGCTAAAACGCTTGGTGGGATTGTAGCTCTGGAGAATGGAAATATTATCAAGAGCTTTGCCTGTGCCAAGAGCAACACAAGATTCAGCATCGTCGGCAACAATTGTACGAATGCCGGTTTCAGATTCGATAAGCTTGTCCATTCCATAAACCAAAGCGCCGCCACCAGTAAGAATAATACCGCGTCCGCTGATATCCGCAACCAATTCGGGAGGAGTCTTTTCGAGAACTGCTTTAACCGCCTCGATAATTGAGGAAGCCGGCTCGGAAAGAGCGTCCAGAATCTCAAGAGAAGATATTGTAACAGTTTTGGGAAGGCCTGAAACAAGGCTTCTTCCGCGAACATCCATAGTGAGATTTTCGTCGCGCTTATAAACGCAACCGATGTTAATTTTCAACTCTTCGGCGGTTCTTTCGCCTATGAGTATGTTATATTTTTTTCTGATATATCTAACGATTGCCTCGTTGAATTTGTCACCTGCAACCTTGATTGACTGGCTGGTAACAATACCGCCCAATGAGATAACAGCAACGTCAGATGTGCCGCCACCCATATCAACAATCATAGAGCCGTAAGGCTGAGAAATATCAATACCAACACCGATTGCCGCAGCCAAAGGCTCTTCGATGAGATGAACCTTGCTTGCGCCTGCCTGAATACCTGCGTCAATAACTGCACGCTCTTCAACTTCGGTAACGCCGCTGGGAACGCAAATAATTACACGGGGCTTAAAGATGCTGCGTTTGGTAACCTTTTGAAGGAAGTATTTAATCATTCTTTCTGTGGTGTTATAGTCGGAGATAACGCCATCACGAAGAGGACGTATTGCAACAATATTACCGGGGGTACGGCCAAGCATACGCTGAGCTTCTTCGCCAACGGCATAAAGCTTGTTTGTATTCTTATCTACAGCAACAACAGAGGGTTCTTTAGCGACAATACCCTTACCCTTAATGTAAACCAAAACCGAGGCTGTGCCCAGGTCTATACCAATATCCTGTCCGAACATTTCTATCACCTTACCTTGAAAATTTATCAAATAGTCAGCCCAAAAGTCATTTATATCCTATATATCATATACTATTTCAAAGAAAATGTCAATATTAAACAAAATAAAATCACCGAGTGTTATGGGGGGATATGTGTCTGTGCACGAAAAATGTAAAAGTTTGTAGCAAAGTGTACAGTTGCTTTGCGAAAGTGTCTATAATTTGTAGGCAAATGGCTTTAACATTGATATATTTTTAACAAAAATCGAATTTATTATTATAAATTTTAAAAAAATATAAAAACTCTCTTGTAAAAGTATGTCGTTTTGTGTTAAAATAACATCAAATGAATTTTTCCAAAAGAAAAAAGAAAAACAAATGCCCTACAAACGGGCGTGGGCGTACAGCCCAAGGGAAAGGAGAAAAAAATGATTTATTCTTCAGAAGTAGAAAGAATGTGCGTTGTTAAAAAAGGCGCAAATCACGGTCCCGCACCCATACCGGAAGAAGGAAAATGGGTAAAGTCAAAGGAAGTTACTGATATTTCAGGTCTTACACACGGTGTTGGCTGGTGTGCTCCTCAGCAGGGTGCCTGCAAGCTGACCCTTAATGTAAAAGACGGTATTATTCAGGAAGCACTTGTTGAAACTCTTGGATGCTCGGGTATGACACATTCGGCTGCTATGGCATCTGAAATTCTTCCCGGAAAGACAATTCTTGAAGCCCTCAACACAGACCTTGTTTGTGATGCTATCAACACAGCAATGAGAGAACTCTTCCTACAGATTGTTTACGGAAGAACTCAAACAGCTTTCTCAGAAGGCGGTCTTCCCATCGGTGCAGGTCTTGAAGATCTTGGCAAGGGTCTCAGAAGCCAGGTTGGTACAATGTATGGTACACTTGCAAAGGGTTCAAGATACCTTGAAATGGCAGAGGGTTATGTTACAAAAATCGCTCTTGATGCAGATGACGAAATCATTGGTTATGAATTCGTTCACGTTGGCAAGATGATGGACATGATCAAAGGCGGTATGGATGCTAATGAAGCTATGAAAAAGGCTATGGGTACATACGGCAGAGTTCAGGATGCAGTCAAGATGATTGACCCCAGACACGAATAAGGAGGTATAGGATAATGGCTTTATTTGAAAGTTTTGAGAGAAGAATTGATACTATAAACAAAGTTCTTAATGCAAACGGCATTGCATCAATCGACGAAGCAAAGGCTATCTGCGACGAGAAGGGCATTGATCCTTACGCAATCGTTAAGGGTATTCAGCCCATTGCTTTTGAAAATGCAGGCTGGGCTTATGTTGTAGGTGCAGCTCTTGCAATCAAGAGAGGCGTAAAGACTGCAGCAGAAGCTGCAAAGGTTATTGGTGAAGGTCTTCAGGCTTTCTGTATTCCAGGCAGCGTTGCTGATGACAGAAAGGTTGGCCTTGGTCACGGTAATTTGGGCGCAATGCTCCTGAGCGAAGATACAAAGTGCTTTGCATTCTTAGCCGGTCACGAATCTTTTGCTGCTGCTGAAGGTGCTATAGGTATTGCACGTAGTGCAAACAAGGTTCGTAAAGAACCCCTCCGTGTTATCCTTAACGGTCTTGGTAAGGACGCAGCACTTATTATTTCAAGAATTAACGGCTTTACTTATGTACAGACAGAATTTGATTATGCAACAGGCGAAGAAAAGATTGTTCGCGAAAAGGCGTATTCAGACGGCGAACGTTCAAAGGTTCGTTGCTATGGTTCAGACGACGTTCGTGAAGGCGTTGCAATCATGCATCTTGAAGGTGTTGACGTATCTATCACAGGTAACTCAACCAACCCCACAAGATTCCAGCATCCCGTTGCAGGTACATACAAGAAGGAATGTATCGAACAGGGCAAAAAGTACTTCTCAGTTGCATCAGGTGGCGGTACAGGCCGTACACTCCATCCCGATAATATGGCTGCAGGTCCTGCATCATACGGTATGACAGATACAATGGGCCGTATGCACAGTGATGCTCAGTTTGCAGGTTCTTCATCAGTGCCCGCTCACGTAGAGATGATGGGCCTTCTGGGCGCAGGTAACAACCCCATGGTTGGTATGACTGTTGCAGTTGCAGTTGCTATTGAAGAAGCAATGAAATAATTGGCGGCATCTACTTTTGTGAATTAACCAACTTGAAACTTTGATTTTTTGCGCATTGCGGCGTTAAAAGCCTCGCAAAGCCATCAAGGATTTGTTGCGTTTTTGCCTTGCACTGCATCAAAAAAACTGTGTTTCAAGCGGTCAGCCGTTTTAACAACAAAACCCTTGCAATGAAAATTGCAAGGGTTTTTTGCTGTTAAAATTGATTTCTTCGCAAAAGAAGAAGCCTTGGTCGCAACCTAAAGTTTAGTTGGATTGTCTGTAAGACCAAGGATGTAATCTGTTGAAACCTTGTAAAATTGTGACAAAGTTATAAGATGATGTATCGGAATTTGATTCAGCCCATTTTCGTAACGAGAGTAAACTTGTTGTGTGGTATTAAGAATGTCAGCTATATCTTTTTGTTTTAGGTCGTTGTCCTCGCGTAACTCTCGAAGTCTTTCATAACATAGTTTCATTTTTATCACCCAAAAAAATCTTACCACACACCAAAAGTGGTGTGTTGACTATACGCCATATCTGGTGTATAATTGGATTATTGACAAAAATAGAGAGGTGTATAAAATGAACATTAAAACAGAACTTATTAAAAGTTATATTGCAGAAAATATATGCAGAGGCATAACTGATTTTGATATTGATGAAGATAAGGTTGCAGACACAGTAGCTATAAATGTACTTAGAGAAATTCAGCAGGTTTTGCACAAGGATGAACTTGATGACTTTGAAAAAATAGAGGAAATTGTTGTTATATTTGAAAAATATAACCTTGATACAGGCGTTTGTCATGATTTTTAAAGATAAAAATACGCATATCCTGTTTTGATATGCGTATTAGCTTTTAAATCATTTTAACAATTTGCGGGGCAATCGTTTGATTACCGACATTAAAATGTAGCCTAAAAATCCGCAGGAGATTATCTCTCCAATACCGACAGTCAGCATAAAATACCATACTGAGCCTTCAAATTTGTATACAAAGGCAAGAATAAACGGAATAATAAGTGTGTTTGACACTATTGGCGGAATGGGAGCAAGGTATTTGTGCTTTCTTAAAAGATAGGTAAATACAGCTCCTATAAGTGTAGCAAGACTGCCAAAGATTATATCGGGAACCATAGCGCCTGTCAGCAGATTGGCAATCAGACAGCCAATGGTAAGACCGGGAATTGCGGATGGCATATATGCCGGAAGAACGGTCAGAGCCTCGGAAAATCGCACCTGAACGGCATAGTTTGCAAGACCAAACATATTTGCCATCAGGGTAAGCACCACATAGATTGCGGCAATTGTTGCACTTTGAACAACATAACGAACATTATTTTTTCTCATATTAAATTTCTCCTTAGTTTTGATTTTAGACTCTTCGGTCTATGCGAGGATGGTTACGAACTCGCAGTGTCATTATTGACTGTATATTTAAAAGGTGTGAAAACCTATTGTTTTTTACAGCTTTGCAACATATAGCATATTTTAAGCAAAAGTTTTATTGGGACAAGTCTTTGGAAGAATGCTCCTGCCTTTATAAGCCCTCCAGGGAGAATAAGCAGTTTTTTCTTAAACAGTTTCTTCAGAGCATAGTCGGCAACAAACTTGCCTGTATGTCCGTTTATCATAAAGCTTACCCCTGCGCGATTGTTAAATTCGGTATCGACAGGTCCCGGGCAAAGCACCGAAATATGCACATTACTTTTTTTGCGACGAAGCTCTTCATAGATAGCTGTGCTGAATTTTAAAACATATCCTTTTGTGGCATAGTAGGTTGACATTAGCGGACCTGACAGAAAGCCCGCAATCGAGGCGACGTTCATAATATAGCCTGAATTACGTTTTTCAAAGTCGGCAAGATATAATTTGGTGAGAATATGAACGGCCTTGATATTAAGGTCAATCATATTAAGTTCAGTTTCAAGAGCCACGTGCGAGGACAAGCCATATGCACCATATCCTGCATTATTTATAAGAATGTCAATATTTTCGTCCTTTGTCATCTCATAAAGCTTGAGGCAGTTTTCGGGAACTGATAAATCAAGGCTTATTATTTGGGGTTTACCGCCCAGTTCGTCTTTTATTGCCTCAAGTTTTTCGGTACTACGTGCAACTAGAATCAGTTCTGTACCACGGGCGTGCAAGTTTCTTGCCATATCGCGGCCAATTCCTGTACTTGCGCCTGTAATCAATGCTTTCATTGGGCTCATCTCCTTGTTTGTGTAAAAATTATAGCATATCACAAAGACGGTGTCAAATTATTGTTAAATATTTTAGTTGCAAAGAAATCAAAAATATACTAAAATGAAATTAGCGAACAAACTCGAAAAAGGAGTGTAAATTATGAAAAATTTATTGGTAATACAATCAGGCGGACCAACTGCTGTTATTAATGCATCGCTTGCAGGAGTGATTAAGGGTGGCTTTGACCACGACGATAAAATCGGCAAGGTATATGGTGGTCTTTATGGTATTGAAGGTGTGGGAGAGGAGAAAATAGTATCCCTTGAAAAATTTAAGGAAGGTGAACTTTTAAACCTTCTCAAGCAGACACCGTCTTCCTATCTTGGTTCTTGCAGAAAAAAACTGCCCTCGCTTGAGGAAGATAAAGGTTTCTATGAAAGAGTTTTTGACATATTTAAAAAGTATGACATAGGATACTTTTTCTGTATAGGCGGCAACGATTCGATGGATACTGTTGACAAAATGAGCCGTTATGCCGCAGAGGTAGGCTCGGATATAAGGGTTATCGGTGTTCCCAAGACAATTGACAATGACCTTGCACTTACCGACCATACTCCCGGATATGGTTCTGCCGCAAAGTTTATTGCGAATTCTTTACGTCAGCTCAAAAAAGATACCGAGGTTTACAGTATGCCATCGGTAGTTGTTTTAGAGGCTATGGGCAGAAACGCCGGCTGGCTTACAGCGGCGGCGGCACTTGCCAATGACAAATCTACTCAGGCGGCTGACATTATTTGTCTGCCCGAGGCCGTATTTGACATTGATAGCTTTCTTGCCAAGGTTGAAAGGGTGGGCAAGGAGCAGGATACTGTAATGATTGCCGTGTCGGAGGGTATTCGTGATAAGAACGGTAACTATGTAATGGAAAATGTCAATGCTTTAAGAAAGGAACACGACAGATTTGGTCATGCGGCGCTTGGCGGTGTTGGTCAGATGATAAAAGAAAGCATTGTGACAGAACTTGGGCTGAAGGCACGTTCAATCGAGTTAAGCACCCTTCAAAGATGCTGGTCAAGCGGTGCATCATTGTGCGACGTAAACGAAGCCTTTGATGCAGGTTACACAGGTGTAAAATTTGCCGTTGACGGCTTGACAGGGGTTGTTCCCGGATTCAAGCGAATTTCGGACGCACCTTATAAAATTGAAATCGTGCCTTTTGACGTAAAACAAATTGCCAATGTAGAGAAAAAGATTCCACAGACTATGCTATCAAGCGATGGTTTTGGTGTAACAGACGAATTTATAAAATATGCATTGCCTTTGATTGAGGGCGAGCCTCAGATTAAGTATATAAATGGACAACTGCAGTTTGCACCGAATGTTTGGTAATATATAATAATGAAAAAAGACTGCCTATTAAGCGTTTTGACAAATCAACGCTTTATGGGCAGTTATTTTTTTGTTAAAACAAATAAAATTTACAAAAACTATTGACAACAATGGGCGTTAATGGTATATTAAATAAAGAATTAGCACTCTAGAGAGTTGAGTGCTAATAAATGGGGATAATATTATTGTATAAAAGATTGCGAGGTGTGGCAGATGGCTTTGGATGACAGAAAAAAACTTATCCTTCAGGCAATTGTTGAAGATTATATCAACAGTGCAGAGCCTGTGGGGTCAAGAAGTATTTCCAAAAAGTCGGAGCTTAATTTAAGTGCCGCAACAATCCGCAACGAGATGGGCGACCTTGAGGAAATGGGGCTTCTTGCACAGCCTCACACCTCGGCAGGCAGAATTCCCACAACAGGGGGATACCGCTTGTATGTTGACTCTCTGATGGAAAGATACGAGATGACGGCGGCTGAAATTGAGAAAATGCGTCAGGCGACCTCTATGAAAAAAAGAGAGCTTGAAAAAATTGTCCGTGATGTAGCGGCGGCATTTTCGGCAATTACCGGTCTTCCGGTAATCGGTATGCTTCCTGCTGCAGAGGCAGGTGTGGTGAAAAACATCAAGGTGGTAAAGGTTGATGATTACACCGCGATGCTGATTGTATCAGACAAATCGGGAATAATAAAAAACCGCTTGCTGAAACTTAATCAGGACATATCCGAAGGTTTTGCCGACGAGCTTAGCAGAATTCTTAATCAAAACCTTTCAGGGTTGACAATTTCTGAAATAAACATTGCAAATATGATGGAAATTCGTTCGGCAATCGGACATAATTTTGAGATACTTACATCGGTGATTGAACTTGTTCACGAGGCTGTTTCTGAAATCGACAGCAAACAGATTTTTATAGACGGGCTATCAAATATACTTAACTTCCCCGAATACAGCAATGTAGATAAAGTAAAAGAGCTATTTGCCATTCTTGAGGATAAGCAAAATTTGAGCAAAATAATAATGACAGCAAATTCAACAAATACCACCAAGGTGCTGATAGGTGACGAGATACCCATCCCCGAGCTTAAATCAAACAGCGTAGTGATAGCTCCCTATCGGGCATCTGACAAACTGGTAGGGCTACTGGGAGTTCTGGGGCCTGCAAGAATGGATTATTCCAAAATTATATCAGGTCTTGAATTCTTTACGGCACAGCTTAGTGGTGTGCTGACCAAGGATTTTGGGACAAGACAAATACTACTTGGCGACGGCATAGGAAAAGGAGATGAAGAATAATGGAAAATACAGAAACAAAGGATAACCTTCAGGAAGAAACGACAGCTTCTGAAGAAACGGTAGAAGAAACAACCGAAGAAGCTGTAGAAAAATCCGCCGAGGAGCTCTTAAAAGAAGAGGTTGAACAGCTTAAAGACAAAATGATGCGTCACGCGGCAGAGTTCGATAACTTTAAAAAGAGAACTGCAAAAGAACGCGAAGACTTATATTCAATGGCGGTTTGTGACACTATTGAAAAGCTACTCCCCGTCAAGGATAATTTAGAGAGAGCTGTAGCGGCCGCCGAAGATGCCGAGGGAACATTGGCAGAAGGCGTTAAGATGATAGTGAAACAGCTTGATGAGGTGCTGACGGTAATTGGCGTTGAACCAATAAAAACTGTAGGTGAGGTTTTTAACCCAGAACTTCACAATGCGGTTATGCACGAAGAGAACGAGGAATTTGGAGAAAACACAATCTCTGAAGAGCTTATGCGTGGTTACACCTGCAAGGGCAAGGTAGTAAGATATGCAATGGTAAAAGTAGCAAACTAGGGCGAGTTGCAAAAACGGGCGTCGACCACAAAAACAAGAAAGTTGTTTTTGCTATGTCCCAACACTACCACTCGTAGTACACAAAGTACAACTTCGGGCAGTGTTTGAACATTCTACACCCATTTTAACACCTCGCAGAAAGAATATATTATATAAAAAGAAAGGTGATTTTATTATGGCAAAAATTATAGGTATTGACTTAGGTACAACAAACTCATGTGTTGCAGTTATGGAAGGTAACGAACCAGTAGTTATCCCTAACAGCGAAGGTCACCGCACAACTCCATCAGTGGTAGCATTTACAGACAACGGCGAACGTAAAGTCGGCGAACCAGCAAAACGTCAAGCTATCACAAACCCATTAAAGACTATCTATTCTATCAAACGTTTCATGGGTGAATCATACGACAAGATGGTTAACGAAATCGGCCGCGTACCTTATCAAGTCGTAAAAGGACCAAACAACACTCCTCGTATTGACATCGACGGTAAATTATATACTCCACAAGAAATATCAGCAATGGTTCTTCAAAAGATGAAGAAGACTGCTGAAGACTATTTAGGTCAAACAGTGACAGAAGCTGTCATCACAGTTCCAGCATATTTCAACGACGCTCAACGTCAAGCTACTAAAGAAGCAGGCGAAATCGCAGGTCTCACAGTACGCCGTATCATCAACGAACCAACAGCAGCAGCTTTGGCATACGGTCTCGATAAGAAGAAAAACGACGTTAAGGTAGCTGTATTCGACCTCGGTGGCGGTACATTCGATATCTCAATTCTCGAACTCGGCGACGGCGTTTTCGAAGTTAAATCCACAAACGGCGACACTCACCTCGGTGGCGACGACTTCGACGGCAAAATCATCAACTGGCTCGCAGAAGAATTCATGCGCGACGAAAACATGGACCTCAGAAAAGACCCAATGTCATTACAACGTCTTAAAGAAGCTGCAGAAAAAGCTAAGATTGAATTGTCATCATCAACAGAAACAGAAATCAACTTACCATATATCACAGCAACAGCAACAGGACCTAAACACTTGGTTCGTAAGCTCACACGTGCTAAGTTCGAACAATTATGCGACGACCTCATCTGCGCTACTATCGAACCATGCCGCAAAGCTTTAGCTGACGCTAACATGACAGTAAACGACATCGACGATGTTATCTTGGTTGGTGGTTCAACACGTATCCCAGCTATCCAAAACATCGTTAAAGATTTCTTCAAGAAAGAACCTTCAAAAGGCGTTAACCCTGACGAAGTCGTTGCTATCGGCGCATCAATCCAAGGTGGTGTTTTGACAGGTGAAGTTAAAGACGTTCTCTTACTCGACGTTACTCCATTGTCATTAGGTATTGAAACACTCGGTGGCGTTATGACAAAACTCATCGAAGCTAACACAACAATTCCTACACGTAAGTCAGAGACATTCTCAACAGCTGTCGACAACCAACCAGGCGTTGAAATCCACGTATTGCAAGGCGAACGTCCAATGGCAAATCAAAACAAGACTATTGGCAAATTCCACTTGGATAACATCCCTCCAGCACCACGTGGCGTTCCACAAATCGAAGTTACATTCGATATCGACTCAAACGGTATCTTGAACGTTTCTGCAAAAGACAAAGCTACAGGCAAGTCACAAAGCATCAGAATCGAAGCTTCATCAGGTTTGAGCGAAGAAGAAATCAAGAGAATGAAGGCAGAAGCAGAAGCTAACGCTGACGCTGACAAGAAAGAACGTGAACGCGTTGACAAATTGAACGCTGCCGACTCAATGATTTTCCAAACAGAAAAACAAATGAAGGAATACGGCGACAAATTGCCAGCTGACAAGAAAGCAGAAATCGAAGGCGCACTTGGCAAGTTGAAGACAGCACATCAAGCACAAGACATCGCTGGCATCGATGCAGCAATGGCAGAGATGAACGCTATCTGGCAAAAAGCATCAGAAGAGATGTACAAGAACGCCGGAGCACAAGGCGGTCCACAAGACCCTAACGCCGGACAAAATCCAAACAACGGCAACGACGACGTTACTGACGTAGATTTTGAAGAAGTGAAGTAATCGAGCAGAAATACTCGTAACATAATGTTATAATTAGGTGTAACCCAAAAGGTTACACCTTTTTTAGTCGCTTTTCTCTGCTTGAGATTTCTTGCATTTATGTCATTTTTCAGTCTTATTTGCTACATATTTGCAACGCGACAAAAAAAGTGATATAGTGCAAATTATTTGTTTATTTAAATGCTTTAAGATTATGAAAATAATAATGTTAGATAATTGACAGGAACTTTCAGAGAAAGTTTAGTTATCACTGAACTAATCAAGAAAGGATGGGTTGCGGTTAATGCAAATACATCTGTCAGAAATCACAAGGTTAATTATTATTAATATTAACATCATCTTCTTGAAAACATATATACAATTCATCTTCTAAACCAAAGCAACATAGAATGGTGCGAATCCTTCTAAAAATCTCTTTGGCAGATAGATTTGTTTCAATACTATAATTTTCACTAATATTTCTAGGTCTTCGAGTTGAGGTCAATTCCATTCCTGCATTTAATTCGTAAGCAAGTTTGTTTATAAAATCTGTTGGTGCAATATCAAAAACCGCTTTCGCTACATAAGTCAAAAGTCCCGTATATGTCAGTTTTGATTCAGAGGTCTTGACAATTCTTCCAAAAAAACGAGCGTATTTCATCTGTTTGTCTGTCGGATCTTCAATATCAAATATATTGATTTCACCAGCTAAATCATTTGTTTGTACCACTAAATTAGGTAACTTCCAAATTTCTAAAAATCTATCTGTTAAGATTTTTGTCCTTTCAATATAAGCATCTCTATTCCATACATCAATATTTTTCAAGTAAGCATTCATCCATAATCTGCTATAAACGTATCCTTGTTCTTTACCATCTTTATTCATTACCTTCTTTTGTTCAAATGATTTATTTCCAAGTGTACCGTTATTGCCAGATAATGTTAGATTACCAATTGTATGAAGATACATTTGTGCAAAGTCGTTATACTCTTCCTTCGATAATTTGATTTTCCAATCATCATTTGGATTTTGTGGAAATATATGTTCGATAGTAATATTCTCGTTTCCTACAATAGACACGAATTCTCTATTTTGCCAATTTTCTAATTGTTCCAATAGATATTCTCTATTCTTGCCACGTGCAGAATAAATATCCTTATCTTTTATCGCTTCACGAATTTCGTTATTATTTGGCATTCGTTGTTTGCCACCTAATGATAATATGTGTTTGTATATTGATTCTTCATAATTATTATGGTCTATTTTATCATACAAAACCATAAAAATTTTGTTAAAAGCATTTGTTGGAAGGTCTAAAATAAATCTTCGAATGGCAAAAGTCTGTATAAACCTTAAAATTCGTAAAAAACACTCTTTGTCTATTTTTGTATCTAAATAATCATCATAAACTTTCATTAAGAATGGGTATGACGTATTTATTTCTAATAGGTTAATATTTTTTATTTCTTGTCGTATGCTACTATCTAATTCTTTGTCTGGAGATAATAGTCTTGAGTATGGTTTTGACAATTTTTTTATTTCTGATAAAACTATTTCCAAATGTTCTATGTCTTGGTAAGGGAAATTTTGCTTGAATATTTTATAAACATCCTCCTTCTTTGAAATGTTCTTGGTTTTATAGGTTAGGAAGTCCCTTATAAATTCAGGCATTTTATTTAATGCATTTATCTTTGTCGCTTTTTCTATTATTTCCCAGTACTTTTTGTATATATTATTCTGTTCTATAGATGTCAGATTCATCAAAATATAATTACGAATCAAATCTGCTTGTGATAAATCTAAACCGGTAGAGTTCATACTTTCAAAAATACGTTGAGCATTATCTTGCATTCTATCCAGAGAAATCTCTACAAACATTAACATATTAATGCCATCAAGTATTGTTTGTATATTACTTTGTGATATTTGACTTTTAAAATAATTATAATTGTTAATTACATTGGAGAAAACAGTTGTTTCTGAATTATATCCATTTATCAATGCTTTGAGATCTAAATCATTGTTTTCAGATGCTTTAAGTTTCAAACGTTGTTTCTCTTCTGCATATTCGTTGACAATATATTGTTTCAAAATTTTATCAGCTTGTCTAGTTGATTGTGAGTCAGATGGATTCACGCTAATTAAAAAGTTGTATAATGCAACGCATAATAGTGTAATTGTTGTTATTCGTTGCTGTCCATCTATAATTATTAGTTCCTTGATACCACTGGAATAAATACCATCATGAACATAAACTATACTACCTATAAAATGAATTTTTTTAGATAATCCAGCATCAATAATATCTGATAGTAACTGTTCACAATGAATTTTATTCCAATCATAATTACGTTGATAGATTGGAATTATAAACTGAGTGTCTGTTTTGGACAAAAAATCTGTTAATCTAATTTCATTGGCTTTCATATAAATAAAGGATTGTGGATTTACTTTGCAAATAAAAACTTATTGAAAATCATCTTTTTATATCTCATACGGATTTACTTTGCAAATAAGATTAAGCATAATACGGAATATATGTGGCATATTTCTTTGATGTAATATTTTCATCTGATATTTTTATTTTTTTTGCTTCTAATGTATCCGCAATGATACGTGATGCTACAGAAGATTGGTTTTTATCAATTCCGAAGCGCTCCCTAACAGATTGATTATTTATAGATTTACTATCCTCGTAAATCAAACAAGCATGTTGATAACAAGCATCTATTTTTTCTTGTTTTGTCATTTCTGACAGATCCTTTTGCATAAATATGAAAATTCGTGTATGATTTTCACCTTTTGTTATTTTAGCAGCTGGCAATAACATTGATTCGATTGCTTCAACAGCTCTATCTATACCACTCCCTCTTCGTTCGCAAATACCTAACAGAAACATAGCTTGTGCTAAAAGTTCATTTCGAGATTGAGGAGGCAAATCTAATAATCTGTTCACATCATGTAGAGGTGCTCCTGGATTGGTTATAGAAATTCTATTATTGTATATCTCTACTACTACTTGCATGCCTTCTATTGCAAAGTCTTGATGAATCAAAGCATTGGCAACAAATTCTCTGATGGCTATCTTGGGATATGCTGGTATCATTTTGCGAACTATGCCTATCTCTTCCACAGAAGTTAGTTTCATAATATAATCTACTAGTCCTTCGAATCCAACTACATATCCTAATCCTCCAACTTGTTCTGAAAGTAAATCTCTATTATTGCTTCCTGAATATTTTCTTACAATGACAGAATGTGTTTTTAATCCTTCAAATTCAGATATACTTTTTGCGAAAAGTATTGCTCCCATATTGGTAATGTTCCAACCTTCTTCTGTTTTATTACATAATCCGAATTCTTCTAAGCGTCTTGCAATAGTTGTTTTTTCATTAGGTATATCTCTACCTAGCATTTCAAAATACTTCGTGTAATCTAACAATGAGAGCAATTCTTCTGTATTTACATTTTCTTTGGCAATTCGTTGCTCGAAAGAGATGCCTTGTGAGTCTGCAATCAGTGATTTAATTTGAGAACGCGACATTTTTACCGTTTGACCAGCAGAACGTGTATACGAATCCCAAATTTCTTTTCCTTTTAAATGTGTCGGTTTGTCAATCTGTTCTGGAATATGAATAAATAGCAAGGCGTTCCCTTTGTATTCTGTGGTCCAATGTTCTATTGTAATAGAAGAAGACAAGTTGTTCTTTGCTATATTGCCAAGTTTTTTTATTATTTCAGCACTTTCATCTTGTGTTACTGAAAATAGACTAGCATCATCGTTTATACCAAAAACAAGAAGACCTCCGCCTTTCAGATTCGAAAAGGCACAAATATGTTGAGCTAGTCTTTCTGTTTTACACGATAAACCGCTCTTCCAATCAAGTTCATTTAATTCTGTAGCAATGGGATAAAGACTATCCTCTAATATCTTCAAAGCCTTTTCTTTCCAATTCATAATCACCGTTTTGCAGTTGAAATTTGTATGTCGCAATTTATGTTCTGATTCTTGCTATAAGAGATCAAATTAATGCAAAGTTAAAAATAATATTTAGAAGTTTGAACAATTAAAAAAATAGAAAAACAAATTTTGGGGTTATATAAATAACTCATTCATGTGATTGAATGTGTCACTTGCAAAGTGAATGTGAACAACAGATACATGTTCTAAATTTTTGCATATATTTGTGCCGTTCCAAAAGACATGTGCCGCCATCTGCTTGAACTACAAATACCAGCTTCGTATATTACACATATTAGCGACATAGTTTTATAACTTACCTTAATACTCAGGATTCTCCGTTTGTGTTATCTCGATAAGGCGTTGTATGCGTTTGTCGAAATCTGCTTTTGTTATGTTGCGCCAATTTTTTAGTTTCGATACTTCCATAAAACCATTGCCTACCAGTTCAATATGTTCTTTTCTGTACTTTCTGTCGAGTTTGTTTTTCATCATCCAAATACTGCTAGGATTACTCAATAATGTGAAAAACATTTGTGAGTTGTTGCTCCATAGAATAAACAAAAAATTGTCTTTTTGACCAATCACCCTACATACTGGATAATTGTTCTTGTCATTTGCGTTCTCGACCATCAAAGATATTTTGTATGAGTCAATAATGTCTTCTGAGAGATTTTCAATAATTTTATATGAACGTTTTGTAATTTTGAAAGAAGAGGAAATGGCAAATATCCAGATAAATACTGCAAAAAGATTTCCCATTAATATACAAAAGGTATAATATATGATATTTTTTAGTAATGGATCTGATAATGAATCTGTTAATAAATATATGACACAAAAACATACGGAAAATATTACACCACAAACTTTCAATAGAAATTTAGATGTCATTTTAGTTTGTTTTCGATATTCTTTGAATGTTATCATAACCTTTAGTGTTAATTTTTTTATTGTTCTTGATTAGATTTTACGATTTTAATCATTATCGCAAAAATAATTAATATTTGAATTTAATTCAATTGGTTATATATTTCTTTCCCCTCTCCCCATATTCCTCTTCTTTTGCACCGCCGCCGCTGTTCTTTCGTCAATTTGTCAGTGAAAACATTATTTCTTCATTATCCATTTCCTTTTCTCTTTTTATTTTTATAACTTTGTGAAGTTTAAAATTTTAAGATTATGGGATTATTGATGATACTTATCTTGGGCTTGGTTGCATTTGTGCTGTCTCTTATTATTGCTACAAATATCCAGAACAAGAAAGTTAAGGTTATGAGAGATGCTGCCGCTTCTCAAAGTTATTTTAATGCAACGAAAGTATTGGAAGATAAGATAGCGTTGTATCACTTTGCGATAGACGACTCCAAGCAAGAAGTCTATTGTTATTCAAAGGGGAACGAAATAAGATTTAAGTATAAAGATATTGTTGATTTTGAAATACAGGTCGATGGCATTACCACAATGTCTAATCAACCAACTAGTAAGAGCTCGTCGGAAGGTATAAATGTAGTCATTAATACCATATCCATGAGTATGGCTCAAGAGGTTTCTTCAATAAAAGTTCGCATTATTCTCCGCAATCGCAATATCGATATGTATGATATCGAATGTCTGGCATTAAGGGTTAAAACTAATGATTCGAGATATAAGGAGACTTATATGAAGGCTCAGAGTATTTTTGATACATTGAAATTCGTCGTGGGAAATGTCAAGACGAACGTGTCTCAAGGTTTTATGTCCGACATAGAAGAACTTAAAGAACTGGCTGCCTTGAAAACTCAGGGCTTGATTACTGAAGAGGAGTTCGCAACAATGAAAGCGAAGGTTATAAGCAGGTAACCCCATACTCTTCCTCATTCTCTGCAACCATCTGATAGTCTTCTTCTGGAATCTCGTATGGCTTTAGCTTCTGGTCTTGAAGATATATGTAGTTGAGCGTATTGGCCAACGACTCCAAAGTCTGTTGGCGAACATTAGGTTTCAGTTGGCATTCCCAGATGTTGATGAAATGCCATCCCATTGAGGCGAGTTTCATCTGTGTCTCGACATCTCTTGTCCTGTTGTGCTCTATCTTCGTTTTCCAATATTCGATATTGCTTTTAGGAATAACGTAATATTTGCATCCTTCATGTCCATGCCAGAAACATCCGTTCACGAAGATGACTGTCTTATATTTTCTTAAAACGATGTCGGGATGCCCTGGAAGTCTAGGGTGATTCAGCCTGTAACGAAAGCCACAGCTGAACAGGAACTTCCTTACCAGCAGTTCTGGTTTGGTGTTCTTGCCTTTTATCGCTGCCATGCAACGATGTCGTTGTTCTTTCGTCAGTTTGTCCATGAAACAGAAATAATTTTCGGAATGTCTTACTTCACCTTCCAATGTCCGCCTTTGGCTGGACCGATGTGTTCGATTAATCCGTCTTTTTTTAGATTGGCAAGGTGTTTCTCTACTGCCTTAACGGAAATCCCAATCTTCTCGGCAAGAGCAGCTGCACTCAACTTGCTATCTTCTGCAAGAAAAACAATGATTTTATCCCTACTTTTTTCGGGTTTTACCCTACTTTTATTTTCACCTATAGACTCAAGATAGATGGTAATTTCATTTTGTAGATTTCTCTCCATCATTGATGACATAAAAGATCTGAATATGTCGAGATTGTCAGTCTCTCGTGTTGGGACTAATGCTTTGATATACTCTTCTTTATCTTCTTTAAGAATTTTTGTTGGAATTAGTCCGAATTCAAATTGTAACATATTCATTATCAGGCGAGCCATGCGTCCGTTGCCATCAGCCCAAGGATGTATTGTGACCAAATTGTAGTGTGCATCGAACGACATTTGGTATAGGTCGTAGACTGACATTTCCGATGCTTTAGCGCGCTGAACATTTAATCGTTCGCAGAACTCTGCTAACTTTGCAGGTACTTTATTATAATTCATATATGAGTTACCACCAATGCCTGCAGAAACATTGAGTAAGCGTAAATCCCCACAAGCTGAAGAAAAATCGCCAAGAATGGTTTTATACACTTTGCCAGTGTTTTTCATTACGAGTGCAGAAAGTGAGATGAGCATTTCTATAGATAGTGGTGTATGTTGTTTTGCTAACTCTATAGATTGTTCGTACGCTGTCTTCAAATCAAGGTTCATGCTCTGTTCTATGATGCTCTTCCCTTTGATACTTACGCCATGGTCAAACATTATTTGATTTTCTAACTCTGTTATCGTTGAACCTTCAATGGCAGTTGAATGGGTTATCAGAGAATATAGATAAAATTTTTCGTAATCAATCTGATTCTCGATACCTAACTCTCGATAACGCATTATAATTTTTTCAAGTTGATTAGTCATAAAGTCTTGTTTTTGCAAAAATAACATTTTATTCCCTACTTTTTTCGTTTTATTCCCTACTTTTTTTGATTTTATTTCGTACTTTTTTAGGAATTCAGGGATTTATGAGACTCCAATAATTTTCTAAAGTTCTAAAATTCTAAAATTCGTCCCGCGTTAGGGATTGGAGCGGCATCCTTTGCGAGCTTTTCCGGACAACGGACAACAGACAACGGTCAACGGGAATTTTTGAGTGAGGTGGAATTTAAGCGAGCAAAGATATAGCGGAAAGCCCGACGGCGGAGCTGTAAGCGGAGACGGAACGCCCAAAGCGGAACTTTAGAACTTTAGAATTTTAGAATCTTAGAAGTTTTTTTAGTTATGTAGTTTTTTCACAGAAAAAACAATTTCGTGAAAATTCTGTGGTTTTAGTGCGTGGTTTAGTTATTTCTTCTAGAGTTCTAAATTTCTAGAATTCTAAAGTTCTAACTAATCACCACTTCTTTCCATGATGCGCTGCCGTCGCCCCAGTTGCCTACTAATGACGGATGTTTGACGTAACCTTTCAACAATTTCAAGAAGTCTTTCCTCGGCATGGTGTATGC
>JAZRNN010000068.1:0-2555 GCA_045648175.1 Clostridia bacterium
GTAAATTCTCAATTTTACCGCCCACGAAAAGCTCGGTGCCGCTAACAACCGGGCAAACAAGACCATGCTCTTTGGCGTTCAGCAGCTTAAACTCCACCTTTAAGTTAAATGGATTTTCTATGGTTTTGGCAAATGCGGTAAGCTTTTCCTTTTCATTTTCACTAAGGGGCGCGCCGCTGTAGCTTCTTACACTTCGCCTTTTTCTTATAATTTCCTGTACGTTATTCACCTTTATCACCTCTAACTGATTGTATTCTGACGTAAAATTCTTTATCTTCGGGACTATAATATATTATATCACAAAGCTCCACGTTTTCAATAAAAAAAGACCCATCATAAAGATGAGCCTTATGATACTGAATCAGTTTGATAATAATGATACGGTTAAAAAAGGGTTCACTATGAAATGAAACTATAATGAAGTAAGTGATGCCATTGGCAGGTAGACAAATTGGAATTTGACTATTTTGATGTGTCTGTATTCTGTAAACTTTCAAACAGTTTATTCTCGATTTCTTTCATTGCTTCAAAGGTATGACCATAGCTATTGTTGACCATGCCGGCTACACAAAGGTCTTCCTTCAGGGAGAATCTCCAAAATGTAAGGAAACCCTCGTTTCCACCGTAATGATATGCGGTATCCCCATTGCGGAACAGACAAAGCCCACAGCCACCTAATATAGGAGTTGCCATTCGTTCAGCAGTCTTCTGTTCAAGCAACCCCCGTTTGCGGAAGCTTCTCGAAAGCGCAATACCGACCTTCGTCATCTCTATAGGCGTTGTCCAAAGACCTGCTGCAGCGTGTTCCGGATAGTAATGATAACCATGGGCGGAATCTTCTTTTTTTCTGTATGCGAGCCTACCTCCAAACGCGGCATTAGCAACCAAATCCTCGTCAAGCGGTTGGAAATAACCGGTTCTGGTTAAGCATAGAGGCTCGGCGACTTCTTTCTGAAAAGCATCCCTGAGCGATGTTCCCGCAAGTCGCGTAAAGGCAAGCTCAGCCAGCGTAATGCCACCGCCAGAATATCTGTACTGCTTTCCGTAGGGCTTGATTTTGACGACCTTCTTTGAGTTGCCGCGTCCTGCAATCACATCCTCCAACGACAGTAACGGGGCGTCGGCGCGATATCCCATGAATCCGCCAACGCTGTACCCTGCTGTGTGGGATAGCAGTGCAGGGAAAGTCATAGGAGGCTTCTTAACAAAATCGCTGAGAATACCCGAAATATCCGCATCTAAATCGATGAGTCCTTTGTCCACATATCGAAGGAGCGTCAGTGCAAACATGGGCTTACTGATAGAACCGGCCTGGAACAGCATGTCAGGATTTACCGGGAAGTCCTGTCCGTATCTGCCACTGCCAGAACAGTATGTCTCGATTTCGTCGCCTTTGACAACGGCAAGGGAGATGCCGTAACCTCGTTTTCCTTTTATTTTCAATAGACTATCCACATCGATAGCGTGAAAAAATCGCATAAATTATTCCCTCCTACAAATTGAAATTTATCGTTTCATATAAAGCAACGGGTATGGTCTGCCTTGCTCATCCAAGTCGGTTCTTTTATAAACCATAAAACCCATATGTTCATAAAAACCAATAGCCTGTGGGTTTTGCTCATTTACAGTGACTTCATTGATAGAAAATCTTTCAATTCCATACTGAATGAATTCCTTTCCTATACCTTTTCCACGGTATTCTGGTGAAATAAAGAGCATTTCAATCGTTCTGTTTTCTATGCCTATAAAACCAACAGGGAAGCCGTCTTCATTTTCGGCGACTATCAAATGGGGAATCTCCTGTAAAGCCATTGGAATGTAGGGCTTTATTTCAGCAATTTCTGACTCTGATAGAAACAAATGGGTTGCTTTTACAGATTCTTCCCATACGCCTGTCAGTTGACTTATCAATTCACTTGTTCTTTCGTATATGCCAATGTTTCTCACTACTACAAACACCTCCTCGAATTTTAATTTTACTATTCGACATAGTGTAATGTTATCCTCTTTGAGGACACAACTCGTTTGGTAAGTAAATTCTAGCAAACCAAATTGCCAGAGATTGTCGCTCCCCATATCAACGCTTCGTAAAAAATGCAATTACACTACAATTTTTTAAAAATTTATCTATCAACCTGTCCGCTTTAGCAATTTCAAATTGTACTTATATAATGAGAGCTTTTTTAATACTTGTACCTTTTTTCTTTTAGTATTTTCTTTTTTGGGTGTGCTATCTTCATTTTGCAGTAACCGAAAGTTAAAAAAACGCCAAGCTTCAAGTTAAGCGCATTATTGTTTAGAAATATATTGAAACTATACTTATCCTTCTTGATTTAAGCAACCAAAACATCTATAATATACCTAGGTACTGAGAGGTCCCGGTGTTGAGAGCACCGTAAAAAGTTGTGCTGTATATGGAACAGGTTAAACTTCCACAGCTATTGATGCTTTCAAAAAGTGTCTCGCCTTGCAACAGGATAAGTTGTAGTCCACATGAAGGACTTAATGATTTTCATGTCCACATAGGTATTTCTAATGGATACCGCGGCTGACAA
>JAZRNN010000069.1:0-12984 GCA_045648175.1 Clostridia bacterium
TTGTGCAGCCTCGGATGGTGAAGCGGGAGGAGTGATTGTTTCCAATATAGGAGAAAAAGAAACAGTCAAGCTTACAATGAAAGGGTTGGCGGAAAACACCCCTGTTACAGCAGAAGTTTATTATACAGACGAAGAACACGATGGTGAGCTTATGAAATGCGAAATTTTTTCAGGTGAAATTTATTCGTTAATGCTTAAACTTGAAAAAGCGACTACCGTTTTTATAAAAGTTCGTGAATCAGTAAAATCAGAACTATAATGTGTGTTCTTCAAAAGAATGTATGCGGCTGGTGCATAATAGAATGACGAGAAAGGAAAATATAGCAATGGAAAAAGTAAATTCGTGGAAGGAACTTACACTCAGAGAAAAAATAGGACAAACAGTTATATGCCTTTGTGAAACAGATAAGCATATTAAAATGTGTGGAAGCATTGCAGAATTTGCAAAGAAATATCCCATTGGAGGAATTTATAACAATGGAGCACTTGTAAAAGGTCATTTAGTTGATGAAAATCCTGATTTCAAAAAAATTATTGACCAATATAATGAGCTTTTAAGAGTTCCGCTTTTTGCAACAGGTGATTTTCCAAGCTACGCAACAAAGCTTGGCGTAAAGCTTCCTACTCAGATGGCTCTTGGTGCAACGGATGATGAAGAACTTGCATATAAGGCAGGGGAGTTCACCGCTGAAAATTGTATTAAGTCCGGACTCAATTGGATTTTCTGGCCGGTATGCGATTTAAGTGCATCTGAAAGAATGCTGACAACTATAAGGGCGATAGGTGACAAATGGGATTTAAATGCAAAAATGATAAAGCAGGAACTCAGGGCTATGAAAGATAAAAATGTAATTTCAAACCTTAAACATTTCCCTGGAACTGCAACTACTCACTACATAGATTCTCATCTTGCTCCTGCTGATAACGATACACCTTTTGAGTTCTGGAATAATACCTATGGAAATATGTACAGGGAGCTTATGAAAGAAAATCCTCCGACAATTATGACCGGTCATTATAATTTTATTGATTATCAGCACGATAACGTTGGAGAAGATTATCCTCCTGCAACACTTTCCTATGACATTACTACAAAGCTGCTTCGTGAAGAGCTTGGCTTTAAAGGAGTTGTAGTAACAGACGCTCTTGTTATGGGTGGATTTGCAGGCGTGGATGCAACAGATAATTGCATTAAAAGCTTTTTAAGCGGTAATGACATTTTGTTATGGCCAGCTTATGAGTATATTGACGAAATGGAAAAAAGAATTTTGTCAGGAGAAATTGATGAAGCACTCCTTGATGCTGCTGTTGAAAGAATATGGAACCTTAAAAAGGAATACGGAATAATTGATAATATTGAAATAAAATCTGATGCAGATAAAGACTTTTTCAAGAATATTGCCGATAGCATTTCTAAGAAATCTATAACTCTTATAAATAATTATAACGATATGCTTCCGCTTAATAAGGAAAAAATAGAAAATGTTTTAATCGTTGCAGTAACCCCCAGTGATGAACAGTTTAAAGCACTGTCTCTTCTTAAGGGAGAATTTGAAAAATACGGTTGCAAGGCAAGGCTTGAAAGAAATATATGGAAAGATGACCTTGAAGTAATTTCAGATGATTATGACCTTATTTTCTTTGCTCTTTGCAGAACATTCCACCAGCCCATCGGACCTCTTGACTTCTGGGGAGATGAAGCATGTTCAATATGGACATCAAATTGTTCGGATAAGACAAAAACAGTGGTTGCAAGCTTTGGAACTCCCTATTTATATAAGTATTATAAAAAGTCCAAGATTTCATATATAAATGCATACGCATTTGACTATGATACCATATCTTCAACTGTTGAAGCTTTATTTGGAGATATTGAATTCAAAGGAAAATCAAGCGTTACTCTCTAATAAAGCAAACCTTTAAAAGTATTATAAATAGCATGTGAAATAGGCATGTTGTATTATTTCACCGTCGCTTTTAATGTGAAAAATATTAGTTTGGGAGGCAGATTATGTTTAAGTTTAAAGAAGAATTAAAGATTAATGTTGAAAACAATCAAAAAGGTGATGTAAAGCTTTATTTGTCCAACCTCGCAGAGTTTGATATTAAAAATCCCAAACTTCGCACATTTGCGTTGGCACAGCTTAAACCGGGTGAAGAGGTCGAGCTTCATAGACACGATGATGAATGTGAGTATTATTATATAATTTCGGGTAAGGGACTTTACAACGATGGTGACAAAACAGCTGATATTTTACCGGGTGCCGTGACATTTACACCATCGGGGGAAAGTCACGGTATAAAAAATACCGGAACAGAAATGCTTGAGTTTATTGCACTAATAATCAAAGACTAAGTAAAAGGGAATTTAACATGGAAAAGATAATTAAATGGGGAATTGTCGGTGCCGGAAATATAGCTAATAAATTTGCCGAAGCGATAAAAAATGTTGAAGGTGCAGAACTGACATCGGTTGCATCTAAATCAGAAGGAAAAGGAAAAGACTTCGCTGATAAATATTTTATAAAAAATGTATTTACAAGCTATGAAGAAATGGCAAATTCGGATTTGGTTGATGCTGTTTATATTGCTACACCGCATCCCTTTCACAAACCATGTGCTGAGATTTTCCTTAATGCAAAAAAACATGTGCTTTGCGAAAAACCTGTGTGCGTTAATGCAAATGATGCTCGTGAACTTGAAGAATGTGCAAACAAAAACGGAGTATTTTTGATGGAAGCAATGTGGACAAGATTTTTGCCTGCCATCAAGAAAGCTCTTGAAATAGCAAACAGTGGCGAAATTGGAGAAATAAGGGGTCTCAAGGCAGACTTTTGTTATTTAAGTTCCCCAAAAGAAGATGCAAAGCTTTTTATAAACGATTTGGCAGGAGGCTCGCTTTTGGATGTAGGTGTCTATGGACTCAATTTTGCTTCAATCTTTTTGGATGGCAGTCCCGAAAGTATTATTTCGGTTTCTGATGTAGTAAATGGTGTTGATTATCACACAAGTGTTTTGTTGAAATATCCAAACGGTGTGATAGCATCTGTTTCATCGGCGATAACCGTTAAAAAACCTGAAACAGCCTATATATATGGTACGAAGGGGTATATTGCTTTGCCACATTTTTATGGTGCGAATGAAATAATTGTTACAACTGATGCGGGAGAAAGAGTAATTGCAAAACCAAGTATTGGCGATGGATTTGAAGAGGAAATTATCGAGGCTTGTTCATGCATCCGTGCCGGCAAGATAGAAAGCGGTATTATGCCCATGAACGAAAGTATAAGAATACTTGAACAGATGGACATAATTCGCAAACAAATCAATCTGCACTATCCTTTTGATAAATAGGTTGAGAAGACTTTTAATAAATTAAAACTTTAAAAATACTATAAGGAGTATTTAAAATGAGCATAACTGTTAAACAATTTTCATCATTAAATAAAATTATTACCATTGATGATATAAATGCTTCCGAAACAAACAGTGCCATTGCACTTCGGGGGGAACATATTTCATATCAGATTGCAATAAAGACTGATGAACAGAACATCTATTTAAAACCTATTTTAGAGGCTTCGGTTGATTCAAGTCTTGCAGAGTATATTAAAATATATTCAGTAAAGCATATTGCTGCAGATTTACCTCATCCACTAATGTGTGATACTACTGACTATATAACAGATAAACCTATGCTGATACCTGACTTGTTGGTTCCTTTAGAAAAGCAAAATAATTATTTTAACTTTGTTAATAATTTTGCAGTTTTATGGGTAGAAGTAAGCATTCCGAGAGAGTATAAATGCGGTAAAGAAAAAATAACCATAAATATTACAGGACATAAAAATAGAAATACAGCGGTGGATTTTGAGCACAGTGCAGAGTTTACATTGGATATTTTGCCCTATGTGCTTCCGTATCAGAAAACTGCCTATACACAATGGATGCATATTGATTGCATTGCAACCGTACATAATGTGGAAATTTATAGTCCAGCACATTGGGGTTTAATTGATAAATATATGGCAATGGCTTCTGATTTGGGTATAAATATGATTCTCACTCCTGTGGTTACTCCGCCTCTTGATACTGCACCAGGTACACGCCGACTTTGTACACAGCTTGTTGATATTGAAAAAACGGGAGAAAGTTATACTTTTGATTTTTCAAAATTACGTAAATATATCAATATGGCTAAAAAGAATAAAATGAAATACTTTGAAATTTCTCATTTCTTTTCTCAGTGGGGATGTGAGTTCCCTGCTAATATAAAGGGCGTTGAAAATGGTGAAGAAAAGTGGATTTTCGGATGGGATGCCCCTGTTAGGGAATCATCGTATGGCATGTTCCTTAAAGCTTTTATTCCTGAGCTTATTGATGTCTTATCTGATGAAGGAATAGTTGATAATTGCTTCTTCCATATTTCAGATGAGCCAGATGAAGAACACCTTGAAAGCTATGAATATGCCCGTAATCTCTTAAAACCGCTTATAGGGAAGAGCAAAACCATTGACGCGTTATCTAATATTAATTTTTACGAAAAAGGATTGGTTGAAACCCCTGTTTGTGCCAACAATCATATTGAACCGTTCCTTGAAAGAAAAGTTAAGAATTTATGGACGTATTATTGCTGCGGACAGACTGATTTAGTATCTAACCGCTTTATGGCAATGCCCTCTTATCGTAACAGAATTATAGGGCTTCAAATATATAAATACGGAATTGAAGGCTTCTTACAATGGGGATTTAATTTTTACTACAGTCAGTTTTCGCTTTATACAATAAATCCATATGTAACAACATCTACTGATGGTGTTTTCTCATCTGGAGATCCGTTCTCTGTATATCCGGGAGATGATGGACCTATGCCTTCGCTTAGAGCACTTGTTTTTCGTGAAGCTCTTGAGGATATAGAGGTATGCAGACTTTTGGAAGAAAAAATCGGCAAAGAGGCTGTAGTAAAGCTTATTGAAGAAGAAGCAGGAATGGAAATTACATTCAAAGAGTATCCCCTCAATATTGAGTTTATTCCGAGATTGATGACCAAAATGAAAAAGATGTTATAATCAGGAAATTATATGTAAAATAAGAGGAGGAAATAGTAATGGATAAAATGAAATGGGGAATTATAGGTTGTGGAGGTATAGCGGACAGAAGAACAATTCCCGGTCTTGTTCTTTCTGATATTGCACAGTGCTATGCAGTCATGGACCTAAATGAAGATGCTGTGGAAAGAGTAAAAGAAAAGTATGGTGCAGAAGTAGGGTGTACCGATGTAGATACACTTTTGAAGCAGGATATAGAGGCTGTATATATAGCAACACCCGTAGTCTGCCACAAGGAACAGGCTTTTAAGGCTGCAGATGCAGGAGTGCATATACTTCTTGAAAAGCCTATGGGACTTACAACAGATGATGCAAAAGAAATTGCTGACTACTGCCAGAAGAAAGGGGTAAAGCTCGGTACAGGATTTATGATGCGTTTCCACGACGTACACGTAAAAATCAGAGAACTTATACAAAGCGGTGCAATCGGAACAGTTGTAACTGCATATGCCAAGTTTAACTGTGACTCACCGGCAAACGAGTTTAAATGGCGTCAGCTTAAGGCTAACAGCGGCGGCGGTACAATGATGGATATGGGTATTCACTGTATAGACCTTTTACAGCATATGACAGCTCTTAAAACGACTGAGGTTGTAGGGCTTTGCTCAAATCAGATACACAAGTATCCTGATACAGAGGACGGTGCAAGTGCAGTTCTGAGAATGGATAATGGTGCACTCTTTACGGTAGAAGCAAATTTCAATATTACTGATAAAATTGGCGGATGCAGATTTGAGATTTACGGGACAAAGGGCGTTATCAGTGCAAAGGGCACTATTGGTCAGACAGAAAGCGGAACAGTAACACTTACTGTATTAAATGAGGACGGAACTGTAGAATCAAAAGAAATTGAATATATAAGCGGAAATATGTACACCAAGGAAATTGACGGTTTTACACGTGCAATTCGTGGAGAAATTGAAGTTCCTGTAACAGCACAGGAGGGTATTTTTAACCAAAGAATCGTTGAAGCTGTATATGAAAGCCAGGAAAGCGGGAAACTCATTAAGTTGTAGAGGAAACAATATGAATATGTGCACATATGGATGATAACGTTTACTAATGAACAGAATTAAAAAGATGTTGTAATTAGGAAAGGTATGAGTATATGGAAATCAAGGAAATTTGTAGGCTTATAGAAGAAAGAAAGGAAGAGCTGTTTGAGCTTCTTTCAAGCCTTGTCAAAATAAATTCTGAAAACTTTGGTACATACGGAAATGAAAAAGAGTGTGCCTCATATATTAATGAGCTTTGCCTAAATCTTGGACTTGAAAGTGAAATATATACCCCCCTTGCTATTGAGGGAATGAGAGAGCACCCAGATTATCTTCCGGGAAGAAAGCTTGAAGAAAGATATAATGTTTCTGCACGTTGGAAGGGCAGAGAAAATCAAGATGAGCTTATGCTTATGGCTCATCTTGATACAGTTAAAATAGGCGATGAAGCAAACTGGAAGAGGACTCCTTTGTCGGGAGAAATTTGTGACGGAAAAATTTTCGGTAGAGGTGCTTGTGATGATAAGTATGCTATTGCAGCAGCACTGTTTGTAATAAAACTTTTAAAGGAAAGCGGATTTGTACCGAAGGCAAATTTGATATTCAGTGCATATGGTGATGAAGAGGTAGGTGGCTCTCACGGTGCATTAGCAGCAGTTATCAGATATCCCTGCAACAGTATTTTAAATATGGACGGCAGAGAAGGGGAACTGTGGAATTGTGCAGCCGGTGGAGAAGAAACTTTATACAAATTTAAGACCGGAGAAGCTGTTGATAATGCAGACAGGATTGCAAGGGCAATGCCTATAGTTATGGATGAAATCGAAAAATTCGGTGATAAACGCAGAAAAGAGCTTGAAGAAAATTCTTTCTATAAGGGTACTGTTATTCCGAAAACTGCTCTTAGATTTCTTGAAGTTCGTGCAGGGAATGACGGAGTAGCTTTAGGAACAGGGGAAATTAAAATCTGTTATTATACCGATAAAACTAAGGATGAAATCTATAAAGAGCTTGCAGATGTAGAGGAAGCGATAAACAGAAGGCTTGCACCCTTGGGGATGACAGGCGAAGGTTTTGTTCCTTATACACGGTTTTTCCGTTACGGATTTTCAGAAAACGAAAATAAGGATATCGAAACACTTATTGAAGCGGCACAGGAAGCTACAGGGGCTTTACCTCATGTTTGTGGTTCTTGTATGTCAGACCTTTCCGTAATTTTAAAGTATGGGTCAGAGAAAGCTTTTGCTTATGGCACAGGCCGTCATTTCAATGCTGACGGAGGTGCCCATCAGATAAATGAATATATTTTCTGTGATAAGCTTCTGGAGTATACAAAGAACATAGCAGGTTATGTAATAAAAATGTTAAGGTAGGGATAATATGGAAAGAATTATTGAAGAAAATAAAGTCTGGATAGATAGTGTGTGGGAAAAGCTTGAAGCAAAGCTTTCGGTTACGGCGGAGCTTTCAAAAAATAAAATTCCTTATACAACAGTAAACGGTATTCACGATAATTGTATTGAATCTGAACCGCCTCACAGTATAGACTGGTGGACGAACGGGTTTTGGCCGGGTCTTATGTGGCTTATGTACTCAGCAACAGGAAAAGATCTTTTCAGAGTAACTGCAGAAAATGCGGAATTGGCACTTGATAAAGCTATCACTAAAGCAAGCCGTGTTGATCACGATTTGGGATTTATGTGGCACTTATCAGCAGGGGCAGATTATCGTATTACAGGAAATCAGGAGTCGAAAAACAGAAATCTTCTTGCAGCACTGCTTCTTGCAGCTCGTTTTAACCATGATGGAGAATTTATAAGAGCGTGGAATCATAGAGGACATGAAGGATTTGCAATTATAGATTGTATGATGAATATTCCGCTTCTATACTGGGCTTCTGATGAAACAGGAGACCCGAGATTCCGTCAGATTGCAATGAAGCATGCAGATAAAACAATGAATAATCATGTGCGTGCAGATGGGTCTGTATATCATATTTTGCAGTTTGACCCCGATACAGGAGAAAGGATAAAAGCACCAACTACACAAGGGTATAATGCAGATAGCTCTTCATGGTCAAGAGGGCAGGGTTGGGCACTTTATGGCTTTATTTTATCCTATATACACACAGGGAAGCAGGAGTATCTTGACACTGCAAAAAAAGTGGCACATTACTTTATATCCGCAATAACAGATGATGGATATGTACCAAGATGTGATTTCAGAGCACCTGATGAGCCATATTATACTGATACAACTGCAGGAGCACTTGCAGCGTGCGGGCTTATCGTAATTGCAAAAGCAGTACCTGAATACGAGAAAAAGCTTTATTTGAAAGCTGCTATTAATATTTTGCGTGCATTAGAGGAAAAACATTGTAATTGGACTAATGAAGAACAAAGTATTTTGCAAAATGGTACAGAAGCATATGGAAGAGGAGTGCATATGCCTATTATATATGGTGATTTCTATTTTGTTGAGGCTGTTTTTAAATTAAAAGGCTATGATTTTCTTATCTGGTAAGATTAGAGAAATTACGAGGTATAATTATGAAAAAAACTTGTAAACAGGAACTTCTGAAACTGATTGGAAGTATTGAGCAAATCGGAGGAGTAAAAGATTACACGTTTAATGATGGCAAAGCAAAGGGTGTCCGTGCTATCGAAGTTGATACGGGAGTTTTACGCTTTATTATTCTTGTTGATCGGGCCATGGACATTGCACAAGCCTTTTTTAAAGGAAAAGCTACAAGCTGGATATCAAAAACAGGCATTACCTCGCCTATCTTTTATGAAAAAGATGGAAAAGGTTTTCTTCGAGGCTTTTATGGCGGCCTTATGACCACATGTGGACTTAAAAATATAGGAAGTCCGGTTGGCGAAGAAGGAATGCACGGCAGAATTTCCAACATTCCTGCACAAAAAGTGAGTGTGTTTGCAGATTGGATAAGTGATGAGTATTGTATTAGAGTATCAGGAGAGGTACGTGAAAATGTTGTTTTTGGAAACAATTTGGTTTTAAAACGAACAATTTCAACAAAATTATTTTCAAACAGCATATCTGTAGATGACGAAATAGTAAATGAAGGTTTTAATGATGAGAAAATTTCTCTTTGTTACCACTGTAATTTTGGATATCCCTTGGTGACACAAGGGGCGAAAATAGTAAATGTTCCAGATGAATATGCGCAAATACATTCACCTGTTCATGGTAAAAACGAAGAATGTATTGCAATAGATTACAAGGAAAAAAGTATAACTGTGGGTGTGGAAAACGAGAAATATGGTGCATATCTTACTTATGAACGAGATACACTTCCGGATTTCGTGTTATGGAAGATGTTGGGAGAAAGTGAATATGTAGTAGGACTTGAACCAAGAACTTCGTCAGAAGGTGGTAAGAACATGATTGATAAAAACAAACAAGTAATATTAAAACCTTTTGAAAGTTATAAAACAAAAATTAAGTTTGTTGTAAAAGAAATTATGGCGTAAATTATCATGTTTCATATAGTTTAAAGCGAAATTAGTTTTATATCAAATAAAAGAATAATTACAACATCTAATTGGTTCTGCTTTTTTAGGTATTTTAGTTATTTTTAGAACATTTCAACTAAAAATACAATTATGAGGTGAACAAATGAAACCAATAAAATTAAAACCAAAATACAAGAATTACATATCGGGCGGACAGAAGCTTCGCACAGAATACGGAAAAGATACTTAAGCCTATAAGAAGAGCGATTAAGAACAATTCTTTTGCACGGTTTGCTAAAAAGCAGACGGAAGTTCAAATTGCGAAACTCGGAAATGATGCAGGAATACTCGGCGCAGCATTACTTTGGAAGAATGAATAATTTTGGTGTAAGTTTATTTAAAGAAAAATATATGAAATTTGTAAAAGAAGAATATTATTGCACACAGAATGATGTTAGGAGGAAATAGTAATACGCCTGAAATTTTTGAAATTATAATGATTGTGAGCTTTGGTGCTTCATGGCCTATGAATGTAATTAAATCATATAAAGCAAGAACTACAAAGGGTAAGAGTCTTGCATTTTTATGCTTAATATTTTTTGGATACATAGCAGGAATAGCATCAAAATTTGTTAATCCGTCTTATATGGAACAGTTTGCTGAAAAATGGTATGTGCTTTTCTTTTATTTCCTTAACTTAATAATGGTAGGGATGGATTTGATAATGTATTTTAGAAATAAAAGACTTGATAAAATAAACGAAATAATATGATGTGTGATATATGAGAGGGATATGAGTTGAAAGAGCGAATTTATAATGTTTAAATTTTGGTGCTGCCACAGATAGTATAACACTTGATTCGCCTGCAGTACAGAAGGCGATAGATGGGTGTAGTGAAGCTGGTGGTGGCACTGTGTTTTTTTCAAAAGGGATATATGTACTTGCAACGGTTTTTCTGAAAAGTAATGTACATATAGAGTTTGAGGATGGTACGGATATTTTAGGCTCGCTTGATTTTTATTCCTATGCACAACAGGAAGAGATTACATATCCGATATATCAGGACCAATCGCATACTTATTTGTAACAGTAGAAAGCTACCGTCCCGACGCACGTGAGGATTTTGTTTTTGAAAATGTAAAATTTAAGTAAAGAGTGAGTGAAACTCAGTACGCTTATTATAAGCAAAGAAATCGTATGATGATTATATGTGGTGATTTGGGCGGAGCATGGAATGGCAGTAATGATAAAACATTGCCTGAAAGGGGAGAGTGATTATGTTTGACATAACAAAAGTTGATAAAAATTTTATAATTGACTCAAAAATAGATAAAAAGGATATTAAGTTTTATAAAGTTGATGAAGCACCGTTTAATGTTTATGGCGTTTTCAGGGAAAACGGTAAATACAGGCGTATGCCTGAAAGCGTTGCGAAAACTGTTAGCGAAGGCGTATCTATGCTTCATTCAAATACTGCGGGCGGAAGAGTTCGGTTTATAACGGACAGTACTTATATCGCTATATATGTTAATGTCGATAATATCGGAAGAATGCCGCATTTTGCCTTAACTGGTTCTGCAGGATTTGATTTGTATAATGGTACCGACTTTATAAAAACATTTATTCCACCCTATGATGTAAATAATAATTATGAAAGCATCATAGAATTTGGGACAAAGGAACAAAGAGAAATTACAATTAATTTCCCTTTATATAGTGACGTTTTAGATGTTTATGTAGGGGTATCTGACGATGCTATTATTTTAGAACCAAATCCATATGTTAATAATAAGCCTATTGTGTATTATGGTTCTTCTATTACGCAAGGTGGTTGTGCTTCAAGACCGGGAATGAGCTATCCAAGTATTGTTTCAAGAAAACTAAGCTGTGATTATATCAATCTTGGATTTTCTGGTAATGCGAAAGCGGAGAATGAAATAGCTGAATATATAAAAAACTTGGATATGTCAATTTTTGTGTATGACTATGATTATAATGCTCCAAGCACAGAGCATCTTAAAGATACACATAAAAGAATGTTTCAAACAATAAGAAAAGCTAATCCTAGTATTCCCATAATTATTATGTCCAGACCTAAATACAGCATTACAATAGAAGAAACAGAGCGATTGAATATCATAAAAAAAACATATGAAACTGCAATTTCTGCAGGAGATAAAAATGTTTACCTCCTTGATGGAAAAAAACTTATGCAGCTTGCAGGCGATGACGGAACAGTTGATGGGTGTCATCCAAACGACTATGGATTTGTTTCGATGGCAAACGCATTAGTGGATGTTATATTGGAGAATAAGTTGATATAAATCAAATAATTAGATAAAAATGAAGCTGGAACTATATTATGAAGCCCAAAATGAAGAATAATTTAATAGAAGATAACTAAGGAAAAGGTGTTGTATTTGATGAGAAAAAACTTATACAACTACATATTCAGGCTAAAGTCGAATTTGTCAAAAAAAGCGAACTGACAAATTCGGCTTTTTTACTTTCTTGTGCGAAATTTGACACATCAAAAGGGAATAAGACAAAAAACATAGTGTTTTGTGATGTTTTGACAACACTATGTTTTTTGTTTATATAAAGTCTAATTTGTTTTATATGAGTAAATTAAATCAGAAAATACAATTTCTTCGGCAATGTGCTTAATCTGTTCCATAGCAGAAACCCAAGCAAACGGGTCTTTTGATTTCAGTCCCTCAGTAATACCCTGTTTAGCAACCATATCTTTGATAAGTCTATCAACTGTTTCTCTTGCGATGGAGTCAATTTCTTCAAGATAAGCAAGCCAGGTTCCGTTAATCATTTTTATTGAGTAAATTGCTCGGTAGTTTTCTTTAATGAATTTTGCGTGTAGCCTGCCGTACTTGCCGATATTGTAAGTTTTGCCATCGGGTATGGTCAGATTAGGAATATAATAATCTCCATTCCTTACATACTCGATTCCGTTTTCAATAAATCTTTCTTTCATAGCGTAATCGCCCTCCTTTGATTTGGTATCTTCATTTTATCATAAGGCACTTACTTTGACGAATGTGCGGATAAAAAACATGAAAAAAGAGATAAAACTTTTTTGAAGTCTTATCTCCTGAAATTTCGATATTACCATTTTTTGAGTTTACTATTAAAATTGGGATAGTCAAGATATAATAAAAATCCGAACCCTTCGCCGATTGGTACAAGGTTCGGATTTCTACTGTTTGGTGCAGGTAACAGGACTTGAACCTGCATGAAATTGCTTTCACATGGACCTGAACCATGCGCGTCTGCCAATTCCGCCATATCCGCATATTGATTTTCTTAAAACCTTACGTATTATATCACAATCTATTTGATATGTCAAGGTCAAAAAACAGTTGACAAAGAAATAAAAGGGTGCTATAATA
>JAZRNN010000070.1:0-2688 GCA_045648175.1 Clostridia bacterium
TTTTCGGTCAATGCCGATACCGCGCTCGATTTCATAAGTTCGGAGCCGCTTGTTGTGACCATCACGGGATCAACCACAATGTTTTCCGCTTTATAAAACGAGAGTCTTTCGGCAATTACCTCGATAAGCTCTGCCGAGGGCACCATTCCTATCTTTACGGCATTGGGACGAATATCCTCAAATACGGCATCAATTTGATCCTTCAAAAATTCGGGCGTGGACTCCATAATGGAACGGACACCAACGGTATTCTGCGCGGTCAATGCCGTGATAGCGCTCATAGCATAAACGCCGTTCATCGTCATCGTTTTTATGTCCGCCTGAATACCTGCACCACCACTTGAATCACTGCCGGCAATAGAAAGTGTGGTTTTCATTCTTGTCCTAAAACAAAAGCTTCCGAAATCAACTATATAATAGTCTGAAATTTCTTTCATTTCTGCTTGTCTTAGCTCGTGTGAATCGTAAACTGCCGCTATCTTAAATCCATCATTCTTAGCAGTTTTTATTGCGTGAAGCACATCTTCAAAAACTACGGTTTCACTTTTTTCAGTTCCAAGATGTTTTAGAGCTTGTCTGTAAATTTCAGGGGTTTCTTTGTTACAACCAACTTCTGCACAAGTGAATATTTCAGAAAAATATTCACGTACATTCAAATGTTTCAGAACATCTTCTACAATAAGTCTGTCTGTCACAGTTGCAACACACATTTTAACACCCGACCGCTGCAATCTTTTTAAAAAATCACTTACACCAGCTTTAAGAGTTACTTTCGTCCGATATATTTCGGCCACCTTATTATTTATACCTTCTACGATTTCTTGTATTGACAGTTTAATACCATAATTATTACGATAATATTCAGCAGCTTGTTTAAGTGTAAAGGTCTTAAAAACTTCGTCAAGATTTTCTTTTGGCTCTTTTCCAAGAGAGCGAAGATACTCTTCCGGAATTGTATCCCAAATAAACATAGAGTCAATTAAAGTTCCGTCTAAATCAAAAATTGCACCTTTTATCATTTTGATACCACTCCTGCTGTAAGTTGTTTCAAGTTCTTTGTTGCAGATTCAATATCATCTGCTGCAAAGATTGCACTTATCACAGCTATCCCCGAAACACCACTACCTTTAAGTTTTAAAACATTACCGGCAGTAATTCCGCCTATGGCCACAACCGGAATATTTACTGCTTCGCATATTGCTTTTAATGTTTCATGACTTACATCTTCAGCATCCGCTTTAGAGCCTGTTGGAAAAACAGCACCCACCCCAAGATAGTCAGCTCCTTGTTTTTCAGCAAGTACCGCCTGCTCTACTGTTTGAACCGACACGCCAATGATTTTATCGTCTCCAAGGATATCTCTTACATTTGCTGCTCCCATATCACTTTGCCCAACATGCACACCGTCAGCATTTATCTCTTTTGCAATTTCAACACTGTCATTAACAACAAAAGGGATATCGTACTTTCTACACAATTTCTGTATCTCAAATGCTTCATCAAGAAAACTTTCTTTATCAAGTTCTTTCTCACGAAGCTGTACAAATGTAACACCGCTTTTTATTGCCTTTTCAACCTGTTCATATAAGGTTTCGCCGTCAAGCCATGTGCGGTCGGTTACCGCATATAAAAGTAATGATTTTTTATCGCACTTCATATTTTGCTCCCTTATTCAAAATCTCTGCATCCATATTATAAATGGCATCAATTATACGATTTCGCAAAGTAGAATTGCCCTCGCCAGACTTTAGATTTGCAAGGCCGATTTCACCTGCAAGTCCCATCACACAAACTGCTGCAGCAATTGCTTTTGTTTTGTCATCAGAATTAGCTACAGCATAAGCGGTAGCCAATGCAGAAAGCTGACAACCTGTACCTGTAATTTTGCTCATTTCCGGTCTTCCATTACGAATAACATAGCATTTTTCGCTATCTGCCACAAGGTCAATCGCACCTGTAATTGCTATAGTTGTATTTGTCTTTTGAGAAAAATTCTTTGCGAAAACTATCATATCTTCAAGATTATCTTCTGTCACTGTGTCGGCCGCATCCGCGTCCACACCTTTTGTTGTCCCGCTTCCAAGTGCTAACGTCTTAATTTCTGAAACATTTCCACGAATAACATTAAATTTAATTTTATTCATAAGCTTGATTGCCGTATCTGTGCGAAGTTTGCTCGCACCTGCACCCACAGGATCAAGCAAAACTATATGACCAAGTTCATTAGCTTTTGCCCCTGCAATAAACATGGACTCAATAGTTCTTTGATTGAGAGTACCAATGTTGATATTAAGTCCTCCACAAATAGATGTAATATCTCTTACATCCTCCGGCTCATCCGACATAATCGGGCTACCCCCGCAAGCAAGTAACGCATTTGCCACATCATTAACTGTAACATAATTTGTAATACTATGCACAAGCGGTGTTTTTCTCCTCACATTTTCCAGACAACTTCCTAACATTTTTTACCTCTTTCTGCCGTAATCATCGGCTGTTTATTAACTTAACAACAAACCTTGCCAAACAAAAAAAGGAAGCTACCGACTTGGTAACTTCCTAAAAGTTCTTTGTTCCTCCTAACACTATGTATCAGGCATCCCTACGTTGGCATTATCCAAATCAGGTTCTCGGTCGAAGGTCGCACCTTCCTCTCAGCCTGTAATACAAGCTCCCGTTTATTAAGTT
>JAZRNN010000071.1:0-29845 GCA_045648175.1 Clostridia bacterium
ATTGACGATGAAGGAAATCTGACCTCTACAATCCGTGTTGCGCCGTATAACGCTTATTTTGACAAGGGCCTGGTTAAGGTTACGGGCATTGGTGCGGTGGCAAGCCTGCCCCAGTACCGCAACAAGGGCGCAATAAGACAGTGTTTTGCAAAGTTCTTTGCGGATGAATATGACAGCGGCTGTGAGTTTTCGTACCTTTACGGCTCAAGTATGGCATACTACAAAAAGTTCGGATACTGCCTTGCCTGCGAGCTGAATGACTGGGAAGCAAAAATCCACCGACTCATTCCTTGTGGCACCAAGGGCAGTTATGAGCTTGTATCCGGCGATGTAAGCGGTATAAAAGAAGTTTATGCACAGATGTGCAAGAGATATTCTTTCCTTGCAGACCGTCAGGATGATGACTGGTTTATCTATGAACAAAAGGATTATTTAAAAGAAAGGACCTATACATATCTGTATCGCGACGAAAACGGTGTTCCCAAAAGCTTCTTTACCTACAAAAAGGAAGTAAACGGTTGGGATAACATCCTTGATATGGGCGAAAACGTTTATTTTTATGATAAAGAGGGCTTTGGAGCAATCCTTGACTTTGCAATTAAGCTTGGCGGAAACTTCCATATTTTAAAGATGTCATTCCCGACAGATGCGAGGGTTGATACCGTTCTTGTGGAACATGCACGTTCGGCAATAACAAAAAAATGCAGAAACAACGGTATGGCAAGAATTATCCATCTTGAAAATGTGCTGAAAAAGGCAGCTTATTGCGGCAGCGGAAGAGTTGTAATTAAAATTTGTGATGATATGATTGAACAAAACAGCGGCACCTGGGCAATTGAATTTAAAGACGGCAGCTTTGTGTCATTGACAAAAACAGAGGAGGCACCTCAGGCACAGACGAGCATTGAAATGTTTACCGCACTTCTTTTGGGTAAATACGATATGTCGGATGCTGAATTTATAACAGGGCTTGAAGTTTATAAGGACGTTGATTCTTTAAGACAAATATTCTACAGAAAGAGAATGGCTATATGTGACCATTTTTAAGGGATAATAAAAACGCAACGAATTATTTTCGTTGTGTTTTTATTATGGACGTTATTTTCTTCCTATTATCGCGGCATTTTTCTGTGCGGCAATTTCGGTGTTGATAACATAATTTGCATGTTTGATTTTCCACTCTATATGCTCTCTGTCACCCATATATTGCATTGACGGCTCCCAACCAAGTCGGGAATCACATTCAACCAAAGGTATGGTGTCTTTTGCGTTTTCGATTTCATTGGACAAAAGATTTTCCATTTTATCAAGAACAGTCAGCACTTCGTCAGCCGATTCGGACGAATGGAATGCACTTACAAACTTGTACCACTTCTTTGCATTTATTGCGGTTTTAACCGAATTAAGAATGTATTTACACAAATTCAAAAGGTAAAGGAGTTTGTCGGTTTTGTCTGCGATGCTTTCTAAAATCTTTACACCTTGTTCCATTAAATCATGCATTTTCTCTAAAGAGCGGATTTCTGCCGCCACTCTTATGGGAATAGGTGCACCCTTGTGGAAGGTTACCTCATGAGGATACCAGGTAGCATATGATGCATTATAAATTCCGTTTCCAAAATGTGCGTATGCTGCAGAAGGATTTTTATAGGGCACCAAAAAGCAGAATGGATAAGCAGGGCCAAGACGGAATGCACAGTATTGGTCATTATCTGTGGGAGTGTAGTAATGCAGTTGAAATTACTTCGCTGTCGTCGTCAAGAATAATGCTTATACCGTCAGCAATCTCAAATTTGTCTGCACGAAGTTTGGCATCTGTATTCGTATACACCCTATTCGTGAGGAGAAAGCATTCTTTTCCTGAAATCGTAATTTTTTTCTATTTGCAACATACGTATACCTCGTTGCTTTTAATTTGAAACTACAAGTTCACCTTCAAGCATAACTTTTTGAACATTAAACTTATCATCAACAAAAACCAGGTCGGCTTTTTTGCCAACGACAATTGAACCGGTTTCGTTGTCCATGCCGATAGCACGGGCAGGAGTTGTTGCAGCCATAAAGAATGCCTGCGCGATACCGCAAGTTGTACTTTTCATAATATTTCTGCAAGCACAATCCATTGTCATTTTGCTGCCTGCAATACCGCCGTTGGGGTCAAAGTTGAGGTCGGTTATATGTTGAAGATGTTCGGGGTTGGGGTTTTTGTGAATGGTACTGTCTGTAATTAGGACTACCTTTTCAATTCCCTTGTTGTGTATAAGGAGCTGTTGAAGCTCAGGATGAACGTGTATTCCGCAGGAGTCAGATATGAGCTCGCAGTATACTTCAGGTTCTTTAAAACAATATTCATCAGGGCCGTAACCACGTGTTCCACCCGATACAGGGATACGCTTGGTCGCATTCATTGAATGAGTTTCAAGTGTCGGTCTGTATTTGCCAAGTGCACGAATCTGCATAGGTGTTGCTATACTGTGACCAACCGCAAAAACAACGTCAGGGTTGACCTTTCGTGCATATTCCAAAAATGGAAGTAAATCTTCTCTTTCTGGGGCTATCGTCCATACTTTTACATAAGTGCCTGCTGCATCCACGATGGGGATATAATCCTCGGGGAAAACACCGAATCTCCAGGGGTTGGTATCTGCGTGTGAGCCGTAAAGGGGGTTTGTGTAGGGACATTCCATATAAATACCCTTTACACTTTTGAGTTCATCTATGTTGGATGTGATATGTTTAATTACGTCCATAAGGGTTTCACGGGTCATATGGTAGTCGGGGGTTGCAAGAATTGAAGTTGAACCATGATTCAGAAAGAATTCTGCAGCATTTTTCAAATCAAAACAAGTTGAATATCCGCCGCCTCCGTGAACATGGAGGTCAATAAATCCAGGGCCAACATATGCACCCTTTGCATCTATAACTTCTGCGCCTGTGGGGATTTCGGTTTCGCGTTCGGTGCCGATTTCTGCAATTTTATCGTCCTGAATGATGATAACGCCATCCCACAGAATGCCGTTTTCCAATACTACCTGAGCATTTTTAATTGCTTTCAAATTTTTCACAATAATTCCTTCTTTCAAAGATTTCTATTTACAGTTGCTTTATGCAATCAATGTATTTGGGATGATTTGTTGCCATTAAACCCATATAATCAAGGGGAGATTCAATTGACAATCTAATCATTTCGTCAACAAAGGGAGTGGCGGGTGCACACAAAACGGTGGCATCACCTAGCTTTGTGCTGACAAGCAACCCTGTTTCTTCATACTTTACCTGTACCTTGTCACCATTTATTTCAGGCCAGAATTTATCAAGAGGCTCACAATACTGTCTTATCTGGGGGGGGGGGGTATTTCGGGAAATTTTTCAATAAGCCGTTCAGCAATAATGTGTTCTGCAAGGTGTCTGATTGTTCCTTTTTTCATTGGTACACCAATAAACACCATTTTTGCATTTAGCTCATACATTCTTTGCCAGGGTGATGATTTGGAGAATGCGTAATCACCAAATTCACCAAGTCTTGGACCATATGCTGTGTGCTCGGATGTAATGGATTCTGCCATTTTTCCGCAAGCTGAAACTGCGTGGGTTGCCTGGGGGCTTCTTAGGCTTCCTTCTCTTGTGCGGAAGTGTTCGGTAAGGTAGCCAACGTCAGAGGGGCTGGTATTTACATTCCAGTTTTCATATGCGTGCCCAAAATCTCTTTGTACAAGGGTAGGCATACAAAGAGTTCATTCATCGCTTACGGTTTCCAAAACTGCCTGGATAACGATTTCAGGGCCGCCCTCAACATTTCCCATAATTTTCATTGATGAATGTATCATAATTATATCGCCAGGGACAATCCCCAGATTCTTAAGTGCAATTTTTATATCTTCTTTAGTTACTGTAGACATTTTGTATTGCTGCTCTTTCTTATGTTATTTAAGTTCATCAAGCAAAGCTTTTCCACCATCAATAATTTTTTCAGCAACGCCTGCTTTAAAGGGCGAGGTGCGTGCTTCGTATCCGCCTTCGGCATAAGCTGAGTCCATAGGGAAATATCCACGGTAGCCGTTTGTTAATCCGCAGGGCATAATCATTGACCAGCCTTCTGTTTTCTTGATGCCAACCCCGATATCGGTAAAGGGTTCGCCCGGAATACCAATCATTGCCACATTTCCAATTTTTACACCGCTGAGATTAAGTTCAAATTCACTGGGAGAATTTTCCATATCGCATATACGAATTGCTTCAGCCACAACGGTTGTAAGCTGCATAGCCTCGTATGGAATAAGGTCATCCCTGCCTTCGTCGTGAAGTTTTTTGTATTCACGGGCAAGTGGAATCTCCTCCTTTGCCGGAACGTTTGCCGGAACCTTAATTGTTTTATGTAAAATGTCAATGCTGTCAACATCAATGTAGTGAACCTTGTCATATACCTGAAGTACAGTTCCTGCAAGGGCACGGCCAACAAATCTTGCCATTCCGGGACTCTTCATTTCGTTGTCAAAGCTAATTTCGGTATCGTTCATATCTCCGCCCTTGGGATTGACATTGGTGCTTCCTACATCGCCTGCAGCTCCGCTAAAGAAGATGCATTTCACGCCGTCAAGAGCTTTATCAAGAGTTTTTTTCATCCAGCCCGGCCAGTCTGCTGAAAGCATTTCGCCGTTTACGGTATCTGCGTGCAGACCGTAGTTTACAAGGACGATACTTTCGCCGCCTTCACGGTCAAATCTCAGAATATTTACTCTCTGGTCAAGCTCTCCGATTGGATGGTCAATGTTGGGGTCATTAATGGGCGGGCAGGTAAAGGTGGTTCCGTCCTTCATTTTATATCTTCTGATGTATGCCACTCTTTCGGGGGCATAGCCCACGATATAACCCATCTTTGAGGGCAATAAATCATCGATTGCCATACTAACGGCATCGGATATTCTTTCACAAACCAATTCGGAATATTTAAGCACCATATTTTCATCTGCTTCAAATGCTGTTGTCGGTGCCAATAATCCGCCAGTGTGGGTATGTGTGGCTGACATAAATATGTTTTCTTTGGGGATGCCCGTCTTTTTTTCAATAGCACAGCTGTATTCTTCGATGAGAAAACCGTCTATAAGGCAAGCGTCTACACTTATAAGTGCTATCATTTTGCCGTTTAACGAAAGTACAAGAGCACTTGCAGTCAAATCATCAAGAATGCCTTTTGCGTACCGGGGAATATAGTATCCTGAAACGCCTATCCCTAATGGTGGATTAATATTTACCTCTTTAAACCCTGTTTTTAACATATTGAGTCTCCCTCCAATATTAGATTCGCTATAAAATATGTATATTATATATATATAATATCAGCAAAGCTCTGTTAAATCAATGTATAATGTGTTTAAGAAATATGGAAATTTTGCAATTTACTGTATTTATTATAAGAGTCTTTAAAAATTTCTCAAATATGGTTGAACTGTTTTATAAAAATGTTATAATGGCTTTAATGATAAGAAAGAGAGAGGGGAAATAATGGATTTTACATATCTGAAAAAATTTATGGATGAGCTTGTTGACAAGGGCATTCCCGGTAACGGTGCAGGTATATACAAAGACGGCAAAAAGGTGTTTAAGTATGCATCAGGTTATGCCAGTCTTGAAAAGAAGACCCCAATGGATACAAAAAATAGTTGAATATTTATTCCTGTTCCAAACCGCTTACAGTTGTTGCGGCGCTGCAGCTATTTGAACAAGGCAAATATATTTAACAAGCTTGGGATGAGTAATTCATACTTACACAAAACTCCCGAAATTGAAGCAAAAATGGCAGAACAGGATAAAGGTATGGCCGAAAGTGGTGAAACAGACATTGTAAACCTTCAGAAGAGCGCTCAAAGTTTTGACGGTGAGGTTGTAAATATAGGAAAAGAAGTTTGCCACGTATATGGTGAAAATTATGATAGCGGCGCCTCGGGCGTAATAACAACGGTAGAAGATTATTCGAAATTTGTTGCCGCATTGGCGTCAGGTGGTATGGGGTTAAACGGCGAGAGGATTTTACCTCCTGCCACAATCGAGCTGTTGCATACCAATCAGCTTAGTGATGAACAGCTTGAAATGAACTTTAATTGGTCTCAGCTTGCTGGCTATGGATACGGCCTTGGTGTGCGTACAATAATTGACAAGGCAAAAGGCGGTAGCAATGGTAATGTTGGCGAATTCAGCTGGGGTGGTGCTGCAGGTGCAACCGTTCTTGCAGATACCAAAGAAAACATAGCTGTATTTTATGCTCACCATATGCTTAACCCACATGAAGGATTCTATCAGCCGAGATTAAGAAATATAATATATTGGTGTATTGATTAAATTATAATGTAAAACAACTATAAAAAATGGCTCTTTTTTACAAGAGCCATTTTTGTATATTATGTATTATGTGGGATTTAAAAAATGCTTTAGTTATGCTGAACCTCTTTTATGTCAACAGATTTAACATCGGTTTTATGACTTGCGGCAGGGGATGGTATAATATTCCCCTGCTTTAAAGTAGTGATGGGTTGTTCCGCTACCCTCGGGGTTGAGAATGTCAATATCATAGTTGCAAGCCGCAATTGAATTCTCAAACTTGGTAAGGCTAAGAAGATCTTCCTGACCAAGTGTATATTCACCTTTAATCATACGGCTTTTACGAACACCAATGTTGACGGCAGTTGAAAGAAGAACGGCATCCTTAAATATGAAACATTTTCTTTAAGGAAGGAAACAAGCACAAATACCTGCTCTCTTGCTTCAATTTCTGCCTCGGTTATATCAAATGCGTTAATGGGGTTTTTCTTAAAAATTCTTGTGAAATTAAAGTGCAGAACTCCTTTTGAGGGGGTGCGGAAGGTAAGAATTTTTTCGTAAACATTCTTTATACGGCCGGCTGCTTTATATTCTTTATAAAGTTTTATTGTATCAGCTCTTTCTTCACTGACATATTTATCAACATCCACATTTCCCTTACGGAAGCAGAGAGTCATAGGCTGGCAAAGCCCATCTTCTTCGCGGCCGAGCCTGAAGTCACAACCGCTCATTGCTGCCAGGTCGCCGTCGCCTGTTGTGTCAATAAAATAATCGGCATAGAAGGTTTGCTTGCCTGATTTGTTGGCAACGGTGACGCTTTCGATATGACCATCTTTGGTGTCAGATTCTATTAAATAGGAATTGAAAAGTAATTTAACCCCTTCCTTTAGAAGCAAGCGGTTAAGAATAATTTTAAGATATTCTTCGTTGAATGATGTGACAAACTCCAGGTCGGTATATTCATATAATTAGTTGCACTTTTTTAGTTCCTCAAGTATTTCGGTAAATATTCCCTGAGCAAGCGGGAATCTTTTCTTGGTTTCGGGGTCGATGCAGTGGTATGGCATTAAAGGAATAACAAGCCCGTTTGTCGCTGTGCCTCCCAATGAGTTGCCTTTTTCGATTAAAAGAATCTTGCTACCTTCTCTTGCTGCGCTAAGGGCTGCAGCCGAACATGCAATTCTTCAACCCATGACAATTATATCATACTTTTCCTCAAATAACATTCTTTCGTCTTTTTTAAAAATTATATCACATTTATTTTTGCTGCCAACTTGAATAATAAAAATTCATAGGCAAAAAACAACATAAATTTAAGAAAAAGGCTTTATATTAAGGTGATGAAGATTGAAATTTAACATAAATGTTGTTTTTGTGCTTGATTTTTGCAAAAATATAGTGTAGAATGAACTATAGTTACGAAAAACAGGATTGTTTTTGCCCTATTTTGATGAAAAAGGAGTATGTATTATGAAAGAGTATATTGTAAAGCGAGTAAATGGTGTGCCTACCGAGGAAGATTGGGAAAATGCCAATATTGCAGAGATGAATGAGAATTACTGGACAGAATTTACCTACAGGTGCGAAAGCTACGCAAAGGTGCTTTATAACGACGAGGCTATATATGTGAAGATGCGGTCAAATGAGATGCCAGTCGTGGCAAAATACACCGAGAGATTTTCGCCTGTATGCTTGGATAGCTGTATGGAGTTTTTCTTTGCTCCTGATTTAAATAACGACGGATTCTTTATGAATGTTGAAGTAAATGCCCTTGGTGCATTTCTAACAGGGGCGGGTGTAAAAGGCGACAGAATTCGCTGCATGGATGATGCAGAGCAGTTTGAGATGAAGACTCGTTTGTACGAAGATGGATGGGGTGTGTCTTTCAAGATTCCATTTGAATACATAAAGAAATATTCTGGAGAATACACCCAAAATATGAAGGGCAATTTTTATAAATGCGGCAGTGAAACTGGTCACAAGCACTATGGTATGTGGAATATGATTAAAACCGAAAAACCGGATTTCCACAGACCAGAGTTCTTTGGAAACCTTATATTTGAAAAATAAAAGGAGCTTGGAAACAGCGTGAAAATTAAGAATAGGGATGATTTTGCCAAAATACATTTTGGATACAGAAGTGTTTTGGCGACTGTTTTTGCAATTATCTGTTTGGTGTTGCTGGGGATATCTTATAAGACTATAGCCGGCAACAAAGCGCAAATGAACCGCTCGTTTGAAAATTGTTACAGCACAGTTGAAAACAAGCTTGGAATTTTTCTAAAAGTAAGTGATGCGATGTTTGCCAATAGTGATGTGCAGGGTTTCAGCAAGGCTATAAACGGTGAATACAATGCATATAAGGTGGTTCCTGCGAGAAAGGTAATAGAGCAGTTTGAAAAATTCTTTACCGATGGGGAGTGCAGCATTGTTCTAACAAATTTTGAAGATGGTATTTGTGCATCGGTTAAAGGCGGTGTCAGATTTGACGAAGTGTGCAATGAATTGATGTTGGATGATACCACAATTAATTCTATAAAAAACAATCACATAGATGAAAAGTTTTATGATTATAACAAAGAAAAAGGAATTATAAACTTTATCTTCCGACATCGGTATGATGACGGTGGCGGCAACCTTTATTGTGTTATAACTGCGAATGATAAATCGCTTTTATCAAATGAAAATCTGGTGATTGCTGATGGTAGCAGCATGTATAAAGACAGGTCGGAAAATTCGGGCTTTATTAAAATTGAAAAAATTTATGTAAAGGAGTCTGAAACTGTTTCGGGGTTGGTTTATAAATACAGCGCAAAGTATGACCATATCGTTCTTTTGGTGTTTTTGATTATTGGTATTATGCTGTGTTTAGTCGGAATGTTTTGCAGTAAAAAATTAACTGAAAAAATTTTAAATGCAACATACAGACCACTAATCAGGGCGGCACGTCAAGGTGCAGAAGATAAGGCTTTGCAGAATCTTGATGCATGGGACAAATCCGCACAAAAGCTTATTTGTGATAACGAGATTATGCGAAATAATCTCAAAGAAAACAAAACTTTTTGCAAAAAAACATATTTAAGAAATCTTTTGTATGATATTGAAGACTATCAGGGAAAATATCTTGAAGAATATGATTTGAGGTATCTGGAAGCAGAATGCAGAGTCATTTTGATGGATTTTGCTCACAAAAATGAATATGTAGCTGTAAGGGGAAGACTGACGGATACAGAATTTGAAGGCAACCTTGAAAATCAGCTTTCCAAAAATATATCGGGGGAATTTATTCCTGTAAATGAGGGCAGATATGCGTATATAACAAGTTTTTGTGACAAAGATGAATTGCGGAAAAAGCTTGCCGATGTTCTTGAGTTTGCGGCAAGTTGCAGGTTGGATGCGTTTATCTCTGTGGGTGACAAAACGGATGGAATAAAGAATGTAAAAACATCCTTCAGAAATGCTCTTGACGGTATGGAAAGAAAGAATGTCTTTCCGACACATTTTATAGTGTTTTCAAGTGAGCTTACCAACGAACTTTCCAGCTTTTACTACCCGATAGATGTGGAAGTCCAGATTATTGACAACATATTGGCGGGAAATCAGGAGGCTTTGGATGAAATTCTGGGTAAGGTGCTTGCCAGAAACCTGTACGAAATTTCTCTGACGGCTGAAAAAATGCGTGAGTTGAAAATAGTTATGGTTGGTACTATAAATCGCGCTATAAACAGAATGAACAAAGAAGCAAGCGATATTTTTGGAGAAAACTCGTCGGTTTATCTTGAAATAGGTGCTAGCCGGAACAAGGAAGAATTTGCAAAAAGCGTCAGGTCGGTTTTTGGCTCACTTTGTACATACAACGAAAACGGCAACGAATCTAAGTCGGATAAGAGTGCAAGGGACATTATGACCTATATAGAGACGAATTTCGACGATTCGGATTTATCGCTTGAAAAGGTAGCAAAAATATTCTTTATTTCACAAAATCACGTGAGTCGTGTGTTGAAAACCAAGATTGGAAAAAGCTATAAAGAATATTTAAATGACGTACGTATAAACGAAGCAAAACGTCTTTTGAAAAACACACCCATGACGGTTCTTGGTGTTGCTAATAGTGTGGGCTATACAGATATACGTGCATTCAACAGGTTGTTTAAAAAATACACCAACTGCACACCAAATGAATACAGAGCGGCAGACAACGAAGAAAAAGCATAGTAAAAAACAAATATTTAATATTTAAGGGTTTATTTTGCGGGGTATACTTGTCGAAAATGGTAAAAAAACAACATTAATACCTTGACTTAAATGGTTAAATTTGTAATATTAAAAAGAAAAAACGGTATATGTTGTGGTGTGGGGGTTTTAAAACACAGTATATGCGCTCTTGCAAGCAGTGAGCGCGGTTTTGGTTAAAAATAATCATAAGCAAACAAGGAGGCAAAATGCCACATGCGTGGCACTTTGCCTCGATTTTTATTTATTGCAAGAATGGTGGAAAAGTATCATAAATGTTGGATATTGCCATTGACTAAAAGGGGGCCTTCAAGTATAATTATAATGAAAAATTAATAATATCTTATCTTTTGGAGGGATGGAAATGAAAAACACAAGAATGAGAAAGCGCGTAAAAGTTGCGATTTCAGTTTTGGCGTGTCTTGCAGTAGTGACATCAACACTTGTAGGTTTTGCATACAGCGAAAATTACGCCGGCGGAGATTCCGACTTCGTGCTTTCCGGCAAAACAGAAAATGCTTTGGCAGGACAGATTGTTACTGTTGAAGTAAAGGATGCAGGCAACAGTGTTGTTTTCACGCGACAGTCCGAAACAGATAGTTTGGGTGAATATACATTTGCGTTCAACGTCATGGAAGGCTCAAATGGTGACATTACAGTTGCTGTTAATGTCGGCGGGACGGTTGAAGCCAAGACCTTGTATAAATCATCAGCTGGTGAGGTAACAAGAGCGTTGGCGAGTGCGTCAGATGGTATACTGGCAGCAGTTGGAGCAAACGACTCAGAAACCGGCACACCTGTAGCAAAGATACTTCAGGTTGATGCATCAAAGTTTACTGCAAACGGTGTTCTTACTGTGTATGTGGATGCAAATAAACCATATGTAGACTTTGCAGGCTTTAGCGGTGCATACAAAAAGGGTTTGTTCTTGCAGAGCCTCAAAAACAGCGCAGCAGATGCAGTACTTTATGAACAGTTTGAAAATAGCGGTATGGCAAGCTTGCTTACTGGTAATGCAGCAGATGTAGTTGCAACTTACAGCGAAAGCGACAAGATTGCTGTTCTTGGTAAGTTGAAGAATAAGAGCTATACAACTGATGCTGCTTTTACAACAGCACTTACAGAAGCAGTAATCGACTACGAGATTGCAAAGGTGTCAACAGACAACGAAAAGTGGGAAGTAATCAAAAACAACAATGATTATCTTGCACTTAATCTCACTAAGTACGAAGGAATGGATAAATTCACGAAATTTAAGACTGAACTCTTTGCGCTCCTTAAGGACGGTCCCAAGAAGATTGCAATTTCTGCAATTGAAACAGAGGCTGACAAGCTTTACACAGAGCTGAGTAAGTCAGATGACCTTGGCGGCGGATCAAGTAGCGACAGAGGCGAAAAAGAATCTGTATCAGTTTCTACAAGCCTTATCAAGCCTGCAGTACAGCCTGGCACATTTGGATTCAGTGACCTTGCGGGTTATGAATGGGCACAGGATGCAATCCTTACACTTACAGCAGACGGTGTAGTAAACGGCAAGAGCCAGGGCAAATTTGCACCCGGAGACAACGTTACAAGAGCTGAATTTGCAAAGATTATAGTTGGTGCACTTGACCTTATAGATGACAAGGCTACAGCAAACTTTGCAGATACACCAAAGAGCCACTGGAGCTATCGTTATGTAGCATCAGCAGCAGCTCAAAAGATTGTTAACGGCGTATCATCCAACAGCTTTAATCCTGAAGGCAAGATTACCAGACAGGATATGGCGGCAATTTGCTACAGGGCTTTAGAAAGACTTGGTGTTGAAGTTAAGACAACCAATAAGGTAGAATTTGCCGATGCAAACAGCATTTCTGATTATGCAAAGGAAGCAGTAGAAGCACTCAGCGGCCTTGGTATAATAAACGGAAAGGGCAACGGGAAATTTGCACCCAACGATTTTGCAACAAGAGCAGAGGCAGCAAAGATAATTCATTTGCTCCGTTCAGTAAAATAAACAAGGAGGAAGATTTATGAAAAAGATAGTTTCTGCATTACTTATAATGTTAATGCTGATTCAAACTGTTTCTTTTGCAGCGGTAAATAAGGTTTATACCGAAGAAGACACAAAGCTTCTTGTAGACAGACTTAGTACCTTTGGCATTTTTAAAGAGTTTGATGATGAACTTTTCTTTGGCGACAATGCTAATATTATAAGAAGCGAAGCAGCAGTTGTAATAAGCAATATGCTGGGCATGAAGACCGCAGGCTCTGACGGTGCAGCAGAGGTTAAGTTTTATGACGTACCTCAGTATTGCGACTACATAAGCGCTGTAAACTATGTTACAGGTCTTGGCATTATGTCAGCAAACGAAGTTGGCTTGTTCAAACCTGATGACACAATGGAAATCGCTCACGTATATAAAGCGCTGGTTGCAGCACTTGGTTACAGCTGGAAGGCTGAAGCATACGGCGGTTATCCTGCAGGTTATGTAAAGGTTGCAGATGAACTTGAACTTACAGATGCAATTTCAAAGGGCATGAATGAAACTGCTTCAAGAGTTGATTTCTTGAATATGGTTAATGCGGCACTTGATGCACCTTTGTGCAGAATGAACAGTGTTGAAGGCAACACACTTGGATTTGAAGTAGATGAAGATGTAACAGTTCTTTCTGAATACCACGGCATTTACTTTGATGAAGACGTTGTTGAAAACGACAAGACAATGACAATTTCTTCAGGAATGGAACTTGACGAGAATGTAGTATACATCGGCGGAAGAAAGCTTTTTGTAGACAATGCAACAGAGGTATATTCATACTTCGGCAAGAAAGTTGAATATTACTACAAACACGACAAAAAGACTGAAGCTAACACCTTAGTATCAGTTGCTCTTAGCGATGAAAATGCAGAAATTAAGGTTGCAAAAGCTGATTTTGAAGGTTTTGCTGATGGAAAAGTTTCCTATTATAATGAAGAAGGCAAAAAGAAAGAAATCAAATTGTCAAGCTCAGCAACTGTTATTTACAACAGCGAGATTGTAACAAATGTAGCAAATGCAATAAACAGCTTCGAAGGTACTTTGACATTGATTGACAACAACAATGACAAACAGGCAGAAGTTGTTATTGCTAAAAACTATACATATGATATAGTAAAAACAGTAAAAGCTGCAGAAAACAAGATCTATTGTAAAAACAGCGTATTTAATCTTGAAACATACGAAGCTGTAAGTATTGCATTTGCTGAAACAGGCGAATTAATAGGTATCGATGGTATTACAGTAGGCACAGTTATCGGCTATGCAAAAAGCTCAGATACAACAAAACTTATGATAGATGTTCTTGGTACAGGTGTTCCGGTTAAAGTAAAGAACTTATCAGGTGACAAATTCACTACCGATGAAGGAGTAGAGTACAACACCAGCCTTCTCAGTGACGAGCACAAGGCTTTGGTTAAACCCAACGTTGCAATATCTGTTGCTGCAATCGACGGCAATTATGCAGTTTGGGCAACTGCTGCAAGCGAAGCCGCTGCTTCACTTGGTTACCTTATTAATGTACTTACCGAATCAGAATTCAGCGAAACTCTTATTCTTGGTGCAAGAATTCTTGATACCGGCGGTACAATCAAGGCATTCAAGCCTGCAAACAACAAAAAGATGATATTAAACGGTAAGTACTTAGCTCCTACAGCACTTATCAATGAACTTGCAAGAATTAAAGACGAGTTCCAGCTTGGTGGTGACGGTCACGTTTCTCAGCTTATCACATATAGATTGGATGATGACGGCAATCTCACACACATCTACACAGTAAGCGATGACGAAAACCCCCAAATTTACCTCAAGTATGGTTACAACCGTGACGGTCTTGCAAAGATATATACCAACGTTGGTTACGGCGTAGCTCGTTTCCAGTCAACAGGTGATGTATATCAGGGAAAAATTGCAGGTGTTCATGATTTCTATACACAGAAGTACATAATCACAAGCACACATCCTTTGTTCCGCGTTCCTAAGGATAATCAGGAAAGATCAGGCGAAGAATGGTACACCGTTACCAAAATGAGCAAGGATAAATATGAAGGCGCATTAAACATGGCGATCGAGTCATTCACAAACGACGAACTTGGCATTGTTCCCAGAGCGTTGGTAGAATATAGTTCAAGCACTGTAGAACCCATGAACGTTATTAAATCGGGCCAATTGGTTCTTATAGACAGCACATATCAAACCCTTAACAATGACGACGGTGTTGACTATGTAGTTAAAGGCTTGAGCAACGGTAAGTCTGTAACATACAATGTTAACAGTACCGAAGTAGATGTTACCACAATTGATCAGCAGAAGGCTATTGCAGGCAGTACAGAGGAACCTGGATTCACAATTGGTGATATTGCCATGGTTCAGCTTGATGCACTTAACAACATCATTCAGATAGCAAAGATTTATGACCGCGAAACAGGTAATATTCATCCACAACTTGACCCTGCGGCTTCCACCAGCACAGGCGGAGCTGTTAACCAGGTTTGTGCCCTTATTCTTCATCCTTACAACAAGCCGGCAGATGGCTATGGTTTGGAATTCTTTGAAGAAGACCTTACACAGGGCGTACCCAGCAAAGACCGTATGCTTATGTTAAATCTTCACTTGCTCGGCGCAGGTAAGGTTAACGACAAGGCTGCGACATTTATGTTCTATGATGATACAGATGAAAAGGTTTACCTGGGCAGCAGCCAGAATGTAATTGACTATCAGCAGGATAAGGAAAATTACACAAGAATCTTTGCACTTCATATGAACTCTGATATTAAAATAGTATTTTACAACAACTAATCAGAAGGGAGACTTTTTAAATGAAAAACTTTCTTAAAAGAGCTTTATTGCTCACACTTGTACTTGTAATGATGCTTCAGTTTACAGGCTGCGACAAAAAGACTGAAGGCAATGCAGATTTCGAGGTAGACCTCAATTCGAAATCCTTGATTTCAAAAGAACCTATCGAACTTTCATACTTCTTCCGTGCATCTAAGGATGCTGACGGTCAGTACGGTATCTTCAAAGAAGCTGCAAGAATGACAGGTATTTTTGCAAAGACAACAATTTCAAAGAGTAACTCTAACCTTACTCAGTCATTTAACCTGATGCTTGCATCAGGCAATGTCACCGACCTGGTATTTACACAGGACGAACTTCAGTTTATGAAGTACGGTATGGATGGTGCTTTCGTTGCACTTGACAAACATTTCGACAAGATGCCCAACTTCAAAAAGTTCCTTTCTGAAAATCCCGAAGTTAAGCGCAACCTTACAGCAGTTGACGGACACATTTACTACCTGCCATTCTGTGCCGGTGGTAAGACAGCTCAGGGCTGGTTTGTAAGAGAAGACTGGATGGAAAAATTAGGTCTTAAGAACCCCACAAACGCAGAAGAACTTTATGAAGTACTGAAAGCGTTTAAGACTCAGGACCCCAACGGCAACGGCATTGCTGACGAAGTTCCCTTCTTCGGCGCTGCAACAAGCAAACTCGAAGATTTCTTCCCTCTTTGGGATGCAAGACAGAGCTGGTTTGTTGAAGATGGCAAGGTTAAGTTCGGTCCTTTGGAACCAGAATTTAAAACAGCAATGACCAACGTTATCCAGTGGTACAAAGAAGGTCTTCTTGACAGGGAAATTGTTACATCTAATGAATCACCTCGTGAAAGAATGCTTATGGACAATATCGGCGGTATGACAACCGACTGGTTTGCATCAACTTCACGTTTTAACGAGACAATTAAAGATATTCCCGGATTCAAGTTTACATCTTTTGCTCCTCCTAAAAATATTATTCTTGGCCAGCGTGCTGCAAATTCTAACTACGGTTGGGGTATTTACAGCGGAACAAAGTATCTTGACGAAGCAGTTAAGTTCCTTGACTTCTGGTTCTCAGAAGAAGGTTCAAACCTTATCAACTTTGGTAAAGAAGGCGAACACTGGGATATGGTTGACGGCAAGCCCACATTCAAGCCTGAACTCCTTGCAAAGGATAACCCACAGCAGATAATCAGAAATTTTGGTTGCCAGATGGGTATCGGTTATAAGCAGAACTTTGATTATGAAAAGCAGTGGATGAACCAGATTTCAATCGATGGTATGACATTGTATGAAGAAGGCAACTGGTTTGCAGAAATGATGCCTCCTTTATATATGCAGATGGATGCAAAGGAAAGAGAAGAATATACAACTCTTAAGACAAACATCGAAACACACTATGACGAATTATTCCAGAAGTGGATTCTTGGTTCAGCTGACTTCGAAACAGGCTATGATGACTTTGTTAAAGCTATCAAGAAGCTTGGCGTAGACAGACTTCTTGAACTCCAGAACGAAGCGTATACTAGATACCTCAGCATAAAATAATAAACCAATAGATTCATATAGAATGGAGGAGTATATATATATATGAAGAAAATACTTTGTTCTATGTTTCTTGCGGCGTTGATTATTTTTGGTGCAACCACCTGCTTAGCGGCAGAACAAGATGCTTATCTTATATATAAAAATGCCGAATTTGAAGATCACAAGGTTGGTGATGTGCCGGCAGGCTTTGCTTGGCATTACTATGACGGCTACGGATTTGACAGTCAGGAGGAAGATCGCATTACCGCACTTGAAAACACAGAAATTGTGAACATTGAAAAAGACGGCAACAGCGAAAATCAGGCTATAAAATTCAGTGCCGACACAAACGAAGAAACGTACAATTTCAGCGAAATACAGAACCAAAGCTCTGCACGAGCTATCTTCTCGTATTATCCTATGAAGGAGAACGGTGTTATCAGCTTCTCTTTCAGGGCTGAAGATTCAACGAAGGAAAAATTGGTTACTATTGGCAGCAATGCAACCACAGTCCGTGAAATAACCTATGTGGATGTTAATGGCACGAACGATGATTTGGGTAGCACATACAAACAAATCTTTAAAATCTGCAAAGGTAAGGCATATTATGTCGGCAACGGTACAGTAGAACTTGGAGCTGTGGCAAACGATACTTGGTATGATATTGATTTCGTTGTCAATATCAAAAAAGGTAAAGGAATGGTTTACTTTAACGGCACAGCAAAAGAGGTATTTTTGCCTGAAAACACAACCAACATTTACGAAGTGAGATTTTATCTGCCGGGAACCAAGGGAGACGTATGGTACATTGACGACCTTCGCATTTACGAAGCTGACTCGGTGCTTGATGACGAAACACTTGATGCTCAGTGGAACAGCTATAAAAGCAGCTCATTCTACACAGGTTACGAGTTTGAAGGCGGCCGTGCAGCTAACTATGACTATATGGCATTTCTCAAGTGCAACGGTAAAAGATTTACAATCATCAACACCAACAAAATATTCGATGGCAGCAATATGCACAAGATGTCTGCAAAAATCTACTATCAGGACGATATGCTTATGCTCCCGATAGCAGACGTGGCAGAAGCCCTTGGCGCCGAGGTTGAGGTAAGCAACGTCAACGGTGCAATTACAGTTACCTATGACGGCTTGACCTATATGTTTGTTCCCGGCTCGAATGTGTACAACATAGGCGGCAAGCCCGCAAAGCTGCTTTATCCCGTGACAAGCAACGGATGTATGCAAAGCGATGTATTGCTGCACTTCCTAAATGCTGAATATTCAATCGACAGAGATATACTGTGGTTTGACAAGCCCAACGAATTTGACTGGCATATGCCCCTAAGCTCAAGTGGTACAGAACTTACCGGCACATCAAGCTATTCGTTGTCAGAAAACATCTACAAGCGTATTCTGCATATGATTTTATATGATCGTCCTACAGATGAAGATATTGCAAAAGCAATGAAAACCACGCATCCTCGTATTGAATTTACATCTGAATCTCTTGCTGATATAATGTCAAAAAGGTCATCCGATTCCGAGCTTGAATCATTCGTTCAAGCACAGATAACGGCTGCAAATGCCGTTCTTGCCAAAAAGCAGAAAACCGATGCTTCAGGCGATCTGCTATACTATGCCAACGGCGAGCCTATTTATGAAGGTGACTATACATACGACATAGGCGATGGCAAGCGTATCTCATTTGGGGGCGTTGGCACGGATGTCGGAAATCTGGCAAAGGGCTATTTACTTTCGACAGATAAAAGCAAAAAGAAAGAATACAAAACAAGAATTATGCACCATATGACATATATGGGAGACGAAAACCTGTTTAAAGACTGGGCTATTTATTGCAACAGCGGTCTTAGCACGGGTGCTATGGCTTATGGCTTTGCATATGCTATCGACTGGGTTGACTGGTCAGCTACCGAACGTGCAAAACTTGAGGAAATGTGCAGGCGCAATATTTTGGACCATGCACTCCACGCATATACTTGTACACTTGACCATCCCGCACAAACCTCGCATCACAAGTTTGCATACGACAAAGGTAACCAGCCACTTATCACCAATGGCGGTATATTGGCACTGGCAATTTCTTTGTATGAGTGTAAACCTGAATATTACACCGATATAATACGTGGGGCACTTCGTGCAATCGAGTGCGGTACAATCGAATACTTCCCCAATGGTGCGTATGAAGAAGGTATCTCGTACTGGCGTTATGCCTCCGAGTATTTGCCAACAGTTCTTAAAAGTCTTGAAACCTCAATGAACACAACCTGGAGTATTACGGACGTTCCCGGTGTTATGGAAACTGCTTACTTCCCCTTTATGATGTCAGGCAGAACAAACTCAGACGCCTATGCCTTTGGCGATGGTAAGCCCGAACATGCAGATACAGCGTTGATGATGTATGCGGCAAGCAAAAATGGCGACAAGTCTCTTGCTGAATACCGCAAGAACTATCAGAAATCAGTAGGCATGTCTATACAGGATATTGCCAACTGGGTATCGGATACCGACGGCTACTCAACATTATATGCTGATGATGTATATAATGTTGAAAATTCAACGGTTATTATGAAATCAGGCGTTGCCTCCGGTGATACAACAGTTGCATTTCACGGCGGTGCAAACGACGATGGTCACGGACACTTGGATATCGGTAGCTATCAGTTTGATATGGAGGGTGTGCGCTTTGCGATTGACCTCAATCGTGAGAACTACAACCTGAGAGATACGGGTCATTACAATATGGATACCGCAAAAGTGCTTTATCCCAATGGTGCTCCCTGGACCGGCGGTCACTACTACCGTATCAAGGGCGAAGGCCACAACACAGTTGTTGCCAACCGCAGCGTGATTAATAAAAAAGAAATCACTTATGACGCGACAAAAAAGTCGTATAACCGCACAGGAACTTATGATATGAACGGTTCAGCAAAGTCAAAGTTTATTGATATGAAGTTTGGCGATACAGAATCTTATGCTATTCTTAATATGACCGAGACAAACGATATATTTGATTGTGCAATCCGAGGAGTTAAGCTGGATAAATCCAAGAAGATGATTATAGTTCAGGATGACTTCGTGGCAAAAGAACCCACAGACTTTATGTGGTCAATGCATCTTCCTGCGGGTGCAAGTGTTACATTTTCACGAAGCGACAAGCGTGCAACTATCAAAGCGGCTAATGGTACAACTATTATTGCTCAAATAGTTGATGGGGACTATAGTTTTGCCAAGCAGAAAGCTGAGTTTGACACAGATTACGGTGTTTCGCTCAAGCCGGTGCTTGAAACACCAAACGGACCTTGTGTTGCGGGATGTACAGAACATCCCAATCCCGATGAAAAGTGTAGTCCTAATACACCCCAATATGAGAAGCTTGTCATAAAGACTCCTGAGGGCAAAAACGTTTCACGTTTCAAGGTGACAGTTGCGTTTAAGGCAAATTCATCAGATTTACCGAGTACAAGTATTCCTCTTGAACTTTGGGGAAAGAAATAAAAAACTAAAACACGGCACAAACTCTTGGTGAAGGTATCAGATGATACCTTCACCAGAGAGCCGACTATGATACACAAGACGTACATTTAGCAAAAACGACATTAAGCAGAATGGAGATATATAATATGAAAAAATTACTTTGTTCTATGCTTTTGACATTGTTGATTGTTTTTGGAGCGGTTAACTGCCTGGCAGCTGAAACCGAAGATTATTTTATCTTCCAAAACTACGACTTTGATGACCACAGAATTGGTGAATATCCAAAACTGTTTGGTTATCACCATTATGATAATGGTTTCTACGGTGAAAGAGCCCAGTGGGCAACTGCTCATGAAAACGCAGAAATTGTCAAAGATGAAAAAGACGGCAACAGTGACAATTTAGCAGCAAAACTTAACGTTGACCCGATTGATGACGGCAACGACAGTGTAGCTCGTGTGATGCTGCATTATTATCCAATTAAGGATAAAGGTGTTATCAGCTTTTCGTTTAAGGTTGATGATTTTAAGGTTGATAAAATCGTTCAGATAAATGGTAATGCCAACACCAGAACAGTAAACTACGCTGATAATAAAAATTATTGGAACTTTATCAAAATTTCAAATGAGAAAGTTTATTACAACGGCGACAAAGAGATTGCCTCCGGAATTAAAACAAAAACATGGCACAGAATTGACTTTAAATTTGACATAGCAACTAAACGTGCTTCAGTCTACTTTGACGGCAAGGAAACCGCTGTGGCATTGCCTGAGAGTGTAAAAAATATCACCGAAGTACAGTTTAAATTTCCTTTAATGTTTGATGGCAACAACAGCCCGTTGTATCTTGACGATATTTTGATTTACGAAGCAGACGATTTGGTTGACGATGCAATCCTTGACGCACAGTGGAAGAAGTACGAGGATAGTATGTTCTATCCTGGCTATGAGTTTGAAGGTCATCGTGGAATGCTTTATAACTATATGGCATTCCGCAAGGCTGAAGGCAAGAAATTCCTTGTTCTCAAGACAGCCAAGATGTTTAACGGCAGTACAATAACAGACTTGCCGGCTAAAACCTACAAAAACGGCGATGAAATTATGGTTCCCCTTCGTGCTATTGCCGAAGGCTACGGTGCAAAGGTAGGCTGGCAAGAAGTTGGTAATAAGGTTACCATCGAGTATAAGGGCAAAGTTATGTCAGTTACCCCCGGTGAAAGAATTTATTACCTCAACGGCACACCTTCTAAGCTGCTCTACCCTGTTGAATTGGTTGATGGTGCATCATGTATAAGCCTTGATATTCTCTTCAAGTTCTTAGAAAAGCAATATTACCTCGAAGAAGACATACTGTGGTTTGATGAGCCCCGTAAATTTGACTGGAATATGCCTGTTAACCCAGAAAGCACAACCGGTGCATATTTAGGAACAAACAGTGGCCGTGGCACAGTTGAAAAGGCTATGAACTCTACCATACTGAAAACCTTCCTTTTTGAAAGACCCAGCGATGAAGAAATCGAAAATGCGATAAAAACATTCTCTCCCAATAATCAGCACCCGCGTATTGAGTTTACGACTGAATCTGTGGCTAAGATAAAAGAGGGTATGAAGACAGACCCGCATCTTAAATCAATCATAGACGCAGTCATTACCTCTGCTGAAAAGGTGATTGGTTCGTCATTGGTTGTACGTGGTCTTCACGATGGTAAGCGTTCTGCGTATATCTCTACAGTTGGCGGTTATTGTGAATCATTGGCATTTGGTTATTTGTTCAGTGATGACCCCGAGCAAAAGGCTCGCTTTAAAGCAGAAATCTGGAGACATTTTACCCACATCAACGATCAGGAGCTCTTCCCTGACTGGCATATGCAGTCAAACTCAGCACTTGACTGCGGTCAGGGTGTTTACGGCCTTGCGGTAGCATATGACTGGGTTGACTGGACAGATGAAGAACGTCAGATGATGGTTGAAATGTTTAAACGCAACATTATGGATGATACCCTGCATGTAATGACATGCCCGCTTTATTATCACAACCACGCAAATGCGTATGGTAACGGTAACCAGGAGCTTATTACTCCCGGTGGATTCTCACTTCTGGCAACAGTCTTGTATGATGAGGACCCCGAATACTTCAAAGATGTTATCCGCGGCTGCATGATTGGTAGCGAAGGCGGAACTTTTGCATACTACCCCGACGGGGAGTATATAGAAGGTATTTCATACTGGCGTTTTGCCGGCACCCACCTCCCGATGATATTAAAGGGGTGGCAGACAGCGTTTGGCACAAGCTGGGGCAGAACAGATATCCCCGGCGTGCTTGAAACGGCGACATTCCCCTTCCGTATGCGTGGTGCAACCACTGCCTATGCATTTGGTGACGGTAATCCTGAAGATGCTATTATCCCGCTGTTGACATACTGTGCAGACCAGACAGACAACAAGTCTCTTGCTCAGTACCGAAAAGATACTATGGGTAAGTCAGGCTCCTGGGTTGACGTTGCAAACTGGGTGTTTGATACAGCAGCCTATAAACAGGGTCTTGAGGTTTATGACACAGATATTATGAATGTCAGCAACTCAACCCTTATTCTCAAGACTGGTTGGTCAAAGGCTGATACCACAGTTGCATTCCACGGCGGTACAGCAGGTGACGATCACGGCCACCCGGGTGACCCGGGTTCTGTACAGTTTGATATGAGCGGTGTGCGCTTTGGTATGGACCTCCCACGTGAAGTATACAACTTGAGAGACCTTGGTCACTATAACAAAAACAGAGTTAGTGAATTCTGGCCCGAGGGTTATCCTTTAACAGGCGGTCATTACTACAGACTCAAGGGCGAAGGCCACAACGTAGTTGTTGCTAACCGTCAGTATACCAACATTCAAGACCCCGAATCTTCTGATTCATACGATTACTATTCAAAAGGTACAACAGAATTTATCAAGACCGAATTCAGTGATGTTTCATCCTTTGGCTGGCTTGATATGACAAACATGAATAAAATCTACCAGAGTGCAGTTCGTGGTGTTAAGCTTGATAAGATTAACAACATTATCGAAATTCAGGATGACTTCACCGCAAAAGAACCTACAGACTTCCTGTGGTCAATGCACACGTACGCACAGATTGAAGTTGCTGAAGACGGCAAGTCTGCAATTCTTACACAGAACAATCAGAAAATTAAGGCAACAATAATCAACGATTGTGACTTTAAGTTTGAGGTTTTGCCTGCAGAATTTGACGAAACATACGGCACAAGGGTAAAACCACAGTTTGAATCACCTAACTTTGTGTATGGTAAGGATCACCCCTTCTATCAGACACATAAGCAGGCATGTGATATTAAGCAGGATGCAAGAAAGCTTGCTGTAAGAACTCAAAAGGACAAAGACATCAAGCACTTCAAGCTGGCAGTAACCTTCCAGCCCTACGTTGAAGGTTATACTCCTGTTGCTGAATACAAGTCACTTGAATTGTGGGAAAACAAGGATGTTAAGCGTCAGACATTGTCTTCAGTCTCAGTTGACGGCAAACCCCTTGACATATTTGACCGCAACAAGTACAACTATTCGATTGAAACTCTGACTGAAAAGTCAGCAATTCCTGAAATCACAGCTGTACCCACAGACTCAAGAGTTCAGGTTGAAGTAATGAAGGCAACATCACTTCCCGGTGCTACCAACATTCTTCTCAAGCAGAACGGCGTTGCAGTAGGACAGTATACAGTTCTTATTAGTCCTATCAACAATACCGAAAAGTTCCACAGCGACAAACAGCTCCCGATTTACGCATACGAGGTATCATCCGAGCCTCAGACCGAAAATGGTGTTACGAACCTCTTTGACGGTGACTTCACAACCAAGTTTGCAAGTGACGAACAGGGCGGTAACGTATTTATCGACCTTGGCAGCGTAATCGAAGGTAAGCTCAAGCTTAACATTGCGTGTCTTAATGGTGACAAACGTACAGAAAACTTCAAGATTGAATACTCCGTTGACGGCGTTAACTTCACCGAAGCATTTAACGGCCACAACAGCGGTACAACCACAGGCTTAGAACAGTTTGATATCTGCAACAAAGCAAGATACGTAAGAGTAAGCTTCTACGGCTCCAGCGAGGGTACTTGGGTATCAGTAACAGAACTGTTCGTATCTAAAGAATGAGGTGAATAATTTATGAAAAAACTATCAATACTTCTCATACTTGTTATGATAATGTCCCTTATCCCCGCACTTAATGTAAGTGCGGCGGATTACTCCCTTAACGGCATCGAAGAAGGGGCAATTGTTGTGCTTCAGAAAGAGCCTACAAAAACAGTAACACTTGCTGACTCTACAGATGTTAAAAAAGTTATATTCTGGTTCAACGATGAAGAGCCGGCAACAGCTACAGGCCCAAGCTTTTTTTACACAATGGAATTTACAAGCATTGGCACACAGACGCTTAGATATGAAGTGTTTAAAAAAGGAAACAACACAAATTCTCCTGATGCAAGCGAAACAATCACCTTTAACTTAGTTTCAGGTAAGCTTAACGAAATGTCGTTCAGCGAAGACTTTGACAATCCCGACATTGAGTATACTGTAGATAACATTAAGAAAATTTTTGTCGGCAATGATGGTGCAAATATCAGCGGCAGACTTAAATTGTCTGTTGTGCCATGGAAGGGTAGCAACGCATTGCAGATTTCAGGTGACGGCCAGAGTAAGTCAGCACACCTGCAGTTCAAGAGCACACCCTCAAAGAGTGGAATTGGCTTACACTTCTATGAATTTGATATAACATTGGCTACAGCATACAACATTAATTTACAGGTTACTGCTGACGGATATAGCACAACAACAAATTCACATATCCTGTTTAACAATAAGAATTCAGATGTTGGTATCGGTACAAGTAGTGTTATCGAAAGCAGTGCTGTTACAAAAATAGGACTTGTTTTGAATTACAACAGTACACCGCCCACAGCAACCGTTTATAAAAATGGTGTATTTTGGAGGAACATTGCACTGACCAAGCTGGCAAACGGTACAGAAGATCCTGTTGTGACACTGTATTATCAGACACACAGCAATACAGCACCTGCGTACATTGACAACTTCAGCTATGCGACATATGACTTAGCCGAGTCTCAGGATTTCACAAAGGTTTCAATTGAAGGCGGAGAAACGCCTGTTTCAACCGACTTTAATGAACTTCGTTTTACAGGTGCAGGCTATCTTGAAGACCAGAATGTTGAAGATTTTGTTACAATCAGCGAAAAGCCCAACGATGGCAGTGCAGACTTCTCTGCATCATCGGTTACCTACAGCGCAGAAATCGAAGGCAACGATGTTGTTCTTCACTTTGGCCAAGCACTCGGTGAGGCTAAAACCTACAAGATTGACATTATCGGCCTTAAAGACGATTATATGATGGAATACAACAACCCGTCATTCGTCTTCCGTACACTTAATCCGGGCGAAAACCCCCTCCCCGTGGTTTCTCTTATTGCACCTGAAGAGGGCGTAAGATACTACCCTGCAGAAAGCGACATTGTTGAACTTAAGGCAGAGGCTGTTGATAGCCTTCGCGGTGAGGTTGAATATGTTGAATTCTATGCTGACGGCATTTTGATTGAAGGCAGCAGGGTTACAAAGGAAGCCGCTGTTGACGATGTATTTACATTTAACTGGACACTTGACGGCTCAATCGACCGTGTTGAACCCGTTGCAATCACAGCAAAGGCTGTTGACAACGAGGGTGGCGAAATGACCTCAGCAGCACGCAACATTATTCTTCGCAGCAAGGAATTGCCTGAGGTTACAATCAAAGCTCCTGAAATGGACACACTTTACTACTCAAATATCAACGGTGTTGACTTTGAGGTTAAACCTACAGTTAAATTTACCAAATCAGACTCTGACGGCACAATCGAGGCTATAAACGTTTATGTTGACGGCGAGATGAACAATATTGACAAGAATGCAACAGAGTATACAATTACCGAAGCACTTGGCGTTGGTGAACATACCATCATTGTTGAGGTTTATGACAACGATAGTCAAAGAGCACAGGATGTAGTTACTGTTTCGGTTGTTGCACTTGGCAAGTCAGGCTATATCTTTAATGAAAACTATGCAGAAAAAGATTTGATTGCACAGTGGAAGAAAGCAGACGTCGCAGATTTTGCAAACGGCACACTTACAGACTATGATGAAGTAAAGGGTGCAATTCTTTCAGGTGTAGGCACAGTTAAGCACACAATCATCCGCAACCTTGAAGGCACAGAATTTGTTGCTGACGTTAAGGTGGCATTTAATGATACAACAACCAAGCGCACAGTTAAGCTTGGCAGTGCAGAGCTTGCAACATTCACAGCAGGCGGGAAAATCACCTACGGTGGTGCACAAAAGGGCGAATACCAGGCAGGCGAGTTGTACAACATTTCGGCAGTTGTTAACCCCACCGACGGCAAGGTATATGCAATTGTAAATGGCGCAAGCGTTGGCAGTGTTGCTGCAACCTACACAATTAACCCTCAAATCGTTGTTTCAAGTGAGGGCGCAGGCGAAATGGCAATTATTACCGCAAGCGCATCAGCAGTTGGTCTTGCAGTTGAGCCAACCGTTAGCATTGATGGAAACAAAATTACAGTTGCTTTTGCAGCAGGCGTTGATACTGCAACCTTAGACGGCAACGTTTCACTTGTTGACTCAAACGGCAATGCAGCAAATCTTGTTTACGGAAACGGCGTATTTACAGTAAACGAAGTTCTGAAGTATACCGAAACCTATAAGGTTGTTGTTCTTCCTGACGTTCGCGACCTCAACGGCAATTCTTACAACGGCACATATGAAGTTCCCTTCACAGTTCCCGAACCTGAAGTTGCAGTTGCAGAAGTAAGCGGCGAAATAGTAGACGATACAGCATTCCTGGCTGTTGATTTCACAGGTGCTGCTGAAGCTAAGACAGTTACACTTGTTTGTGCAGCATACAAAGACAACAAGATGGTTGCATATGATACGTACGAAATGAACACTTCTGTTGCAGAAAGCGATATCGAGCTTGACCTTTCAGGTATTGTTGAAGGTGCTGTTGTTGAAGCATTCGTAATCGACGATACCTTGAACACTGTGACAGATAAGATTATCGTATTTGAATAATTAATTGTAAAAAAATTAATATTTGTAAAAGCAAAGACGAAAATCTGTTCCGAATTTAATACCCCACCTGTCACCGACAGGTGATAGATGGGGTGCATCCCCGGAATATAATTAAAAGTTAAACGAAAATACAGGGGTCGAATTTTGGTATTAAGCCCACTGTCTAATGGTTACATCCCCCCATAAGACATTGAGAATAAACAGATATTCGTATGTCCCCTCCCTGTAGATTTGTTGGAATATAGGTGAAAAAGTAGAAATTGGGTAGCAATACTCTTCCTGCAAGCACCCATATTATACAGATTTTCGCGTTTTTACAAAAAACTAATTTTTAAATAAAATTACAAAATAGGAGGACTAATAAAGATGAAAAGATTTTTAAGCATGGTTTTAGCGCTTACTCTTATTCTTACAACTTTTGCAATTCCTGTAATGGCTGAAGAAGCAACTGAAACAGTATCAGTTGATATCACATCAGTTACTGATGGTCAGGAATTTGTAGTAGGCACTGATATTCCACTTGTAGCTGAAACTGAACTTTCTGACGCTAAAAACATAGATTTCTATGCTAACGGCGACAAGCTTCCCGGTACAATAAAGGGTACCAAGGGCATAGTTATGTGGTATGGTGCAGCTGAAGGTGTATACACTATCACAACCAAAGTTACAGACGCCCAGGGCAATCAAAAAGACGGCAGCGAAGCTGTAAAAGTTGTTGTGCTTCCAGCATCAAATGATTTACATATGCTGTGGCCCGGTAACTATGGAATAACAATTCCTGGTGCTACCGAAAGCTCAAATTATGCAATATATGGTAAATCTGCTGAAATAACACTCCCTGCAGGTGATACTACTATTGGTATCCAGATGAAGGATACAGCGGTCAAGAGCAATGGACATACAGCTATCCTTTTATATGCTCCCGAAACTATTGAAGGCGCTTCGATGTATAAGGCAAACAATAATACCAGTTCTTCATTTATGATGGACACGAATGGTGTTGCAAGAAGATACAATCAAGGAGATACTACTTATCATGGAATCACAAAGGGTTTCAACAGATATGTTTGTACAAACTGGACATCAAAATATCCCGTCCCTGGCTTCCAAACACTCTATCTTAAATTCTTTGATGTACCGAAGGATAACACTACTATCTACCTTTGCGGTATTTATGAATATGTGAACACAACACCTGTTGCACCTGAGGCTACAGCTGTTCTTAGCGGCAAGACAGGTGTAAGCAACAAGATAGACACATTCAGAATCGACCTCAGCGGTGCGATATTCCCATATGCAGCAGCTACACCCGTGGCTGTTAAAAAGGGTGAGGGTGAGAGCGCAACAGACGTTGCAATCAAGGGCTATAAGCTTGGCACAGATTATGTAGACGTATATTTTAACGAACTTGATGCAAATGCTACATACGAAGTAAGCGTTCTTGAAAATACCCTTATCAGTGTTGATTCTGCAAACAGCAAGGATATGTCAAATGCAATGGTATATGTACCTAAAAAATCTTTCACATTCTCAACAGCAGGCACCGATGCAACACCTGTTGTACAGATGAGCTATCCTGCTGACGGAGCAAGTGCTCTTATCAATACAGGCTTTGCAGCAAAAGTTGTTAAGGGCGGTACAGATATCACTGAAGTTAAGCTCTACAAAGGCGAAGATGTAGTTGCTGTTGGTGAAGAAATTGCCAAAGGCGAATACTGGTTTGCACCCGAGACTGCTGCTCTTACAGTAGGTGAATCAACAACACTTACAGTTAAGGCTGTTGATGCAAACGGCAATACTGCAACAGCTTCAGCTACCTATACAGGTGCGGCTGTTCCTAAATATGCCGTTAAGGGCATTTACCAAGGCGCAACAATCGTTGCTGAGCACGAGTTTGCCGGAGATAATCCTACCAGAACAATTACAGTGGTTGACGATGCTAATGCAAACCTTGTTTCTGATGTAGCAACAGCTGTTGACAGGGTTGAATTCCGTCAGAATGGCAAGCTTGTGAAAACTGACAGCGATGCTCCTTACACATATGAACTTGGCTTCCAGAAGTATTATGCAAATACATTGGATGTTAAGGTATATGATATCTACGGTGGAGTTCACGATGAATTCAATTATAACTACAACGTAGCATACGGCACATATAACGAGGACGACTCATATGCATTAGACTTTAGTGGTTTTAAAGAGGGTACAAACGTGGACGATGCAAAAAATGATATTTTTAGTTACCTGCGTACCCCCAATCACGTCTTATCGGCAGTTGAAGGCGGTT
>JAZRNN010000072.1:0-8374 GCA_045648175.1 Clostridia bacterium
TTGCGACATAGTAGTAGGCAACACTCCACATGATGCGTCCTTGGGAACATATCCACCGGCTGAACTTTTTGGGTTTTATATCCCAAATCTTCAAGGATTCTCAAATCCCGTGCTAAAGTCGACGGCTTGCAGGAAACGTACACAATCCTTTTTGCTCCTGTTCTGGCAACAGTTTTAAGAAGACTTTCCTCGCAACCCTTTCTTGGCGGGTCAAGGATAACAACGTCAGGTCTTTCGCCCTTCAGTTTTGGAGCAACTTCTTCCGCTGTTCCGCAGTAATACTCGGTATTATCAAGCTTATTTAGCTTAGCATTTTCTTTTGCATTTTCAATCGCCTGAGGAACAACCTCGCAGCCCACAATTTTCTTTGCATCTTTTGCAAGGTACTGACCGATTGTACCGATTCCGCAATACAAATCCCATACAACCTCACATCCCGTAAGCTGTGCAAACTCTGCTACCTTGTCATACAAAACCTTGGTCTGCGCATTGTTTACCTGATAGAAAGACAGTGGCGATAGTTTAAAGCTGCAATGCCCAATGCTGTCAATCAAATAATCCTCGCCCCAAAGTGTTCTGAACCTTCTGCCGAGTACGACATTGGTCTGCTTTTCATTCATATTATGGATAACACCCGAAAGCCCCTCCACCTTTTCGCGAAGAATTTCAACCAACCTTTCACGTTGGGGAACGTTTTCTGTCTTAGTAACAACACATACCATAACTCCTGATTGACCGCATCTGGTGTAAATATGGCGCACACAACCTGAATGATTATCCTCACAATAAGGTTCAATACCGCACTCTATCATCCATTGACGGACAGCAGACAAAACCTGAGAGTTTTCATCACCTTGTATGATACATCTTTCCACATCGATAACCCTGTGGCTGTTTTGCGCATAAATACCGATGCCATCCTTGCTGACAGGAAACTGACCTTTGTTGCGGTAGCCTTTGCAACTTTGGCATCCCAAGGTTTTGGGAACTTCAATTTCAATCCTACCAATCCTTTTCAGACAGTCCTCAACATTTTGCCGTTTATATTCAAGCTCCTGAGAATATTCTACATTCCAGAACCGACATCCGCCGCACTTATAAAAATACTCACACTCGGCTTTAATTCTGTGCGGTGACGGCGATATCACTTCCATCAGCTTGCCATACGCAAACGATTTCATCACCTTAACAATTATAACCCGCACAATCTCGCCCATAAGCGCATAAGGAACAAACACCGCCATACCATCAGCACGGCCAACACCATCACCCTGATCGGTTGTTCCTGTTATTTCTATTTCAAAAATATCATTTTTATTCATTTATGTCCTCCCGTTGAGAAAACAATATCTTTAAATTTCTTTCAAGCACACCTTTACCGCGCCAGGAAAATGCATATTTACCAAACTTCTCTTTGAACTCTCGGTTGCTTAACCTCTCAATATCTTCGGGTTTTAAACGGGTTATACGTCTTTCGCAAAACTCAGGCAATGCAGTAGTTGGCAAATCCTTATTGTGAGGGCAAACCGCCTGACATACATCGCAGCCCCAGCAAAGACCGCTATTTTTCAAAAGTTTCTGTTCGTCAGCAGAAAGTTCTCCCCTTTTTTGCGAAATATGTGATAGGCATTTGTCAACTTCAAATCCACTCACGTTCAGCGCTCCGCCCGGACAATTTTTACTACAGGCGCCGCAGGCCAAACAATTTTCAGTCAATGGTCTGTCAGCTTCAATTTTGAGATTGTGCACCACCTGCCCGATAAAAAAATACGAGCCATATTCACGACAAATCAACATTCCGTTTTTTCCAAAAAAACCAAGCCCCGCATCATATGCCGCTCTGCGATCATCAAGACTTCCCTTATCTGCGTGAACAAAAGTTTCGGTAGCGCCTAAAGACTGCAAACAAGCCTCCAGCTTTTTCAGTTTATCCTCTGCTACTCGGTGATAATCAAGTCCACGAGCATACATTGATATATTTCCTTCTTCATCCTTAACAAAGTAAGGGAACAGCGCAACTACCGCACTATCCGAAAAGCCAATCTTTTGCAAGCCCAAAGCTCTTGCAAATTCACGAATTTTTTCCTTAATCATAACTCAATACGCCATTGCAGCGCCCTTGCCAAAGTTATCTCGTCGGCATATTCAAGCTCGCCGCCCACAGGCACACCGTGAGCAATCCTTGTAACCTTTACCCCAAAAGGCTTTATCAGCTTTGAAATGTACATTGCTGTTGTTTCGCCCTCTAAATTAGGATTGGTTGCCATAATAACTTCACTGACCTCGCCCGATGCAATTCGGGTCATCAATTCTTTTATGCGTATATCTTCGGGCCCCACATTATCCATAGGCGAAATCGCCCCGTGAAGAACGTGATATGTGCCCTTGAATTCATTTGTCTTTTCCATCTGGATTACATCACGGGGATTTTCAACAACGCAAATAATTCCCTTATCACGGGCAGGACTGCTGCAAAGCGAACATTCATCACGGTCGGAAAAGTTTTGACACACCTTGCAATAGGTAATCTTTTTCTTTGCATCAACAATAGCATTTGCAAAACGATTAGCTTTCTCGTCAGGCATATTCAGTACATGATACGCAAGTCGCTGTGCAGTTTTGTTGCCGATACCCGGCAATTTTTGAAATTCGTCTATAAGATTTTGAAGCGGTGAAACATAATAATCCATTTTGCAATCCTTTCCGTGGAACACTCTTCCTCTTTTAAAGCAAAAGACCTGCCGGGGATTTGACAGATCTTTTATATTGTATAATTCCATTTCTGCCATGCTGTGCAGCAGAATGTTTACAAGCCTGCCATTTCCTTAAGAACGCCTGCCTTGTCGGTTGCCTCCCAGGGAAGGTCAACATCAGTGCGTCCGAAATGTCCGTAAGCCGCAGTCTGCTTGTAAATTGGTCTTCTGAGATTAAGAGTATTGATAATTCCGCTTGGTGTAAGGTCAAACACCTTTCCAACAAGCTCTGAAATCTTTTCTTCACTAATTTTGCCTGTGCCAAATGTATCAATTCTGAGCGATACAGGCTCTGCAACGCCGATTGAATATGCAAGCTGAACTTCGCATGATTTTGCAAGCCCAGCCGCAACAACATTCTTGGCAACATATCTTGCCGCATACGCCGCCGAGCGGTCAACCTTTGTGGGGTCCTTGCCCGAGAACGCACCACCGCCGTGACGAGCGTAACCACCATAGGTGTCAACAATAATCTTTCTGCCGGTGTGACCTGAATCGCCCTGAGGTCCGCCGATAACAAATCTGCCGGTTGGATTAATATAAATCTTGGTATCTTCGTCCATCAGTTCTACCGGAACTGTTGCACGAATAACCTGTTTTTCGATATCAGCACGAAGGTCAGCCATTTCAACCTTTTCGTCATGCTGGCTTGATACAACCACAGCGTCAATTCTCTTGACAGTTCCGTCCTCGTTGTATTCGACTGTAACCTGAGTCTTTCCATCAGGTCTGAGATATGGGAGAATTCCGCTCTTTCTTACCTCGGTAAGGCGACTTGCCATTTTATGAGCAAGGTCAATTGCCATAGGCATAAAGCTCGCTGTCTCGTCACAGGCAAAGCCAAACATCATACCCTGGTCGCCCGCGCCATGGCCTTCGCCGTTGTCGTCAACACCCATCGCAATGTCGCTTGACTGCTTGTCAAGAGCACAGATAACACCACAAGTGTCACAGTCAAAGCCATATTTCGCACGGTCATATCCCACTTCGCGAACAGTTTCTCTGACAATCTCCTGCACGTCGATATTTGCGGTTGTACTGATTTCACCAACCACAACCACAAGTCCTGTAGTAACGGTAACCTCGCAGGCAACACGCGCCTGAGGGTCAATTGCATAAATCGCATCAAGCACCGCATCAGAAATCAAATCAGAAATTTTATCGGGATGTCCCTCGGTAACCGATTCGGATGTAAACAGTTTCTTGTAACTCATTTTTCTTCCTCCTGTATTTTAAGCCTTTAACAAGCTTACACAATTCACCTATTTTACTAAATAACATTATACCCCTTTTTTTGCACGCTGTCAACCACAAAACTCTTTATATTTCAATGAAATAGCGGTTTCTTTGCCGGAATAACTTGACATATTGGAAAAAAAGTCTTAAAATGATATTAATAAAAATACATAAGGAGAAATAGAAATGAAAAAGACTTTTAACACCAAAGATATGGTAATTACCGCACTGCTTATTGCACTTGGCATTATGATTCCCACTATGTTCAGTGGACTTCGTGTATATATTCCGCCGTTTTCAGCCACACTTACAGCACATGTTCCTGTCTTTATTGCTATGTTTATATCGCCGATATCTGCGATTTTTACAAGCCTTGGTACAACAATCGGCTTTATCTTTGCGGGTCTTGACCCCGCCGTTACCGCCCGTGCCTTTTCACACATTATCTTTGCAGTTGTTGGCGCATATATGATTAAGAAAAATTGCAGCATTGTCCTTGTTGGTGCAACTACTATGTTTCTTCATGCAATCTTTGAGGCTCTTGTTTCATTACTTTTCTTAAGCACCGGCTGGTCGGTATCAAACGGAAATATGTTATATATCGCATTTTATGTTACCGGTGTAGGAACACTTATCCACCACATTATTGACTATATAATCGCTATTATCCTTGTTAAAGCACTTGCTAAAACAAAAGCTTTGAAAAAAACACCAAAACTGTTTTAATTTATTATCTTTTTGCATAAAATAAATAAACACTACAGGGGCAGACGGTCACGACTGTCCTTGTATTTATCCCAAATAAGGAGATTATATTTATGAACATAGATAATTCGGCATTATTCAAAATCGGTTATGGGCTGTATGTTGTCACGTCTTTTGATGGCAACCATCACAACGGTCTGATTGTCAACACGGTTACACAGCTTACCAACACTCCCAATCGCGTTGCCGTAACAATTAACAAGGCAAACTATTCGCACGACGTAATAAAATCTGCAGGAGCGATGAATGTTTGCTGTCTGTCGGTTGAGGCTCCTTTTTCTGTGTTTCAGAACTTTGGTTTTAAAAGCGGAAGGGATACTGACAAATTTGAAGATGTGCCGTTTTGGACATCCGAAAACGGTCTTGCCGTACCTTCACAGTATGTTAATGCCTTTATCTCGTTAAAGGTTGAACAATATATTGATTTTGACACCCACGGAATGTTTGTGTGTACGCTTACTGAGGCTAAAAATATTGTAGATAAAGAAACTATGACATACACCTATTATCAGGATAATGTCAAACCAAAGCAACAGCCCCAAAAGAAAAAAGGGTATGTCTGTAAAATCTGCGGATATGTATACGAGGGCGAAACTCTGCCCGAAGATTTTGTTTGTCCCATTTGCAAGCACGGAGCAAGTGATTTTGAAGAAATTAAATAGTTAAAGATTTTAAATATATCATTGCGATATCCCACATATGCGGGGATATCGCATTTTTGTATAACAAAAAAGAAGCAGGCATATGCCTGCTTCTTTTATATAATTCATTATTGAATTACCATGTGTAGTTACTGCCGTTATATTCAACACCCTTAACAGTAGCACCATACTTGTTAGCAACTGCATTATTAAATGTGTCAGCATCGAATTTTGCAGTAGTTGCATCAATAACTGTAACGCTTGTTGTGATAACATCTTCAGCAGTGAACCCTGTAAGTTCAACTACAGGAGCTTCATAAAACTTTTTCATTATCATTTTCCACCTTTCTGATTAAATACAATCCAAAAATATTACTTGCTATATGTGGTTGAAGGAACAGCTTTGTATGCAGAACCATCAGTTACAGGATAAATAGTTACAACATAGTCAACACTACCATCACCTGCAATTGATGTATTATCCCATGTATAAGTATGGAGAGTAGCATCACCCTTCATGATATCAAGCTTAAGAGCTTTAGCAGTACCCTTAGCTGAATCAAGTGTGAAGTTAACAGGCATAACAGCTACGTTGATGTACTTTGTTTTACCATCAGCTGTTGTGAATGTATCTTCAGCGTTAACTGCTGCATAAGCAATAGTTTCTTCTGCTACATAGGGAGCAACTGTTACGTTAGCAGCATGTGTGTAATTAGCTGTAGCATCAAGGTCTGCTCCTCCCTGAGGATCCTTAATTGTTACACCAAACATCTTACCCGAAGCACTAACTGCAGCAATTGTGAAAGCTTCAGTAACATTTGTAAATTTTACTGTTGCAAGAACGACTTTACCTGTTACAGTACTACCATCTGTGGGCGCAAAATTTGCTATTATAGTATTTCTCTGGTATTTTGCCATTGTTGCACTAACTGCTGTAACTTGCACCGTAGCATTTTTTGCTGCAGCATCTGCAGCATCAAAATAAGTTGTTATACCACTAATTATATCTGCTGACTCAATAACTACATTATATGTAGCATAATCTGCTGTCTGTTCCACCAATTCAAATGTTACTTGCTTATCAGCAGCATTAACTGTGATAGCAAAAGAAAACATCATTGCAAGAACACATATAATTGAAATAATCTTTTTCATAATTTATACCCTCCTAAATTTTTAACTTAATTAAGAATATCGTCCAATACGCTAGGTTCCCAGTTAACATAGTTGATAATCTGCACCGCATCATAAATACCAACTTCGCTGTCATCATTGAGGTCAACTGTAGGAAGTACTACTAATTCATAGTCCATATCATCAAGCACACTAGGCTCCCAGTTTACAAAGTTAATTACCTGAATTGCATCATAAATAGCAACTTCGCCATCTCCATTAACATCAGCAATACTGATTTCCGGCTCAACTACCGGCGGTGTATATGTCACAGGAATGCTGATAAGTGTGTAATCTTCTTCGTTTGAGCCAACGTAAAGCCTATAGTCAGTAACCAATTCGCCGTCTGCTTTAAGTCTGTCTTCCTTGGTAGCTACTTCAAAGGTAAGGGTTTCGCCATCTGCTTCAATCTGATTGATGTATGCAATGGTTTCACCGGCATATGCAGTAGTACCATTTGCCTTTTGGTATGACACAGGGAAAGGATTAGCAGGGTCGAGAACCTGAACGAGAAGAATTGCATAATCATTGCCTGCTTTTGTCGGGATGGTAACATCCATCAGAAGCTCTTCTCCATAATGGTCAATAGTTACATCTGCGTAAGCAGAGGTATCAGATGTGAAACCTACTGCAAAAGCTGAAACACTCATAACCAATGTCAAAGCAAAAACAATAGCAAAAATGCTAATTATCTTTTTCATTTTTCCATCTCCTTTTTTATTATTAAGGTTAATTTGTATATGTAGTAATATAATTTACTAATATTTTAGCCAACTGAGCACGGGTGGCAGTTTTTTGAGGGCTTATCATATCTGCACTTGTGCCTGAAAGCATCCTATAATAAATCCCCCAGTAAACGGAAGGTCTTGCCCAGCCTGAAATCTGATTGCTGTCTTTAAAATAGCCATCATAGACAAATGAAAACAACAACTCAGTCCCGCTGTATCCGCCCGAATATGCATGCAGTATTGTTACCGCAGCTTCACGGGTGAGGCCAGCCTTGGGTTCAAAGGTGGTATCTGATGTGCCATTGATATAGCCATTGTTATATCCCCAGGCAATCGCGGTTTTAAATTCGTCGCTCTGCTCCTTAATATCGGCAAAAGGAACATCCTCCGCATCGGCTGCGGGCGAGCCTGACAACCGCCAAAGCACCGTCATATACTGTGCTCTTGTCACATCTTCATCAGGATTGAATAACCCTTTTTCATCTCCTTTAAAAAGACCTTTCTCGGTGGCAGTGTTAATGTAGCGTTCTGACCAATGACCTTCTGTATCGGCATACAGATGTTCAGTAACTGGAGGTTCCTCTTCCTTCGCTTCTTGCTCTTCCTTCTTGTTTCCCCTTGGAGGTTCTTCAAGGAATACCTCTTCTACACCTTCGACTGTGTAAGGCAACTTTTCAGCAGAGCTTTTTAGAAGGCTAACTCGCGACATTTTTATAACATCAAAACTTTCAATGTCTTTTTTCGCAACGAATTTATAGGTTGCAATAACCCCATCGGCTTCAATTAAACCCGTCGCTGCTATCGCTGTAAGTCTTGCACCTGGGGGTGCCTTTGGATTTGAACCACCAATTGTGTCTTTCAACAATTCCCCAAAAACAATCTCTAAGCATTCAACTTTATCAAGTTCGGCAACAAGGTCAAATTGAATAGCTTTAATACCCGGATTGTTGCTTAAGGTCGCTACAACTTCAAACTCTTCACCGGCCTTCGGCAGCACAGAGGGAGTTTGAATTTCGATTTTTGCCCCTTCATCCGCTGCATTTACAGGCATAGCCAAAGTAAAAAGCATCGCAATTAA
>JAZRNN010000073.1:0-10702 GCA_045648175.1 Clostridia bacterium
CAGTTGCCCATCTTCTGAACCTGGTTGCAACCTGAGATTGAACTCTATAACCAAGTGCAATAATCATATCAAGATTATAGTGAGCAGTGTTGTAATTTTTACCATCAGAAGCAGTTGTTCGGAATTTCCGAACAACTGAAATTTCATCCAATTCTCCATCTGCCAATATATTTTTTATATGTTCACTTATATTTGATTTGCTTGTCTGATAAAGCTCGGTAATTTGTGCCTGCGTAAGCCACAAATCATCTTCAGAAAAACAAACAGAAACTTTTGTTATTCCGTTGTCATCCTGATAAATAACCATATTATTATCATTCATAGCTTTATACCTCTTTTTCTCATATTTTTACATCTTGCAACATCATTCGACATAATTCCTACTCGTGTCAAGACTGGAGAACAGTGAATAATAAGAACCATCACCCAACACGAAATCGCAGATTTCTGTTGGGTACCCGAGAACCTTGTTATGCCAAAGCATAATATGGACCTACTAACTTTTCCCTATTTTTTCAACTTGTTTTTTCTGAACAAAATCCATCAGAACCCGCGAGAATACTGGATTTTCTCGCATCCGACAGTATATGTAAATATCTAAATCGGCAAACTATTGTATTAAATTTTACAGTTAACAAACTAACTGCCATATTTGCACATCAATGATTTTGAGTTCCTGTTTCTACAACAATTCCATTCTCAAATCGAACATAATACATAATCGTCTCCATAAATCCTACACCTGCATAATACTCAAAGTATTGTGAGTTATCCCCACTTACAAGGTCAGGCTCACCTAACAAGCTTTTCACATACTCTTGATTTCTGCCTTTGATGACATAATTAGTTTCTAAATCGTTTATCATATATATTCTCAAGTATTCATTGTTTTCCCATTTTTCTTGTGAATATATCTCAAGATTATCCTGAACAAATTTTAATATACCATTATTGAACACTGGAGTTACCAATGTAATTATAATTAACACCAAAGGTAAAATCCATTTTTGTTTATATTTTCTGTACTTTAAAATTGGTAATATAATTCCTGCTAAAATAATTAGCAAAAAAACATACCTTAAAATTCCATAACAATAGTGATTTATTATATCGTCAAAAACAAATAGAGACAACCAATAAACCCCTACAAAACCCGCAACCACAGTAAGTAATATATACATAAATATTAAAACCACTTTTTGTTTCATACCATTCCTCCCTTTCCACCATTCGACACAATTCGACTTTTGTCAAGTCAGGGGAACAGTGAATAATAGGGACTAAAGAATTTTCCTATATTTTCAACTAGTTTTATCTGAACAATTTACTTTAAGGACCCGCGGGAATGTTAGATTTTCCTGCTATTTTATTTTATCATAAATATCAAAAAATTGCAAACTATTACTATTAAATTTTGCGACTTTGAATACTACTTTTCCCCATAATACCAAGTCTTTCTGCACTTTGAAAAATTTCTTTAAATGTCCATTGGATTCCAACCCTCCCTTCTTTGCTTACTATCATCTTATCAATAAATTTTTCTACTACATGTCTATCAATCTTTTTAATCTCTACGATCTCTATATAAACTTTTATGGTGATTTCTTTTTCATTCTTTTTTGCAAGAACAGTTTTTTGTTTTTTCTTCAGCTCTCCGATTTTATCCTCGACAGTTATTTCTTCCCATTCCATGTCTTTGGATAATCTCATATATTCATCATCTGTCACCTGATTATCCATTAATTTCTGGAACAGTTTTTCTTTACCTCTTCTTATTCTGTCAAGGATATCAACTTCGTTTTGGAGTTCTCTTTTTACCAAACTCAGTTCACTTGCCAAAATGACAACCTCTTGCTTGAGCTTTTCTGTCTTTTCCTTTCTGTTTAACAGAACACATTTAATTGCATCTTCCATTAAAGATATCAAGTCGGTTTCGCGTATCTTTTTATCGTAGCACCCCGGATTGTTTCCTGTTAAAACGGGAGTTTGGCATAGAAGAATATGATTTTTTGACCAAGTGTAAAAATTCCTTCCACAGCATCCGCAAACAACCTTGCCGCTGAATAATGTTGTCCCCAACGTAACACCTTTTCTGGATTCTCTCTTTTTGGATTTCGCAATGTTGAACAGTTCTTCGCTTACAATCGGCTCATGAGCATTCTCAGAAATTATCCACTTGTCTCGTGGAACTCTGGTGGCTGTTTTACCTCGGATTTTATCAACCTTATATCTTCCGAATATGAGTTTTCCGGTGTACTGTTCATTATTAATCATTTTATGAAGGATTGTCCGGGTCCACATACTCATTTCAGGGATTGTACCATCATCTTTCAGCTTGTTATATTTAAAATACAGTCGGGGAACAAGATTTTTTTCATCATTCAGATACTTTGCAATCGTATCGTAAGTTTTTCCCTGACTTCGCATCTCAAATATCTTTTTCACAACTTCTGCAGGCTCTTTGTCCAGTATAAGCTTTTTGCTTTCATCAATAACATAACCATATATCTTTTGAAAACCAATGTATTCTCCGTTTCTGGCTTTAGATTGAAAGCTTGTCTTGATTTTCTTTGAGGCATCTTGTGCATAGATTTGAGATATGAGGTTTTTGATAGATATTTCAAACCCACCTGTATCCCCCACATAATTGTTACTGTCATAACAATCATTAATCGCTATAAACCTTAGTCCTGTATATGGGAATATCTCCTCTATGTAATGCCCTACATCAATACTGTTTCTGCCAAAACGTGAAAAATCCTTAACGATGATAACATTTATTATACCGCTTTCAGCAAGTTCAAGCATACGTTTGACGCCAGGTCTGTCAAAGTTAGTTCCGGAGTATCCGTCATCGCAAAACTCTTCGATTTCGTAATCCTTGAATTCTTCTTTTTCATTAATATATTGATACATTAAATCTCTCTGGGCTTTGATGCTGTTGCTTTCATCTTCTTCAAAATCGTCATCAGCAACGGACAGACGCATATACATTGCTATAACCTTACTCAATGCAGACACCACCGTTTGAGATAATATCTTTAAAGACGTTAGAAAATTTATAACAGATCTCTATTTGATTATCACCTGACAAATTAATTCTTTCTATAAACGCATCAACAATTTCTTTTGTAAGATGGTTATCTTTTTCAAACTGAAGCAACTTATTAAACCAGTTCAGTCGTTCAAGCCTATCCTTAATATACTTTTCTTTGTCAATTTCAAGACTTTCAAGCAATTTCTGATAACGCTCTTGCTTTTCACTGTAGACTTCTGTAAGTGCGTTATATTCATCGCTTGTTATCTTGCCAGTTCCAAAATCATCAAACAGATTACTTCGCAAAGTATCAATACCTTCAATTATCTCATTACACCTGGCGATGTCCTCCTCATATTCCGTCAATATTTTTGACTTGGGGTTTAAAACGATTTTCTTGTTTTTGACAGCCATACATATATAAAATTCCAATGAACTGTAAACAACCTCACAGAGCTCCTCTTCATTTATTTTCCTAAAACTGCAATGTGTCTGCTTTCCACGGGAGTCTGACGGACAAACATAAAAGATATGACTTACATTACCTGATTTGTCTTTATGATATTGCTTAACTAATTTAGAGCCGCAGCATCCGCAATACAGGTTATTGAATATGTAAGGAATATTCATCTTATTTGTTATCGGCCCGCGTTTGCTCTTTTCCAGTTTCATTTGTGCCTTTTCAAATATTTCGTCTGAAACAATTGAATCATGAGCATTCGGAACAATGTTTCGCTCCTCTGGCTTGGTTATTCTCAGTGGTTCTTTTCTGTACATATCTATTTTGGTTTTACCAAGGACAAGATAGCCAATATACAAGGGATTACTGAGCATAGCTTTGACAGTATGTGTATTCCAGACGGCATTTGCCCATCTTTTGTTTTTAGATATACCATTTTTTATCTTATACTGTGCCGGTGATATCACACCTTCGTCATTAAGCTGTCTGCTTATTTCCAAAATCGACATATTCTGAATAGTGAACATATCAAATACTCGTCTGACAATACCCATGAATCATTTTGTTCAACAACATTTTGTGATGTTTCGTGTTTTTTTCGCAAAACTTCCAGTGACGCTTCTGCATCTTCCAGCATCTTCGTCTTGACTTTACGGAGTCTTATATATTCATCATCTCTCAATACACCGCTTATATGCTTTTCACAGAGAAAAACAATAGAATTTTCAATTGCTTTAATTTCATTTCTCTTTTCGCTGATATCCATAAGCAAAATGTTATTGATACTCTCTGCAATTGAGGTATCACCATGCTTTTGCAGACGGTAGTTCACATCAATCATACATCTTATATGAAACTGCAATGCTTTTAAAACAACATCTTCTGCCTCGTCATAGGGAATCATTGGCATATCACAGGATTTATCAGCCTTATTACAGCATACAAGGTACGGATATTTGCCAGACTTCGTGCTTTTTACCTTCCTCGTCATTTTACCGCCGCATTTTCCGCATCTGACCATTCCCGAAAGCGGATAAACAGTTTTCTGTGATGGCGAAATACGTGTTTCAAGTTCAAGTAATCTCTCCACTGCCTTAAAATGAGATAAAGGAATAATTGCATCGTGTGTATCATTTGCCACAATCCAGTTTTCTTTATCAACAGGCTTTGACTTTTTACACTTAAACGTAGGCTTTGTAGTACGTCCCTGAACCAGCGAGCCACAATAGGTCATATCCGAAAGTATATTTCTTACTTCTGTTGCACACCATTTAGCAACTGTATTACGTTGAAGTGTAGCTGTGTATTTGCTGTTCTGACTCTTTTTGTACTCTGCAGGGGATTTAATGCCCCTTTCATTCAGTTCGTCAACTATACTGTTAACACTGTATCCCTTAAGCATCATATGAAATATTTCTTTAACTACAAACGCTGCATACTCATCGATAATCAGCTTGTGTCTGTCTTCAGGATCCTTTATGTATCCGTACGGGGCAAAGTTTTTAACACATTCCCCCATTCTTCTCTTTGTATCAAGCTGTGCTCTGATTTTAACCGATATATCACGACAATAATTATCGTTTATAATATTTTTGATAGGTATCATGAACATATCCATTTCGCTTGTATCATTATTACTGTCATAATTGTCAGTTATGGCAATAAACCTTATTCCCTTTTGCGGAAATACTTGTTGCATATACCTATCACATTCATAGTGATTTCTTCCGAAACGCGAAAGATCCTTTACAATGATACAATCAATTTCCCCGGCATCAGCATCTCTCATCATTTCACTGAATCCAGGGCGATCAAAACCAGAACCGCTTACACCATCATCGACATACTTTTTCTTGAAAACCAAATCATCATGGTCATCGATATACATACGTATCATTTTTTCCTGATTGACAATAACCCTCGTCAATAAGCTCTACCGCATCTAAGATTGAACGGTGCATAGGTGTTGATATTCTTCCATTGTCAACAACAAAAACTCTATTTTTAAATTCATCATCCTCAGCAAATAATTTAGCTGTATTACATGCTCCGCTAAGACCGCTGCTCATAGGCATATAAAGGATAGTTTCATATTCTGTAAGACTTTCATTCCATAAATCCATTACTTCGGCAGGTGAGGCTTGTGAAGTGCTGACTTTTTCGCAGGTCTTTAGTCTTTCAAAAAATTCCAAACGTGAAATTGTTGTTCCTTCGTACAAGCAATCATCATCTATGTATAAGGGCATTGGCAAAACCCTTATTCCATACTTACTTGCTTCTTCACGAGATATGCCGCAATGACTATCCGTTATAATACCTATTTTTTGCATATAGTGGTCTCCTTTTTTAACTTTTTAATATATCATTTTCTTGCCAGAATTCCTTTACTGTTTTTTCGTATCCGTCTTTATCAACAATATAACTCATAGCGTGATTTGCTCCCGGTACAACTAATAATTTCTTGGGAGCTATGCAAGCTTTATAGTTTTCGTATGTCATTTCAATTGGGACAAAATCATCATCTGTGCCGTGAACAAACAGAACGGGAATCTTGTTTTCTTTCAAGGCATCAAGTGTGGTGTAATCTTCAGTTGAAATATTAATTTTCTTTTTACATAAATCTTCTATCATCCGGCTATGGATATTATACGATAAATGCATGTTATTTTGGGCTACGTGCTTCCATATTGCCTTTGCAGATGTAAACCCACAGTCTGCCATAATGCCGTGAACATTTTCGGGGAGCTTAAAGCCGCTTGTCATAAGCACAGTTGAAGCACCCATAGATATTCCGGCAAGGTATATCGGAAGATTATCCTTGTTCTGCTCATTTGCCCATTTTATCCAATCAAGACAATCGTATCTTTCGAGCATACCAAAGCCCATATAATCTCCATCACTGCCGTTTTGTGCCCGTTGTTCAGCATACAAAACGCTGCATCCGTTATCATGCCAGAAATCAAATATTCCTGCAAAATCATTAGTCCAGGATGAACGCCATCCATGCATTGCTATGATTATTCTCTTATCATTTTCATTATGGTGCCAGTGTCCTATCAACTTTTTGCCGTCCTGTCCGGTGATTTCTACTGTTTCAGTAACACTATTTTTCAGTTTTTCAGATTTTTCTTTTAAGAAAGCAAGAAGATTTTCATCCTTTTCCGATTTATACATAGGTCTGTTTTTCATTGCTTTGGGCATTTCACGGTCAAGAGCTGTACTTACCAATGTTTTTGTTGTTTTATGAGAAACTACAGCAGCTACTGCTGCGGCACCGGTCAAAACTGCACCTGAACCAATGAGTATTGCCTTTGTACTTTTCTTCATAGTGAGTCTCCCTTCCTTATACAAAATTTAGTTGTCACCTGCAAGAGAGCGAACATGGCTGCTTGAGCCTTCCAATACATTCATTGCACTGCGTATGTCTGTTATCTGTCCTTCCGTTAAATTTGCAGGCTTGGTTTTAAATAAGATTTTTCTTAATGCTGCAATATCAGCTTTAACTTGCTTTTTCTCTGCTTTATCGATCTGCTTTCCGCATTTGGCAAGCGACTGTTCTGATGTAGTAAGAAGCTTTTGTGCTTCCTGCGTTACCTCAAGTGCTGAACGCCTTGTATTATCCTGAGCTGCATAGGTCTCGGCATCACGAATTGCCTGCTCAATCTCAAAATCGGACATTTTTTCATTTGCGGTAATAGTAATCTGATTTTCTTTTCCGGTAAGCGTCATAATTTTTGTTTAAGTTCCATAAGAAAGTTTGCTCGGCTCTGAAGAAAAAACTTTCCTCTACTTTGTTTTCCCATTTGAAAACACCATCAGCAACATTGTAAATTATATAAACCTCAGGATGAGAATATATAATCCCCAACGCTCTTGATGTTCTGGCGTTCATAAATAACCCTGCAGATTTTAATTCTGCAGACGAATAAAATTCTGCTGTGTTTTTTTCAACACAATACTCCGACAAGTCTGTTTCGTCTGCTCTTGTAAATCCATGTGTTTTTTTCATAAGAGTTTTTTCATCAGGGAATATTTTTATGTCTGCTAGGTTAAGCATAACCAGAACCTCACCAAGTCTGTGATAACGCTCTCGTCTGTAATCATCGTTTCTTATTTTATTTGTTGATGAAGCTCCTTCAAAACAGTCTGAAAATCTTTCGGGGAAATTAGCGCTTAAATAGTTTTTGCATTTTGGTGTTAATCTTAAATATTTTTCAAAACAATATTTGTACACTTTTATAAACCCATTTGAATTGAGTCTGCAAATAGTTTTCCTTATGTACTCTTTTCCATAATTCAGCTTATATAACTCGTCTGTTCTTATCTCGCCTGCAAGTCCGATAAGGCTTACAAGTCTGTATTCTATCGTATCCTTTTTAATCATAACTGAATTTTCCTCCTTGTTTTTGTTTTAACCTAAGTTTTCTAAATTACGGTCTTTTTTCAAGGGAGAAAAAGCCGTCAAACCCTTATCTTTACGACTTTTTCTCCGCATCATAAAATTTTTTCAAAAAATCGCTGTTTTGGGATATGGATTTTTGGTTGTTTTAAGCGGTTTTACTATGGTCCAAAAAGAAGTCCGAAAAGTGTCTTTCTGGCATAACATAAACCTTTGTGTGATTGTAATCACCCTCGCGTGAAATCTGACATAGACTCAAATAATTATCACTGTCATCGGGCACAACAAAGCTTGAAATTGCATCAATAACTTGCTTCAATTCTTTGTTGTCATGGTCGCCTCGGCGAATATTTTTATTGTTTTTGTCGTAGACAAATTCAATGCACATCATAGCTTTTTCATTTATGAAAACCTCTTTGCTTTTCGAAAAGTTTTCCATTGCAAAGAACAAAGGCTCAAATAAATATTCCGCTTTTGCTTTCGCTTTAGTTGGCAAAATCATCGGCAGTGTTATCTCTAAAATTTCACCTTTTTTCTGTATGGTGATACCCATACTATCGGCACACTTAATCAGAATCTCCTTTTTGGATTCTTGTTTTACATTTGCCATCATTTCTCTTACATAGCACATAAAACATTCTGCTATGTATTCAAAATCTTGATAATTTTCATCTGTTATCAGTCTTTCAAGCTTATCAATGTACCGCAGAAGTTTTGCACCGTCAATTTCAGGAGCAGGTTCCTGATTTTTAAACTTTTCCAGGTCGCTCTGGATTTGTTCAAAATCCATTTCAAGTTTTACATTATTGGTATTAATTCTGTTATAGGTCATATCTGTTTCCTCCATTATTCTGAATATTTTTCTATCTCATACGGAAGCTTTAAGTTTTCCGTAAAAGTATACATTTTGGTTTCTTTTATCGCTTTATTTCTCACAGACAGTCTGAAAGCGATTTCATCACCATCATTTGGCTTATAAGTTTTCATATCGTCTCTGGTTGTGTAAAATACTCTTGAGATTGAGTAGATGGTTTTGTAACTGTTTGTACAAGATACAAAATTGCATCTTGAATATTTTTGCCATCCGTTGATAGCACCTTCGTCTTGCTCATAGGTATTGAACTGAGTGGGATTTAAAAATTCAATTTTAAATTCATAACTGCCACTACGTTCATAATCTCTGTAATTATCAATGTCAATCCAAAGTAATCTCTTGTCTGAAGGACTTTCTAGATAATTTACAGAAATCTCTGGTTCAGGAAATTCTGTCACTTCCTTTGGCGATGTAATAACAACCGTTGATGTTTTTTCATCCCAGTTAACTGTACATCCCAAAAGTTCAGAAATAAATCTTATAGGAACCAAGGTTCTTTCGTCTTTCAAAATTCCATATGTATCCATAACCATCATTTCGCCGTTTAAGTATGCCATTGGCTGATAAACCGTATAACGAATTTTATCGCTATTCTGTTTAATAACTGCAGTTCTTGTTTCGTTTTCCCAATCAACCAAAGCGCCAAGGGCCTCCGATACAAATCTGATTGGTACTAACACTCTGTCTCGCTGGTCAATAAACGGTTTTGCGTCAGGGAAATAAATTTCATTCCCATCAAGAGTTACTTTTACATCTGTTTGTGCTGATACGTTCACGCACATTGTCATAATTACAACCATTAATAAAATACTTACTGCCCTTTTCATAAGTCACCGTTCCTTTCTATTATTCAAATACAATTTGTTTCTTTAAGTACAGATTCACAATTGCTTCAAGGACTTTGTTTTTATCCTTTGAGAATCTTGTGAAGTTTCCAATAGAGTCCAAATCTTCGTGTTCCTCATACGCAAGCGGAACAATATCATCTTCAGACTTTATATTCCACAAATCTTTGTCATTAATGCGGATAAGCTCTGCGCCCGAAACCTTAAGTCTTTTTGAAAAACCGATAATTTGCTTTTCAATATCTTTTAATTCGAAATCACACATGGTCTCTCTACATTTATCAAGTGGAATTCCTTGAATGAAAAACATATATAAAAACATCATTGCTCTTTTGAATTTATTAACTGTTCCAAGGGGTACTACATACAAATCCTTTACCAGATTGTATAATGCATCTACTGCAAGATAATCCGACTTGCCTACAATAAGTTCTCTGGTCTTTAAGCGGTTAAGTGTCTGCTCAAAAGAAACATCTAAGCTCAGATTGTATTTTCTCATTCTTCTGTCAAAATCCGCTTTAAGAGTTTCCTTATTTAAAACATTCCAGTGCAGGCTCGTCCATAAAATGAACTCTACCTGTGAAAGAGCTTTTTCTTCTCCATCTAACACTACAAGTGGTGCTCCGTTTCTTACTACCAATTTTCCTTTTGTTACAAAATATTCAACCATTTTTTTAATCCTCCGATTTTTTTATTTTTAATAATTGATACAAAAAATGGCAGACTATAGATTTCTATAGTCTGCCAAAAAACATACTTGTTTTTAATTTTTATAAGAACCTAAAGTCCTCATCGCTTAAAAGCGAATATTTACGATAAATACCTACCACCTTTCAAAATTCGAGTTGTCATTTGCCATTTTTACAGCAAACAAAAGTGAACCGCAACTCCGCAAACCCGCATAAATACTAAGGTTTCGTCTTTGGTCCCTAATGTCCAGTGTTCAGGATAAAAAATTACTTCTTGAATTTATTTATCCATTCTAAAATTTCATCATATTTCATATTACCTGATGCAACTGATAGGCCGAAGTCAACAACATCTGAATTAGTACAGTTCATTTTTATACCCTCTGCCTCCAAAAAAG
>JAZRNN010000074.1:0-10313 GCA_045648175.1 Clostridia bacterium
ACCCGGATTGTTGCTTAAGGTCGCTACAACTTCAAACTCTTCACCGGCCTTCGGCAGCACAGAGGGAGTTTGAATTTCGATTTTTGCCCCTTCATCCGCTGCATTTACAGGCATAGCCAAAGTAAAAAGCATCGCAATTAACAGGCAAAAACACAAGCCTCTTTTCACAATTCCACCTCCTTTTTGTGTACCCGGTTGGGTTTAGCAAGATTAAAAATCGCATACATATCCATTTAATCTTTCTAATATTATAGCACTATCAGGGCGCAATGTCAATGTTATTATTATTAAATTTTATTGGTTTTTTTGTTGGTTATGACTAAAATTATTGAAAAAATGCAAGTCACAGCCTTCAGGATGTTCTCTGTGATACCACCTCATCTGACTTTTGCTATACAAAACCGGAAACATGTCAAGAATTTCGGACTAATTATAGAGTGAATTTTTATTATACAAGTTTCCTCTATTACCTCTTATCCATTCTCCAGAAACGGCAATTTTACCGAAGAATAAAGAGAGAAGAGCGAATAGTGAATAGCACAAAAAGAAACGACAACTTTCTTAAAAAATTGTCGTTTCTTTTTGGTATGCCCGATGCGATTCGAACGCACGACCTTCAGAGTCGGAGTCTGACACTCTATCCAGCTGAGCTACGGGCACATATATCGTGTTTTGTATAAAAGATTTTTTAGGGGATGCTTTGCATCCCCTATAACTACATTAAAAATTCTCTAAAGCGTCTTCAAGCCAGAAGAAACCAATGTCAAAGGCTTTATAAAGTCCGTCACGCTCTGCCTGCTTGATAAGCATTGAATTGTTCTCAGAATTGGTGCGAAGCTCAATAACAACCTTTTTTGATATGTCTAAGTCCTCAAGTTTTTCTGTTTCAGTCACACGGAAAACCACCATATACTTTTCACCCGGATTTCCGTAATAAATTTCGTTTCCTTTTCTGAGGAGCATTTTGCCCTTATAGGTTAAAACTTCTTCTTTTTTCTTAGCGGGCATTTAACTTCCCCCTTTCAATTATCTGTAAATTATTTTTCTGTTTTTCAACAGAAGAAGGTATTATATATAATATAACAAAATTTACTTCAAAAAGCAATAGCGAATGTAGGAATTTTAAGAGTTTTTTTGGTCTTATCATTAATAAAAGCAAACAAAAAAGAAGAGCAGGCATCTGCCCGCTCTTCTTTCGTTGAATTGATACTGATATGAATCTGTAATCAATCGCTGTATTTACACTTGCTGACGCAACTTTGTTTTCTACTTTAATCATAGCAGTTGTCTAATCAACTTGCATTTACGCAAGGTCTGATGCCCAACACAAAGCCGTATCAACGCAACACGTCATTCTTGGCTCGAATAAAAACGTTAATGCCGATACAAAACCATGGCCACACTGCAGACAAGCACAAAATCCATCCCGCCAACTTTCGTCAGCAGGTGCCGAAAAGGAATCTGCAATTATCAACATCGGGTTGCAGCTTTGTTTTAACGTCGGTATTCTTGCATTAAGAAATCAATTTTGCGAACGGTACTTTATGTCGCGCCTCACACGCCTGCACCAATGCATAATGGTTTGTTGTTCTTAGTTTACAGATACAAAACAGCACAAGACATCCCCTTCTTGTGCAAAAAGTGTATTCAGCAACTATGAAACACATTATAAGTATATACCTAATTCTCTGTTTTGTCAATACATAAATCAAATTTTACACATTTGTATCAGCAAAACACAAAAAGACCGTCAGCGAGTGACGGTCTTTTTCGGTATCTGCTATTGCAGAGATTAATTACTTAAGTTCTACAGTTGCGCCAACTTCTTCGAGCTGAGCCTTGAACTTTTCAGCATCATCCTTAGAAACAGCTTCCTTAAGAGTTGTGGGAGCACCATCAACAGCAGCCTTTGCTTCAGCAAGACCAAGACCTGTGATTTCACGAACAGCCTTGATTACCTTAATCTTTTCAGCACCAGCAGCAGCAAGAACTACGTCGAATTCTGTCTTTTCTGCACCAGCAGCTGCGCCATCAGCAGCACCTGCACCTGCAACCATAACGGGAGCAGCAGCGCTTACGCCAAACTCTTCTTCAAGAGCCTTTACGAGATCGTTAATTTCTACGAGTGTAAGTGTTTTGATATCTTCAATCATTTTTGCTATATCAGCCATTTTTATTATCCTCCATAATAAATAATATTTCGGGGTTTTATGCAACCCGATAGTTTAATTTTACAATTTGAATTACTCGGCGCTTTCCATATTCTTTGCGATAGCGTCCAGAGTTCTTACGAGGCTTCCGATAGGTGCCTGCAAGCTGCCCATCATCTTTGAAATAAGTGTTTCCTTGTTGGGGATGCTTGCGTAAACCTTAACCTCGTTTGCGTCGATTACCTTGCCGTCAACAAAACCTGCTTTGATTTCAAGCTGTTCGTTTGCTTTTGCAAATTCTACCAAAACTTTTGCAGGAGCAACAACGTCTGTGCTGCTTGTAGCAAGAGCTGTAGGTCCGTGAAGAATGGGGTCAAGGCCTTCTAAGCCAACCTCGTTTGCAGCAAAGCGAGTAAGAGTGTTCTTTACGATTGTGTATTCAACACCTGCTTCTCTGAGCTTTGCACGGAGCTCTGTATCCTGAGCAACAGTAAGACCACGATAGTCAGCGATAACGCCTGCCTGTGCTTCCTTCAATCTTTCAACCAAATTTGCAACTGCGGCCTTTTTACTCTCTAAAACTTTTTCACTTGGCATAATTGAGTTTCCTCCTTTCGAAAATTAACTGCTGAATTCAAAATAAATAACCCTCGCAGACGTGCGCGAGGGTTATAGTACGTAAACAACAAACCAGAATTTGTAATTTCGTAAAGTCCTCGGCAGGAATTATGGCGGGATGGCCACCTGCTGTCTGCGGAATCTATTTCATTAACTATAATAGTTTAACACATAAAATATTATATGTCAATAGTAATTTCAAAAATTATGCATCAATTTTGCTTGAGTTAATCTTGATGCCGGGGCCCATTGTAGATGCAACGGTAACTGACTTAAGGTACTGACCCTTAGCAGCTGATGGCTTTGCCTTAACAATTGCACCCATAAGAGCGTTAAAGTTTTCAACAAGCTTGTCTTTTCCGAAAGACGCCTTGCCCAAAGGACAATGGATGATGTTTGTCTTATCAAGACGGTATTCAATCTTACCTGACTTAATGTCAGCTACCGCACGTGTAACGTCGGGAGTAACGGTGCCAGCCTTGGGACTTGGCATAAGACCCTTAGGACCAAGAACCTTACCGATTCTACCAACAACGCCCATCATATCGGGAGTTGCAACAACAACATCAAAATCAAACCAGTTTTCTGTCTGGATTTTCTGAACCAAGTCTTCAGCACCAACATAGTCAGCACCTGCAGCCTTTGCTTCGTCAGCTTTGCCTTCGCGAGCAAAAACAAGAACCTTAACATCTTTACCTGTTCCGTTGGGGAGAACTACCGCACCTCTAACCTGCTGGTCAGCGTGACGTGAGTCAACACCCAGCTTAACGTGTATCTCAACAGTTTCGTCAAACTTTGCTTTAGCTGTCTGGCAAACCAGTTCCAAAGCGTCGGCAGCATCATAGTACTTGCCTTTTTCAATAAGCTTAACGCTGTCTTGATATTTCTTACCTTTCTTCATTTATTCATTTCCTCCTAATGTGGTTCAGCAGAATACCTCTTTTTGTATTCCTCCCACTAATTTCGATTGACTAATTTGATAAAACTAGTCTTCTACGGTAACGCCCATAGATCTTGCAGTGCCCGCAATCATTGACATTGCAGCTTCAACTGATGCTGCGTTAAGGTCGGGCATCTTCTGCTCTGCAATTGCCTGAAGGTCAGCCTTTGAAAGCTGAGCAACCTTTGTCTTGTTCGGAACGCCACTACCGCTCTGAATTTTGCAAGCCTTCTTAATAAGAACTGCAGCCGGCGGAGTTTTTGTAATGAACGAGAAAGATCTGTCCTGGTAAACAGTAATAACAACAGGGATAACAAGACCTGCGTCCTTTGCTGTTTTTTCGTTGAACTGCTTACAGAAGTCCATAATGTTTACACCATGCTGACCAAGTGCGGGACCAACCGGAGGAGCCGGTGTAGCCTTGCCTGCCTCAATCTGTAATTTGATGTAACCTGTAATTTTTTGCGCCATTCTAATGACACCTCCCTTTCACAAACGTGGTAATATCGGGAACGGAGCTTTTCTCCGCCCCTCCCACCTATCCGCATCGCGGATATATATAAACGGCATTTTGCCGTGTGGGAAACTAATTTCTAGCTTAATGCTTCTACCTGATTGAACTCAAGTTCAACATCGGTATCTCTGCCGAACATTGAAATTTTGGCTTTGATTTTCTGTTTGTCCATAACAATGGCGGTTATCACGCCGACAAAGCCTTCAAGCGGCCCATATTTAACACGGATATTGTCACCAACGTCAAAACCAACAGTAATTGTTTTCTTTTCAAGGCCGATGGCAGCAATTTCCTCATCGGTAAGGGGAACAGGCTTAGAGCCCGGCCCTACAAAGCCCGTAACACCGCGGCAGTTGCGAACAACATACCAGCTTTCGTCGGTCATAATCATTTTTATAATGACATAACCTGGGAAAACCTTGCGCATAACAGTCTTCTTTTTGTCGTCTTTAATCTCAACAACTTCTTCCATGGGAACGCTGATTTCCTGTATTACGTCTTGCATATTACGATTTTCAATGGTTTTTTCGATATCGGCTTTTACCTTGTTTTCATAACCCGAGTAGGTGTGAGCAACATACCATTTTGCCTCTTTAGACATAACTTACGTAACGCTCCTTTCACTCTCGTTATCTGTTGATTAATGCTGCCATTCCCAAACCGAACAGCCAGTCTAAAATCCAGATTATTACACCGATAATCAAAACGAAAATAAGCACAATCAAAGTGTTGGTTTTTATCTTTTTAAACGAAGGCCATACCACTCTTTTGAGTTCTGCCTTCATATCAATAAACCAATCCTTGATTCTTGCGAATACATTTGGTTTCTTTTCCATTTCAATTTACCTCTTACTTTCGTAAAATTACTTTGTTTCCTTATGCAGTGTGTGCTTTTTGCAGAATCTGCAGTACTTGTTCATCTCAAGTCTGTCAGGATCGTTCTTCTTGTTCTTCATTGTGTCATAGTTTCTCTGCTTACATTCTGTGCAAGCCAATGTGATTTTTACTCTCATCTTTTTCACCCTTTCTGTATAACCCATCGGAAGGTTCATCGCCTGCCGAATTTTTTACCATATAAATGTCGCGTTTTTTCACAACACAAATAAAGCCCCTTTTCAGAGGTAGGTATATATTATCACAATTTTCAACCCTTGTCAATGGTTTTTTATAATTTTTTTGTTGTAAAAGAATATTTCGCCGGCACTCCACAATATATTGTAGAAACAGAGTTATATCTCCCACAATCTTTCGAAAGGACTGGGTTTTAATGAAGAAAATCATCAATATCTCAGCCGTGTTTATCGGTCTTGTTATTGGTGCAGGCTTTGCCTCAGGCAGAGAGATTTTTGAATATTTCAGCATCCCTTCTCAATCAGATTTTACAGGAATTGTAGTTGCTACAATAAGTTTTGGAGCGATTTGTTATATCATAATGCAACTTGCCCAAGAACATCAATGTTCTGACTTTGACAGTATGCTCAAGGTGATTTCCGGACGGTTTGCTCCGTTTATCAGAATTTTTATGTTTGCTTATATGTTTTGCGGATTTTTTATAATGATGTCAGCTTGCGGTGTGTTGGCAGAAGAAACTTTTGGGGTTTCACCCCAATATGGAATATGTCTTCTTGCCTTTGTGTGTTTTTGTGTTTTTGCCTTTGATGTTAAGGGGCTGGTGGCTTTTAACGTTGTTTTAGTGCCGATCATGGTTGTTGGAATGCTTTATATTTGTCTTTCGTCACTGTTTCAACCTTTTCCTGCATTCGCATTATTATATAAAATTAAAACTAACCCATTAATTTCCGCCCTTTGTTATGTCAGCTACAACACAATAACTGCAGGCGCAGTATTGGTTCCGTTATCTGCCACGTCAAGCAAAAAACAACTGTTTGTTGCATCTGCAGTAAGCGCCGCCGTTCTTGGATTGCTGATTTTCATTTCATGGCTTACAATGAACGTCTTTTTTGACCATCTTTTGTTTTCTGAGATGCCTCTCTTAGAACTAGCCACCGATACCGAAGGTTTTGCCACCTATATATATACCATTGTACTGTTTATGGCGCTTTGCACCACCGCCGTATCTCAAGGGTTTGGGCTTCTTTCAACATTCAGATTCTCAAAAGTCTCTCAGCGCATATTTTGTGCTGCTATACTTTGTCTGGCCGCAATTCCTTTCGCAGGCTTTGGTTTTTCCACTCTTGTATCCAAGTTATATTCCGCTTTTGGATATGCAGGGCTTTTATGGACATATGTCATAATTAAACGATACATTAAGCCGTGAGGAGTCCACTCCTCACGGCTTAATTGATATCCTTTGTTATTTATTCTTTGCAATCTCTGCAATATCCATAGGGTCAGAAATTATTATATCAGCACCTGCGTTGCGAAGTTCTTCTTGGTCACGGAAGCCCCAAAGAACGCCTATAGAATAGAGTCCTGCATTCTTAGCCGTTTCGATATCCGTTGCGGTATCTCCTATGTATATACACTCGGCCCGGGCAACGCCAAAATCTTCTACTATCTCAAATACAGATTCAGGATCAGGCTTTAACGCCTTTCCTTCACGGGCACCAAGGCACAAGTCAATTAATCCATCTTCAAAGAGTTCATCTGCCACCTTTTTAGCGGTAACATCATCTTTGTTTGAAAGAATTGCCGTTTTGATTCCGGCATCCTTTAACGCCTTAAGCATCGGAATAATTCCATCATATACACACGTTAGATACATAAAGTCATTATCATATTTATTCATATACCATTGGTGTATTTCATCTACATTGTCAACCTGTACATCACGGAACTCGAGCATCCTTTCAATCAAAACAAGTGAACCATTGCCCACCAACCTTTTATAATTTTCTGTAGGTATTGACTCAATTCCAAAATTTTCAAGGGTTGTGTTTCCAAAATATGAAATGGTATCAATTGTATTAACTAATGTACCATCCATATCAAAAATACAAAGTTTAACCATAAGGAACCTCTCTATAATTATACAGAATAAATGGCGGCTCATAATAAGAGCCGCCACTGTTTTGCAAATATTTATACAAGCTCCAGAATTGAAATCTCAGCTGCGTCGCCGCGTCTGGGACCAACCTTCATAATTCTTGTATAACCACCGTTACGCTCAGCATATTTGGGAGCAATTTCTGCAAACAACTTTGTCACAACGTCTTCCTTTGTGATAAACGCAAGAGCCTGACGTCTTGTGTGAAGGGTGTTCTTTTTGCCGAGTGTAATCATTTTTTCTGCCAACTTCTGAACTTCCTTAGCTCTGGTAGTTGTTGTTTCAATTCTACCTGCTTCGAGGAAAGAAGTTGTCATACTTCTTAACATTGCTATTCTCTGATCAGTGGGTCTTCCCAACTTTCTCTGGTGTGCCATACTATCACCTCTTTCAATAAAATGCTTCAACTAAAGGTGTAAACCTTCAGGAAATTAATCTTCGTTTGTTGTAAGCGCGAGACCAAGGCTGTCAAGTTTTGCAATAACCTCTTCAAGTGACTTACGACCAAGGTTTCTCACCTTCATCATATCGTTTTCGCTACGGTTAGTCAAATCCTGAACTGTGTTGATTCCTGCGCGCTTCAAACAGTTGTAAGAACGCACTGAAAGATCAAGTTCTTCGATTGTTGTCTCTAAAACTTTTTCTTTCTTGCTTTCTTCCTTTTCAATCATTATTTCTGCATTCTTTGCACTTTCAGATAAATCTATGAAAAGATTTAAATGCTCGTTGAGTATCTTCGCTCCCAAGCTAACTGCATCGGGGGGATTAATTGTTCCGTCAGTCCAAACCTCAAGCACAAGCTTGTCATAGTCTGTAATCTGACCAACTCTGGTGTTGTCAACAGTATAATTCACCTTCATAACAGGTGTATAAATTGAATCCACCGGAATTACACCGATAACAGGCTGAAGAAGCTGTTTGTTTCTGTCAGCAGAAACATAGCCACGACCCTTGTCAATAACGATTTCCATGAACAATTTTGCATCTTCATTGAGCTTTGCAATGTGCAAATCACCATTAATAATTTCAACATCTGAGTCACACTTGATATCACGAGCACAGATATCACCCGCGCCCTCGTGATTGATGTAAATTGTCTTAGGACCGTCTGAATGAAGCTTAATCGCCAGCTTCTTTATGTTGAGGATAATCTCCGTAACGTCTTCAGCAACGCCGGGAATTGTGGAGAATTCGTGTAAAATTCCATCAATCTTAACAGAATTTACAGCCACACCCGGGAGAGATGACAGGAGAATTCTTCTGAGCGAATTACCCAAAGTTGTGCCGTATCCTCTTTCTAAAGGTTCTACAACGAATTTGCCGTAGCTATTGTCATCTGATACGTGAACACATTCAACTCTTGGCTTTTCTATTTCTATCATATTTAGCCCTCCTACTCAATTTCTTTAACACAGGGATAACAGAAAATGCGTATCCCACAAGGTGAAACCTTGCTTCACTTTCCGAACATATTTTTTTGTAATGTCCATCAGGGCTGTGCAAATTTTATGAACCTGCCAAAAAAGACGGCAGTTGTTTGGATACAGCTTATTATTTGCTGTAGAATTCGACAATGAGATGCTCTTCTACGGGATAATCAATATCATCTCTTTGTGCAAGAGCAATAACTCTACCTTCCATTGTATCCTTGTTCATATCAAGCCACTTGGGAACAATAACATCCTGTCCCATCATAGTAGTGAACTTAACGCTGCTGCGACTCTTTTCACGAACTGAAATTACATCGCCGGGCTTTACCAAATAAGAAGGAATATTCACCTTTTTACCATTAATCAAAAAGTGTGCATGAGATACAAGCTGTCTTGCTTCTCTTCTGGTGTTTGCCAAACCAAGACGGAAGATAACATTGTCGAAACGTGACTCCAGAATCTGGAGAAGCATTTCACCTGTAATGCCATCCTTCTTAGTTGCATCAAGATAGTATTTATGGAACTGCTTTTCGAGTACGCCATAGATAAACTTCAGCTTCTGCTTTTCATTTAACTGCTGGCCGTATTCGGATTTCTTTCTTCCGGCTTTAAGCGGGTTTCTGTTTGAGCTCTTATGAACGCCCATAACACCCGGCTCGATTCCTAACGCCCTGCATTTTTTCAATACGGGCTGCATATTTTTAGCCATGCTTTTTACCTCCTTTTAACGCGTTCAAGAATAATTACACTCTTCTTCTCTTGGGGGGTCTACAACCGTTGTGAGGAATAGGTGTAACATCCTTAATCATATTAACTTCAAGTCCTGCAACCTGAAGAGCACGAATAGCTGCTTCTCTGCCGCTGCCGGGACCTTTTACGTATACTTCTACATATTTAAGACCGTGTTCCATTGCTGCTTTTGCAGCTGTTTCTGCTGCCATCTGTGCAGCAAAAGGAGTGCTCTTCTTTGAACCTCTGAAACCGAGGCCGCCTGCACTTGCCCATGAAATAGCATTACCTGCAAGGTCTGTAATTGTTACTAAAGTATTGTTAAATGTACTTCTTATATGAGCTGCGCCTTTTTCAATATTTTTACGTTCGCGCTTTTTGCCTGTTCTTCTTCTTGTGGCAACTTTTGCCATAGCAAAATCCCTCCTTCGTTAAGTTATAACCGCTTAACACTAATTATTTCTTCTTGTTTGCGATTGTGTGCTTAGGACCCTTACGAGTTCTTGCATTGTTCTTTGTGTTCTGTCCACGTACAGGAAGACCTTTTCTATGTCTGATACCGCGGTAGCAGCCGATTTCCTGCAAACGCTTGATGTTAAGAGCAACTTCTCTGTGCAAGTCACCTTCTACTGTATATTCAGCGTCGATGATGTCTCTGAGCTTTGCTACTTCGTCCTCTGTCAAATCTTTGACTCTTGTATCAGGATTTATTCCTGCTTTTTCCAAAATTTTGTTTGAGCTTGTTCTACCTATGCCATATACATAAGTCAAACCGATTTCAACTCGTTTTTCTCTTGGTAAGTCAACACCTGCTATTCTTGCCATTTGAAATATTCACCTCCGTAATTTGTGGTTAACATGCTTTTTATTAATTATAAGGTTTAATTTGTCTCATTCAATCACAATTGCGTAGCAAGGCACAAAC
>JAZRNN010000075.1:0-3656 GCA_045648175.1 Clostridia bacterium
AATAATTTTCTGCACCTTCGGCTTTAGGCATATTTATTCTGAAATTAGGTGCTATCTTTACATATTTGCCCAATTTAAATTGAGCACCTACAATAGCGGCAGACTCATCTTTTGCAGAATTCAAATCATTTTTAGAACTTAGTTCGTCGAAACGTGCATAAAGTTCTGTCGTTTTCGAAAGTTTTACGGAAGCAAATATTGAATAGCCATCTTTGTCGGCATTGCTGTCGAACGACGAGTTTTGCATATAGTTGTATTCCATACCCATTGTAAACTTATCCGATTTGTATCCTGCAAAGGTTGCTATGTTGGCAATGTCTTTATCCTCAACTTCGCCACTTGTGTTCAATCCGCCATATAAACGAACATAGAAATTAGAAATAGGGTTAACTGTTAGACCTAATCCATAATTCAAACCATTGTTTTGTTGTATTTTCTTGTAGCCTTCACCATTCACTATGATAGCATCGGCCGAAATTCGATCGTTGAATTTGTAGGTTGCCGATATACCAAGGTCGGCACTGCTACCAAACTTGTATTGATCCTGGAATGATTTCATGATGTAGCGGTAGCCCCAAAATTTTTCTTGAAAATTGAATTGTGTGGTCGATATAAGCCCACCATTCAATGTAAGTCCTCCCGTTTTCCACGACAGCATTGCATTCTTGATATAAGCCAATCGGTGATAATCGTCTACATCTGCCGACTTACCCACATCCATTACTGCTTTCATAGAAAGTCCATTTTCTAATTTGTACTCATAGCCTAAATAGCTACGTTCTAATTCAAAACCATAGTTGCAGTTATCGGTATCAAATTCGCTATTGAAATTTCCGAATACTTGAACAATTGTTTTACCTTTTGGTTCTTCCGGCTTTGATTCTTGTGCCTGAAGCGAAATTCCCATGCAGGCTAAAAGTCCTGCTAAAATTACATGTTTTTTCATTGTATTTCTCTTTTTGTATGTTTTAATTTTCACGGTGCAAAAGTAGTTCGAATATATTACAAGAGTATTACAAGAAAAATAAACCTTTTTTACACAGCGTTTTTACGATTGTCACGCCTCTTTTACCTTTCTAAAAATCAAATAAATAATAAATTTACTCATCTTCTACAAGAATCTAAATAATAATACATTTTTTTGTTTCAATAGACAAAACGAATCGACAAATGTGGTACACGAAAAGTAATCTACAGCATTTTTTATCAAAAAAACATGCTGCCTACAAAAAAAGGGCAACATATTATTACATGAGCCACTTCTTGTGTTGCTAAAAAACTTCTGTATGTGTCAACTTTATTTTCATTGCACGACATCACTATGAAGATGCACATTTTTTTCCTCGTGATGAAAATTTATTTCCATCACGAGGGAGATTTATTTCCATCGTGATGGAATTTCAACCGCATCGTGATGTAAAATTGCAAATATCAATGCTTGCCAAAATATTACATTTTTATTAAATCTCATGTATGACCGTATCTAGTTCTATTTTTCTTTGTAATTTTGCAACTTGATATATAACACATAATATATTATATGAAAACAGAACGTATATTGATAGTAGACGATGAAGAAACTTTGTGCGAAGTTTTGAAATTGAATCTTGAAAATGAGGGCTATGATGTTGACATTGCTTTTAGTGCCGAACAGGCTCTGACCTACGATTTAAAAACATACTCTCTTATTCTTTTGGATATAATGATGGGAGAAATAAGCGGTATAAAGATGGCCAAAATGCTAAAAGCAGATGTTTCTACTGCCGAAATACCTATTATATTTTGTACAGCACGAGACACCGAAGATGATATGATAATGGGGCTAAACCTTGGTGCCGACGATTATATAATGAAACCTTATACTGTTCGCAATGTGATAGCCCGTGTAAAAAGTGTGTTGCGAAGAACCTCGACACACAAAAATCAAGAAGAAACAGAAAAACCTAATATATTAAAAATAGATGGTTTGGTGCTGGATATGGAATTTATGTCGTGTAGTGTGGATGGAACAGAAGTAAAGCTCAACCGAAAAGAATTTGAACTATTGGTTTATCTCATATCGAACCGTGGCAAAATATGTTCGCGAGAACAGATATTGAACGATGTGTGGACAGATGATGTAATTGTAGTAGACCGCACAATCGACGTAAACATCACTCGCTTACGATCCAAAATAGGAAAATATAGTTCATATATAATTACTCGTTCGGGTTATGGCTATGGATTTCGCAATTAAACTACCATATCACAAAAGGTTGTTCCTTGCAGTCTTTATTCTTTCGTGGACAACTATTGCCAGTTTTATAGTGTTTCAGTATATCCGTGAAAAACAGTATAAATCGGATTACCTAAGTGCTCAACTACAAGCCTACAATCACAATCTATTGGAAACAGTAGAATATGGTTTATCTTACGAAGATTATATAAACACCTATACCAAACCGTTCGACAGCCTGAGAATATCCATTATCACACTTTCGGGTAGCGTGGTATATGACAACATTTTACCATTAGATTCTTTGGATAATCATAGCAACCGTCCGGAAATATTATTGGCTCTGAAAAAAGGTTCGGGCTATCATATCGGCCGACAATCTACTAGCGATGGTAGAGAATATTTTTACTCTGCCACACGTGGCGAAAGAGTTATAGTGCGTACTGCCATACCTTATTCGGCATCGCTTCGCGAACTATTGCGTGCCGATTGGGATTTTCTTGGAGTTATGATTATAATAAGTTTGGTTATGACTGTATTGGCGTATTTATATACCAAACGATTGGGAAAGAATATCGAACGACTTAATATTTTTGCATCACGAGCAGAAAAAGGTGAAGTATTTGACGAAGAAGAACAATTTCCAAACGATGAATTAGGCTCTATATCCAATCACATTGTAAAGCTCTATTCCAAATTGCAACATACAATAAAAGACCGAGATTTAGCCCACGAAGCTGCTTTACACCAAGAGCAAGAAAAGATACGCATTAAACGACAACTGACCAACAATATAAATCACGAACTGAAAACACCTGTAGCATCGATGCAGGTATGCCTCGAAACACTGCTGTCAGGTATAAGCCTAAGCGAAGAAAAGCAACAAGAATTGATAGAAAGATGCTACATACACAACAAACGTTTACGTTCGTTGCTTTCTGATGTTTCCCTTATCACTCGTATGGAAGATGGCAGTCAACTTATAGAAAAAGAAAGCATTGTAATAAATAACATAATAGAAGAGATAGCCGAAGAAATAGAAATACTACCAAACGGTAATAGTTTTAAATTACATACAAACTTTGAAGAGAAAATTGTAATAAATGGCAATATGTCGCTAATAGGATCCATATTCCGTAATCTTACAGAAAATGCCATAGCCTATTCCAATGGGCACAATATATACATAACACTACTCGAAAATACTACCCAACATTGCAAAATAAGTTTCGAAGATGACGGATGCGGCATAGAAGAAAAACATTTATCACGACTATTTGAACGATTCTACAGAGTTGACAAAGGACGTTCTCGCCAAATGGGAGGTACCGGATTAGGGTTGGCTATTGTAAAACATGCTGTTCAGTTTCATGGTGGAACAATAACGGTAACAAACCGCCCTAATGGAGGTTTACGATTTGAATTTATATTGAAGAAATAA
>JAZRNN010000076.1:0-78501 GCA_045648175.1 Clostridia bacterium
CCTGAACCATGCGCGTCTGCCAATTCCGCCACATCCGCATATTGCCTTATTAAATTTTACACGGTATAAGGCTTGCCGAGGAGGAGCAAAATTGCTTAATCCTCATATTGCAGTTTATTTCTGCAACTCAAAAATTATAACATATATTTTTAAATCTTGCAATACCTTTTAAAAAAAATTATCAAATTATTTTATTTCACCTTGGTTGACTTGTGTGCCGAAAAGTGGTATCATATTTTTTTGTAATAGAAAAGAAAGGTAGGTTATGAAAATGGGCAAAAAACAGTTTAAGGCAGAGTCAAAAAGACTGCTTGACCTTATGATTAATTCCATTTACACACACAAGGAAATTTTTCTTCGCGAAATTATCTCAAATGCCAGTGATGCATTGGACAAGCTGTGCTATATATCTCTTACCGATGATAAGGTTGGTATGAGCCGCAGCGATTTTAAAATTGATATAAAAATTGATAAGGACGCAAGGACTATAACCGTTTCAGACAACGGTATAGGAATGACCGAGGAGGATATGGAGAAAAACCTTGGTATTATTGCAAACAGTGGTTCCTTTAAGTTTAAGAATGATTTAACTGAGGACGAAAAGAAAAAGGAGGATATTGACATTATAGGTCAGTTCGGTGTGGGCTTTTATTCAGCATTTATGGTCAGTGACAAGGTAAAAGTTGTTTCAAAAGCCTATGGTCACGATAATGCATATGTGTGGGAATCTTCAGGTGCTGACGGATATGCAATTACACAAGGCGAAAAAGATACTGTTGGTACCGATATAATAATGTACATTAAGGATGATACCGAGGATGAAAATTACACAGAATTCCTTGACGCATATCGAATTAAAGCTTTGGTTAAAAAGTACTCTGATTACATCCGTTATCCAATCAAGATGGATATCGAAAAAAACCGCAGCGTAGAAACAGGAGAGGTTGACGAAAACGGTAACAAGAAAACTACAATGGAAAAACATGTTGAAAACGAAACCGTCAACAGTATGGTTCCAATCTGGCAGAGAGCAAAGTCTGAGATTTCGGATGAGGAATGTAAGACTTTTTATAAAGAACACTTCTTTGATATGGAAGACCCTGCTCGTGTAATTCGTGTAAGTGCCGAGGGTGCTGTCGATTATAAGGCGATGTTGTTTATACCCGCAAAAGCACCTTACGGATATTATACCAAAGATTTTGAAAAGGGTCTGCAGCTTTATACAAGCGGTGTAATGATTATGGATAAATGTGCCGACCTTTTGCCCGAGCATTTCAGATTTGTCAAAGGCATAGTTGATTCACAGAATTTATCACTTAATATTTCGAGAGAAATTCTTCAGCACGACAAGCAACTGAAGGTTATTGCAAACAACCTTGAAAAGAAGATTAAGTCAGAACTTAAAAAGATGATGACCGATGACCGCGATGGATATGATAAATTCTATAATGCATTTGGAATTCAGCTTAAATACGGTGTTGTAAATGATTTTGGTATGCACAAGGATTTACTTTCAGACCTTTTGATGTTTTATTCATCAACCGAAGAAAAGCTTGTATCACTTGCTGAATATGTAAGCCGTATGCCTGAAGAACAGAAGTTTATCTATTTTGCAAGCGGTGAAACGGTGTCAAAGATTGACCAATTGCCACAGACAGAGCTTGTAAAGGAAAAGGGCTATGAAATTCTTTATATGACAGACAGCGTTGACGATTTTGTTGTACAGATGCTGATGAATTATGAAGAAAAGTGGTTTAAGTCGGTAAATGACAATGACCTTGGAATTGAAACCGAAGAAGAAAAGAAGGATGTTGAAAAGTCAGCAGAAGAAAATAAGGATTTACTTGAATTTGTGAAAAAAAGCCTTGCGGGCAAGGTGGCAAATGTAAGAATTTCAAACAAGCTGAAAAGCCATCCTGTGTGTCTTACAACCGAAGGCCCGATAACATTGGAGATGGAGAAGTACTTCCAGTCAATGCCCACTGGTGCTGAAATGGGACAGATGAAGGCAGAAAGAGTTCTGGAAATTAACCCCAACCACAAGGTGATGGAAGCACTTAAAAAAGCTTTTGAAAACGATAAGGAAAAGGCAGAAAAGTATGCTAAAATCCTTTATGCACAAAGCGTCTTGATTGCAGGACTTGATATTGAAAATCCTGCCGAATATGCAGATTTAGTTTGTGAGTTGATGTAATATAAATAAATAAGCCCTCGCCGTATTGGCGAGGGCTTAAACTTTGACTAAGATTATTTTGCCATTATTTCATTAAATTCTGCTGTTATGTCATCAGCAGGTTTTTTGGTAAGAAGTGAAACAAATACAATTACAATTGAGGAAATGATAAATGCGGGAAGAAGTTCGTAAATTGCAAACACACCGCCCAAAGGCTTGATAGCAAGCTTCCATACAAATACCATTATACCGCCTGAGAGCATACCTGCAACTGCACCCGCATGAGTTGTTCTCTTCCAGAACAGTGAGAACAGCATCAAAGGACCGAATGTAGCACCAAAGCCTGCCCATGCAAAAGATGTAATACCAAAGATTGTACTGTTGGCATCCCACGCAATGATCATAGCGATGATGGTGATAACTGTCATTGCAATTCTTGATACCCACATAATTTCCTTATCGCTTGCGTTCTTTTTAAAGATGCCGTGGTAAATGTTTTCAGCTAAAGCTGATGTTGAAATTAAGAGATATGAGTCAGATGAACTGATTGATGCAGCCAAAATTCCGGCACAGGCAAAACCTGCAAGGATGGGCGGCAGATATATTGTTGACATATCAATAAAGATGTTCTCTGCTGCTGCGTTTGATGTGTATCCTACACCGGGAACTGAACGACCGACAATACCAATGAGAACAGCTGTTGTCATTGCGATAAACAACCAGATGCAAGCAACGCGGCGTGAACGTGTAAGTTCCTTGCCGTCCCTGATACCCATAAATCTAAGAAGAACCTGAGGCATACCAAAGTAACCAAGACCCCACGCAAGGCATGAACATATTGAAAGGAAGGAGTAAGATTTTCCTACACCAAATGTATTAGCAACTTCTTCTGATGGTGTTGCTGTTGTGAATAGCGAGAAGAATCCGTCAATGTTCTTTGCGTTTTCCATAACCTGAGCCCAGCCACCGGCATTAACAATTGCAAGAGCAAAGATAATTACAAGAGCGAAAATCATAACGACAGCCTGCATAAAGTCGGAAGCGCTTTCTGCAAGGAAACCACCAAGGAAGGTGTAAAGCAAAACGAAAACAGCCGCAACAATCATCATAGTGTGATATGAATTTTCCATACCAAACAGATTCATAAATAATTTTCCGCAAGCGGATAAGCATTGACCTGCATAAACTGTAAAGAATATGATAATAAAGAGTGAAGAAATGATAAGAATAATCTTACTCTTTTCGTGGAAACGCTTTGAGAAAAATCCGGGTATGGTGATTGCATCAACTTTAACGCTGTATTTGTGAAGTCTTTTTGAAACAATCAGCCAGTTGAAATATGTACCTACAAAAAGACCAATTGCAGTCCAGCCTGCGTCTGCAAGACCTGTCCAGTATGCAAGACCGGGAAGACCCATTAAAAGCCAGCCTGACATATCAGATGCTTCGGCACTGAATGCCGCAACCCAGGGACCAAGTGAACGTCCGCCAAGGAAGTAGCTTTCTGCATTTTTGTTTGAACGCTTTGCAAAGACAATACCTATAACCACAACTGCAGCCATATATATAATCATTGCAATAAGATGTTGATAGTTTGCACTTGTCATATAAACACATCCTTTTTTTGATTTTGTAAAAAATAAAAGTTCTTTCTATTTTACAAAAAAATTACAAAAAAGTCAAGGAAAAACAATAAAAATGTTGTTTCTCCTTGACTTTTACATAGAATAGGAATATAATTAACAATAGTTAGTTACGACAAACTGCAAAAAGGAAATGATGTGAAAGTGAAAAGATATAATGTTACAGGAATGAGCTGTGCCGCCTGCAGTGCAAGGGTTGAAAAGGCTGTATCCGCGCTTGAAGGTGTAACTGAATGTTCAGTAAACCTTTTGACAAACTCGATGAACGTTAAGGGCACGGCTGATGAAAAAGATATAATTGCTGCTGTAGCTGCCGCAGGTTACGGAGTAAGTTTGGCTGAGGGCAAGCAGGAGCAGAGCGAAAAAGCTGAAAGCATTGAAATAAAAAAGATGAAAACCAGACTTTTTTCGTCGATTGGATTTCTTGTTGTTTTAATGTATGTTTCTATGGGGCATACAATGTGGGGTTTTCCGCTGCCGTCTGCGATTGCGAAAAATTCAATGACAATCGGGCTCCTGCAATTGCTTTTGACCGCTATTGTTATGGTTATAAACCAAAAGTTTTTTGTCAACGGATTTAAAGGACTTTTTAAAGGAAGTCCTAATATGGATACTTTAGTTGCTCTTGGTTCAGGAGCGGCGTTTACCTACAGCACGTATGCGTTATTCGCAATGGGTGATGCGATGATGGCGGGTGATGCCGCACATGCTGCACATTATCTCCACGAACTTTATTATGAGTCAGCGGCAATGATACTGACTTTGATTACCGTGGGCAAGCTTTTAGAAACCTATTCAAAAGGTAAAACAACCGATGCGTTAAAAGGGCTTATGGATTTATCTCCCAAAACTGCGGTGGTAATCCGCAATGATAAGGAGGTTATAATCCCTGCCGAGCAGATAGTGGTTGGCGATATATTTGTTGTCCGTCCCGGCGAAAGTATTCCGGCAGATGGTGTAATTGTCGAGGGAGACAGCTCTGTGGATGAGTCAGCGTTGACAGGTGAAAGTATCCCTGTTGACAAAACTGTGGGTGATAGTGTAACAGGTGCAACCGTAAACAGAATGGGCTTTATAAAATGCCGTACAACTGCTGTGGCAGAAGATACAATACTGTCAAAGATAATAAAAATGGTAAGTGATACGGCTGCGTCAAAGGCTCCCATATCCAAGGCGGCAGATAAGGTTTCGGGGATATTTGTCCCAACTGTTATTATAATCGCTATTATCACAACCGCTGTATGGTTGTTTTTGGGACAAACTGCGGGTTATGCACTGGCAAGAGGTATTTCGGTACTTGTTATAAGCTGCCCGTGTGCTCTTGGCCTTGCAACACCTGTTGCGATTATGGTTGGCAGCGGAGTTGGTGCAAAAAACGGTATCCTTTTCAAAAATGCAGCAGCTATTGAAGAAACAGGAAAAGTTAAAATTGTGGCTCTGGATAAAACGGGAACTGTTACAATGGGCGAACCGACGGTAACAGATGTTTTACCGGCTGATGGTATTGAAAAAAAGGATTTACTTGCAATTTCATATTCACTTGAAAAAATGAGCGAGCATCCATTGGCACATTCTGTGGTTAAAATGGCGGAAGAAGAAGGCGTTGCGGCAAAAGTGGTAGAGAAGTTTGAAATTCTTCCCGGTAACGGACTTTGCGGAGTTATTGATGGAGTACGTGTTTTGGGCGGAAGTGTTAGATTTATCAGTGAACACTCAAATATGGACGAAAAAGCAAAAGACATTGCAACAGGGCTTGCTGAGAATGGAAAAACACCATTGTGCTTTGCAGTTGACGGAAAACTTCTTGGGATTATTGCTGTTGCAGACAGTGTAAAGGCTGACAGCAGTGATGCAGTTGCCGAACTAAAGGATATGGGCGTCAAGGTGGTTATGCTTACAGGCGACAATCAAAGGACAGCCAAGGCTGTAGCCGCTCAGGTAGGCATCGAAAATGTTGTTGCTGAAGTTCTTCCTGACGGCAAGGACAGAGAAGTACGCAAGTTAATGGAGGACGGAGCGGTTGCCATGGTGGGTGACGGCATCAATGATGCCCCGGCACTTATGGCGGCAAATACTGGTATTGCAATAGGGGCGGGCTCTGATATTGCGATTGATGCGGCTGATGTTGTGCTGATGAAAAACACTCTTTCGGATGTGGCTGCGGCAATCAGCCTGAGTCGTGCAACCTTGAAAAATATATATGAAAATCTGTTTTGGGCATTTGTATATAATGTGATAGGAATTCCGCTTGCGGCAGGGGTGCTGATACCCTTTGGATTAACCCTTAATCCTATGTTCGGGGCCGCGGCAATGAGCCTTTCGAGTTTTTGCGTGGTTACCAATGCCCTTAGGCTGAATTTTGTAAAGCTTCACAAGAATATAAAACCAAAAGAATTCAAGGAGGAAAAGAAAATGACAGTAACTTTAAAAATTGAAGGAATGATGTGTCCTCATTGCGAGGCAAATGTGAAAAATACTCTTGAAGGAATTCAAGGTGTTGCCAAAGCTGATGTAAGCCATAAGGAAGGCACAGCGGTTGTTACTTTGAATGAAAGAGTGTCGACGGACATTCTAAAAACTTCGGTTGAAGATAAGGGTTATAAAGTAAATTCGGTTGAATAAAATTGTGATATAAAAGAGTTGTTTATTAAAACATACAAAATGTTTATAAAACAGCTCTTTTTTTGTGCAAAAAATCTGCCTTAAACCCTTGACACAAGGTGGATTTTATTTTATACTAAAGAATAATGGTTTATTGTGTAATTTGGGGGATTGTATCTTGAATTTTACATATAAAAATCACAGAAAACTTGGCTTATGACAAAAGCAGAATGACAGGGGCTTGAGCCCTTGTTGAAATACAAATTTGAAGGGAATGGAAATTTTGGCAAACGAAAAGAAATTAGTAGAAGAAATTACCTCTATGAGCGAGGATTTTGCACAATGGTATACAGACATTGTTAAGAAGGCAAAATTAGTTGATTATTCAGGCATACGCGGCTGTATGGTAATTCAGCCATACGGTTATGCAATCTGGGAAAATATCCAGAAGGAACTTGACAGAAGATTTAAGGAAACGGGCCACGAAAATGTGTATATGCCTATGTTTATTCCTGAGAGTTTGCTCCAGAAGGAAAAGGACCATGTTGAAGGTTTTGCACCCGAAGTTGCATGGGTTACTCATGGTGGTACAGAAAAGCTTGAGGAAAGACTTTGTGTAAGACCTACATCCGAAACCCTGTTTTGTGACCATTATGCAAATATTATTCACTCATACCGCGACCTTCCCAAGCTGTACAACCAGTGGTGTAACGTTGTAAGATGGGAAAAAACAACCCGACCCTTCCTCAGAACAATGGAATTTTTATGGCAGGAAGGTCACACAGCCCATGCAACTGCAGAAGAGGCAGAGGCTGAAACATTGCGTATGCTCAATGTTTATGCAGATTTCTGCGAGAAAGAGCTGGCAATCCCCGTTGTAAAGGGAAGAAAAACAGATAAAGAAAAATTTGCAGGTGCTGAGGCAACCTACACAATCGAAAGCCTTATGCACGATGGAAAGGCATTGCAGTCAGGCACAAGCCATTATTTTGGTGACGGCTTTGCAAAAGCATTTGGTATTCAGTATACCGGTGAGGATAACGAGCTTCATTATGTTCATCAGACATCCTGGGGTATGACAACACGCTTAATCGGTGCAATTATTATGGTTCATGGCGATGATGCAGGTCTTAAACTGCCACCCCATGTTGCACCTGTACAGGCAGTAATTATCCCCATTGCTCAGCATAAGGAAGGCGTTCTTGACCGTGCAGAAGAGCTTCGTGCTCAGCTTGCGGCAAAATTCAGGGTTAAATTGGATGCAAGTGACAAATCACCGGGCTGGAAGTTCAGTGAGTATGAAATGAAGGGTGTACCCCTCAGAATAGAAATCGGTCCTAAGGATATTGAAAACAATCAGGCGGTTATTGTAAGCCGTACAACAAGAGAGAAATTCTTTGTTTCTCTTGATAACATTGAAGAAGAGGTTGCAAAACATTTAGAACAGATTCAGCAGGAAATGCTTGATGCGGCACTCAAAAACCGTGAAGAAAAGACTTCTGTTGCAACCACTTATGATGAATTCCGTGACATTGTTGAAAACAAGGGCGGTTTTGTCAAAGCAATGTGGTGTGGCGATGTTGCCTGTGAAGAACAGATTAAGGCAGATACATCCGCAACCTCACGTTGTATGCCATTTGAACAGGAGCAGCTTTCTGACAAATGCGTATGCTGCGGCAAGCCTGCTAAGAAAATGGTATACTGGGGCAAGGCATATTAAGGTTTCTGCATAATAAAAAATTTTAAGGAGGAATTTGACTTGTTTGACGGCTTTTATCAATCACTAATTAATCAGATAGCTTTAGTCAGAATAACAGACATCATAGATGTAGCGATAATCACTTTTATAATATATAAAACTCTTAAATTTATTCGTGATACCCGTACGGTTCAGCTGCTTAAAGGCGTAGTTGTTCTTATTGTCGTTACTCAGGTCAGCCAGATTGTAAAGCTACATACCGTTAACTATTTGCTCAGCAGCGCAATGCAACTGGGAGTTATTGCAATAATTGTTGTTTTTCAGCCTGAACTCAGGCGTGCTCTTGAACAAGTGGGCAGAACTTCTATGGGACAATGGTTCAATTTTGATGAACGTGCCGAGGATGTAGAGATGGAAAAGATTATTGCTGAGGTTACAAACAGCTGTGCTTCTATGTCAAAGAGCCGCATAGGTGCTTTGATAGTTATGGAAAGAGAAATAAAAATTGGTGATATTGTAGGAACAGGAATAACCTTAAATGCCGATGTTTCAGCAGAACTGCTTATTAATATTTTTATTCCCAAAACACCGCTTCACGATGGTGCGGTAATTATCCGTGATAATAAGATTGAGGCTGCAAGCTGTTTTCTGCCATTATCGCAGAATCCTAATGTAAGTAAGGAACTGGGTACACGTCATCGTGCAGGTCTTGGTATGTCGGAGGAATCTGATGCGGTTGTTGTTATTGTGTCAGAAGAAACAGGTGGAATTTCTATTGCTTGCGGGGGTGAGCTTAATATGAAACTCAGTCCCGAGGCACTTGAAAGAGAACTGAACAGACTGTTTGATGTTAAAAAGAAGGACAGTAAGTTTAAAAAGAACATCTTTACCAGAAAGGAGAAGAACAAATGAAGAATTTTTTCATAAAAGATTCGACCTTAAAGGTAGTTTCCTTCATTGTTGCTGTTCTTTTGTGGTTTTATGTGATATTGATTGTTGACCCTTCGGTTGACATTTCGGTAAAGGATATTTCGCTGCGGTATGCAAATCAAAATCTTCTTGAGGAACGCGGACTCAGCCTTGTGGCAGACCCCGACGCTACCGTGGAGCTTAAAATTCGCGGCAGCAGAAAAAAGATTGCAAATATTGATAACAAAAACATTTATGCAACGGTTGACCTTGCCAATATGACCAAGGTGGGAACTTTTTCAATTCCCATCAGTATTTCAATTCCATATGAATATGAAGAAATAGTAAGCAAAAAGCCCAACAATGCAACGGTTGTAATAGACAGAATTGTGACGGCTGAGCGTAAAATAAAGATTGAAACAATAGGCAGTGTTGCCAATGGCTATATTGCAGGAGCACCCGAGGCAAATGTTGCAACTGTTACACTTAAGGGTGCGTCAACGCTGATTGAAAGAATTCACGGTGTTGGAGCAACACTTGATTTTGACGGCAGAACAGGCGAGATAAATGATAAGGAAAAACTTTATTTTATCGATAGCAACGGCAAAAAAATTCAAGAAAAAGACATAATATATGAGTCGGTGTCAATGGATATTGGCACAGTTGATATTAAATGTCCGGTAATGAAATTAAAAACAGTACCGGTAGAAGTTGATACCTCTGCTTTGGGCGAGGGTTACAAGGTGACAATTCAGCCTTCAAATGTAACTATTTATGCTGAAAATGGCATTCTTGAAATCGTTTCTAAAATAAACGCAACTGTCAACATTAATGCATTGGAAACTGACGGTGTTCAGCAGGTAAAGCTTGTTATCCCCGAGGGTGTTTCAATGCGTGACGGTATAACAGAGGTTACGATAAAGGCTGAAAAAAGAGATTAAAACCGGGAGGACAGACCATTTTGAACAAGGTTATTGTCATCAACATAAAAATGCCCGTGGTGCATACCGAGGATGAGTTGTTTGAAAAAACAGCAAAGCTGCTTAAAAAGCATGGTGCTGTACCCGGACTTATGACCATTTATAAAAAATCTGTTGATGCCAGACGTAAAAATGATATACACTTTTTATATTCAGTTGCAGCAGAGATTGATGGCAAATTAAAAGATGCTGACAACAATATACGGCTTTTTGATGATGCACCTGTGCTGGACTCAGATGGGTTGAGGGCAACAGCAGATACTCAAAAAAAGGTTGTGATTGTCGGTAGCGGACCTTGTGGTTTGTTTGCTGCATACATTCTGGCATATTGCGGTGTTTCGGTAACCGTTCTTGAAAGAGGAGCGGATGTTGACCGAAGAGGCGCTATGGTAGAAAAGTTCTGGAAATTTGGCATACTTGACCCTGACACAAACATTCAGTTTGGTGAAGGTGGTGCAGGGACATTTTCTGACGGAAAGCTGAATACCCGGATTGGTGACCCATTGCAAAGATTTGTGCTTGAAACCTTTGTTAAATGCGGTGCGCCTGCAGAAATTCTGTATCAGGCAAAGCCGCACATAGGCACAGATTATTTGAAAAGTTGTGTAAAAAATCTTAGAAAAGAGATTGAAGCCCTTGGTGGCAAGGTTTTGTTCGATTCCTGTATGACCGATATCAACATTCAAAATGGTAAAGTTGTGGGTGTTACGGTTAACGATTCTTCTCATATTGAGTGCGACGCACTGATTGCGGCACTTGGACACAGCAGTCGTGACACTTATGAAATGTTGCATAGGCGTGGTGTAAAGATGGAGCAAAAACCATTTGCGGTAGGTGTCAGGATTGAACATAGCCGTGAATTTATAAACAAAATGCAGTATGGAGATTCACCTTATTCTGAATACCTTCCGACTGCAGATTATCGCCTTACCTACAATGGTGAAAGCCGAAGCTGCTACAGCTTTTGTATGTGTCCCGGCGGAATGGTGGTTAATGCATCTTCCGAACCCGGACATTTGGTGGTTAATGGTATGAGTTATCACGACCGTATGGCTGATAATTCAAACAGTGCGTTGGTGGTGACTGTGAAACCTGAAGATTTTGAAGACGCCTCACCTCTTGCAGGAGTGAATTTCCAAAGAAGATACGAGGCACTGGCGTATAAAGAGGCATGCGGAAAAGGACCTGTTCAACTTGCGGCAGATTTTATAAAAGATAAATTATCCTGCCAATTTAACGGTGTTGCACCATCGTTTACGGGGCAAACCGAATTTGTGGATTTAAGGGCGTGTCTGCCCGAATTTATAGCGAACACCCTGAAGGAAGGTATTTTGGACTTTAATCGCAAAATAAAGGGATTTGCTGATAGTGGTGCTGTTTTGACGGGAGTTGAAATGCGAACATCCGCTCCGCTTCGTATAGTGCGTGATGCAAATTTTGAGAGCATTAGCCATAAGGGGCTTTTCCCTGCGGGCGAAGGTGCAGGCTATGCGGGCGGTATTATGAGTGCCGCTATTGACGGAATTAAAACAGCAATACAAATTATCCAAAGATAAAATAAAACAGAAAGGTTTTTAAAACTATGAAACTTGGTATCGAAATATATCGGGCATTTTCATATAATTTCATAAAATCACATAAAACTCCTTAAAAACCAGTATTGATTCGACTTTCAAAAGGATTAAATTCCATAAAGGTCTATATACCTTTATAAGCCACAATGCCAAAATGGTGTAAATAATCAATTTTCAGTTTGAAAAAGAGACAAATACAACTAAATAATTTATCATAAAAACTGTGACTTTTCAGGTCGCAGTTTTTGTATTTACAAAAGTAAAAGTTCCTATATAGGAAAAATAGAATGGAATTTTACACAATAAAAACGTTGATATTTTTCCGATAATGTGTTATACTATATACAGATAGTGACAAGGAGATTATGTTTATGAAGTATTTATCAGTTGCAGAAATAGCAAAAAAATGGAATTTGACAGACCGAAGTGTCAGAAAATATTGTCAAGAAGGTAAAATTCCGGGTGCATTTTTAACGGGCAAAACATGGAATATTCCTGAAGACAGCGAAAAACCTGAGCGAGCAAAGAGAAAGTCGAGTAAGCCACAAACACTTCTTGATATATTAAAAGAGCAAAAAGACAGTAAGCTTTCAGGTGGAATATATCATCGTATACAAATTGATTTGACATATAATTCAAATCATATTGAGGGTAGCCGCCTCACCCATGACCAGACAAGATATATTTTTGAAACCAATACAATTGGCATAACTGATGAAAGCGTTAATGTGGATGACATTGTAGAAACCACAAACCATTTCAGATGCATAGATTCTGTTATTGATAATGCTAAATATGAGCTTTCGGAAAAATATATAAAGGAACTGCATCTCGTCTTAAAAAGTGGCACAGGCGACAGTGGAAAAGATTGGTTCCGTGTTGGTGACTATAAAAAACTCCCAAACGAAGTTGGCGGTAAGGAAACGGTGCTCCCTGAAAACGTGCACACAGAAATTAGAAAGCTTTTAGATGCATATAATTCAAAAAAACAGATTGTATTAGATAATATCATTGATTTCCATGTTCAATTTGAACGCATACACCCTTTCCAGGACGGCAATGGGCGTGTCGGCAGACTGATTATGTTTAAAGAGTGCCTTAAACATAACGTTACACCGTTTATCATTGACGAGCAGCATAAAATGTATTATTACAGGGGACTGAAAGAATGGAGCAACGAAAAAGGGTTCCTGCGTGATACAGTTCTTTCCTGCCAGGATAAGTTTTATGAAATTCTTAAATATTTCAGACTTGATAAAACTTTAGAAATTAAATAGACTATATAATCCAATTAGCAGATCATAAATGTATGGTCTGCTTTTTTAGTATACATCTACTCCGTGATTGCAAGACAAGGCAGAGCCTTTGGAATACATCTTATCCTGGCAACACAAAGACCGGATGCAAACATCTTAGCAGGACAAATACGAAATAACATTGATTTCAGAGTCTGCGGCAGAGCTGATAATGCATTATCGCAAATCATCTTAGATAACACAAATGCTGCAGACAAAATCCCAAAGAATTCACCAGGCTTGTTTATTACACACGATGGAGTAATATTTAAGGGATATCTGTTTGACGAAAAAGCTGTTTTTGATAGATAAAGGATGTGGTGAAAGATGGCTTTTGAAATTCAGAATGTGCCAATACATCTTAAAATGACATTAACCGTTAAGGAAGCGGCTGAATATAGTAACATAGGAATTAACAAAATTGACAGTATGCTTCGTATGCCCAATTGTCCATTTGTGTTGTATGTTGGTACAAAAAAATTAGTAAAACGTAGGGAATTTGAACAATTTATCAGCCAGAAACTTACAATTTAGCATATACCTATTGATAAATTTATGCCAATGTGATATAATATCAAATGTTGCATTGGCTCTTTTTCTCTAACGAGAAAGGAGTTAAGCTTATGGGTAAAAACCTAAGAGGCAAAGAAATAGGCAAAGGAATTTGCCAAAGAAAAGACGGCTTATACTGTGCGAGGTATGTAAATAAACTCGGCAAACGCAAGGATAAGTATTTTAAAACTGTTCAGGAAGCACGAAACTGGTTGAAAGATGCAAAGTATGAAGACAAACATAATTCTTTTACACCATCTGACATGACAGTAAATGACTGGTTTGAATATTGGATCAATCATATTGTGGGTTATTTAGCACCTAATACAAGGCGAATTTACCGGGAAAGATTCAAGCATAATATTCAGCCGGTTATTGGAAATCTGAATCTTGTTGACGTTAAACCTCTTCACTGCAAAATTGTTTTGAATAATATGGAGGAACGCTATGCAGGTTCAACCATCAGACAGACTTATATGGCTATGGGGACAATGTTTAAATCGGCGTTGATGAATGATTTCATTCAAAAGCATCCTATGGATGGTGTTCGATATACAAAACCTGTGCGTGCCGTAGATGATATTAAATTTCTCACAGTAGATAAGCAGGAAAAATTTATAGAAGTCGCAAAGAGGTCTCATAACTATTATCAGTATGCACTGATTTTAGAAACGGGACTAAGAACCGGTGAAATGATTGGTCTTACATGGGATGTGATTGACTGGGAGAAACGGACACTGACTGTAAATAAAACCTTGGAATACAGACATAAACAAGGTTATTGGCGAGCAGGGCCGTCTAAAACTTTTCAAAGTTATCGAACAATTCCCCTGACCAACAAGGCGTATGAAATTCTTGAAAAGGTTGCATCAAGAAAGAATGAACGAAAAGAGTCCGGAACACTTTCTCAGGGGCTTTCGTTTATCGACAGACGCACAGGAAAAACCGAAGCTTTTTGTATGAGAGATTTGGTATTCATAAATTGGCGTACCGGCGAGCCTGCAAAAAACAGTTCTTATGATAAACATTTGTATAAACTTTGCGACGAATGAAACATTGAAAGGTTTTGCATGCACGCTCTCCGCCATACATACGCAACACGTGCAATAGAGAGAGGTATGCAACCTAAAATACTGCAGGAGTTACTCGGACACGCAAGTATAAAAACAACAATGGACAGATATGTTCATGTGTCAGATGAGTCGCTTTTTAATGCAGTTGAGCAATTTGAAATGAATGCGCTAATACTCGTGTGGGCTAACAGTGGTGTAAAATTGGTGTAGAAATGGTGTAAAACTCCTTTTGAAAACCCTCAAAGCCCCTGAAATCAAAGGAGATGGAGATAAATATGAAATTAGGTATACTAATACGAGTGTGAATTTCATATATTGCTATGTATCTCTATAAAGTGCTTTAAATCAGCATATTTCAAGGTTTTAAAAAAGATTCAATCACCATATAATTCTATGTTACGCCATACTATTCTATATAAAAATGGCGTAGAATATGGAGTAGAGAGTCTGACACCCAAATTGAATAAACTTTTAAGTCTTTAAATATTAAAAGAAGTCTATTATTGATTGCTTAATTGTGATTGATAGTAGGCTTCTTTTAGTATTTAAGGATATATTTATATTACAATACTAAAACCGCCGCCATACCATAAAAATAAAGGAGATATTATGTATTACATAGGAAATTTTTACGGGTTTCTTCTCTTTGAAGAAGACGATGGGACAGTTTGCATTTCTCAGGGTTCGTCTACATTTAAAGAGAAGTATAAAAACATTGATGAAGCAAAAGAACAAATAAGAGTGTGGAGCAAAAAACAAAATAACAAGCACTTAAAATAACAATTTTATTGGCAAAGATGAAAGGAGTGAAGATAAAATAGATAAAGCAAGAGAAGCTGATATTTTAGCTAAAGGTATTCTTGAAGCAATAGAAAGTGTCGCTAAAAATATTACCAAGAAAACACTAAGGCAAAGAGGTATTGAACAGACATTTGATGCCATTGTTATATCCGTTGATGAGGATAACAAGACTGCTGATGTTGACTACGGAGATAGAATATTTAATGCTCTTCCAAATAAAAGTGGAGAGAATTTAAAAGTCGGTGATGCTGTTAGAATATTTGCCAAAAGCGACCTTTTGACAGATATGTATATTGGTGCCACAGTTACAATGCGAACTATTTAACGACAAGGAGAAAAGAAAATATAATGAACGAAAAAATTATTAGACCCGGTGTAATTCAAAGAATATTTGACTTAACAAGAAACAGAAATCAAAACTATAATACTGAAGCAATCAGCAACATTTTGACCGCCTTTCTTGATGTGATTGAAGACACCATATCAAAAGGTGATTCAATTATTTTAAATGGTTATATGACTATTGAAGCACGACACAGACCGCAGAAAGAAATTTATTGTGCAGGTAAAGGAAAAGAGATTACTATACCTGAACAGTATAGGGCGTATATTAAACCCGGCTCAAAACTTGCAAAAGCAGCAAAACAATACACGGAAAAAAAGATAGGAGCGGTGAATGAATACAATATTTAAACCTGAGTTGATTGACAGAATATCCGCAAAGCTCAAAACACAACAAAAAGAAAAATTTGTAGTTGGCGGTAATAAACACACATATCAGAAAAGATACCATTTAACAATTACTGAAGCAATCATAGCAAAAGTATTAGATGCTTTTTGGGAAGTTGTTGCAGACACTATAACAAATGGAGATAAGATACAAGTTCAGCACTATTTATCCATATATCCAAAGTATATTACCAACGGCAAGGCTGATAATTATTGCGTTAAGGTAAAAGTGATGGAAAGATTAAAAAGAGCTTGTAAAATTCTTACCGAGAATGAAAAGAGAAAGGGTGTTCAGAATGAGTGACATAAAATGGATAGATTTATTCACAGGAGCGTTAGCAGACATTACAGAGCCGAAGAAAAGGAGTTTGCTCTACACGGTACTTATCGGCGTTATCAACGAATACAAGAACGGCAGATATGACGGTATGGATGGTATAGAGATATTGAACTCATTCGGCATAAAGTGTAAACTTATTTCCGCTTCCGCTACGAAAGAAAACGAGAAGAAGAACAAAAAGAAAACAACAAAAAGCGGTAAGACTACAGCCGTATAAGTGTAGGAACTCCCATCTGCCCGGAGTAAAAAGAAAGTTTGCAGAACCATAAGCAAGCATAGATGACTTTACCGCTTCGGTGAGGTCTATTTTTATGTCTGAATTTATGGGTATTATAAAGGAGGAACGATGAATGATAATGATAAAAGAGAGGGACAACCTCTTTTAATACATACAAAAAGATGTAATAAATGTGGTAGAGATTTACCACTTGATAGGTTCGGGAAAAGGCGAAAAAAATCAATAAAGTCAATATGCAAGAGTTGTTATAGTACATATTCAACAATGAAAAGAGGAAATATGTCCGAAGATGACATAGTAACCATAGAAAGATTATATAAAGAACCGCTCCCTATAAGAATACTTGATGTAAAACAAGCTGGGATAAAACCCATTGCTGAAGATGAATGTTTTGTAGAGTTAATTGACTATAAGAGAGCGTGGATTTCTAATTATGGTAGAGTGTTAGAACACAATGGTAAAAAGTATGTATTTAAACGCATAAAAACAGATTGCTCCGGTGAAAAGATTTGCACATTACAAGAGAATGTTTACAATGGCAAAAAATGGGTGTTTAAAAAGAAAACTATTGAGATATGGCGATTAGTTGTTGGAGCATTTATTGTAAATTTTGATTACGTCGGCAATACACATTGTTGGCACAAAAGCAATAATAAAAATGATAATTATTATAAAAACATTTATCCCGTAAGTGAAAAGCAATATACCGCTATATTAGAAAGATACTCTAAAGGCGAAGTCGATACCGCGGATATGATTTTTGATATTATCAACAATATTCTTTACAAAGAAAACGATTGGTATGCTGCTAAATGGAAGAGAACAACATATGGTATGGGATATTTGGGTTGCAATGATTCATCAGCATATAAAGGTGATGTATCTTATATCAAATGGGCTAATATGATGCAAAGATGCTTTAGTGATGAAGTGCATGAAAACAAACCGTATTATGCTGGTTGTACGGTTGATGTTGAATGGCTGAACTTTTCCAACTATAGAGAGTGGCACAAGAAGAATTCTATGGGCGATAGAAAGGTTGATTTAGATAAGGACATACTAATACCCGGTAATATGATGTATGGCTCTGATACTTGTACTCTTGTTCCACATTTTACAAATACCATTTTTGAAACAAGGAACGCAGATGCAGGAATCGTATTGAATGACGATACAGGCAAATATGATGTTACTATGTCTGTTTTAGGCTCTAAAAAGAAAGTTGGCACATTTGACACCCACGAAGAAGCGCAAAATGGATATATTGAATATAGGCAAAACTATATAAAAGATGTGGCTGAAAAATGCAAAGGGAAAGTACCGCATAAAACATATTTAGCCATGCTTAATTGGAAAGTTGAAAAGAACAAATAAATCTTACAGTATCATAAAGGCTATATTGGATATTGATTTATCTGATATAGCCTTTTTCTGTTGTAAGGAAAGGAGACTAATATGGCACAAGGAAACTTTGTTATTAGATTGCTTGCAGAGCTTGAAAAAGCACGAAGCGAAAAGCAAATCAAACAAGATATAAAGTCCTTTGGTGATATTTATGTAAAGCTTATTGCGAGCTTGCAAAAAGGAAAAAGTAAAAAACAAATTAAAACTGATGCAAAGTCTTTAGGTGATATGCAAGTAAAGTTGACAGGTAGTTTGGATATGCCAAAAACTCGAAAGCAGATTAAGAATCAATTAAAAGGTGTTAATGGTAATTTTAGTGTAACGCCAAAAGTAAACCAAAAGGCTATGCAAAACGCTGTCAAGCAAGTGCAGAAACAAGTAAATGCTAATAAGCTTGTTTACAATTTTGATTTAGACAAAAAGAAATTCCAAAATCAATTAAAGGTATTTGCAAAAGATAATAGCAAATTATTTACAAGCAAAGAAATGACGGCGAAGTATAATCAATTAGTTGATTCGGCAGGTATAGCAAAGAGCAAGACCGAATTAAAGGAATTGCGAGGTCAATTATCTGCATTCAGAGCAGAGTTGTTAGCTACAAATAAAGCCGGAATGACATGGACGGATAAGTTTAAATCATCGATAAGTCATTTTGCTCAATATTTTAGTGGAGCAAGTTTTATTTATGCTGTGACTAATCAACTCCGTAATGCATGGACAGAAGCAAAAACCCTTGATGATAGATTGGTTGACTTACAGAAAGTAACCGCCGAAATAGAAAGCAGAGATTCTTTATATAAGTATTTTGACAAAGCATTAAACAAGGCAAACGAATTAAACGTCAAGGTTGATTCGCTTATATATGCAATTACTGAGTTCAAAAAATTAGGTTGGTCTCTGTCAGATGCAGAACTTGGTGGAGAATGGGCTACAAAATTATCCAATGTCGGTGACATAGATATTGATACTGCTATCGGCTCAATTAAAACATCCATTGCTTCATTTGATGAAATAGGCGGTTATACCGATGCACAAATGAGCAAGAAAATTGAAGCCTATGCTGACCTTATAAACAATATGAGTAACAAGTATAGTATTGATGCCGAGGGATTAGCAGAAGCAATTAGGTTAAGCGCCGGTACATTGACAGAAGCAGATACAAGCATTGAGCAAGCTGCTACAATGTATGCAACTGCAAATAAATACTATAACGATCCATCATATTTGGGTAATACTGCAAAAATCGGTTCGTTGCGTTTAAGAGCTTCAGAAGGTGACGATGACGCTATCAAAGAATTGTCTGAAATGGGCGAAGAAGTTGATGAGCTTGCCGGTGCCACAAGTAAATTAAGAGATGAGTTAAAAGCACTTACAGGCGTAGATATAATGAAAGATGACAATACTTTCAAGTCATATTATGACCAACTGTATGAAATATCTCAAGTTATAGATTCGCTTGAAGATACAAGTGCCGCTTTAGTTCTTGAAAAGTTGTTTGGTAAAAACAGAGCCGCCGCAGGTAGAGCTTTATTATCAGGACTGCAAGAATCAGACAAGGCATATGAAGATGCTGTTAATTCGGCAGGTAGTGCTACAATCGAATATGAGAAGTGGATGCAAAGTGCCGATGCTGCAACACAACGGTTTTCAAACAGTTTAACAGAGATGTACCAAAGCATAATGAACGGAAACACAGTCCGTGATATTGCTAATTTAGGTTCTGCCGTTTTAGACTTTGCTAACCAATGGGGCATTGTCGAAGGTGCAGTACGAGGTTTCTTAGCATTAAAAATAGGAACATTTTTAACAAATGGTACTATGGCTTTTCTTACCGCAACCAAACAGGTTGAGCAATACGGAAAAGCATTACAGTTAGCTAATAATATTCCTAACGGAAATTTGGCTACAAGGTACAACACCTTAAAAAGTATTGCAGTAGCAACAAACACGCTTACGACTGCACAACTAAAAAATGTTCTTTCAGGTCAGTCTTTGACACAGCAAGACAGAATCAGAATTCTTCAAATGCAAGGTCTCACTAAAGAAATGGCATTGCAGAAGTTGGCAGAAATGGGGCTTACACAAGCAACCAACGCACAGACCGCCGCTAATGCTGCAAGTACAGCATCTACATTTAGTTTAAAGTCGGCTATGATGGGATTGGGTGCAACAATTAAAAGCGTATTTCTCAGCAATCCGATTGGTATCGCTTTAATGGCTATTAGCTTGGCAATAAGTGGAATTACATCTGCAATTTCCAATCATAATCAAAAGATGGAAGAAATGCGTGATAAAGCCAAAGAAGCCGCAAGCGAAGCAAATACATTAGGTGATGAGATTGCAAGTTTGTCAAGTAAATACATAGCTTTATCCGAAGCGGTAAAAACAGATGCGAGTGCAAAAGAAGATTTAATTTCTACACAAGCAGAACTATTAGAGAAACTTGGACTTGAAGGCGAAAGTATAGATGACCTCATTGCTAAATATGGTTCGTTGTCTAACGCTATAAGACAAGCAAGTATAGACTCATTAAAGAACTCACAGCTTGATTTGATAGCAGGTGTAAACGCTGCTAAAGACGAGTTGTTAGACATAGGTGCTGATGGATTTTGGGGCGGTAATAATATAATTAACGCAACAGGAGACGATGCGGTAAAAGGTTTTAAGGAACTCGAAAAAGCCGGAGTTGTTGATAGTGGTTCATACGGTTCAGGTGGTGGTGCATTAGTTTTGATTGGTGATGATACCACAACTGAAGGTATATTAGAAAACTATCAGAAACTTGAAGATGCGTTGAACGCATTAAGAGATTCTAATGCTTTTACAGCAGAAGAATTGACAGATAATTCACTATATCAAGCTATTTATGGTAGATATAATGAAATGAAAGAAAAAGTAGATGCTTACAAAACATCTATTGGAGATTTAAACGAGAATTTAGCTCAACAAACAATGTTGACAGCTTTACAAGGTAGTGAACTACCAAAATCAGAACAAGAGTTTGAAAAATTTAAGCAAGAGCTTAGTGATACGGCTATTGCAAGTAAACAATTTATTGGAACTGAAAAAGAGATAACAGACTCTATCAATAATTACCTTTCTAAAGTACCGGAATTCGCTGAGTATTTTAGCGTTCCTTTAGAAAAAGAAGTTAATAGAGCGAACTCATTATCATTGGATGGTGTTGTCAAAACACTTGCAACCTTGCAAGATAAATATAATGAGTTAAAATCAGCACAAGAAGAGTATAACTCAACGGGTGCTATTTCTGCTGAAACAATGCAGAAACTCATTGATAATGACCTGTTGCAATACCTTGATTACTCTTCGGGGAAATTAAAGATAAACACTGATGCTTTATTGGCAGAGGGCGAAGCTGCAAAGGTTAATGCAATTCAGAAATTGCAAGATGCTATGGCAACAGACCTTATGAATTTAGCAACAGGCAAAACAGACCAATTATCAAATACTGCAAAAACCGCTATTGCTAATCTTGGTAATAGTGCTGAAACCACAGGTAATCAAGCACAAACCGCCGCAAGTAAATTGGCTGGATTTGCGATTGCGGCACAAGCCGCCAAAGATGGTGCTGAAGGTAATTTAACGGGAATGTCTGTTGAGGATTTTAACACTCAAGCTAATGCTATAATTTCTGCATACACGAGTGCTGCCAACTCTATTGGTGGAATTACCATAAAATCACCAAAAACAAGCAAAGGTTCGTCATCTTCAAGTAAGAATAATGCCCTTGATAAACATTTAAAAGATGCTGAACGCCGATATAAAATACATCAGGATGAAACAAAGTATATTGAAGAGCTTGATTATGCCTTAAATAAACTTGTTAAAACCGATGAGGAACGGCTTGAAATTTTAGACAAGATTGAGGATGCTCGTAAAGACTATGCTGATAATCGTATCAAAGACCTTGAGCATGAAAAGGAAATGCTTAAAAATATGTATGGGGATAATTATGATACTTCATACATTGATAGAAGTATTCAGCAGATACATCACGAAGAGGCTGAAAGACTTAGAGCGTTAGGATACGATGATAATTCAGACGAAATTCAGGAACATCAATCTGGTTGGTGGGACAAACAAAATGAACTATTGGATAATATGTCTTTGCAATATGAAAATCGTATCAAAGATATTGAGCACGCAAGAGATATGTTCTTGGAGCAGAATCCATTAGGTGATACTACATCTTTCTATAAGCAGTTACAGGAAGAATATCATAAAGAGGCTGAACGACTCCGTGCATTAGACCCTGAGAAGTATAAGGAAGAAATTCAAGAACTGCAATTATTGTGGCACGATGCACAAAACGAAATTGCTGATTGGTCGCTATCTAATTCTGAACGTTGGATAAACGAAAGAAACCTTTATGGAGATTGGGATAAATTCGCTGACAATGAGGTTGCGGCTTGGAAGAGGGTTTTGGATAGGTTTAGAAAAGAACACGCTAACGAACTTGATAAAATTAAAGAAATAGAAGAAAAATACTTTAATGCTATTAAGAATGAACTTATTGATTCTTTAAACTTTAATTCAAGTCAAATTGGCTCACTTCACACCCTATTACAATCCTACTATGATGTGACAAACTCCATTACTGAAGCACAACACGAAATCAATAAAGAGTTAGATGCTTCTCTTACCATGTATGAGTATCTTGATGAGGAAACACGCAAATTGCTATTTAATCAAGAGGACTATAATATCTTGTCAGAGAAGTTACTTGATTTACAGTATGAAGCGGATAAATTACAAAGGCAGTATAACAGAGATGTTTTAAATGCCACAGAAGAAAATCTTGAAGAAATAACGGCACAGTATGAAATGCAGTATGAAACAATGCTCAAAAAGTACGAAATTGCCCGTGCAGAACTGAATGTGGCTAAGAAACGTCAGCAACTTGATAATGTTTTAAATGAGCGTAACGTCCGTATGCTTATTGATGGTCAATGGCAATGGGTAGCCAACACTCAGGATGTACTAAATGCAAAAGCAGAATTAGCTGATGCGGAATATGCGGCGCAGGTTGCGAAACATACTTTAGATCAGACAAAATCATTGAATAATCTCACTTCAGCACAAAATGTATTAACCACTACGATTAACAATGTTGAAAGTGGTGTAATTGCCTTTAATAGCAATCTTGGAGATATTACAAAGGGATTGGGAGAAATCGTTACAAACGACATTCCTGCTCTAAAATCTATTATAAATGATGTGGGGTCTGCTATTAAGAATTATAATAGCAATGTAAATAATAAGGACACTACATATAATGGTAATACTTCTTCGGGAACAAGTTCAAAAGGCGGTTCTTCGGGAGTTGGTTCGTCTTCCGCTCCGCAGAACAATGCTACTGCGACAATCCCCGGAATTGGTGAGGTTGGAATACATATAAATGACAGTGGAAAGACAACTACAACGGGATTACCTGTTGGCACAGTAGTTCATACAGGTGGTGGAGATTACAAAATAACAGGCGGTACAGGCGGTAATTACTCTTCTATAAAAGTTAAAAACAAGTATGCCGATGGGACTAATTACACCAAACCCGGCTCTGCTCTAATGGGTGAAGATGGAAAGGAGATTTATATTGACAACAATGGTCATTATATTCCGATTGAACAACCAACTTTACTTTCGGATGTTAAGGCTGGTGGTATTGTTTTTAACCAAGACCAGATGAAAAGCCTTCATACATTATGGGATATGAGCAACTTTGTTAAGATGCCTGATTATAGTAGTTTGGTTAATAGATATGATTCTCACAACATGACAACAAACAATGATTATAGTGTTACTATTAAAGATTTGGTTGTTGATAATGGTGTAAATGGTCAGGAATTAGTAAATGCCTTGAGACGGTATGTTGCAATCCACTAATAGTTAATTTATAGGTGTATTAAGTAGAAATACTTGGTACACCTATAAATTTGATGCATAGTATTATATACAAACTTTATAATATCTATTGAAAAATGTCAAAAAATGTAGTATAATAAGAGCGGAAATGTATTCATAGCGTTTTTATCGTTATAAAAAATATACAATTTTTGGAGAAATTTATTAAAAAGCCTTGCATATTATGTAATGATGTGGTATAATTCAAACGCGTTTTTTATTATAAGATATAACGTTCTTGAACAACATGGAAGCAATAAAAAACAATGGAGTAATGCATATGAAAAAAATCAGATTAAAAAGTAAAGTTAATAAATTTCATCTGTGGCGGGATTTTCTGCGTGAATGATGTTGAGGTGTCGTTATGGCACATGTAAGTACCAATAATCAAGGATATTTTTTTGAAAATAACTTTGATACTTTTTTATATTTGATGTTGTCTGTAATTTATCCGATATTAGGGTTTTTTATTGAATTAGGTCAAATAAATGCAAGTGACATTGGTGCTTGTTACGATGTTTTAACTACAGGCTTACTTTTTACAGCAACTTTTTTTTATGATTTTTACTCCCGTTTCAGAGATTGTGATGGCAAAACCCCTTGCATTGTTAATACGTTATCAGTCGGGCGAGGTATATTCTGTGCTTTGACGATAATAATATTTATAATAATTGTGGTTTTTCCATCAGGCTATATATCTGGAATTGCTTTACAAAGAGGGTTTTATGTTGTAGTCCTATTGAGTATTTATCCGTTTATTATAGGGCTTGTTGAAATTTTAAGACGTGCACACAGCGAGAGGAAAAGCAAAATAAGCCGTGCATCTGTATAGAAGGAAGAATATAAAATGAATAATATTATAAAAGATAATATCATACTGCTTATGATTGCCATAGCTGCGATTATAATTACGATTTTCAGAATATTAAAAGACAAAGAAATTCGTGCAAAATATGTAAAGATTGCTCACAATTTACTAACGGAAATAGAATATAAGTTTTTAAAAGACAAGAGCGAAAAAGCCTTAAATAACACCACGATAAGTTTTACGAATAAATCAAATGAGGAACAATTAAAAGTTCCGGAAGATTTATACATTAACACTATGATAGTTGGTAATAAATTAATTAAAGAAGGAACTTTTTCCATATCGAAAGTGGGTAAAATATAATGAGCGATATGATTAATATACCGGGAGCATATGTTATGCCACCTATTGAAGAAATGAATAGGCGTTTTCAAGCAATTGAAAAGTTGTGGCAAAACTTCTTGGCTTCTGAAGGAGAAAGGAATTTAAAGTATTACATTCATAAACCTAATCTATTTGAAGTGATTAGAAGGCAAGACCAAAGAATGCATTATTTTAAAATATTTCATGGTTTGGAATATCCGTGCGAATACAAGTATGTAGCCGTCGAGTGTTTTTGGTTAAATACGCTCAAGCCATTTGTTGTTATCGATGAAAATTCAAAGGTTTATGATTGCCCCAATGAAATGTTTTCATTGTATTTAATTATTTCTACTATAAGGACTATTTTTGAAATATATAAAAAAGGCGAAGAGTTTAAATTCCCAACCACAGAGCGTATGCGTGAAATCTTATATGACTTTAAGTACTGTAGCATGTCAAGAGAAGCAATGATCGCCTATATTGAAACATTTGCTGACACATACGGTTTGGGAATCGATTTTATTTTGAATAACAAAGATGCTATTAAAAAAGCATTAAAAAAGAATGAGATTTTGAAACTGTGGGAAGAGTACATTGAGGATACAGATGATACAGAAAACACTATAAGTGATTAAAAGGGATTTACTATAAAGGTAAGTCCCTTATTTTTTTACTGCTCCGCTTGTGTTATTTGTAAATATATGTTATAATTTAGTTAAGAATTTGTGTGAGGTGTTCCTCTATGAAAACAAAACCGATTTTGATAACTTTAGTTGTTGTATGCGCTATCTTTGCCATTGCTGGCTTGATGTTGAATATTAACAATCCCGCTTTTCAAAGCGAAAATGAAATGCTTGAAATTATAAATGGAATATGGACAACTGGGAATACAGAATTTGATTTTACTCTATCTATAAATAACGATACTGCAACCGTTTCTGTTGGGGATAAAGAGGATAATCCGTCAAAAATTGTTCTTGTTCCTTCAAAAGGATATTTTTATTTTGAAAAGAACGATGATGTAAAAGATAACCGATATATTGTTTCAAAAGAAGATGGTAGCTATATTATTAAACACAACGATTGGAAATTTGTCAAAAGGGATTGATGCTATGAGTGTAATTTTGGGATATAAGACAGAGGATAAAATATATTTGGGTGCCGACAACAGAACGGTTACATTGGAAGAAGTTCTTTCTCGTGATGATGTAAAGAAAATCGTTGCGGTCAACAACAATGTAGCAGTTGCTTTTGCTGGCTACAATAAATCTCAAATGCTGTTTGAAAAAATGATAACCAACGTGACGGACAAGAGCAATTTTTATGTAGAAGATGCTTTGCGATATATCAAACTAATACATTGGCTCTTTAAACTTTTTTGGTATAGGAATATTGGAAAAGAAGGGCGAACATTAAGTTCACGTTTTATTATAGCTGGTAAAAACAGAAAAGGAAAGCCTTGCTTATATATAACATCAATTCTTAATGGAAAACTGGAAAAACCATCATTAACCGATAGATTTATATTCCCACCTTCTGATGCAGATGCTAAAACATGTTGTGATATTTATGCGATAAATGCTTTAAACCATCGTAGTAATTTTATTCAAAGGACAATAAAAGATATATCCAAGATAAGTAAGTTGATTAGTCCTACCGGTGATATTTGGGTTTATGATATTGTCACTGATAAAAGCATATTAGAACATTTTTCATAAATTCAAACCTATACCGTCTATATATTAGGTACTTAAATTTCTGTAATGTTTGTGTACCCCCCCCGCTCCACTATAAACATAAAACAAAAAGGAGAAGCCGAAGCCTCTCCTTAATTTGTTTGCAAGTTTAAAGCTTACTGTGACGCATATTATGCGCCGAATACAACATCTTGCATAATAAGAAGTTCTCTTCCTGAAATGTCCCCTTTAGCTAAGGCTACTTGGAAATCCAAATCAGATTCAATGAATTTATCTTCTTCTCTGCCCATGTTGCATACGAACCTAAGTGCAGATATGCCATAACCACATTTTGCAGAAGCGTTCAAAAACCCCTGAAATGCCTTTACGTAGGCAGTATCGTTATTAAGTCCCTTCATGACATTACCTCCCTTCAAATACGATGCCAGTATAGTTGCGACATCATTTTCCAATAATAAAAACTTTTTTGAGGTAAATATCATTGTTCAATTGTTGCATAAGCTATCTTACAAATTGATTATATCATGTAAATTTTTCTTGGTCAATGGCTTGTTTGTTGTTGTAATGAAGATGTAAAGTTTTTGACAAAAAACACCTATAATATTTATTTGAAAAAAACTTAGTGTAAAACTTAGGCAAATATCAATAAACTTGTATAAGTAATATGTTTTTTGTGTTTAAAAGTGTAAAATATACTTGTTGACAAGACAAAACTTAGTTTAATTTCTTCGAATCGTCTAAAATTTAACTCGACACGTGAGAAGGTCAGATATACCCTTTCCGGGAATAAAAAAGGCTTTACATAATGTAAACACACGGGGACACGGACACCCACATCAACGGCACACAAACCGCCGTAAATACCCTTCTGAAATGGTTTTAATTAACTTTCATACCCTTAAAATCAAAGGCTTTAAAACGGCAAAATTTGAGCCTTAAAACAATAAAAAAAGGAGCTTTTAACCGCTCCGCAAATATTAAAAAGGTGCTGACTTTTTACGAGGTCAACACCTTATTTTTTTACCTATTATATTTTAATAAATCTGAACACAATTTCCGCTATCGGTAAACACGAAATGACCTTCAAAACTCATGTCCCTTCCGTATGATTCAAAATCAAAGTAATTTTGCAGATGTTCGGGGATGCTGTTTAATAGTCCTGTTTGTTCTGCGTATTCCCTTGCTACATCTTCCATATCTGAACAATCGTTCCATATTATACAATCATCTTTTTTGTCGATTGCATCCGCTAATGTGTAACCCTCTGAAAGCATTGCTTCAATAACTTCTCTGTCGCTATCGTCTAACCCTTCTAAAGTTTCCGCTAATTCGTTTAAATCGTCTATATTGCTATACTCATTTACTGTGATTCCTCTGATGTCTGTTTCATAGTCGGTGATGAAATATTCTTCATAATATTCATTGATTCCAATTCGTTCTTTTACCGCTTCGAGTTCTTCATCACTACACGGCAGCGAAACCAACGCACCTATTAAATGCCCTTCGTTGTACTTTCCTAAATTTGTTAAATAAATCTTTAACATTGTTAGTCCTCCTTTAAAATAGTTTTATTTGATTTGGTAATTACATTAGAACATATGGGTACAGAAATGTCAATAATGTGGGTACAGAAATATTGCACAAAAATATGGGTACAGATTTGTGAATTTTGCATATTGATTTATGGGTACAGATTTGTTATAATATGGGTACAGAAAGTCAAACAAGACTTTTTTACAAATCAAATATTTTAAAGGAGGTACACAAATTATGTGTAGTACAACAAAAGAACTTGAAATGCATGTTGCAAAATTAAGGAGTTTGAAAGCCTTAAGAGAAGAAACGGACGCAGAAATCAGAGAAACAGAAAGTGCAATTATTGAGTTTTTGCATAAGAAAAAAGAATGTGAGACGATAGACAAGAACGGCAAGGCAATACGGCAGTACATCGGCACAGATTACAAAATAACCTATTCTATACAGACGAGAGAGGGCATTAATAAAGAAGCAGTTAAAAATCTACTCAATAAAATACAGTTTGAAAGTGTTAGAACAGAAAGCACATTTGGAGTGTTGAGAATCAAGTAACAACATTAACGGCAGAGGGAGGGCGAAAGCCTTCCCAAAGCCTAACCGCTTTAATGTAGCCACGGCAAACCGTGAGAGTTGCAAGCCTCTACAAATACAGAGCAAAGCACAAATCAAATAATTTTATTAAACACGAAAGGCGGTCAAAACAATGTCAAAATTTACTTTACAACCATTGACAGAAAAAGAAAAACAGTTAGCAGAAAAATATCATAATGCAGTCTATTCTTTTTTGCATAGACACAACTATTCAATAGAAGAATATTACGATGTTGCAATTATGGGATTTTTAAAAGGTATTCAGAAATATAACAGAGACGAAAGTCTTCGGCGGTGGTCAATCTTAACTATATGTGAATATAAAATGCAAACTGCTATATCTCAAGAAATCAAAAAAAGATATACAAAAAGCAGAAAGCCGGAAGGTGGTTGTATTAGTTTAGATGCTCCATATTTTCATGGTGATTTTGGAGATAAAAAAAATTGGGAAAGAAGTTTTCTTGATATGTTACCAACAGAAACTCTTGAAGATGAATTTTTTAGAATGTATGACGAAGAAAATGCAGACGAGAGAGCCAAAAAGATATTAGAGCCGTACACCGATATTCAAAGAAAAATCATTCTTTTAAAAGCTGACGGACACACACATTCAGAAATAGCTAACATATTAAATATAACTTTTGGTACAGTTGGCAAAGAGTTAAGGAAAATAAGAGACGGACTTCAAGAAGAAACCACAACAGAGAGAGCAGAGACAAACATAGAAAAATACATTGGTGTTACTCAGGCGGTTTTATCATCTATAAAATTATCATCAAGACAGATGGAAGTTATTGAACTTTTACTTCTCGGACTTACGGAAATGGAAGTTAGTAAAAGATTAGGATTGAGCCGTCAAGCCGTTTATGATTCTGTCAAGAAGGTTAGATTAAAGGCGAACAAATTACAACAGGAGCGGTTATAATACCGCTCCACCATAACGGAGGAATTAAATATGCTTTACATAATGTATCATAATACACGATATGCAATAAACCTTAAACTACTCAAAAAGATATTGAAGCGGTTACTATTTAAAACGGTACTTGTTTTGTTGGTTGTTATTCCGCTCCTAACTATGTATGTTGACCTCTGCAAATATCCTGAAAAATATTTGACTACTTGGAAATATCAACTGCATAACGAAATTAAAAGCGGAAATCAAGAATCAATCGACTATTATAACCGGGTATATGTAGCCAACGGAATAGATTTATTTAAGGAATAAAGGAAAGGATGCTGAACGGAATGGATCTATATATGAGACCGCCATAGGAAAATACTTTTGCAACTAATGGAAAATTATATATGTATGGAGGTTTTAAAAAATGAACTGTATGGAAACAAAAGATTTTCAAAAAACGGAATTGTTTTATATCATAGATGATATTGTACATATGGAAAATGAAGGGCATCGTTATAAAGCTATGTATGTACTTTGGGATGTCATTCAACGAATGAAGAGAAACGAGCTGACAGCATCTATGAATCAAGAGGAAGTTTTTGCTGACTACGGTATTATCATTGAGGACGGAAAAATCAAAGATTGGGGAAATACAAATATTGATACATGGAAAAATAAATTGATTTTGAGCGGAGGATTGAAAATTGAGTAATACAAATATGGAAATTTTAGACATAATTACAGACATACAACAAGGTCATGATACTGCAAATCAGTTATTATCTATATTAGCAAACAAATATTTTGACGATGAGCCAAACGGAAAAGATAGCATGTTATTGTTTGCTAAAGACTATAGAGATATGAACGAACTAATTAATGCTATTTTGAAATATAGCGATATAGTCAAAGATGAACTACGGAAACTTTACAACATAGTAGAAATTAAAGTTAAAGGAGATTGAGACTAATGACCTATAAACAACTCAAAAAAATAGCAAAGCCACACATCAGAGAGAACGATAATGTGCCGTCTAATGCCTTTTGGCTCTTAAACCAATTGCACATACCATTTAAAAATGAAAAGCAGTGTGAAGAAGATTATAAAGGTGGAATGACACCGCTATACAATCATCCAGCATTTTTAGCTATATACAAAGATACAAAAATCATATATTTTAACACCAATACCCGATATTGGAATTTCTACATTTTCCACGAAATTGCTCACTATTTATTGGGACACGAGGACGATTCTCCACAGAACGAATTAGATGCAAATATGTTGGCTTGTATTTTAGCAGCGCCAATTGAAAATTTACCATCATATTTGAAATCAGCACGAGATTTGAGTAGTTTATGCCAAATTCCAATAGATAAGGCTGAAGAATATTGGCAAGAAATTTTTCCTATAACAAAGCAAATTGATTGTAAGGAAGATAATACTCATGTAATGCTTGAACTTATAGAAACGATAGCAGAACTTAAATCAGAGTTGGAATCGACAACAGAAAAAATACAAATGATATGTAGAATATAGAAAGGAAAGTGTAATGACATATCAAGAATTAAAAAAGGTTTATACCAAATATATAGATATTCCTCACAAACAAGAGTCATCAAATTCAATAGATGTCGCTTTAAATATAGGACTAACTGTAAAAAATAGTATAGGTTGTAGGCAAGACTTTAAAGACCAATATCCGCTATATAAGTGCAATGCAGCATATACATTATTTAATGGTGAATATACAATCTATTATAATGAGAAATATGCTTATAGGAATTTTTCTATTGCTCACGAAATAGCACATCATTTGTTGGAACATTGCTCAGATGGAGTAAGAGAACATCATGATGCTAATTTGCTTGCAGCTATTATAGTAACTCCTAATATTTCAAGTAATAAAATAAAATCCGCAATAGCCTTATCAGAAAATTACCTAATTCCTTATAGTGTCGCTTGTGAATACTTTGCGGAACTTAAGGACGAGCAACGATCAAACAAAAATCATTTAAGACATTGGTTATTTAGTATTATTCCCTGATAAATATTGATTGAGGTAGGCTGTCTTTTCATGGCATCCTATTATAATAAACAAATTATACAAAGATTTTCAATTCCATTGACTTTTTTGGAAAAATAGTTTATAATATGGGTATAGAATATAATCGTTATACATTTACATATAATATAGATTGGAGTGTTATATATGGCTGAAAGAACTCCCGAACAGCAGAAAAAGAAAAAAAGTCAAGATGCTTATATGGCAAAACTTAAAGATATAAAGATTCGTGTACCGTTGGATTATTTTGATATTATAAAAGAACATGTAAAAAAGAAAAACAAAGATTTAAGTGTTCACAAATGGATTTTATCTTTAATTGAAAACGATATCGAAAAACCTATTGTTTCAATTCGTGAACAAAACAAGCTCCAAAAGGAAGAAAACAAATCAAAGGAGTGATTACCGATGAACAAGTTAAAAGTATATTTGGACACTTCTGTAATTAGTCACCTTATGCAAGAGGATGTCCCCGAAAAGATGTCAGAGACCTTAAAATTATGGGATATATTCAAGGCAGGTAAATACGATGTGTTTTTATCTACTGTAACACTTCAAGAAATAGACAACTGCCCTGAGCCGAAAAGGACAGAGTTATTTAAGCATCTTGGAGAAATTGACTACACCCCTATTGAAATCACAGAGGATATGTCAGAAGTTGCACAGCAGCTTATTGATATGGGAATATTAACACAAAAAAGTTATGACGATTGTCAGCACATTGCATCAGCGGTTATATACGGATGTGATTGTATCATCTCTTGGAACTTCAAGCATATAGTAAATATAAAGACTATCAGAGGCGTTAGAGCCATTACAAACCTTAAAGGATATAAACCGATTGAGATATTAAATCCAACTGTCTTATTGGAAAGTGAGGAATGATTATGAACACTTTAATTATCAGTCCAAAATTCACCATTGAGGATATACACAAAGTAAGGGAAAATAATTATAACAAAACAAAAGACATGACCGCACAGGAAAAAAGAGATTATTATAATGTGCGTGGTATGGAAATTCACAAAATGATTCAGGCGCAGAAAGCACAGAGAGCATAATATCACAAAATCGAAAGCACCTTCAGAGGATTACTTCTTCTGCCGGTGCTTTTTGCTTTACACGAAGATATATAATACATGTATGAGTAAAAGATAATAAAATGCAAAGTTCCAATAATTATACAATTTAGGAACTTTCCTTTGTTTAAGCGACTTTTGGGGATGTATCAATATGAAAGCCTTAAAATAGGAACTAAATCTGTTGAAAATAGGAACTTTCAAAAGGATGGTGAAATGATTTGAATAAGAAAACAGTTGCACTAACAGAAGAACAGTACAAGACCATTATATCAACTATTCGTGCTGGGGTTATTATGGAAGATGGAAGTGTTATAAATCCAAATGAGAGAATAGCAACCGCTCTTACATTGGAAGCGAATCTTGGATTGCGTATTAGTGATATACTTCAACTGCGATTATCCGCTATCATTCGTGACGGTGATAGATACCGCCTGAATATCGTTGAGCAGAAAACACAAAAGAAAAGAGAGTTTACTGTGCCGACAGATATATATGTATATATTCAGAAATACGCCTTGGATAATAATATAAGTCCTACGGCTAAATTATTTGATATATCGGAGAGGGCGGTCAACAAACACTTAAAGGCTATATGTGATTATTTAGGATATGAGGGTATTGGTAGCCATTCGTTTAGGAAATACTTTGCTACAAGCATCTATACTAATAATAATTATGATATTAACTTGGTGCGTGTGTTATTGCAGCATTCCTCTACTACTACCACACAAAGATATATTGGATTGCAGGAAAAACACATAGAAGAGGCTTTACAAAATCACATTAATCTGCTATAATATAATGAAGAAAGAGGTAATATAGATATATGACAAAAAACGATTCAATTACAAAGACTTTTGAAGATGGTATTAAATATATGGAAGAAAAGATGTTGTCTGTATGTGATACGGATAAGCCTATTGAGATTGATGGCAGAGCTTATTTCGTTCAGAGTGACAAGAAACATCTGCAAAAACTCTTTGATGATATAGAAAAGAGTAATTTTTAATTAACTTGGTTAGTCCGCTCCGGATAATGCTTTTAGCGGAGTTCGTGAGTGTCTCTAATAAATTATTTGATTTGTGCGAAAAGTCGCTGATTTCCCTTTATTTAAGGGGTTTTCGGTGGCTTTTTGCTTTTTTATTATACCCTTAAACTCGTCTATAATAGGCTAAATATAGTCGTTCGTGTTGTAGTTCGATGAAAGTTGTTGAGATACCAATAAATGATAGTTATATGGGTACAGATTTCGTGAAATATATTACCGCTATCGGTAAAACCTGAAAAATGGCGTAGTTATGGGGTTTGTTGATGTTTGAATGTGTGAAAATGTCTTATGTTCGATAACGTATAAAAATTAAGTGTGTGTAGATGATTATATTACTTATATCCATTGAAATCACCATACAAATATGCTATAATATATCTATTATAATAGAAAGAAGCCATACGGCTATAGGATATAAATATGATATATAAGAAATTGACGGAGCTACAACCACATCCGAAAAATGATTATTATTTTGATACAACTGAAGATGCAACATTTAGATTGTTAAAAGACGATATAGAATCATCCGGGAAGATACGCAATCCTATTTTGATAACGGCAAACAATATAATCATTTCAGGGCATCAAAGATATAGAGCATATCAAGAATTAGGAAAAGATACTATTCCCTGCAATGTTCTTGATAAAAAACTTACTGATGATGATCTCGAATATATATTAATTATGGAAAACCTTACTTCAAGGAATGCAAGCAAAGGCAGTAATAAAATTAAACTTGGTAGATGTATTGATAAAATATGCGAATACTGTAATTTAGCAAACGGAAACAACCAATATACTCAAAAGAGGGTCGGAAATAATTTCTTACCCATAGAAATAAAAAGTTTCAAATCTAAACAAGAACTTGCAGATGCTTTTAATATAACCTCAAGAACATTAAACGATTATCAGAACTTAGCAACAAACGGTATAGATGAATTAGAAACAGTTGTTAAGAGCCGTAAAATCAATGATACAACAGCAATAAAGGTTGCAAGGCTATCACAAGAAGAGCAAAAAGAGGTTGTCGCACAGATAACACCAATGAAGAAAGCAACTGGCAAAGATATTGAAAAAGTAATACAATCTGTTAAAGGACAGCAGAATACACCTATCACCGAGAAAATAGAAACCCCCGCTCCCGAAGTCCAATATGACGTTGATAGTGTTACCTTTGAAGAATTGGAGTTATATAATAAATATGGTGAGGGCGGAAAGTGCGAAGAAGATGCACTAAAATGTTTAATGGAATATGTCGAAGACCCTGTCGGCACGTTTACTTATTTATATGAAGTAGATAGTTGTTCTAATGATATTGCTAAGATTTTTGACAAATATAAAACATCATTTAAAAGCGGTCATATTACATCAAGAGAATTAGAAGAATTAAAAGATGATATGTATTCGTATAAAGAATGGTTTGAGGACTTATCAAATGATATGGATTTTTTTATGGATTATATTGATACTGTTTCACAAGCCATAGACACCATAAACGAATTAAAAGACGATGACGAGATAAGCAACTGTGACGATGAAGGATTTTTATATAACGGAGCTGGGAAGAAAATAGCTCAAATTGAAAACTATAAAAAGAAATCCCTTAAATATGATTACATCGAAGAAGACGAAAATGACGAAAGCACCTATTCTGCCTACGACGAAAACAATAAAAAGATTGGCAAAGTCACATGGTTAAAATAAAATCGAATACACCTTATAACACTTACTTTTACAAGTAGGTGTTATTTTTTTTGCTTATTTTGCCCTAACTATATATATTCTCCATAATTTTTTGCAAAAACAATCAAACTTGCTTTACACAAAGAGAGAATATATATAATAGAGGCATCAAAATAGATGCTTTGTAAAAATAAAATTAGCGGCTCCGACTATTCGGGCAGATTGGAGAATTTTTATGAACACAGAAAACACAAACGCAATGACCAAAGAGGTAACAGAATTATTTAAGGACAAGTATTGCGATGTCTCAATCAGCACTCCTATTATGGAAGAACAGGACATCCGCTTCTGTGCCGTAGGCTATGATGAGCAAGAATCACTTTTCATTATTGACAAAGACGGCGTACATATTGAGTTGGACGGCAATGAGATTGACAATGTAGAAGTTGACGATGAAAAAAGGTATGTATCCTCTGACAAACCAATTACTATCACTCTCGCCTTTACGGATGGTACGGTAATAGTAATCAGACCTGTAGACAATTTTGAAGCAAGACAGCGTTATGCTCATGAACTCTTGATGTTGGAACTCACAAGAGACCGCTATAAGAGAGAAATGTTTGAAGAATAATTATTGATTAGCGGCAGGTGGGACAACCTCTCACCTTGCCACAAACAACAAACAAAAAATATGTAAAGATTAAGGAGACCAAAATATATGAACAAAAAGCAGATTATTGAAAAGATTATGGAAGAGTATTCGCAGTACGGATTAAGTCGCATTGAGGTAGAAATATCCTATATATTAGCCGTTTTATTGAGAGTTCCTAAAGATAGTATTTATCATGGTATGAGAATGACTTTCAACAATGTATATGGCATCAAAGATGATAAAGCTAAAATTGATGCTGGTAAAGCACTATTTAACAGTGCGGTTGCTGAAGTTAAATCAGAAAATCCAAACGCAAGTGACAAAGATATTGCAGACGGAATTGAATATATTGGAATTGACACTTTAGAAGATTCTTTGGAAGATATTAATTTTGCACTATTAGGCAAGGTAAAAGAATCTATGCTCCAGAGTACAAAGCAGTATGTAGATAACAATAGTTGAAGTAATTTAAACAAAAATCTCCAACAAGTGGAGAATAATAATAGTGGGGCGGTTTTTACTTCCCCACTACAACAATTACAAGGAGGAAAATATTATAAAAATACAAACCATAAAAACAGAAGCAACAACATTTACTATTTATTCGCAAAAATTAGCAGGTTACCTCATGCAAAAAGGATTTATCCTTATTGACATGCAAGAGGATATAAAACCAACCGGACGAAATGTATTTCTTTTTAAAAACACACCTCAATTACAATTGGCAATCGATGAATATATCAGCCGATAGGTAAGGAGTGTGCCAATGAATATAGCGAAAATAGAAAAAAACAACACATCAGCTTCGGCTATTAAATATTGTAATATTGAACTGTTAGAAAAACAGAAACTATCACTAAAAAACGATATTTTATATAATGATAATTCAAACGGATTTATAGTATACGATATTGAGGCTGGATGTAGAAAAACACGAACAGCCGAAGAAGCCCTTGCAGAATTAGCATTAAAAACTGACAAACAAGCTATTTTTGTGAGGTTAAACAATGCTGACTGTAGAGAATCAGTTGAAAACATCAATAGTATAGCAAATTCACAAGTAGCATTTGCCTTTAACAATGAAGACATTCCAACACAACGGGAAAGAATAAAAATTGCAAAAGAGTTAAGTCAATACCCTATTGTGGTGATTACGCACGCAAAATATAAGGTTTTATCCAAAAATTCTTCAATGCATAAATTGTTCACAAAGAACCGCAAAGTGCTTATAATGGATGAATTTGTATCTATTAGAGAAACAATTAAGATAACACTACCCATTATAAATACATTTAAGGCATTATTTAGAATGGATGTAGTTATATATCAAGAGTTTTCTAAAATCGTTTCCGAGCTAGAGGATAAATTAATGGCAAGTCTTACAGATAATGAAAGACACTTCATGAGAATAGAAAACGGATACATAAGTAAAAAGATTACTGAGATTCAAAAGTTGATTAGAAGCAATTTAGATAACGAGAATCTAAAGAAGAGGATTGATATTCTGCTCAAAGACCCCGAAGAAGATGTCATTAATTACGATTTTCTCCAAAATGAATTAGATACCGTAAAAAAGATATGTGATTGGATGCTCAATATAAAAGAATTCTTTACATCTGTTTTTATTATATCTAATGGAAATGGTTACGCTAACTGTTCGAGGTATAAACAATGGACATTAGATAATAGCATAATACTTGATGCTAACGGAGAATTGCAAGCAGCTTACGAACTAAATTCAAAGTTGTATCATTTAAAGCATTGCGATGCGGTTTTAGACCATAAATGTTGGACTATCATTAACGTAACAATAAATACAACAACATCAGGTAAAGAATGTATGGGAGAATACTATGAGTTTATTAAAAGACGATTGAATAAATATGAACAGGACATTCTTGTCGTTTGCAAAAAAGATGAAGTTGACCTACTATGTTGCAACTATCAACAAATAGGTTATTTTGGCAACATAATTGGCAGCAACAACTGGGTAGATGTAAAGAATGTCGCAATCATTCATACGCCAAACTTGAATGACTTTGAGTACATTTTAACTTATCTCTATTACAACAAAAACCATATAGAAAATAACATAACCTTTGCAGCGAGACGTCGTGGAAATAAGATGGTTACGAGATACCAATTTGACGAACCAAAACTTGAGAAAATCCGCACACAATGGATAGCAACTGAAATTTATCAAGCAGTTAAGAGAGTAAATAGAAATATGGTATATGATACCGAATGTATGATTTTCATTAACAACAACGATGTAATTGAATTATTAAAAGAAAAATTGAAAGGGTGCACCGTAAAGCAGGAAAGTGTAACAACAGATGATGTTGGATACATCCCTACAAAGCAGGATAAATATATTCAAACACTCGTAGAAAACTCTTATGCAGACAAATTTATTCAGCTGTTGGCAGAATTACAACAAGGATTACACAAAGAGCTGTCTTGTGGTAATGGAATGTATAAGAAAAAGGCTATTAGAGAATTTTTAGGAATTACAACTGCAAAATCATTTTATAATCATGTGTTGAGTAAAACACGAGTTATAGAATATTGTGAAACAAGAAATATATTTTGTAGCGGACAGAACATAATGATTGGGTAAAAGTACCCTACATCTCTATATAATAGTATTATTAATTAAGAATGGGGTGTACTTTTAAAAGAAAGGTAGGGGGAGGTTATTCTCCTCTTTTGCCTACGGCGTTAAGCGTATTGTCTTTGCTCCGTTGTCGCAAATCCAACACTTTCTGACATCTTGTGCGTGGCACAATCTGTCAGGTAATACGAGGGAAAACATTATGAAACTTATTCGATATTCCATATATGGATTTAAACCACAAATACAGGCATATCACATCAATGGTGAAGTCGATTATCATTTGAATCATTTTGATATTAATAGATTACCGAAACATATGAGACAATCAATTATGGAAATACATAATAAAAAGGTCGAATTCTATACAAAACATTTAGAAGATTTAAGCTGTGGCATATGGTGTTTTATAGATGGACATAAAAGTAATTTAGCATTAAACCATCTTAAAAGAAAAGTTCCTTGTTGGGAAGCTGAATTGCCTGACAACACAGAATGTTATGACTGTAATTGGGAACAACTAACCGCAATTTCTGATTCAATCATATTGTATGGCGGTTGCTATATTCCTCAACGAGAGTTGATAAAATTACGAAACATAAGGAAAAGACACTCAAATTGCCAATAAAATCATTATTTCAAAGCATTATAAATTAAAATAACGGAGGCTGATTATTATAGGAAATGTACACGCAGGAAGCGTTATAATATACAAATTGAAATCATATTACGCTTTTACAGAAAGAGAAGATAAATTACATAAAAGCAAGGATTATGCTACACTATACGAAGAAATTAAAAAGAATACTGAAATTAGAAAAATTGATGGTAAACATTTAAAATATGAGAAAAACCAAATATCCGTCTTTGAAGGAGATGTTATAAGACTTGCATTAGCGGATAGAGGTTTATCAAAGGCTGATTATCAGCTTTTAGATGAAATCGTTTATATGGAGATTTCCCACAATGATATTATGGAACAGATTATCAAAAAAGGTATTATGATTGATGATAAAAAATATAGGTTCTATTCTGCATCTACAGGACAAGTCAGAAATAAGACCATCACCTTACTAAAGGAAGATTTTTATAAGAAACATGAGAATAAATTGCTTGTGGGACTGTCTGTTGATCACATTAATAATCTTGGCGGTATGAATGTTGGCAAATACATTTCATATACGGCACTTCCCCTATCATCAAGTGTGTTACCAAACAAAGAAATTGACATAGACCGATGTATCCTTGTAAAAGGATTAGAAACAACTGTTACTGATATGGTAAAGTTTGTTGATATTCGAGAGGATAGCAACGGGCAACATTATGTGTTTGACACCCCAACAGATTATCTCGAAAAGTCAATCAAGATTGAGCATACTGACGGTGCAGGGATGTTTATTCCGGGAGAACTCCCCTCAAGTTGCCAAATCAGAAGTGGATATTTTAAGGGTGCTATGTTCCCATTTGATTTTAGAGCATTTGCAAAAGAAGCAGCACACAACACAGTAGTTGTTGATGCATGGGGAAAAGAAATTGATATTGAGCAAGAAGATATACGATTTATCTTTACCACAAGTCAGTTGAAAATGTGGAAGATGTATCCGTCTTGGGATGCCTACAAAAAGGCATTTAAAGATAATGGTATAAAATTATCAATCAATAGTTACGCAAACCCACCGAAAGAAACAGTAAGCTCCGCATATCAATATTTACAAGCACTTCCTTATGGGAGCAACATTGAGGGAATATGCGGTAAAGCAAAAGATGACATCAAAAAGATGCATACTGACCTTGAATATACTAAGGAAGTTATGGGATTTACGGTTGACGAAGAGGAATGTCCTGACAAAAAGACTACAACAAACGCCCTAATTGCCGAAGCATTAAATATCTATCCTCAACTAATATATGATTCGTATATACAGGATAAAGTAAATGCTTTTGTAAAGGCAAGAGCCAAAAGTTATCGTGCAGGTAAAATTCCGCTCAAAGGATATTACAGTTATGCTGCTCCTGATATGTATGCATTCTGTGAATACCTATTTTGTGGAGATAAAAACCCTCAAGGACTTGTACCTAAAAACAACGTCTATAATAAGTATTTTGATACCAAGGGCAATGTTGAACATTTGATATGTTTAAGAAGCCCACACTTATCAAATTACGAATATGGCAAACGTGATTTAGTAAAGACCGAAGACTGTAGAAAGTGGTTTAAGTATATGGAATCTGATACTGTGGTATCGTGCCATGACTTATTATCCAAAAGTTTACAGATGGATTGGGACGGGGATGAAATACTCGTATCTGATGATGAAGAACTCTATAGGTTAGCAGAAAGCAAACCATCCGTACCGCTATATTATGAAATGCAACAAGCAGAGCCACAAATAATTACGGATGATGCAATATATGAAACTCTCGTTAAGGGGTTTAATAACAGTAATGTTATTGGCGAATCAAGTAATGCCATTACAAAATTGTGGAACCCCCCTACCGCAACAAAGGACAACCCCACACCATATGACGATGCAATTAATGTGTTTTGCGCGTTCTCGAACTATTCTATTGATTACCCCAAGACCGGAAAAAGTCTTGATTTAGGGAAATATCAAGAACTTTATAATAAATTGATTGTACCGAAAAAGGGATTTATTAAATCAGAAGTGCCACATCCTAATTTCTTTGCAGAAGCTAAGGGGAAGAAAAAAAACAAAGTTGCCTCACCAACCGATAGCGTAATGGATAGAATTAAAAAGTATATTGGTATAAAAAAAGGTAGTCCGGATTATTTGTTAGACACCGAAGGTAACGCTTTTGATTATCGTATGCTAATGAATAATGAGCAAAGAGAAGATGGCTCCGCAATGTATGAGGTAAATCGTTATGACAATAAGTATAAGCAGTTATATTTAATGTTAAAATTAAGAAAAAAGGCTGAAATCAACATCTGTAAGAGTATAGGCAAATCATTAAAGAAGCAAAATACTAATTCTGTCAAAATAGCCGGACAGTATGAAATTTTTTACTATCATTGTATTAGGGAAATCAAGTCGATTTTCACAAACAACGATGGATGGTTTAATAGTAATTTGGCGGTAAACTGCTTAATTGACTTAGAATATTCAAACCCTGAATTTGCCACAAGTAGCAAAAATATTCTTTGGAAATGTTTCGGTCATATACTTGTTGATAATTTACAGAAAAATGTTAATGGCGAAATTGTTATCAAACACAGACCTCGAATGGCATACACGAAAGCACAAGAAGGTGTCGAAGCATTAGATAAAATGCTTGATGAAAAGTTAAAACCTCGCACAATCAATATTACAAGTGATGATTTATCGTTTATGCACTCTTCGTTGCAAAAACACAAGAATGGGAAGCTATATAAAAATGATATGGAAATATTATACATCTTATACTGCTTATACAAAGATGCCAAAGCTCGTGATAGACTACAGAACGGGTATTATATCATAACTCAAAGGAAGCACTTTATAGAATATAACCCTAACAACAACACAAGGAAGAAAAGACGAGTTTGGCTGAATATGAATCGTGTTTTAAATATGGCTGAAGTGAAGTCTTATGAAGGTAGTCTTAAAAGACTTAATGAAATGCCCGGAATCACTATTATTAATGATAAGGAGAAAGAACGGTATAGGGTAAAATTTGACATGCCGACAAATGACTCAAAAACTTTGTTCGAAGTAGGCAATATATATAACGCTATGATATACCTAAAGGCATATACACAAGGCAAAAAACTATTAAAGTGTAAGATATGCGGCAGAGATTTTATCAAGCAGTCTAATAATCAAAAAACATGTTCTGTAGAGTGCCAAAATGAACTACATAAGCTTAATCAAGACAAAGTAAATAAACGCAGAAAAGCAGCATTAGAAACAAAACAAGCAGTAATTTAATATTTTTGAGAAATATGACAAGTGCCGATAAACCGCTTAAAATCAAGGGTTTCGGCACTTTTGTTTGTTTTTTATAGAAATCATATAGGGAGAGGTATATAAGATTGAAAATAAATTAAAATATTGGCACTTATTACTTATGTTTTCCCTCTCTTGAAGTTGATTGTATGATTATTCTGTGTTGTAAATTATAAAACTCCTAAACATATTCGAATTCGATTCTCTACTACAACCGACTTCAAGAGTTCTAATATAAGGAAATGGTTAGAAGTCAAAGGGATAGCGTAGCTTGGTCTTTGGCGGACATTGCAGATGCAGATGCGTAGCGTCTTCCTGCAATTCCATTTCCTATATACGCAATAACGACAATTTTAAATAACTAAACACAAGGAAAGGAGATTGTATGGAGTTACAGAATGAAGTGAGAAATTATTTAGATGAGCATGGTATAAAAAAGAAACGCCTTGCATCAATTCTTGGTATACACCCTACGCAACTATGGAAATGGTTGTGCGGAAAGTATATATTGAGCGATTCCCAAAGAGAAAAGGTTAAAGCCTTTTTAAATGGAGAATATTAATATTTTTTTGATACAGAAATGTGAATTATAAGTGTAATTACTAAAAAATGGAGGAATCATGATATGAAAAATGTTAGTCTTATGGGAATACTTAAGGTTGTTGAAGATGACGGAACTGTAAATTTTATAGCAGAAGGAGATTATGTGACTTGTTATATTGATGATAGCATACACTATATAGGTAAATTAACACGAATAGGATATTGGCAAACATCTGAAACGGAAATTACCCCGGTTGCCATTGCAATAGAAGGCAAAGCTCCAAAGACAGTATCCTCAACAAATGTAGTTTTACTGTCAGATATAAAATGGATACATAAAATGACAGAAGAAGAACGGAAAGAGATTGAAGAACTTATCTCGAAAATATCACAAACAGATACAACAGAAAATGAATAAATCACTTATGGTGGGGTATTGTTAGTTTCAATGCCCCACCTCTTTTGATATATAACGAAAAAAGGAGAAATGAATATTTGAATAATACCGCAACGAACACTATTCCCATTTGGGAGAAATTTTTACTTACACCGAAAGAAGCATCTATATATACCAATATCGGCATAAATAAGATGGATGAGATTATAAATAACCCTATGTACGATTTTGTATTACACATCGGTAAGAAACGATTGGTAAAACGTAAAGAATTTGAAAAGTTTTTAGAGAAAAGTATAGAGATATAATACGAAAATTCAGAGTTTTGACACGAAATTTGCGTATCTAATTGACTTTTTTGGCATATTATGATAAAATATTATTCTGTGTCAGACTCTTTAAATAAAGGAGTTGATACAATATGGGAAAAGACTTAAAAGGCAAAGAAATTGGAGCCGGAATCTATCAGAGAAAGGATAAAAAGTATTCTGCAAGATTCGTAAGTAAGGTTACAGGCAAAAGAGTTGAAAGGTATTTTGACAAGCCCAACGAGGCTAAAAAATGGCTTGCTGAAGCAAAGTACGAGGATGAACACAATAAGCGTGGCGTATCATCACAAATGACTGTCGATGCATGGTTTAACTTTTGGATAGAAAATATAGTTGGTGATTTAGCACCGAATACCCTTAGAAACTACAGGGAAAGATATAAACAAAATATTCAGCCCGTAGTAGGTAAACTGTTATTATCTAACGTAAAACCGCTTCACTGTCAAAAGGTTTTAAACGACATGAATGAGAACTACGCAGGCTCGACTATAAGGCAAACATTTATAGCTATGGGGACGATGTTTAAATCCGCTCTAATGAATGATTTAATAACGAAGCATCCTATGGATGGTGTTAGATTCACAAAGCCTGTGAAAGCGGTAAATGACATTAAATATCTCACTGTAGAGGAACAAAAAAAGTTTTTGGAAGTGGCGAAAAGGTCACACAACTACAACCAATATGCTTTAATACTTGAATTAGGATTACGTACAGGTGAATTGGTTGGATTAACTTGGGATGCTATAGATTGGGAAAAGCGTACATTAACCGTAAATAAGACATTGGAGTATAGACATAGCAGAGGTTATTGGAGAGCGGGTACACCAAAAACACAAACAAGTTATCGCACCATACCTCTAACAGACCGAGCTTATGAAATATTACAAGAAGTGTACGCCACAAAAGATACAAGAAAACAATCCGATACTCTCTCTCAAACGTTAGAGTTTATGGATAGGCATACAGGCGAAAAATCCACTCTTGTAATGAAAGACCTCGTTTTTATCAATTATAGAACGGGAGAACCGGCAAAGAATAGTTCTTATGACACCCATTTATATAAGCTGTGTGATGAAGCAAAAATAAGAAGGTTTTGTATGCACTGCCTTCGCCATACATACGCCACAAGGGCGGTAGAGGCTGGCGTAAATTTCAAGTTTCTAAGTTCTCTGCTTGGTCATGCATCTATTAAGACTACTCTTGATAGATACGCACATACAACCAATGATTCAATGCTTCAGGCGGTACAGCAATTTGAAACAAAAATGAAAGAATTGATGGCATAGATGGCGTACAAATGGAGTATGAGCCAACTAAAAAATGCCTGAAAGCCTTGAAAATAAAGGAGATGTAAGATATAATGAAACTTGGTATACTTGGACTTCCTAATGTAGGGAAGAGTACACTTTTTAATGCAATTACACAGGCAGGTGCAGAATCTGCAAACTATCCGTTTTGTACAATTGAGCCAAATGTAGGTACTGTTGCAGTCCCCGACAGCCGACTTGATAGGTTGGCGGAGATGTATGACCCTGATAAAGTTACCCCTGCGGTAATTGAGTTTGTGGATATTGCAGGTCTTGTTAAGGGTGCCAGCAAGGGCGAAGGTCTTGGAAACAAATTCCTTGCCAACATTCGCGAGGTAGATGCACTTGTTCATGTTGTTCGTGCTTTTGATGACACAAATATTGTTCACGTTGAGGGCAGCATTGACCCTATTCGTGATATTGAAACGATTAATTTTGAACTTATATTCTCTGACCTTGAAATTATTGCAAGACGAATTGACCGTCTTAAAAAACAGCTTAAGGGCGGCGATAAAAAATATCAGGTTGAAATTGATTTTCTTGAAGGATTGAGTGCACAGCTTGAAAAAGGTATAAGTGCCCGTGCAATTGAATTTACCGATGATGAACGTGAGATGCTTAAAGAAGTTTCGCTTCTTAGCTTAAAGCCTGTGATTTATGCGGCAAATGTTGCCGAGGATGATTATGCAAAGCCTGTAGGCGAAAATCAGTATGTTGCAAAAATTGCTGAATTTGCGGCAAGTGAAAAGTCCGAGGTTATGGTGGTTTCTGCAAGAATTGAGGAAGAAATTGCTGAGCTTGATAAGGACGAAAAAATGATGTTCCTTGAAGAATTAGGGGCAGAAGAATCCGGTCTTGATAAACTGATAAAGGCAAGCTATAAGCTGCTGGGGTTAATAAGCTACCTGACAGCAGGAAAGCCCGAGGTAAGAGCGTGGACTATCACAAAGGGCACCAAGGCACCTCAGGCGGCAGGTAAAATTCATACAGATTTTGAGCGTGGCTTTATCCGTGCCGAGGTTGTGGCATATAATGACCTTATGGAAAACGGCAGTATGGCTGCAGCAAAAGAAAAAGGCCTTGTCAGAAGTGAAGGTAAGGAATATATTGTAGAAGATGGGGATATAATCCTGTTTAGATTTAATGTTTAATAAAAGGTGGTAAAAAATATGGATTTTTTGTCAAACGTAAAAAGATTGTTTAAAGACACAAGCAAAACAGTTGTTCAAAAAACTGGAGAATTGGTTGAAACATCAAAGACAAAGTACGGTATTTATGATGTGAAGAATGACATTGAAGCAGTTTACACCGAAATTGGACGTGAAATTTATGCAGCATATAAGGAAGACAGAAATGCGGCTGAATTCATCGAAGAAAAGTGCAAGGAAATCGACACTTTAGCTTACAAAATGGAAGCACTTAAAGCACAGCTGGAAAAATAGTTTGCGGAGGGCAAGGTATATGTCTACTTTTAAGGTTGCGATTGATGGTCCTGCAGGGGCAGGAAAAAGTACAATAGCTAAGGCTGCGGCGGCACAAATGCACCTTGTATATATTGATACAGGGGCAATGTTCCGTGCAATCGGGCTGGGTTGTATCCGTGCGGGGCTTAACCCCAACAGCGATATTGAAAAAATAATAGAAATGTTGCCATTCATGAACATTGATATTTCCCATGGTGAAAACGGTCAGGAGATTTTTCTCAACGGTGAGAATGTTTCAAGTGAAATACGTATGCCTCAGGTTTCTGTTGCGGCATCCGATGTTTCAAAAATTCCCGAGGTAAGACAAAAACTGTTGATGCTTCAGCGAAGCATTGCTGAAAAAACTGACGTTATTATGGACGGCAGGGATATAGGTACGGTTGTATTGCCTGATGCAAAACTTAAAATCTTTCTTACTGCATCTGTTGAAGAACGTGCTATGAGAAGGTATAAGGAATTGGTTGAAAAGGGTGTAGAGTGTAGTTTTGACGAGGTTAAGGCTGATATGGAATATCGCGATAAAAACGATTCTCAGCGCGAGATTGCTCCACTTAAGCCTGCAGAGGATAGTGTGATTGTTGACACAACTGGAAAAACACTTCAGGAATCTGTTGATATGATTCTGGAATTAATAAATGGAAGAAGAGTAAATAAATGAAGAAATTTATATTAAGTGTGATTAAAGGGTTTTATCGCTTTTTGTTCAGAATAGAGATTGAAGGGCTGGAAAATATTCCAAAGGATAAGAATTTTCTGCTTATTCCAAATCATCTCAGTAATTTTGACCCACCGTTGATTGTAGCGTTTTTGCCGGTGGACAGTATGGCATATATGGCAAAGGAAAGCTTGTTTAAAGTTCCTGTTGTTTCAAGTGTTATAAGGGCTTTTGGTGCTTTTCCGGTAAAGCGCAGCGGTAATGATATTGCGGCCGTAAAGACGGCAATAAAAATTCTTAAAGAAGGTAAGAGTCTTACAATTTTTCCCGAGGGCAAACGTGTAAGAACTCCCGGAGTTTTAGGCGAAGGCAAACAAGGGGCAGCAATGATTGCGGCAAAAGCAGGAGTGGGCTTTTTACCGGTTGGCATACAAACAAACTATAAGTTCCGCAGCAGGGTGAAACTTACTGTGGGAGAATACATAGATTTTTCGGAATATTATGACAAAAAGCTGAATTCCGAAGCACTTCAGCAGCTTACTAACGAACTGTTGATGCCAAAGATTGCAGAGCTTGCAGGAGCAAAAGTGTATGGAAATTAAAATTGCTGATAAAGCGGGGTTTTGTTTTGGTGTAGACCGTGCTGTAAAAATTGCCTATGATACTGCAAAAGACAAAGGTAAGAATATTTTCACTTATGGCATGCTGATACACAACCATGATGTAACAGCCGACCTTGAGAGTATGGGTGTTTGCTGTATTGAAAATATATATGATATACCCAAAGGTTCTGTGGTTATAATACGTGCACACGGCATATCCGAGGCCGAGCAGAATATTCTGATTGAAAAAAATGCTCAAATAATTGATGCAACCTGTCCTTTTGTTAAACGAATTCATAAAATTGTGAAGGAAGAATATTCAAATGGCAGGCAGATAGTGATTGCAGGCGACAAAAATCATCCTGAGGTAAAGGGGATAAACGGTTGGTGCCAGAACAGTGCAATTATAATTGGTGCAGATGAAAATTATGACGAAATTCTGCAGAATAATGGCGAAATTCCGCTAAGTTTAGTTGCCCAGACAACAATGCGGAAGGAAAAAGTAAAAAAAATTGAAAAAAATTTAAAAAAACATTTTACAAATGTGAATTTTTTTGATACAATATGTAGTGCAACTGAAGAAAGACAGCTTGCGGCTAAAAAACTTTCTGAGGAATGTGACGTTATGCTTGTGTTTGGCGGCAGAAACAGTTCTAATACAGAAAAACTGTATGAGATTTGCTGCGAAGGTTGCAAAGACACATACAAAGTTGAAAACGCAAAAGAATTAAATGAGCTTGCTCATTTGTTAAAAAATAAAAAATTAAAAAAAGTAGGCATTACCGCCGGAGCATCTACTCCGGATAAGGTAATCAAGGAGGCAAAATTAACCATGGCGGAAATTACAAATGAAATGAACTTTGCAGAGGCATTGGAAGAAACTTTAAAGCCCTTAACAACAGGTGATATTGTTAAAGGTGTAGTTATCGGAATTACCCCTACAGAGGTACAGGTGGACATTGACGGTAAGTATGACGGCGTTATCCCCGCAAACGAGATGACAAACGATCCTTCAGCAGACCTTAAGTCTTTGGTAAAGGTTGGCGACGAGGTTGACGTTTTTGTTGTTCACGTTAGCGACCGTGACGGTGTTGTTACACTTTCAAAGAAGAAAATTGATGCTGAAAAGGGCTTGCAGGAGCTTCGTGAAGATTTTGAAGCAGCAACAGTTCTCAGCGGCAGAATCGTAGAGCTTGTTAAAGGTGGTATTGTTACCATTGCTAAGGGTATCAGAGTATTTATTCCTGCATCAGAAGCTGCAGAACGCTTTGTTGAAGATCTCGGTTCACTTCTTAACACCGAAGTTTCATTTAGAATTATAAAGATGGACAAAGACCGCAGAGGTCGTCTGAGAGTTGTTGGCTCAATCAAGTCTGTTGCAAAGGAACTCAGCGCTAAAAAGGCAGAAGAATTCTGGGCAGCAGCAGAGGTTAACAAGAAATATACAGGTACAGTTAAGTCATTGACCAAGTTTGGTGCATTCATTGACCTTGGCGGTGTTGACGGTCTTATTCATATTTCTGAGCTTTCAGATGCTCGCATTAACCATCCGTCAGAAGTGGTTAAGGTTGGCGACTCTATTGATGTATATATTAAGGATATGGACAAAGAAACAGGCAAGATTTCTCTCGTTAAGGAACTTGAAGCTGATAAAAAGGCAAGAGAAGCTGCTTTCTGGGCATCACTTGAAGTTGGTAAGTCTTACAGCGGTACTGTTAAGTCAATTACTGCATTCGGTGCATTCATTGACCTTGGCGGTGTTGACGGTCTTGTTCACGTTTCTGAACTTTCTTGGGCAAGAATTAAGCATCCGTCAGAAGTAGTTGCTGTTGGTGATACTCTTGAAGTTTACATCAAGGATGTTGATGTTGATGCAAAGAAGATTTCACTTGGTCACAAGAAGGAAGAAGACAGCCCCTGGTATCAGGCTACAAAAGACCTTAAGGTTGGCGACAACATTAAATGTAAGGTTGTTCGCATTCTGCCCTTTGGTGCATTTGCTGAAGTTGCTCCTTTTGTAGATGGTCTTATCCACATTTCACAGATTGCAAATACAAGAATTGAAAAGCCATCTGATGTTCTTAACATCGGTGACGAAGTTGAAGTTCAGGTTACTGAAATTAACAACGACACAAAGCAGATTGGTCTTTCAAGAAAGGTTCTCCTTCCCGACTATGTAGCAGAAGCTGAAAAGGTTGTTGAAGAAGAAGTTGCTGACGAATCTTACACAGAAGAAAGCTCATTCACATTGGGTGACATTCTTGACGCTGAATAATTTTTAGCTGAACTAAACTAAGGCGGTTAATCTTTGAGTTAGCCGCCTTACTTATTTAAAAGTGTTTTTAAAATAGTCTTTAAAAGGAGCAAGGGTTTATGAATGTAGTTGAATATAAAAAATCCTTAAAAGATAAAAAGATATCGGTAATCGGCATTGGGGTAAGCAATGTTCCGCTTATACGTTTTTTAATTGAGGGCGGTGCCAAGGTTACTGCTCATGATAAAAAAGACGACAAAGCTTTGGGTGAGGTATATATCGAGCTTTCTGCTTTGGGTGTAGAATTTGTGTTGGGAGAAGATTATCTTAAAAACATTCCTGAAAAAACCGAGATTATTTTTAAAACACCCGGTCTGCGGGGAGATGTGCCCGAACTTTTGGAGGCAAAGGAAAAGGGAATAGCGTTAACTTCTGAGATGGAGTTGTTTTTTGAACTTTGTCCTTGTGAGATTATTGCAGTTACCGGCAGTGACGGCAAAACTACCACTACAACTCTTATTGGCGAAATGCTTAAAGCGGGTGGATATACCTGTCACATAGGCGGCAATATCGGAAAGCCTCTTGTTGCAGAACTTGAAAACATTAAGGTAGACGATAAGGCTGTTCTTGAGCTTTCAAGTTTCCAGCTAGTTACAATGAAAAAAAGCCCCAAGGTTGCTGTCGTGACAAATGTTACACCTAATCACCTTGACTGGCATAAGGATTTTGAAGAATATATTGAATCAAAGAAAAACATAATGAAATATCAGGATAAAAATTCTGTCCTGGTGACCAATTCAGCAAATGACATTACCTTTAAAATCGGCAACGAGGCAAAAGGCGAGTTGCGCAGCTTTTCGTCAAAGGGCGATGCTCTTGTTTGTTTGCGTGATGGCAGTATATTTTATGGTGATGAAAGGATAATAAATACTGATGACATTGTAATTCCGGGAATTCACAATGTTGAAAACTATATGGCGGCAATTGCGGCAACACGGGATTATGTATCAAAAGAAACGGTAGATGCGGTGGCAAAGAATTTTGGTGGGGTTCCTCACAGAATTGAGCTTGTTCGCGAACTTGACGGGGTTAGATATTACAACGATTCAATTGCAAGCAGCCCGGCAAGGACAACGGCGGGTCTTAATGCATTTGATGAAAAGGTAGTTCTTATCGCCGGGGGATATGACAAAAAAATCCCATTTGATGAGTTTGGCAGTGTTGTTAACGAGCACGTTAAAAAACTTGTGCTGGTAGGGGCAACGTCGGATAAAATTGAGGCAGCAGTGAAGAATGCATATAATTATAATGGTTTGCCAATTTATCGTGAGAGCGAGTTTGAAACAGCAATAAACACTGCGCGTGATATTGCAGAAAAGGGCGATGTTGTTATGCTTTCGCCTGCTTGTGCCAGCTTTGACCTGTTTAAAAACTTTGAAGAACGAGGAAATGAATTTAAAAATATTGTAAATAGTTTTTAATACAAAAACCGTTAATCTAGTGATTAGCGGTTTTTGTGCTTGAGGTCATAGATGAATTTAAGTAACAGATATAATATGAGTGCGACTCCTATGTATATTATAAAGGTTATAGGTGGCATATTCTGACTGTTTACACGGATAGAAAAACAGTCTTTACCAAATATTTCGGCAGTTGAAAAAATGATACCAAGACAAATTTTCAGGGGATAATAGAATACTGCTGTGGCAAAGTGTGGTGCTATGCAGTAAAGACCGCAGGCAATAAAACCCATACAAAAGGTAAGAGTGACAACGGGAATAATCCATAGATTTGTAAAAAACTGAATCCATGAAATTCGTTCAAAAAATAATGCTGAAAAATAAACTGTTCCTATGAATGAGGATACCGAAAGTGATATTGACGAGCAAAACGCATTTTTGCAGTATATAGCTTTCTTATTTGTTTTTGAAACAGGAAAAAGATCTTTTAGCAGGCGGTAAAGATAACCAAAATAAACCAGTATTCCTAAAGTTGCACCAAAGGATAGGATGAGACTTTTGGAAAACACAGCATATGGTGTAATCAAGGTTATTACTATTATTGAGAGAAAAAGTGCATTGATTGGTGTATACCTCTGATGCGTCAGCGCGGCAAAAATCATTACAAGCATCATGATAGCACTGCGGCATACTGATGGTGTAAATTGTGCGGCAGCAACAAAAATCACTATTATGGGAACTAATATTATGTACGTAGCCTTTTTGTGTGTTCGAGCTTTAAAAAATAATAAGGATAATGATGAAAATAAAATTGAAAGGTGCATTCCTGAAACCGCAACTATGTGTGAAAGCCCGGCGTTTGAAAAGGTGTCATAAAGCTTGTCTGAAAAACTTGATTTATCGCCTAGCATAAGTCCTTTTAAAATAGCTGCAAGGTTGACATTATCAAACATAATACCGTCAGCAGCTGAGACGGTTTTATTTTTGACAAAATTACCAATATCTTTAACATATGTAACAGGATGAAAGGGTTTTTTGAGGGCTATTTTATCTGCGTTGCTTGTTTTGCCAATGCAAAATATATTTCTTCCGCGCAGGTGTGTGTAATAATCAAAAGCGTCGGAGTCATCATCCCGCGCGGGGTGGCTAAGCTTTGTCCAGCAGCATATCGTATCACCCTCATTAAGAAGTTTCCCCCGCTCTTTGGGGATATAGATAACAATTGTTTCGGGCGAGATATATTCATCGTTGGTCTGTATTACATCAAAATTAAAGTGGCATGAATATCCGTTTGAGGTTTCTGTGACAGGTGACGAAACAGTACCTGACAGCCATAATTCGTGACCTAAGTATGCTTTTAATTCGTGAGGTAAAAGATATTCTGCAGATACAATTCTCAGCATACCTGCCAATGTGCATATGATGAGAAAAGTGGGCAACAACAAAGGTTTAAGACTAATGCCGGTGTACTTTACTGCAGCAATAGTTACTGAAAGGACTGCGATAACATATACAAGATAAATAAATACATCCACCAACAGCCCTACCGGTAAAACAGAGGAAAGATATATGCCAAAAGTAAAAGCCAAAGCCGACATCACAAGATAGTGCTTTGATGTTATAACGTGTTTAGACTTATACATTCGGTAGACCTCCCTTAAATATTCCATTCTACATAATAACACATTTTTCGACAAATATTCAATATATATATAAGGATATTTGAAAAATTAAAAATACTTACAAAAAAACTTGCAGAATTTTGGAATATATGATATACTATATTTTGATTATGTATTTGTTTGGATTTTATAAAAATCCGTTTAATATTCTGCAGGCTCACGGCGGAAGTTATTTAAATTCAGTGGGCAGGAAAGGCTTTGTGATAAAAATGAAAAATACTGAAAAGACAATGGAGAAAATAGTTGCTCTTTGTAAGGGTCGCGGATTTGTTTATTCGGGCTCTGAAATATACGGCGGTTTGGCAAACACATGGGATTACGGCCCTTTGGGTGTTGAACTTAAAAACAACGTTAAGCGTGCTTGGTGGAAAAAGTTCATTCAGGAAAGTCCCTACAACGTAGGTCTTGATGCAGCAATACTTATGAATCCTCAGACATGGGTTGCTTCCGGTCACGTTGGAGGTTTCTCTGACCCTCTTATGGACTGTAAGGAATGTAAAACCCGTTTCCGTGCAGACAAGCTTATCGAAGATGCGGCAGGTGTTTCGGCTGATGGTTGGTCGGATGCAAAGATGCTTGAATTTATCAACGAGCAGGACATAAAATGTCCCAACTGCGGGAAGCATAACTTTACTGATATAAGAAAATTCAATCTTATGTTCAAGACCTTCCAGGGCGTCACTGAAGACAGCACAAGTGAAATTTTCTTAAGACCTGAAACAGCTCAGGGTATATTTGTAAACTTCAAGAATGTTCAAAGAACTTCAAGAAAAAAGATTCCTTTTGGTATTGGTCAGGTAGGTAAGTCATTCCGTAACGAAATTACTCCCGGTAATTTTACTTTCAGAACTCGTGAGTTTGAACAGATGGAACTTGAATTCTTCTGCAAACCCGGTACAGACCTTGAATGGTTTAAATATTGGAAGGATTTCTGCAAGAACTGGCTTCTTTCATTGGATATCAAGGAAGAAAACATCAAAATGCGTGATCACGAGCAGGAAGAACTTTCTCACTACAGCAACGCAACAACCGATATTGAATTTATGTTCCCGTTTGGTTGGGGCGAGCTTTGGGGTATTGCTGACCGTACAGATTTTGACCTTACTCAGCACAGTAATCACAGTGGCGAAAAGCTTGACTACAACGACCCTGAAACAAACGAAAAATATACTCCATATTGCGTTGAACCATCACTTGGTGCTGACCGTGTAACTCTTGCATTTATGGTAGAGGCATATGACGAAGAAGTTATTGATGCCGAGAAGAACGATATCCGCACAGTTATGAGATTCCATCCGGCTCTTGCACCTATCAAGGCAGCAGTTCTTCCTTTGTCAAAGAAGCTTGCTGACGGTGCAGGTGCGGTATACTCAAAGCTTGCGGCAGAGTTTATGTGCGAGTATGATGAAGCCGGAAGTATTGGTAAAAGATATCGTAGACAGGACGAAATCGGCACACCCTTCTGTATCACATACGATTTTGAATCAGAAGAGGACGCATCTGTTACAGTTCGTCACCGTGATACTATGGAGCAGGAACGTGTTAAGATTGACGACCTTGTTGCTTACATCAGCGAAAGAATTAAGTTTTAATAACAGTACACAAAGGATGGTAGGGTAATGCTTTCAGCCGTTTTGGGCCATAATAAAGTAAAGAATGTCCTGACGGTTTCAGCCAATGAAAACCGTGTGGGGCACGCATATATTTTTGAAGGCCCCCGCGGGGTGGGAAGGCAGACAATGGCAAAGGAGTTTGCAAAACTGCTCCTTTGCGAAAACCACGACGGCGGCGAGCCTTGCAGTGTGTGCAAAAATTGTACGATGTGTGCATCGGGCAATCATCCCGATTTGCAGATTATCACCAATCAACTGTATGATGAATCAAAAAAATCGACAGATGTTCTGGTAGATACTGTGCGAAATATGAAAAAGGATATTTATATAAAGCCATTTGCGTCAGAACGCAAGATTTATATTGTGCCAAATGCTGATACAATGAATGTTTACGCACAAAACAGCTTGCTGAAGGTTCTTGAGGAGCCACCGGATTATTGTACTATCATCTTGATTGCAGAAAATTCAAATTTGTTTTTGCCCACAATTCTTTCCCGTGCGGTGCCCCTTAAATTTTATCCTCTTGCAGACAGAATGATTGCAGATTATATTAAATCAGAATATCCCAATCTGGACCAGCAAAGCGTTGCTCTTGCAGCAATGAGCGGAGGCTGTATAGGTAGAGCAAAGGACCTCGCTGAATCTGACGAGGTTATAAAACTCAGGGACGAGCTTTTTCTGCGAATTTCAGCACTTGTGGGAAAGGGCAATCGTTCAATTTACGACTTCATGCTGTTTTTAAAGCATAACAAGGATGAGCATAGGCTGATTATGGAAATGATGCAGGGGTTGTTTCGTGATCTTATGTATGCAAAACAATCAGAAGATGGTCAGGGTGTCAGCAATCTTGACAAACTACATGATATAAAGCGGATAGAAGATAAAATCCGTGAGGGAACACCAGTTAAGCTACTGGAAATTTTAATGAAATACAACGAATATTTATCAAGAAATATAAGCTATGCACAGATTGCACAGTGCATGAGTGTGGAGCTTTGGGAGGCAATAAATGACTGAGGTTATAGGTGTTAAATTTAATAAAGCCGGCAAGATTTATTACTTTGACCCCAAGGGACAAAAGTTCAGCATCGATGATGGTGTTGTGCTTGAAACATCCAGAGGTGTGGAGTTTGGTCTTGTTGCGGTTAAAAATAAAGAAGTTGAGGACAACGAAATTGTTGCACCCCTTAAACCAATAATCCGTAAGGCAACACCCGCCGACTTTGAAAAGCTTAAAAAAAACAAAGCAAAGGAAAAAGAGGCATTTGATATTGCGGTAAAGAAAATTCAGGAGCATAAACTGAATATGAAGCTTATCAATACCGAATATACCTTTGACGGAAGCAAAATTTTGTTTTATTTTACTGCAGATGGAAGGGTTGACTTTCGTGAATTGGTAAAAACTCTGGCTGGAATTTTTCGTACCAGAATTGAACTTCGGCAGATGGGTGTTCGTGACGAGGCAAAGACCCTTGGTGCGATAAGTATTTGTGGAAGACCGCTTTGCTGTTCAAGCTTTCTTAACGATTTTCATTCGGTATCTATCAGGATGGCAAAGGATCAGGGGTTGTCACTAAATCCCACCAAGATTTCGGGCATTTGCGGCAGACTCATGTGCTGCCTTGAATATGAACAACCCGCCTACGAAGACCTTCTTAAAAAAGTTCCAGGCAAGGGTGCTTTGGTAGAATATGACGGTCAGCGAGGCACGGTTACAGATGTATTTGTGCTGAAGGGCCTTATAAAGGTTAAATTTGGTACTCCCGAGGAATTTACCTATAAAATACTTGATTCAAAGGATGTAAAAATTTTAAAAAAAGGCAAATCTGAGCCAGTGGAAGAAATTCCTAAAGAACTTAAAGAAGATTAAAATATGCGCCAACTAGACATTGTTATAGTTGGCGTTTTTAAATTAAATAAATTCTTTACATCTGCCCTAAAATATGTTATAATAAAATGTCATATTTTAACTTGGCGGAATGGTGTCTTTTAGACATACAGAATACTGTTTTGAATCAGCGGAAACCTTATTGGTGTCCAAAGAGGAGGTAATTTTTTTGCATCTTAAAAGTGTTGAAATGCAGGGATTTAAGTCATTTGCAGACAAAATATATCTTGATTTTAATCCGGGTATAACTGCTATTGTCGGACCTAACGGCTCGGGCAAGAGTAATATTTCTGATGCCATTCGTTGGGTTATGGGCGAACAAAGTGTTCGTTCGCTTCGCGGCAGCCGTATGGAAGATGTCATTTTTGCAGGGACCGAGGTGCGAAAGCCCCAGGGCTTTGCAGAAGTTTCGCTGACCCTTGATAACAGCGAGGGGGCACTTCCTGTTGATTATGAAGAGGTTGTCATTACCCGCCGTGTATACAGAAACGGTGAAGGTGAGTATTTTATTAATCACGCAGCTTGCCGTCTTAAGGACATTCACGAGCTGTTTATGGATACAGGTCTAGGACGTGAAGGTTATTCAATTATTGGTCAGGGCAAGATTGATGAAATTCTCAGCAATAAGTCTGAGGACAGACGCCGTATTTTTGAAGAAGCGGCAGGTATAACCAAGTATAAGTACCGCAAAAACGAGGCAGAAAAGAAACTTGAAAAAACAAACGACAATCTGACCCGTGTGAATGATATTATGTCAGAGCTTTCTGGTCAGCTTGAGCCTTTGCGTATTCAGTCTGAAAAGGCAAAAAAATACCTCAACCTTCGTGATGAGTTGAGGGTTATTGATGTTAATGTTTCGGTTGCGTCCATTATAAAATATCGTGCAGAACTTGTTGATATTGAACGCCGTCTTGATGGGGTTTCAAACAGTATCGACCTTCTGCAGAAGGAAATTGATGACAAAGAACAGCTTACACAAGAGATGTATGACGAAATCGAGAAAATTGAAGGAGAAATGGAAAACTGCCGTCGTGCTCAAAGATTAGCGGCAGATGAAACAGCAGAAGAAAATCAGCGCATTTCTCTTGGTATTGCAAATATTGAACATTGCAAAGAAAATATTCAAAGAATTACAGACGAAATAGAAAAAAGCGAACGTGGCATAAGTCAGCTCGATGAGCTTATTGCGGGTTATATCAAGGAACAATCTGAACTTGATGAAAAGCATAATGCCGTGATTGAAAAAATTAAGGAAGCAGAGACGAAATTTGAAAAAATTAATTCAGTATTTGAAGGCAATAACGAAAGACTCGAGGGCCTTAAAGATGAAATAATTGATAAAACCTCCGAAATCAGCGACCTGAGAGGCAAGGTGGCAAACTATAACATCCTGCTTGAAAATTTTGAAAGAGAACGCCGAAATGTTGACGAAGAGCTTGAAAGACACAGTTTAGAGTATACCCGTATAGGTGACAACAACAGAATAATTGAGGCGGCTCTTGCAAAACTGACAGCAGAATTTGATGCAATAAAGGCAGATGCTGAGATTGCAGAAAATAAAGTAAAAGCTTGTCAGGGTAAAAATGATGAGCTAAACGAAAAGCGCAATCAAACTCTTGCGGAACTTAGCCGCAAAAATTCCCGCAAAGGCGTACTTGAGGATATGGAGAACGATTTTGAGGGTTATAACCGCAGCGTCAAGGAAATTATGACAGCGCACAGCAACGGCCCGCTTAAAAATGCAAAAATTTACGGGCCTGTTTCAAAGCTGATAACCACTGATAAAAAGTATGTTACAGCTATTGAAGTTGCACTGATTTCGGTAAATCAAAACATTGTCACCGAAACAGAGCAGGATGCCAAGGCGGCAATTAATTTCCTGAAGGCAGGAAAGCTGGGCAGAGCAACATTTATGCCCATTTCAACATCAAAACCGCGTAATATTGACCTTCAGGGTGCAGATAAAATGAAAGGCTTTATTGCTCTTGCTCAGGATATTGTTGAGTATGACAGCAAGTACGAGGACGTTGTGGGAAGCGTTCTTGGCGGAACGGTTGTGGTTGACCACATTGACAACGCAATTGCAATGGCGGCAAAATGCGGGCATAAATTTAAAATCGTAACCATCGAGGGCGAGGTTATGCAGCCAGGCGGTGCAATAAGCGGTGGTACGTTGGGTAAAAATTCAGGCTTTTTGTCAAGAGCGGCAGAAATAGAAACTCTTACCGCAGAAATAGACAAACTGAAAGTACAGCTTGAAAATATTGAAAAAGAAAAGGCTGAAATCGTAAAAACCTTGCAGGAAAGCACAGAGCGTGCAGAAAATGCAAGAATACTGATATCCGCAAAGAATGAGGAATACATAAGAGCAAAAGCAGATTCTGACCACAGTCGCACATATTTGGAAGCGGCAGAGGAACGCAAAAATCAGCTTATTCAGGAAGCTAAGACCATTGAAGAGCGTACCGCGGAAATTAATGCAGATATAGAACTTTGCAACAAAACAGCAGACGACCTTGAGGCGAGTGTATTAAAACTCAGAAACGAAACAGATTCAAAACAGCTTGAGTCGGAAGAGATTTCGGCAAAGGTGAAGGAAATTCAGGATTTGCTGATAAACCTGCGTATAGATGAAAGTGCAAACCAAAAGGATATTGACCTGCAGATCGAAAGACTGGAATCTGTCAAGGCTGAAAAAGCATCAATCATTCAAGACAACGATGTAAAGCAGACAGAGATTGATGTGTTAAAAGAGAGAATAAATAGTCTTAACGAAGAAATCGCTTCAAATCGGAAGAAACTTGAAAAGATTGGTGTTCATACGGTTGAACTTGAAAATGAACTGATAAAACTGGGTGATACCCGAAAAGAAACCGACCAAAAGGCAAAAGACTTGCAGGAGGATGTAAAAAATATCCGCGAGAAGATGTATACTCTTGGCCAGCAAAAGACCAAGATTGAAGGCTCAAAGGCAAAGTGCGAGGGCGACCTTGATGGTTTATTTGAGTATCTTTGGGAGGGGTATGAGCTTACTTTCAGCGATGCCCAGAAGATGAAGACCGAAGAAGAACTCAATTTGAAAGAAGCAACTGCAAAAATTTCGGAGCTTAAGAGTAAAATAAAGGCTCTGGGTAATATTAATATTGATGCAATCGAAGAATATAAAATGGTAAAGGAACGTTTTGACTTTCTTACTGAACAGACTGTAGACCTTGAAAAAGCCAAAGAAGAACTAGAAAAAATCATTGACGAAATGATGGGAATCATGAAAAAACAGTTTTCCGAACAGTTTGAAATTATTAGCAAAAACTTCAATAGCGTGTTCCGTGAACTCTTTGGTGGAGGTCAGGCATATCTTGAGCTTGCTGACCCAGAGGATATTATGGAAACAGGCGTTGAAATTATTGCACAGCCTCCGGGCAAAAAGCTCCAGAGTCTTACACTGCTTTCGGGTGGTGAAAGAGCCTTTACGGCAATTGCGCTGTTGTTTGCAATACTTAAGGTACGTCCGACACCGTTTTGTATTCTTGACGAAATTGAGGCGGCACTTGATGATATCAACGTATACCGCTATGCTGATTATCTTAAGAAATACAGTAATAAATCACAGTTTATTGTTGTGACTCACAGACGCGGAACAATGGAGGCGGCAAACATCCTTTATGGTGTAACCATGCAGGAGAAAGGTATATCCAAATTATTATCATTAAATATTGACGAGGTGGCAGAATAATGGGATTATTCGGTAAACTTAAAGAAAGCCTGAGCAAAACAAAAGAGGTGCTCAGCGAAAGAATTGAAGATGCTCTTAAAAGCTTTAGGTCTGTAGACGAAGATTTGCTTGAAGAACTTGAAGAAATTCTTATTATGGCAGATTTGGGTGTAGAAACATCAACAGAAATTATTGACAGATTAAGGGATGCAATAAAAGAAAAGCATATAACAGATTGCGAACAGGTTAAGCAGGAGCTTAAGAACATTCTTGCTGAAATCCTTACCGAAGGGGATAATTCCGTTCAGCTTGAAGGTAAACCGGCGGTAATTATGGTTATTGGTGTAAATGGTGTGGGTAAAACCACTTCAATTGGTAAACTGGCCTATATGTATAAGCAGATGGGCAAAAAGGTTGTCATTGCGGCGGCAGATACCTTCCGTGCGGCTGCAATCGAACAACTTGAAGTATGGGCAAATCGTGCTGACGCTGAAATTATCAAACAACAGGAAGGGTCTGACCCTGCAGCAGTAATATATGATGCAGTAGGTGCTGCAAAAAAACGTGGCGCAGACATTTTACTTTGCGATACAGCGGGCAGACTTCATAATAAAAAGAACCTGATGGATGAACTGAAAAAAATTTACAAAATTTTAAACAACGAGCTTCCCGATTCGTCAAAGGAAGTACTGCTTGTACTTGATGCTACAACAGGGCAGAATGCAGTTTCTCAGGCGAAACAGTTTAAAGAAGCTGCGGATATTACGGGAATTATTCTTACCAAGCTTGATGGTACCGCCAAAGGTGGTATTGTATTTGCAATTAAAAATGAATATAATATACCGGTAAAGCTTATCGGTCTTGGTGAGAAGGTTGATGACCTTGAGGAATTCAGCCCGATGAATTTTGTAGATGCTCTTATCGAAACAGACGGGGGAGAAACCGAATGATTGATATTAAAGGCTTTAAAAAGGAAAACGGTGGCGGTCAAAATGGCGGTTTTGTAAAAAAACTTACGGGATATCTTGTTGCGGCAATAGCAGTTATTTTAATTTATTATATTGGTCGCAGCTTTTTAGAATATCTCGGGGTAATGGAAGTTGGCGGACAGTATGTCTCCATTTTCTTTAAAAACCTTATTACACGGGTTATTGTGCAGGGGATTAGTTTTGTCAGCATTTTCTTTGCCGTGACACTTAGTATTTTGTTTTTAAGACGCAATTTTGCAGTATTGAATATCGAACGTGGGATTTTTAACTCTTTAAAAATTTCATTGCTTTTAAGCTTTCTTGCAGCTCTTGTTCTTGGCGGAATGGTAAGCGGCTCGTTAAGCGAGAGATTTTTGTCATTTGCAAATCCTCAGTGGTTTGGCAAGGTTGACCCGGTTTTTGGCAAGGATATAGGCTATTTTGTGTTCCAACGCCCGTTTCTTGTTGCACTTTCAGATTCTGTTTTCAGTATATGGCTGTTTGTAACAGGATTTGTGCTTGTGGCATATTGGTTTTTTGGTGCAGTTTTCAGCGATTATTCCGGCAAGGAGCTTTTGAGCTTTAAGTCTGTTGCAATTCACAACTATGTAAATATCGGTATATTGCTGATAATAAATTGTCTTGCATATATTCTTAAGGCTGAAAATATTTTGTATGACAGCTTTGGCGAGCTCAGCGGTGCGGGTTTTACCGCCAAAACTATATGGCTGACTTATTACCGTGTGGCACCGATACTATTGATTGTGATAATAGCGGTGTCTGCAGTCTTTCTTGCAAAGGCAAAAAAGGCTCAGGCAATAAAGGCAATTCTTGTTTACCCGGCGTTTTGGCTGGCGGCAGTTGTAATTGCATTTGCGGTACAGGCAATTCTGGTATCGCCAAATGAAGTAATACGCGAACAGGAAAATATCGCCGCGAATATTGAATATACTCAGGCGGCATACGGTCTTGACGATATTTCTGAGATTGAATTTGATGTAAAAAATGACCTTACAGCCACAGATATAAGTCAACACAGTGAGGTTACCGATAATATAAGAATTCTTGATTTGTCTGCTAATTTAACTGTGCTTAATCAGATACAGGGCATAAGAAACTATTACACATTTAACGAAACAGATATTGTCCCCTTTGAAATCGACGGCAAAAAGACTGCAGTGGCAATAACTCCACGTGAAATCACCAAGGATAATCTTAGTGACAGTGCCGACACCTATATTAACCGTACACTCAGGTATACTCACGGTTTTGGTGTGACAATGAATGTGATAAACGAGGTGACAACTCAGGGTCAGCCGCAGTTTTTGATAAAGGATATTCCACCAAAATCAGAGAAAGGAATTCCGCAAATAAAACAACCCAGAATTTATTACGGTGAACTGACCAACGATTATGTGGTTGTAGGCAACCAAAAGTATAAGGAGCTTGACTATTCAGAAGGTCAGGAGGATATCGAATTTTCATACGATGGAGGCGGAGGCCTTAAGCTGAATTTCCTTAACAGGGTTATTTTTGCTGCAAAGTACGGTGATGTAAGATTGCTTGTTTCTGATCTGGTTTCAAGTGACAGCAGAATTTTGTTTAACCGCAATATTATAGACAGAGTAAAAACAGTTGCTCCATTTTTTAAATATGATACCGACCCATATATGGTTATTGACGATGACGGTTCTTTAAAATGGGTGATTGATGCGTATACCACAACTAAGTATTATCCATATTCTCAGAACTATGGCGGAGAATTTAACTATATACGCAATTCCGTTAAAGCGGTGGTTGATGCATATGATGGTGATGTGACATTTTATGTTGCAGATGAGGATGACCCCGTAGTAAGAAATTACCGGGCGATTTATCCGCAGTTGTTTTCTGACAAAGAAATTCCCTATGGAATAAAGGAACATATAAAATATCCTGAATATATGTTTAAGGTGCAATCTGATGTTTATGGCAAGTATCATCTGTCAAACCCTACCACGTTCTATAATAAAAATGACACATGGGTGGTTGCAAAAGAAAGATACGGAAACGCTACCGAGCCCAAAGAGATTGCTGCATATTATAATATGATGCGTCTTGAAGGCCGAAAGAATGAAGAACTTCTCTTAACCGTACCATACACTCTTACCAATAAGGATAATATGGTAGCTTGGCTTGCAGTATGCAATGAGTGGGACAGTTACGGAAGACTGCAGGTTTATAAATTCCCCAAGGATATGAATGTGTATGGACCTTTGCAGATTGAAAACCGCATCAATTCAGATATGAACATCTCAAAGGAACTTAATCTGTGGAGTCAGGGCGGTTCAAAGGTTATCCGCGGGAATATGATTGTTGTGCCTATAGAGGATTCAATTTTATACGTCGAACCAATCTATATCGCATCAAGCAATCAGTCAACTCTTCCTGAGCTTAAGCAGGTTGTGGTTGCTTATGACGAAAAAATTGTTATGAAGAGCAGCCTTGAAGAAGCTTTATATGCCCTTTTTGGCGAAAAGGCTCCTGAAAAGGATGAATTACCTTTAGTAAGTCAGGGAGAGTCTGTGCAGGAAGAACAGCCGGAGTCTGCTGATTATGACAGTATTGCAAAAAAAGTTGTGGAAGAGTTCAAGCGTGCCAAGAAGGCAAATGCCGATGGTGACTGGAAAGCCTTTGGCGACTCAATGACCGAACTGGAAAATTCAATAAATCAACTTGAAAAAGGTATGAAATAAAAATTAAGGGACTGTTTAATAGCGTTGCTTTTAAACAGTCCTTCCATTAGGGGATAGGTAAAATTGATTCGGAACAAACAAACCGAGCCAAAGTCTTGGCTTTGGGATACCTGAAGGTGTATATGGGTACACCGAGAGGTGAGGTTTGTGCGTAGCAAAAAGATAATAAAAATAGAAAAATCGCATTTAATATGCGATTTTTTACATCTATAAAAGTTTTTGCGATAAGTAGCTGGTTGTATACTATCAATTTGGATATCTTTTTGCGATCCGGACTATATCAGCATCCCATTTTTAATATATGTACTGAAGAATAACTACCAATATAATTCCCGGAACGCCAAGAAGTCCTGAAAGTAGCGCTGACAGAGGATTGATAATTATTGTAAGACCTGCAAATCCTCCTACAAAGTTGACAGCCGCAAGAATAAGACCACCTAAAATTCCGTTAATGAGCAGTTTAAGTACCCATTTGATTGGCCTTATAAATATTCTGCAAAAAATTACCAACAGCAAAAGCCCTACAGAATATGCCAGAATGGAAGTTGTATCAAAATGCATTTTGTCACATCCTTGTGAATATAGTGTTCATTATACTGTATTCACAAGTTGTCCGGATTATGATATTTAATTTTGCTTGATTATTTCAATGTTGCTATATATTTTTCGGTCATTAATATAGGATAATATGATTTTTTTGCCTTTCTAAGACCTTCAAGACCCATATCCTCTTCACGGTTAACTAATTTAAAATCTGACCATTGATGCTCGAGAAACTGTTGATTTACCATAGGAAAGCTTCCCTGATAATCAGTATCGGCATGCTCAAGATGGATTACCACGATTGATTCGGGATAGCAAAGAACCTCGCCAAATGAAAATGCTACCATTTTACCATCTACAGTCAGACAACCGCCTGCAATATCAAGATTTTCCCAGTTGTCAAGAAGGCGGTTAACAGCCTGCAATTGTTCGTCAATGTTTGTTATACTATCGCGCTTGCTGTCGCACCAGCGAGCAAACATTTCGCGGCAATCCTCACGAAAATTGGGTGTCATTGTATGATATTGGTAGTTATACAACGACTTAAATTTGTTGATATGGTTACGTTTTGCATGGTACTTTCCGCCCGGAAGATTTATTAAGTCTTCAACTCTGTATACATAGTCAAATGAGTCTATGTCCTTTTCAAACATAAACATATCGGGGAATGCATCCTTAATAAGATTTTTCTGTTCTCTCCCGAAAATGCGGATAAAGGGTTGCTGACCGATTTCTTCAAAGTATTTTAAAAGTTTAGAAACAACTGCGGACACTTTATTTTGCATAATCATCAAATTAACACATTCAGGCTCACTTCCATGTTGAGAAAATATGCACAAGGTGCCGTCTATTTCTGCATAACGTATGTTATAAGACTTTTGCCACATAAACAAGTTGGTAAAGGTAAATTCCGAGTTTAAAAAGCGTTCTTTTTTGAAATACGCATCAATAGTTGACTTTGCCTCAATTGTTACAGGCTTTGTTGTAAATGAAATATCGCTCACAGTATGGTCACCTCCTTATGCTATAAAACAGTCAATTATTCAATATATGCACGAACCCTGAAATCAACACCGCATCTTTCTGCAATGCTGCGACAGATTTCGATTTCTTCGGCTGTTATATCGTGGTCAACAATAGATAAAGTAACCTTGGGGACATAACGCTTTGCAAGTCGTGCAAATTCCTGCAGACCGTCAAATGCCGCCTCTCCAAAGTAACTTTTGCAGATTTCGTCATATCGTTTTGCGGTTGCGGCATTAAGGCTGATTGAAACAGAGTCGATAATACCTTCAAATTCAGGGGTAACATCACGTTTTTCTATCATATTTGCCTGACCGTTGGTGTTGATGCGAATGGGAAGGAGGGGATAGGTTTTTTTAAGCCATCTTGCAACTTCCATACAATCATCAAAACGCATCAGCGGTTCGCCGTAGCCACAGAATACAATTGAACTGTATTTTGTCATATCGCGTTTTTGAAAATCTGCTTTAATTTCTTCAACTGTCGGCTCGCGGTCAAGCCAGAGATTATCCTTGCCGTTTACATCATCGTGATTGTTTCGCAGACAAAAGGTGCAGTCATTGCTGCATCTGTTTGTCACATTTACGTAAAGTGAGCCGTCAAATTCATAGGTAATTGTCATAAGTATATCCTTCTTTCTCACAAAATAATCTCATTTAAATCGGGTATAATTTCTTTTGCTATATCTGCAATGTGATTGTGACAGGTAAAGAAAAAGATTTGCGAAACTGAGCCGGAATTTTCAAGATATTCTTTTAAAAATTCCATAGTATTGCGGCAGTTTTCGTCATCATACTGGGTAAGTATGTCGTCAAGAAACAATGGTACGGGATTATGCTTTTGAGCAATAATGTCGGTTGCAGCAAGGCGCAGGGCAAGGTATACTCGGTCAATCGCACCTGCACTAAGATATTTCCATTGATGAAAGCCCTCTTGTAGTGAGGTTCTTGCCTCTACACTCAAATCCCGTGATACTAATACATCGCTGTATTTGCCGCCTGACATCATTTTAAGATATTCACCTGTTTTTTGGCTCAGGTGCGAGCCAAGACCTTTGTTCATTTCGGTTGATGCGGCATCCATTGCGGCTGAAACTATATTAAGAATTTTATATCTTTCAGAATATGCATTTACAGTTTCTGTACATTCTTCAATTTGCACATTCAACTCATGCTCGCTGATTTCGGGAATAGATATCTGACTTTGCAGCTCTCCAAGAGTGTTACGCTTTTGTGCAAGCTTTGATTTAGCATCGGTAATATCTGTTTGTACATTATCGTTAACGGGAGTATTTTTTATTAAGGCATCAAGTTCGGTGATTTTATTTTGTACCGATTCGATGTCTGTTTTGGTATCACCCAGAGCATCACCAAGAATGGAGATTTCACGGTCAAGTGCGTCAATTGCCGAAACAGTATCCGAGATTTCGTTAAACACAGCATTGGCATCCTCAAAGGCGTTGACTAAGCAGGCCTGTGAAATAAGCTCTGTAAATTTGTTTTTCTGCAGGTTGATTTCTGCGGTAGCACTGGCAAAACGGCTGTTTTGAGCACCTACGGTTTTTTCGCCTAATTCATCAAGAGTGTTACATTCGTAGTATTTGAGTTTGTTTGAAATGTCGGTTTCATATTCTGTACGTCTTTCGCCAAGCTCTGCAAGAAGTTCGTCAAGAGTTTTGCCTGAAATTCCTTCGTAATAGAAGGACAGCATACGAAGGCTGTTTTCAAGCTCCTGACGTGCAAGCTGAACAGAAATTCTGGCTGAAACATTCTTTGCGAAAGTATTGAACATTAAAAATGAAATAAAACTGCCGATAAGTACCACAGCTATGCCGATATAGAATAATGAAGGCATAGTAATAATTGTTGTAAGACCTGCAATAATGGAGATAGTGCCAACCGAAAGTGCAATAGTTTTACATTTTTTCTTTTCGGATAGAATGCGTGTGTCAAGAGTCTCTTTGGCACGGGTGACCGAGCTTTTTATATGCTGTTCATCCGTATCAAGCATTTCAAGTCTTTTTTGAATATCCCAAAGCCGACCATATTCGTTGTCGGAAATTACAGCGGAAACGGTAGTCGCTGATTGGGCATATTCAGCGGACATTTTTGCCTTTAATTCTTTGCCCTTTTGTAATAAATCTTTTAATAAATCAAGAGAAAGCTTATATTCTTTCAATTTTTCAAGAGCCGATTCTCTGTCACTCAGCTTTTCAAGAAGGGTGGTATATCCGCCAAAAGCCTTTTTGGAAGAGCTAACCTTGCTTAGATTATCCGCCATCTCAATTGTCGTCTCAAGCTCTGTGATTTCATTCTTTATGTTATTTATATCGGTCATTAGTGTATGCTGATTTTCAGTTTGGGCAATCAACTGTTCAAGAGAATTTTTTAGTTGTTCAAGCTGGGATTGCGCATTAACAAGCAAGCCTTTTTTACCGCTTTTGGAAACAAGCTCTTCCTGTGCGGAATCAATTCGTGCCCTTATGGTGCTTTGGGAAATATTTTCGTCACCTGACACCGAAAGATTTGAGATTCGCATGGCAAGACTGTCTCCCGAGGCATCGGTTGAAAAACCCCCAAAGCTGTCGATAAACACACTGCGTTCAAACTCGCCCTGCTCCATATCAAAGAAGATACGCCCCATTTCACTTGATGCGGGATAAGACAGCTTTTCGCCTGTGCCTATGTTGTAAACTGTGGTTTTGTCGGTAGCTGCAGTTTTTTTAAATTCTTTGTGAAGTCTGATTTCTGTGCCGCTTGATTCAAATTCAATGGCACCTGACATTGCCGAGCCGTTCCATGGCGCATATTTTCTGCGCGGATTTTTTGAAATATCCGAGCCTTTTGCACCACCGCCACCGTAAAACATCAGCTTGATAAATGACATCAGGGTTGATTTTCCGTCCTCGTTTTTGCCGAAAATCAGGTTAAAACCAGGTTTGAAGTCGATGGTGCGACCCGAAAATTTACCAAAGCCTTCAATGTCAAATTTCTTAATTATCACCCAAAGTCACCTCTCTTTCAAATGCCTTCAGGCCAAGTCGTAAGGCTTTGCTGTAAAGAGCTTTGTCAGCATCATCTGCGCTGTTTTGCATTTCAAGTAGCTTTTGCACAAAGATGCCGCGAAACGAGCTTTCAGATGCTATGTTGGATATATTATCAAGGTTTGATTCGGTATTATCATATACACGGATGTATGCGACTTCGCTCTTTAAGGAGTCCTCAATGCGAGAAATATCTGGGGTAAAATCTGTGCTTACAGTTCCGCACAGAGAAATTCTGTAAAGATTATTTTTATAGCCGTCAGGATATTTTTCTTTTATATGTGAAAGAATTTTTGCAGAAATCTGATTGGTGCTTGCACAACCGGATATATCAAGGGTATCAATAATGTATTTTCGGGATGAAAGCTCGACATATTCAAGATTGCATTTGCCTTTTTCTATGCATCCCATATATACGCCGCGACTTCCGTTTTCGTCAAAGCCTCTGCCGTCAGGACATCCGCAGTAGGAATAAAAGGTTGTACCTGCTTTTTGTATGTCGCTTCGCTTGTGAACGTGACCAAGTGCAAGATAATCAAAACCACTTTCTTCAATTGTGTTGACGGGAATAGGATTATATTCACTTTCACCAAGTGCGGTAACGGTTTGTCCGTGAAGAACGCAAAGATTAATCATATCTTTGCTGAGAGAGAGTTTCGATGCAAGTTGCGGAATTCTTTCAAATCTGTCGGTGAAAGCTGCACCGAAAAGTCTTACATTCATTTCTTCAAAGTCATAATACTCCATAAAAGAGGTAAAGATAATGACATTATCGGGAAATTGTTTTTTAAGCCATACCGAACCGGGGCAAACATAATCGTGGTTGCCCGGAGAGATGGCTATAACCGTGTCGGGGATTTGTGACATAGCCTCGATAATTTCGTCAGTTGTTTCGCTGTCGGGAAAGGGTGTGTCAAAAAGGTCACCTGAAATCAGCAAAAAATCAATTTTTTCTGCTTTGCAAATGTTAATAACCTTAATAAAAGTGTTTTTAAGCTCTGCCCGCCCTGAACTGATGCCAGACCGTGAGGAGCCTATATGAAAATCTCCTGTGTGAAGAATTTTTACACCTTTCAACCAGACCAATCCTTTCGTACATAATTATACATTTTAAGTATACCATAAAGGAATAAAAAATACAAGATTATGGCAAGATAAATATTAAAAAATGATTGACATAATAGTGGCAGTATGATACAATAAACACAATATATGGTATAATGTGGATAGTATGTTATGATATGGAAAAATTATGTTTTACCTTGTATAAAAAATATTTTCAGAAAGGGGAAGATTATGACAAAGGCAAACAGTATTGTAAAGAAAGAAACAAAATATATTGCGTACTTTTCGGCAATCTTAAGTGTGCTTATGCAGTCAGTATTTCTCCTTATCGGAAAATGGGGTTATACTGTTCTTTTGGGTAATCTGCTTTCGCTGGCTGTTTCAACTCTTAATTTCTACTTTATGGGGATATCGGTGCAGAAAGCGGTTGATATGGAACAGGCTGATGCTGCCAGACTTATGAGAGCATCTCAGGGAATAAGAAATGTTGCTGTGTTTGCAGCAGTAGCGATAGGCGTTGTACTGCCTTGGTTTAATACTATAGCGGTTGTTTTGCCGGTATTTTTTCCGAGAGTAGCGGTTGCTTTCCGTCCTCTCGTAAAAGAAAAGGAGAAGAAGGAAGTGACAGAAAAATGAATCGTATGACACGCCGTTTTAAAATGGTTGATATACTCTACATTATAATGATGATTCTGCCGGTGCTTTTGTGCATCACTCTTAAAATTCTGACAACACCCCCATCAAGCGGCATAAGCATATCGGGGGCGAGGATTTATTTTACAATTCCGATGCCAATTCAGAATTTGCCTGTAACAGAATCGCAGATTCATTCTGCTGCGGTTATTGTTTCAATACTGTTTCTGTGTTTGTATCTTACACACGGTATAACTAATGGAGTATGGCTGAAAAGACACCATTTTGCGGAGTTAATAGTAGAAAAGTCGTGTGCACTTGTTGACGGAAATATGGGTGAATATTTTCATTCATTTGCACCGTTTATTGCGGCAATTCTGGGACTTTCGGCATTTTCAAGCTTGATTACTCTTTTTGGACTGTATGCGCCGACTTCTGATATCAATGTAGTGGCAGGATGGGCAATTCTTGTGTTCATTCTTATAACATATTACAAAATGAAGTGCGGACCACTGGAATATATAAAAAGTTTTGCTAATCCCGTGTTGATGGCACCGCTTAATGTAATCAGCGAAATTGCAACACCGGTTTCAATGGCATTTCGTCACTACGGAAACGTGTTGTCAGGCTCGGTTATATCTGTGCTTCTTGCGGCAGGTTTGCAAGGCTTGTCTAATATAATATTTGGCGCATTGCCGGGATTTTTGGGAGAGTTCCCGTTTCTGCAGGTTGGATTGCCTGCAATCTTATCAATTTACTTTGACATATTCAGCGGATGTTTGCAGGCATATATTTTTGCAATGCTTACAATGCTGTATATTTCGGGGGGATTTCCTCTCGACCTTTATCAAGAAAGAAAGGCAAAAAAAGCACTCAGGTGCAAAAATTAAGTGGAGGTATTTTTTATGGAAATCGCAATCAGTATTATTTTGGGATGTTGTGCACTCGGCGCAGGCACTGCTATGATAGCAGGTATCGGCCCCGGTATCGGTGAAGGTAACGCTGTTGCAAAGGCTTGTGAAGCAATCGGAAGACAGCCGGAGTGTAAAGGTGACGTAACAACAACTATGCTTATGGGTTGTGCTATTGCAGAAACAACAGGTCTTTATGCGCTTGTTATTGCAATTTTGCTTTTGTTTGTTACTCCAGGAATGTTCGTTAACATACTTATGAACGCAATTGGTTAATACGGAGAGGAATATATTATGCAAACATTAGAAGTTATTTCTGTCAATTTGTGGCAGATAGTGATTTCGCTGTTAAATCTCCTTATTCTTTTTCTCTTGTTCAAAAAGTTTCTTTTTAAGCCTGTAAACAATATGATTGAAAAAAGACAGGCGGAGATCGATGAACGCTACGATGCTGCTGATGTTGCAAAGCGTGCTGCCGAAAAGGACAGACTTTTCTGGGACGAAAAAATCGGAACTGTTAAGGCAGAAACCGATAAAATGATTGAAAAAGCCCAGGATAACGCCAAGCGTCAGGGTGATGCAATTGTAACAAAGGCAAAGGAACAGGCCGACGGCATAATCCGTCAGGCAGAAACTCAGGCTCAGCTTGAAATGAAAAAGGCAGAGGAAGGCATAAAGAGAGAAATTGTTGAGGTTTCGACAGCTCTTGCCAACAAACTGTTAGAGCGTGAAATTAATCCTGAGGATCACCGTGGATTGATTGATTCATTTATTGAGAAAATAGGTGATGAAGAATGATTGGAATAAGCAGTGAATATGCACAGGCATTGTTTATGCTTGCAATGGAGAAAGACTTGGGGGAAGAGTATGATAAGGCGTTGGATTTAGTTGCAGATGCCTTTGCGGAAAACCCAATGTATATGGAGTTTCTTAAATCTCCCGGTATTTCTCTTAACGAAAGGCTGGGGGCACTTGATGTTGCTTTTTCTTCTGCACTGCCGGGAGATGTGCTGTCTTTTTTGAAGCTTCTTTGCGAAAAAAGATATATTGCACAGTTTCACGACTGCGTGGCACAGTATAAAGCATTGCTCAATGAAGTCAACAGCGTTTCGGATGCAAGAGTTACAAGTGCGGTTGAACTCAGCGAAAGTGAAAAAAATTCACTAAAGAAAAAGCTTGAAAAGATAAGCGGACATACGGTAATAATTGAATATATAGTTGACCGGTCAATATTGGGCGGTTTAATTGTTGAAATGGATGGCAAAGTTATGGATTCAAGCATTCAAAAACATCTTAAAGATGTAAAGGAAGTGATAAGCAGATGAGTACAAGACCTGATGAAATCAGTCAGATAATTAAACAGCAAATTGAAAACTATGAATCAAAGATAGAAATGCAGGAGACTGGTACTGTAATTCTTGTAGGTGACGGAATTGCACGAGTTTACGGTTTGAGAGCATGTATGTCAAGTGAGCTTCTTGAATTTGAGGACGGAAGTTTTGGTATGGCACAGAACCTTGAGAGCGAAACTGTTGCCGTTGCCCTTTTGTCTGATACAAACGACATTCACGAGGGTACAAAGGTACGCCGTACAGGCAAGGTAGTATCTGTTCCAGTTGGCGATGCTCTTCTTGGCAGAGTTGTGGATGCTCTTGGACAGCCTATTGACGGTAAGGGCCCCATTACAACAACACAAACAAGACCTATTGAGTCTGAGGCTCCCGGAATTATTGAAAGAAAAAGTGTATCTGTTCCTATGCAGACAGGAATCAAGGCTATTGACAGTATGATTCCTATCGGACGCGGACAGAGAGAACTTATCATAGGCGACAGACAGACAGGTAAAACAGAGATTGCCATTGATACAATTATCAACCAGAAAAATAGTGATGTTATTTGTATTTATGTTGCAATCGGACAGAAGAACACATCTGTTGTACAGCTCGCAAATGAGCTTACAAACGCAGGTGCAATGGAATATACAATTATAGTTTCTGCATCTGCATCAGAGACTGCACCGCTTCAGTATGTTGCACCATATTCAGGCTGTGCAATGGCAGAGTACTTTATGGAGCAGGGCAAGGACGTTCTTATCATCTATGATGATTTGTCAAAACACGCAATTGCGTATCGTGCACTGTCGCTGCTTATTCGACGTCCCCCCGGACGTGAGGCTTATCCCGGAGATGTATTCTATCTCCATTCAAGATTGCTTGAGCGAGCAGCTTGCGTTGCCCCTGAATATGGTGGCGGTTCGATTACCGCTCTTCCAATTATTGAAACTCAGGCGGGCGATGTTTCGGCATATATACCGACTAATGTTATTTCAATAACAGATGGACAGATATTCCTTGAAACAGAACTTTTCCACTCAGGCATTATGCCGGCTATTAACCCCGGCATCTCGGTAAGCCGTGTTGGTGGTTCTGCACAGCTTAAGGCAATGAAAAAGGTTTCCGGCGAGCTTAAGCTTCTTTATGCTCAGTACAGAGAGCTTCAGTCTTTTGCTCAGTTTGGTAGTGATCTTGACCAAGATACAAAGAACCGTCTTGCATTGGGTGAGAGAATAGTTGAAGTTCTGAAGCAGAAGAAGAATTCACCCGTACGTGTAGGCTGTCAGGTTGCAATAGTTTATGCAGTTATTAACGGTTATCTTAATGACATTGCAGTAAATAAAGTAGCAGACTACGAAAAAAGACTTTCTGAACTGCTTGAGACAGAGTATGCAAATCTTCTTGAGAGGTTTGAAAATAATTTCTGCGACGATGAGGATATTGCTTTGCTGAAAGAGGCACTTGAGCAAATGAAGGAGTAAAGGTATGGGCGTAGATATTAAAAGCTTGAAAACCCGCATCAAAAGTGTGGATTCAACATTGCATCTTACAAAGGCGATGGGGCTTGTAGCATCTGCAAAAATACGCAGCGCAACAATTGCAATGACAAAAAGCCGACAGTATTCTGCGGCTATTGACGATACCATTGCAATGCTGTCGTCGGCAAAGTCCTGCGAAAAGAGCGAATATATGCGTGCAGGTGAGACAGGCAAGGTTTGCCTTATTGTAGTTGCCGGAGACAGAGGTCTTGCGGGCGGTTACAATTCCAACATCTTTAAGCTTGCCGAGACAGAAAATGCAGAAAAAATTATAGCAATCGGAAAACGTTCTTGTGAAAGATATGGGCAGGATATTGTCAAAACCGAAGGCTTTTCATACAGCGACGCCATTGAACTTGCAAAAACTATTTGCGAGGAGTTCAAAGGTGGTATGTATGAGAAGGTGGGAATTGTTTCAACAAAGTATGTTTCAATGATGACACAAACTCCTGAAATTAATTGGGTGTTACCTCTTGAAAAGACAGAGAAAAAATCGAAAGCAGATATTATCTATGAGCCTGATGAAAAAACCATTCTTGAAGCGGTTATTGAAGAATATGTTGCAGGTAATATAGTTGCAGCTGCAAGAGAAGGCTTTGCCTGCGAGGTTATTGCAAGACGTTTTGCAATGGATAATGCGGGCAAGAATGCAAGTGAGATGATTGAAGATTTGACACTTCAATATAACCGTGCAAGACAGGGTGCAATCACACAGGAAATCACAGAAATTGTAGCCGGAAGCGGCGCATAAGGAGGGAGTATCATGTCAGATTTAGCAAAAGGCATTGTAGTGCAGGTTATGGGTCCTGTTGTTGACGTTCAGTTTGACGACGGCAATATGCCTTCAATATACAACGCACTTACAATGGAAATAGGTGAAAAAACTTTGACCGTTGAGGTTGCACAGCACATAGGCGACAATACGGTTAGATGTATAGCTATGGCATCAACAGACGGACTTACCCGAGGAACTTCTGTTACAGATACAGGCAAGGCAATCAGCGTACCTGTGGGTAGAAAAACACTTGGCAGAATTTTTAATGTCTTGGGTAACCCTGTTGACAATCAGCCTGCCCCGGAAGATGTCGAAAAATGGGACATTCACCGTCCTGCACCTGAGTATTCAGAGCTTTCAACATCAACAGAAATCTTAGAGACGGGGATAAAGGTAATTGACCTTATCTGCCCCTATTCAAAGGGCGGAAAGATTGGTCTTTTCGGTGGTGCTGGTGTTGGTAAGACGGTTCTTATTATGGAGCTTATTAACAACATCGCAAAAGAACACGGCGGACTTTCGGTATTTACCGGTGTTGGTGAACGTACACGCGAAGGCAACGACCTTTATAACGAAATGAAAGAGTCGGGAGTTCTTGCAAACACCACACTTGTTTACGGACAGATGAACGAACCTCCCGGCGCAAGAATGCGAGTTGGACTTTCAGGTCTTACAATGGCGGAATATTTCCGTGAAGAAGAAGGTCAGGATGTTCTCCTCTTTATAGACAACATATTCAGATTTACCCAGGCAGGCTCTGAGGTTTCGGCACTTCTTGGCAGAATGCCGTCAGCCGTTGGATATCAGCCTACACTTGCAAACGAGATGGGTATGCTTCAGGAGAGAATTACATCAACAAAGAAAGGTTCTATTACATCAATTCAGGCGGTATATGTGCCTGCGGATGACCTTACAGACCCGGCACCGGCAACAACATTTGCTCACCTTGATGCAACAACTGTTCTTTCAAGAAGCATTGCGTCACAAGGTATCTACCCTGCTGTTGACCCCCTTGAGTCAACAAGCCGTATTCTTTCGGCAGATATACTGGGTGAGGAGCATTATACAGTTGCCCGTGAAGTGCAGAGAATTCTCCAGAGATATCAGGAGCTTATGGATATTATCGCAATTATGGGAATGGATGAGCTTTCAGACGAGGATAAGCTACTTGTTTCAAGGGCAAGAAAAATCCAGAGATTCTTATCACAGCCCTTTACTGTATCAGAAAAGTTTATTGGTATTCCCGGAACATATGTTCCGCTTTCTGAAACAATCCGTGGCTTTAAGGAAATTATTGAAGGTAAGCATGATGACCTGCCCGAGTCAGCGTTCCTGTTTGTAGGTACAATAGACGAGGCGGTTGAAAAGGCGAAAAAGGTGGTATAATGAAAACATTTAAGTTTGTTATATCAACCCCTGACGGAAATTTGTATGAGGGCGACATTGTAAAGGTTTCTCTTCGCGGCAGTGAGGGCGACCTTGCCGTTTTGGCAAATCACGTTCCGTTTCTTACATCGGTAAAGCCTTGCGAATGCCGCATAGAATTTGCAGACGGCACAGTTAAACCTCTTAATGTTGAAAGAGGTCTGCTTAGCGTAACAACCGAGAGTGTTACACTTATGTCAGGCAGTGCACAATGGGTATAAAAAAAGCAACAAGTTTTTGAACTTGTTGCTTTTTTTCTATAGGCACTAAAGGAAAAAACCGATGAAATCACTTGATTTCATCGGTTTGGTACACCTTCAGGGACTCGAACCCTGGACACCCTGATTAAGAGTCGTAAAATGGGGTAATTCGCTAAAGCCCATTGTATCAACGAAAAACGGCTGAAACCCTTGATGTTACTGGGATTTAAACTATGCAGCAATAGACAGTAATGAACCATAAAAAGTCAGTCAAATTGTTAGTCAGTCAGTCAAAATTTAGTCAAAATGTTAGTCAAAAATTTAGTCAAACGGCGTATATGATATTTCAAATTGAATATATTTTTATATATGATTATTTTTTATAATGATTTATAAAAATATATTTTTAAAACTGTAAAAAATAGGGATAGTAAAACTATCCCTATTTTAAGTTATTATCCTCTCTGTCAAACTATAACTTCATTCTCGCCTTTTCTTCGGCAAGAATATTCTCATACTCCGTCTCGGTTATCTCATGCCAGTTTGTTCAAAAAACTTTTTCTATTTGTAATAATCGTACAACACTTTTCCCGGTACTATATTCGGCGCTGCCTCCACTGTCATACCCGAAACATAAGGATATACTTTATTAAGATTTACAACCTGGTCTTTATTCCAAACTGTCCATAATTCAAGTGGCATATCGTTCTCTATACACTTTTGAACATCTTCTGCTACCATCGAGTACTGATATAAACTAATGAACACTTCATTCATATCCGTCTTCAACGTTTTAGCTTGTGCTATATCGTCATCAGTTAAATGTTTACCCGTTGTGTTATCGCCTTGGAAAGTGAACCCAATTCTTGCTCTTGGGTCGATGTCTCGCACCATCTCTAAAGAAGATTTGCTAAAGCATACCCATGTTTCTTTTCCACTCAACCCGTGAAGTTTTACCATACTAATAAGCTGTCGAATTTGTTCTGTTGTAGGGTTAGAAAACTTTATTTCGATGTATGGTTTTATGTTGAGGTTTCTGCATAAAAGCAGAGCTTCCTCAAAACTTGGAATTTTTTCGCCTGCATATGCTGCATTTTTCCAACTTCCAAAATCGTAAGTTCTCAATTCTTCAAAAGTCATATCTGCAACCGCTCCCGTGCCATTAGAGGTACGGTCTATAGTTGCATCGTGACAAAGAACAGGAATGCCGTCTGATGTAAATTGAACATCAAACTCAACATAGTTAAACCCTTCTCTTTTAGCCAGTCTAATAGCTGTCAATGTATTTTCGGGTGCAGCACCTTCAAGTCCTCTGTGAGCAACTGATTTCATAATGGCATCACAGTCAATTGTTTGTTGCAATTCTGCATTAACATCAATACCATATAAGTTACCATCTAATATATAAGGGCAGGAGATTGATGGAACAAATTTTGCGTTTTCAGCATTTGGGAT
>JAZRNN010000077.1:0-45871 GCA_045648175.1 Clostridia bacterium
AATACCTGTTGACTTGCTCAGGGGAGACCTGATTTCTGCAGGCTTTGATTTGTTGGGAATAGTTCCACTTATTGGTGAAGTTGGTGATGCAGGCAAGGCGCTTAGAATAGCGGATAAGGCAAAGGTTTCAAAAATTGCTGATGAAGTAAACGATGCAATAAAATTATCAACCCGAAGTAAATTATTAAGCAAAGTGCAAAATCCAAAATTAAGGAATGCGATAAATGAGATATATCGTGATGGCGCAACTATAGGTGATGGTGGCCTTGCGGATGCTATAAGGCATGAACTTAAAACCGGAGAACTTGTCGGTGGGAAATCGCATATTCAAAAGGGCAAAGAGAGAATAAAAAATTTAGAAAATATTTTAAATAAGCAAGATTTGAGTAATACAGAAAAGGAAATTGCTGAAGAACTAATTGAGAATATAAGTCTTGCGTTGGGAGGGAAGTAATATGACAAGCAGAGAACTAAATAGCATGCTTATCCAATGGGTTCCGGAGGTAGCTGCGACTTACGAAAAAGAAGTTGAATGGCAGGAAGGCGATGAAACAGGTGCTCACATAATATTTGGCGATGTGTTAGTGCCTCACATAATAGAATTAGTTGAAGAACAGGAGAGTGAATCACTTAAAAAGATTTTCGAATTTATTGAACACCTTCTTTCGTTGAATGACGAATATGCGGAAGAAGTTGTTATGTTAAGTGTTATTGAAAGCTTATATTACCGACTGGAAAATTTTAGTGCAGTATATTTGCCTATGAAGGAAAAGACAAGGTTGTGTTTTGAAAGACTCAAACAAGGTTAAAAGCAAATTATGATAAAAAGATTAATTAAGTGACGCGATGGGTTATAAAGCCGATATAGTGAGAGGTTAAACTAGTGTATCCATTTTGCACACGAAATTTTAAAAAAGCACTTGCTATTTGAAAGTGCTTTTTTAGTTATATTTTAATCGTTAAATAAATCTTCAATAGCGACATCAAGAATTTTTGCTATTACATAAAGTTCTTTATCTGTTGCACTTCGTATTTGACCTTCAAGTTTTGAATAACTGGTGGGATTCATGTCGCAACCCATTACTTGAATTTGTGCAATAAAGTCTTTTTGTTTTATTCCCTTTTCTTTCCTTAACCGTTCTATATTTTTACCAACCAAATTCTTGTTGCCATATGTTTGCTTCCGCATTTTCATAAAACTATAATTCCTTTTTAGAATATTTTCTTTATTATATTCCTAAAAAGTATTGACATAATTCTAAAATAGAATTATAATATAATAAAATTCGAATTTGGAATTTTAAATTAAATTTAAAAAGGAGTTTTACTTGTGAAAAAGGCTTTATGTTTATTATTAATGATAATTATATGTTGTATTTCATTGGTTGCTTGTAAATCAACATTAGATGTTCGGCAGGAACTTGTTAATATTTGCTGTGATTTTTCAAACTGTAATTCTGTTAAATGGTTCGAAATTGCTACAGACAACACATATGAAACAGATAATGGATACGAAGTGAAAGCAAAAGGATCGTATTGGCCTGTTGATGAATATGGTTCCGTAGGGGATCAAATGATTTTTGATATTGAGTTTACTGCAACTTGGGATAGAAGCAGTAGTTGTTACGATATAGATATTAATAAAAAAGTTATTATGGACTCATATGAAGCGAGGTTGAAATAAAATCTGCTCCATTTTCTGTTTGTTCGTAAAGATGCATTTTTATAAATACGCATGTTTTAAAAGAGTTATACCATATATAACATTTGAACTTATTTCATAAGGGCATCCAAATCATTCGGCTCTTCCAAAAAGAAACGACAATTTTCGACAAGAAAGTTGTCGTTTCTTTTTGTACTATTATCTTTTCACTTTTCTCTCTTCACTTTTCACTAAAAAATTGTCGTTTCCAGATAAGAGATAAAAGAGAATAGAGAAGAGAAAAGGTAGCGTTGCTTACGCAAAGCTTATTGTTATATGCATCTAAACCATTCGGCTCTTCCAAAACAAAAATCCTGTCGAAAGATAGGATTTTTGTTTTGTAATATTCATTTTTCATTATTCAATATTCATCATTCATTAAATACGACAGGATTTTTTAATGAATAATGAATGATGAAATCGCATAGCTAATGAATAATTAATAATTGAAATTCTATGAATTTGATGATATAATATCGGGGAGCCAATGCGAAAAGACGCCAATCAGGCGTCTTTTTTGCATTGGTGAGGTTTTCGGGGACTCGAACCCTGAGATGGAAAACATCGGAAAAACAGTACGGTGAACTGTTTTTCCGATGTTTGGTGTGTAGTACGCTACCGAAATGCGAATCATTTGGGTGGACAAGCAGGGAAGATGTGTAGCATCTTTCTCACTGAAAATTGCCCTTGTCGATTTTGAAGTAATAGGTAATAGTGAATAAGGAATAGGTTAAGGTGCAAACTCACAAAAGCGAGTTTGTTTGTAAAAATGTCACTGATTTTATCACCAATAAACAATAAAAGTTATATGTATCTATTATGAACGTGAAAGCCACCAAAAGCAAGCGAGATGTGCTTGCTTTTTTATTTTAAAATTTTAAAGGGTTGCCCGTAATGCTTATTTCGGTATACTTTCGGGGAGATACACCTGTAACTTTTTTGAATTTTTTCGAGAAACATACATAATCAGTATAACCGCATTGTTCCGAGATAGTTGCCAGGGAAACCGAGTGTCTATAGGTACTTATAAGATAACAAGCATGTGTAATCCTGACCATCGTTAAAAACTCGGTAGGTGTTTTGCCGGTAATACATTTAAATTGTTCCCTGATATAATCTTCAGAATATCCACTTTCGTTTAAAACTTGAGAAAGAGAGAAATCGTAATTACTGAATTCATTAGAGATTTTGTCTGATATCTCTTTTACAGAAGTATAGATTTTATTATCAATTTTTATGTTGCTTAAAACAAAATGAAAAAATGCATTAGCCAAAGCACAAAGATATTCAAAATTGGCATATCTGTTGTCGTATATCATTTGTGCAAGCGATATTCCCTCTTTTTTTTCATTATCAGGAATAATGTTCACTGACTCGATGTTAAAAAATTGGTTAAACTCTCCGTTTATATATATTCTTTCTATGTCAGGGTTTGCGGTGATACTGTGAGTAGTAGCCGGAGGAATGATGATAATGTCACCGGCGGATATATCTTTTTTATGTTTTTCGCAATATAAGATTCCGTTACCTTTTGTACAGATAATTATCTCATGATTTTTGTGTTTGTGCGGAACACCGGATTTTTTAGTATGATTAACAATAAAATTCATAAATACACCTCTTTACAAGATTATACAACAAATCTATCTTTTGCACAAGTTAAACCATAAAAAAGCATAGCTGATTTTTAAAATTAATGTTATAATTATAGAAAAATAAACAAATTGCGGTGAAAAAACGAAAAGAAAAAATACAGATATGCTTTCCGGGTCGATAACAAAAGGGCTATTGTCCATGTCAATACCTATTATGATAATGAATGTTATGCAATCATTATTCAATATTATAGATATGACAGCTCTCAGACATTTTGCCGATGATAACGCAGTAGGTGCAGTGGGTGCTTGCGGCATGCTGATAAGTTTGTGCACAGGCCTTTTGATTGGTGTAGCGACAGGAGCTAATATTATTGTTGCAAAAAGGATAGGTATGGGGGATAAAAGGCAGGCAGAAAAAGCAGTTATGACATCTATTTTGACTTCGATTATCGGAGGATTGCTTTTGATGTTTGTTGGATTGGCATTTGCCGAAATATTTTTAAAAATGACCAATTGCCCTGATGGACTTCTTAAAAATGCTGTTTTGTATTTCAGAATATATTTTTTGGGAGTTCCGGTGATGTTATTTTATAATTATTGTGCCTCAATATTAAGAGCGATAGGCGATACAAAAAAACCAATGTATTTTTTGGTGCTTGGGGGATTCCTTAAACTTGTCTTTACCTTTTTATTCATTGTGTGTCTTGATATGACCGTAGACGGAGTTGCATATGCTACAATTATATCAAATGTAATAGTGAGCGTATTAGTGTTTGTGGCATTGATGAAACATAAAGATATTGTGGAAATCAATTTTAAGGAGATTAAGATTGACATCAGTGAACTAAAAAATATTTTGTTTATAGGAATACCAACAGGGCTTCAAACTTCGTTATATTCGCTTGCAAATGTGGTGATTACTTCTGTTGTTAATAGCTTTGGAGAAGCTGCAGCAACAGGCATATCAATCGCAAATCAATTTGATGTAATTTTAAGTCAGATTTCTTGTGCTCCTGCATATGCCACAATGAGTTATGTGGCACAAAATCTTGGCGCGGGAAACATAATAAGAGTAAAACAAACGGTTGTACGCTCAATAATGATTACTGTTTCTTTCGGGGCGAGTTTGGGTGCACTTTCGGCAATTTTTTCGGGGCAACTGTCGTCAATAATATCGACCAATCCTGAAATAATAGCGTATTCCCGACAAAAGATGGTTATTATTTCAAGTACATACTTTCTTTCCGGAATAAATGAAACAATGGGTGGCGTGCTTAAAGGTATGGGAAAACCCATATACCCTGCAATTGTGACATTTGTGTTTATGTTTTTGCTTAGATTTTTCTGGGTTTATGTAATTTTCCCGCTTAATCCCAACCTTACATTTTTATATGCAGTTTGGCCTATAGGTTGGACTATGGCTATTATATCATTGTTCATTGTATATATTCCAGCGATAAGAAAATTACAAATGGATAAGGGCTATACCAAAGAAAATTTATTATGTCAATGATTTTATTAAAACGAAATCAATCCAATTTATAACTTATAGAATCTAAACCATTCGGCTCTTCCACCAAAAAGCAGCACAATGTGCTGCTTTTTTATGCTTAAAGATGTCCGTTTTGTCCGTTTTGTCCGTTTTGTCCGTTTTTACAGATATGTAGTAAAAGAGAATGCAATAGAAGAAATTTTTACTCCACTTGATAATATTGAAACTGTTGCCGAAAGAACGCGGTCTTTAGAAATAGCAACAGAGAAAATTATAAATTCTATAAATGATTCAATCGAAAGTATCAATAGACAAATTAGTTACTGTATGGTATTATATATAGCTATGAGAATAAGGGCTACAAGAAATACCGCCTGAAATCGGGTGATGCGGCTTGTGAAGAGTGTAAGGAGCGAGGTAGATATACATATTTGATAGAAAGACTCAAATATGTAGAGTTTTTGCCAATTGTACACCCGAACTGCAGTTGTAATTATATATTACTAAATAAATATATTTATAATGGTTATGCTATATATAGAATGGAGTGATGATTATGGAAAATTATGAAATGCCAATAGGTTTTGGAATGGCGCTTGCACAAAGACCTGAGGCGATGAAAAAGTTTATCAATCTCAGTGAAAATATAAAACATGAAATTATTAATGGTACACATACAGTATCATCAAAAGAGGAAATGCAACGGTATGTTGATAGAATTATATCTGAATACTAATGCAATAACTCATTTTGATTTATAATTTATATTTAATTGCACACGCTATAGTAAGAGGTGATTATACTATGAATGAAAGAATAAAACAAAGCCAACAAAAATCTGCAACAGATAACCAATGGGTTTCTACCGGAATAGTCCGCCCTGTTGATAAATCTGAACGCAGGGATGGTCCCGGCGGAGAGGATGCAGATAAATCTAAAGATAAATAACAAAAGACACAGACAGGTAAACCTTAAACCCCGTCTGTGTTTTTTGCCTAAATATTAAAATTTTACGATAATTAAATAACGAAAAACAAGTTATCAAATGTATGAATATTTTTTATAAACTACGGATTAATAAATAAAGGAATATCGGGTGCATTAAATGTAAAGATAATAAATACACTAACCATCAGTATATTTAAAATTTGTAATAGGTTTTCAACATCTTTGGTTTTGCAGGATAATGCCAACTTGTAAGCTAAATAGAATGATGCAATAACGCTGATATAAAAAATAGAAATATCAATATAACTAATGTGATACCCTATTATCCCTGAATATGTATAAAATAACGTTATTATCAGCAATACACCAAATAGTGCACTCAAAAGTATGGCAGAAAATATACAAGGGTAATTATCTTTCAACTTCACATTTAGATATATTGAATATATCAACATAGGAAAGTATATTAATTTTGTATGTTCCCAAATTGATTCATTAATCGGAGTAAATAAACCAACAAATAAATTATTATCTGACATGTTATAAGCAAAATGAAGTAATGTACCCAAAACGGATACAAATATTATTCCCAATATTATGTTTTGTTTAATGACTTTCATATATATCACCAGTATATAATATTAGAAAATGAGACGAGGTATGAATTATTTTATTAATGAACGTTAATTTTTTAATATTCTTTATTGGCCCTTGTAATATGTTTAGTTTTATGATATAATAAATACAAAATTACTCAAAGGAGTCTTTCAAGATGAAAACAAACACTCAAAAATTTGTTACAGCTTCGATGCTTGCTGCACTTTGCTGTGTAGCAACGATGATAATCAAAATACCCTCACCGCTAAAAGGTTACTTAAATCTTGGTGATTGCGTTGTACTACTTTCAGGTTGGCTTTTATCATCTACATATGGATTTTTTGCTGCTGCTATCGGTTCTGCTCTTGCCGATGTATTCTCAGGCTATGTTACATATGCTCCTGCAACCTTTATAATAAAAGGCATTATGGCAATCATTGCTTATTTTTGCTTTAAAGGAATGCACAACAAGCTTGGAAACACTGCTTCAAGAATTATTGGCGGAACTTTGGCAGAGATTGAAATGATTTTGGGATACTTTATATTTGAAGGATTTATGTATGGATTTGCACCATCTGTTGTAAATATTCCTGCAAATGGAGTGCAGGGTATAGCCGGTTTAATCATAGGATTAATTCTTGTTAAAATTTTTGAAAGAACAAAGATGTTTTAATTGAAATTATGTTCGCAAATTTTCTCAAATCACTTGTATTGAAAACTTTGAAAAAATCCATCCGTCTAGCGGATGGATTTTTTTACTGAATTGCATATATGTAGTCGTTTATCAAATCTTTAATTTTATCCTTGATAAGCCATTCGGCAGATAATGTCAGGTCTTTGTCGTTTCTAAGATGCTGATACTGTAAGGGCATATACTGACTTACAAGTGTAAGCGGTACTTTAGCACTATTGATGTTATTAACCAAAATGCTAACCGCTTCATCAACACGTGGGTCGGACATATAATATCTGCATCTGTCTGAATAACTGAAGGTCATTGAAAGTGAAATATCTGTCCTTGTGCCGTGATAGTGCTTTTCCCAGTTAGAAGGATTATCAAGCATAATATTTTCAACAACGCTTCTTATGTTTGAAAGTCTTACATAAGGCTTTGTTTTGTAAAGTTCTTTTTCAATGAGTTCCAATGCGTATATTGCTTCGCGGTATGCAAATGTGAGAGCAGGTCCGACTTTTAAAATTCCAACGCCGTCTCTGACCATATTATGCAAACATTCTTTTGTCTGATAGTCAGTTGAGTGACCTTCAAAAACTAAGCCGTCATAGTTTTTAAGTTCATTGACGATATTCTGAGCCTTTTCAGGATTATATTCGCATACAGAATCATCTGCAAATTCTACACCAGGCTGAATAACAACCGCAATTATATCATCAAGAGAAAGACCGTTTTCTGCGTAAACTTCTTCAAATGTTTTTACAGTTCTTACAAAGTCTTCTGTTTTTGTAACGCTGACGCTGTCTTCATTTTCTTCAGCACCACCGGGTATCGGAACTTCACTGCCGATTATAAAAACAGGTTCCTGTGCATCAGGGTTTTGCTTTTTATAATTTATAAAACTTTTCTTTGCCTGTTTATATAAATCCGCACTTCTCTCGGCAATAACTTTATCCGAAAGAGGCTCGTTCATGCTGTCACTTGAAAGACGCATACTTGTGTCAATATGGATTTTAGTGTATCCAGCCATAATGTATCCGTCAATAAGCTGACGTGAATATTCCATAGCAGTGTCGGGGTCTTCTTTTTGCCAAACAAGAGGACCAAGATGGTCTCCGCCAAGTATGATTCTGTTTTTATCAAAGTCAACCTTTTCGGCAATTTCAAAAACCATATTTTTATAATCTTCAGGCTTCATACCTGTGTATCCACCAAACTGATTAACTTGATTTGCAGTAGCCTCAATTACCGCAAATGTATCAAGTTCTTTTGCCTTTTCAAAAACAGCTTCAATAACCCATTTATTTGCGGTGCAGGCAGAGTAACATCCTGCATGAATACCCGCTTTTTGATTTTTAACAATATCTTTTAAATAATTCACCTTAAATTTCTCCTAAATTCTCATTTATTTGCCCATACAAATCCTTATTCTGTGACGAACAAGTGCAATAACCGCATCTCTACCCAAAGCACCATATTTTTTGGGGTCATAAACAGAAGAATCTCTCCCGATACACGCCTTAACTGCATCAGAATACGCAACACGGAGTTCGGTAGCAAAGTTCACCTTACAAATACCAAGTGAGATTGCCTTAATTATATCTTCATCAGGTATGCCTGATGAGCCGTGCAACACCAATGGTATAGAAACTTTATCACGAATCTGTGTAAGCCTGTCAAACCTGAGTTCGGGCTTGCCTTTATAAAAGCCGTGTGCTGTACCAATTGCAACTGCAAGAGAGTCAAGCCCTGATTCTTCAACAAAACGTATTGCTTCAATTGGGTCAGTGCAGGTATCTTCGCCCTCGTTCACCTCAACATCGTCTTCTTTGCCACCAAGCTTACCTAGTTCTGCTTCAACCGTAGGACAAACCGGGTATTCTTTTGCCATCTCAACAACTTTTTTAGTAAGTTCAATATTTTCATTAAGCGGAAGTTTTGAGCCATCTATCATAAGCGATGTATAGCCGTCTTTTGCTGCTTGTTCACAAAGTTCAAAACTGCTTCCGTGGTCAAGATGAATAGCGACGGGAACAAAAGTTTTCTCGGCAACAGCTTTTGCCATTGCAAAGTATAAAGACGTGTCGGCATAACGAAGGGTGGAGGGTGTTGTCTGCAGAATTACAGGGGCATTTTCAGCCTCTGCTGCAGCAACAACCGCCTGTACCATTTCCATATTCTCAACATTGAATGCACCAACTGCATAATGATTTTTCTGAGCATCAAGAAGAAGCTCTTTTGAACGAACTAATGGCATAATTCGTTTTCTCCTTTTTATTTAAGAATAATAAATGCATCCAAACCTTTGGGAGCATCAGGATTGCCACCCATATTAACAGACTTAATTAAAGATGTCATCTGTGAAAGATAAATAAAGGGGATGCCCCATGCTGCAAAGTTGTCAATTCCGTCTATCTGGATATGCGCTGTTGCACCGTAGATGTTGTCCTTATGCTTTGATACAACAACAACAGGTCCGCCGTGAGACATAACGTCTGCCACCATATCCTTCTGCAATTCATCTTCGGCAGGGTTAATAAGCATAATTGTCAATGACTTTTCACCACTGATAACGATTGGGCCGTGTCTGTAGTCAAGCATCGGGAAGTATCTTCCTGTAAGCATTGTGATTTCGGTAAATGCAAGTGCGCCTTCTTCAGCAATTCCGCGAACGGGACCATCTGCAAGAACAGTAACATCTGTCCAGTCAAGTGCTGCAATCTTTTCAAGAGTTTCTCTGTTGTCAGCCTGGAATTTCTCGTTTGTTTCACAAGCAACCTTTACAGATTCTCTTAAAGCTTCATCATTGTTGTAGTATGATGCAAGAAGAAGAATTGATGTATAAAGGTTGGTAACTGTACGTGTCTGACAAACACTGTTGTCATAGCACCAGTCAAGTGTCATATTAAGCTGAGCCATAGGCATAATATCGTTGTTATCCTTCATTGAAATAGAAATAACATCACAACCAAGAGTTTCTTTAATGTGCTTAATTGCCTTAACCATTTCAGATGTCTTGCCTGAACGTGAAATTGTTACAACGATACTGTCTTTAACTGTTTCTTTCCAGAAATCAGGGTCAACTATGTATTCGCCTGCAGCGATAGCAGAGGCAGAGGTGTTCTCAAATGAACTGAAAAGCAAACTTGCGCTCTTTGAAAGCATAAAGCTTGAGCCACAGCCAAAGAATGTGAATTTGCGGTTAGTGTTAGCTTTGAAGAAAGCTTTTACATCTTCGGCTCTGTCGCAAAAATATGCATAAGTCTTCTTTAATGAATTTGGGGTATCAAGAATTTCTTTTTCTGTTAAAAACATTTTTAATTTCTCCTTATTTAAAAATTTTTATACTGAGTAACAGTGCACCTTCAACCGCTGTGTGTTTCGGCGTTGTAAGGGTACAATTAATTTTTTCAAAACATTCTTTAAGAGGTGTTAAAATCAAATCACCCGATTTAAACAAGCCTCCGTAATACGAAACAGGAACATTTTTATTTTCCCATCCCAATTGTTTGATGATTGCACTTGCAGATTCTGCAAGACACTCGGCAGCATCTGCATAAAGTTTCTTTGCTTCTGCATCACCCGCTAAAGCAGCTTTTTCTGCAAAAATCTGAAAAGATGCAACTTTATCCCTGTAGGGGGCATAAGCTTGTTCAACTACGTCAATAAAATCGAAATCATTTTTAATGTCAAGCTCTTTTTTAACTATTTCATAAAGAGCACTTTTAGGTTTTCTGCCGTCTGCCTCTTTTGCAAAAAGTGACATTGTCTGCTTACCAACCCAATAGCAAGAGCCTTCATCACTGAAAAATTCACTCCAGCCGTTTGAACGTGCTTCACGATTGTTATCATCCATGCCATATGCAATAGCGCCTGTTCCTGCAACAAGATGTACGCCCTCGGCACATTCAAGCGAGCCTGCCCATCCAACAACAACATCATTAACTATGTAAACAGGCAGGGGCGAAAGTTCTGATTTCAGCCTTTCGGTTATCTCACTGTCTGCATCGGGGGCTTCACCATAACATGGGAGACCAATGCAACAACCTATACATTCATCGATGCTGATGTTTACACTCCGGATAATTTCTTTCACGCCATCAACAAGAAGCTTAATAAGATTGTCTATGCCGATGGATTTATGCGAACAACCCGATTTTTCAATGATATTTATAGGTGTTCCGTCGTCTTTTCCTATAACAAAGGCCGTTTTTGTTCCACCGCCGTCAATTCCTATATAATATTTCAAAGTATCACCTCCCATGCTTTATTTTTATTATATAGGAAAAATCTATATTATTCAATAAAAATAAATTTTTTTGTCCACAAAGGAGGTTGCATCACTTAAAAAACAATACAATATATGTGATTGGTATCAATTTTGCTTGAAATAGTTTTTTTTTTATGTTATAATGAAAAAAATGTTTAAAAAGGAGAAAAGAAAATGAAGAAGATTACATTTCTTCTTATAGTTCTTGTTATGATGCTGTCTGTATCAACACAAGTTTTTGCTGAACGTGAGTATATTGGAGAAACAGTCGTTAAAGATAATATGCTCTTTATAAACGGGAATTCTATTTCGGCGACGCAGCTTCCCAATGAATTTGTTTATCTGCCTGTTGAACACCTTGAATATTACGGATTTGATGTTTTATACAACAACGATAACGGCTATAAAGAATATGTAATAAGACGAAACGGGTCAACTGATTTTGTTCCTGAATTTACATACAATGCAGAACGTTATAAAGATTATACAAAAGTTTATTCAACCGATGCAAAGGTCTACTTAGATTCGGATATCCCTGCAAATGTATTTGAACTTGAGAATAGAACAGTGGATACAAATTTGACTCAAAAATATATTAACGAAAATTCCAACGAATACACAGGAACATTAAGAGATGTTACGCCTGATGATGCAAAGGTTATACCAACAACAAATTTGCTTAATACAGATGGAGCGAGTGATTGGGCGAAAGAAGACATTGAAAAGGCAGCGGCGTGCAATTTGTTGCCGTATGAATTGGCATCAAGGTACACAAGCAACATCACAAGAAAGGATTTCTGTGATTTGATTTATCGTCTTGTTGCCACAGAATTTTCTCCAAACAGTGATTCAAGGCAGGGCGAATGGTTTGCAATTGATAATATTATTTCTGAAAGACAACTTATAAATAAAATTAATTCTGTATCTTTTTCTGATTGTACCGATGATACAATTAAATTTTATCTGCCGCAGGTATTATAAACGGTATGGGAGACGGAACATTTGCAACGGATGCATCAATTACCCGTGAGCAGGCGGCGGCAATACTTTGCAGGACTGCAGAGTTTTTAGGAAACAAAACAATGCCTACCGCGGTTCGACATTCATATGCCGATCAGAATGATATTTCTGATTGGGCAGAATCTTCGGTTGCCTGTATGAATGTTATGGGAATTATGAAGGGTGTATCTGATACAGAATTCTCTCCAAAAGGAAACTATACCGTTGAACAGGCAATAGCTACAATGATAAGATTATATAATTTCCAATAAAATATACTATAAGAGGTAACTAAAATGGCAAATACGCCCCTTTACATACAGATATACAAAAACATTCTTAACTCAATAAAAAACGGAGAATATAAAGAAAATACCGCATTACCGTCTGAAAGGGAGCTGTGCGACAGATACTTTGTAAGCCGTTCCACCATACGCCAGACAATGTCGCTTTTAAAAGAAGGTGATTTTGTCTATACTGTTCAGGGTAAAGGTACTTTTATAAAGCCACAGGTGTTTATTCAGCCGCTGACAAAGGCATATTCTTTTACCGATACTCTTAAAAATGATAATGTTATTATTCAGAATAGAATTATAGACTACGGCAAGGAAATTGCAGATTCGGCATTGTCAAGAATTACAGGCCATAACGAAAAGTCAGTTTTTCACAAGCTGACAAGACTGCGCTCTGCACAAGACTATCCTCTGATGCTGGAAACCACATATCTGCCAACTGCAAGATTTATCAGACTATCACTTGAAACAATCGAAAACGGTTCACTTTATGATTACCTTCGCAAAAACTATAATTTCAGGGCTGATAAAATAAAAGAAACATTGAGACCGATAATGCCTCAGGCAAAAGAAAGAAAGCTTTTGCAGATTGCATCAAACGTTCCCTGTATTTTGCTTGAAAGATTCAGCTATGAGGACGATTTGCTGATAGAATATACCCGTTCAATAGTCAGGGGCGATAAGTATATTTTTCAGGCGAATTTATCAAATGAATAATGTTTAAAATAATGGTTGACATATCGTTATTCTTATGATATAATACTAGCAGTTGTAAACCTATTGCTTAGTTTAAGGGCTGAAGATTCACCGCCTTATACCAAGCTTTACGGGGATTAAAACTTTATGGAGGTGAAACCACAATGCTTAAGGAAAGAAAAGAAGAAATTATCAAGACTTATGCGGTACACGAAGGAGATACAGGTTCTCCCGAAGTACAGATTGCTCTTTTAACAGAAAGAATCAATCATCTTAACGAGCATCTTAAGACACATAAGAAAGACCATCACTCAAGACGCGGTCTTCTTAAGATGGTCGGTGTTAGAAGAAGTTTTCTTAACTACCTTATGAAGAACGATATCGAAAGATACCGTGCTATTGTTGAGAAGCTTGGCTTGAGACACTAAAATACAAACAATTAAGTCTTTGTTCTTAGGGGCAAAGACTTAATTTCGTATTTCAGCAATTAATTAAAGCGGGATATTTCCCGCAAAATACAAAAAATATTATAAAATTTGAGAGTGTTTACGCATTTAGCAGTTATAAATATACTTTTTTGCCAAAAGTATACCTATAAGTGCTAAAAAGGTAGACCTCTTAAACTAAGGAGGAAAAATTATGAGTCGAATTTTTGAAACAGAAGTTGCCGGCAGAAAACTCAGTATTGAAGTTGGTAAGGTTGCAGAGCTTGCTAATGGCTCTGTTATTGTAAGATATGGTGATACAGTTGTTGTTACTGCTGCAACTGCATCAGCAAAACCCAGAGATGGTATTGATTTCTTCCCTCTCAGCATTGACTATGAGGAAAGAATGTACGCTGTTGGTAAGATTCCCGGAAGCTTTTTAAAGAGAGAAGGCAGACCTTCAGAAAACGCAATCCTTACAGCCAGAGTTATTGACAGACCTATGCGTCCCTTGTTCCCCAAGGATTTGAGAAACGATGTTTCAATTGTTTCAACAGTTTTGTCAGTTGAGCAGGACAATGCTCCTGAGTTCTGTGCTATGATTGGTTCATCAGCTGCAGTTTCAATCTCTGACATTCCTTTTAACGGTCCTATCGCCGCTGTTTATGTTGGCTTGGTTGACGGTGTTTTTGTTATCAACCCCACAGTTGAGCAGAGAGCAGTAAGTGACCTTAACCTTACAGTTGCAGGTAGCCTTGCAAAGGTTGTTATGATTGAAGCTGGTGCAAACGAAGTTCCTGAAGATGTTATGTTTGATGCAATTATGTTTGCTCACGAAGAAATTAAAAAGATTTGTACATTCATCAAAGGTATTCAGGATGAAATCGGCAAACCCAAGTTTGAATATGACCACATCGTTGTAAATGAAGAAATCTTTGATGCAGTTTCCGCTTTTGCTACCGATATGGTAAAAGAAGCTCTTGACACAGATGATAAGTCAATAAGAGACGAAAACCTCAAGGTTGTTTACGAAAAGGTTTATGAACATTTTGAAGAAACATATCCTGCAGAAGAATATGCTCAGGATATTGAAGATGCACTTTATAAATTGCAGAAGACAATTGTTCGTCGTTGGCTCCTTGACGAAGGCAAGCGTGTTGACGGCCGTGCAATTCAGCAGCTTAGACCGCTTGCATCAGAAGTTGGTCTTCTCCCCAGAGCACACGGTAGCGGTCTTTTCAAGCGTGGACAAACTCAGGTTCTTACCGTTGCAACACTCGGTGCTCTTGGTGATGCACAGATTATAGACGGTCTTGACACAGAAGAATACAGAAGATATATTCATCACTACAACTTCCCCTCATACAGTGTTGGTGAAACAAAGCCCTCACGTGGCCCCGGCAGACGTGAAATCGGTCATGGTGCATTGGCAGAACGTGCTCTTGTTCCTGTTATTCCTTCAGAGGAAGAATTCCCCTATGCAATAAGACTTGTATCAGAAGTTCTTTCTTCAAACGGCTCAACTTCACAGGGTAGTATCTGTGGCAGCACACTTGCTCTTATGGATGCAGGTGTTCCCATTAAGGCTCCCGTTGCAGGTATATCTGTTGGTCTTGTTACCGAAGGCGAAAGATTTATTACAATCCTTGATATCCAGGGTCTTGAAGACTTCTTCGGCGATATGGACTTTAAGGTTGCAGGTACAAAGAAGGGTATCACCGCAATTCAAATGGACCTTAAAATTGACGGTCTTACACCTGAAATCATCAAAAACGCACTTACCGAAACACGTGATGCAAGATATTACATCCTTGACGAAGTAATGCTTAAGGCTATTGACAAGCCCCGTGATGAAGTATCACAGTACGCTCCAAAGGTTATCCACCTTGAAATCCCTGTTGACAAAATCCGTGACGTTATCGGCTCAGGCGGTAAGGTTATACAGAAGATTGTTGCAGATACAGGCGCAAAAATCGATATTGAGGAAGACGGACGCGTATTCATTTCTGCTCCTAATGCCGAAATGGGTGAAGCAGCAAAGAAAATTATCGAAGGTATCGTAAAAGAACCTGAAATTGGTGAGATTTATGACGGTAAGGTTGTAAGAATTATGGACTTCGGTGCATTTGTTGAATTCCTTCCCGGAAAAGATGGTCTTGTTCATATCTCCAAGCTTGATAAGACAAGAGTTGAAAAGGTAGAGGATGTTGTCAAAGTTGGCGACGATATCAAAGTTCAGGTTATCGAAATCGACAAGCAGGGCAGAATCAACCTTAGAAGAATTATTGCAGAATAGTTTAAAAAAAGACCGCAGAATTTTCTGCGGTTTTTTTTAAAAAACTCTTGACTTTATTAATTTAGTGTGCTAAACTGATAAAGTAATTTAAATCTAATTCAAAGGAGATTTTAAAAATGAAGAATTTAACAAAAGTATTAGCTCTTATGATGGGAGTAGTTGTTGCATTTGGTCTTGCAGCTTGCGGCAACAAAGACGAAGTTGCTGTTGATTATTCTACATCAGTTGACGGAGCTTTGGTAGTAGCAGAAGCCGGTTCTGCAGGTGAAGAACTTGCAACAACAAACGAATATTTTGCAAATGCAAAGTTTACAGCTGTTGATTCAATGGCTACAGCTCTTATGGACGTTGCTGCAGGTACATCTGATATCGCTATTGTTGACTATGTTACATCAATAGGTTCAATCGGTGAAGGTACAGACTTTACTAATCTTGCAGTAGTTGAAGGCAAAGATTTCAATCCTGAAGAATACGGTATTGCATTCCGCAAGGGCAGTGATGTTGTTCCTGCTGTAAATGCAGCAATTGCTGAGCTTATGGCTGACGGCACAATGGATAAAATTGCTGCAAATTACAAACTAGGCGACCTCCTTATCAAGGACGGCAAAGCATATGATGACGCCGTAACTGAAGGCGACCTTGCATACATAAAGGACAAGGGTGAAATGATTATCGGTATCACACTTTTTGCTCCTATGAACTATGAAGATGACAATCAGGAACTTATCGGTTTTGAAACTGAATTTGCCGAAGCTGTTTGTGCAAAGCTTGGTGTTGAAGCAAACTTTGTTGAAATCAACTGGAATTCAAAAGAAATCGAGCTTAACTCAAAGAACATTGACTGTATCTGGAATGGTATGACAATCACAGATGAAAGACTCGAAAATATGAGCATTTCTGTTCCTTATATGGAAAACAAACAGGTAATGGTATCAAAAGCTCAGTAATTTAACAAAAACTATTTTAGTTCAGTGGGAGCGTTGCTCCCACTGAATGATTTTTCAGAAAGTAGATAAATTTCATATGGATAAAATTCAATCGATTATTTCATCTTTGTTTGAAGGATTTGGGCTTAACTGCCTGTTATTTGCAGTAACTCTGTTGGTTGCTATACCACTTGGATTGCTGATTACTTTGGGCACTATGGCTAAATTCAAACCAATTAAATATATAATGAAAACGTTTGTCTGGATTATCAGAGGTACACCCCTGATGCTCCAGCTTTTTGTGGTTTTGTACGCACCCGGACTTTTATGGGGAATTCCTATGCGCGACAGGTTGATGGCGGCATTTATTGCTTTTTCAATCAACTATGCGGCATATTTTTCCGAAATTTATCGTGGCGGTATCGAAAGTATCCCCAAGGGTCAGTACGAGGCAGGTCAGGTTCTTGCTATGTCCAAAACACAGGTGTTTTTTAAGGTTGTAATGTTTCAGGTTATAAAGAGAATTGTTCCGCCTATGGGAAACGAAATAATAACTCTTGTTAAGGATACAGCCCTTGCACGTGTTATCGGTGTGGTGGAAATTCTTATGGTTGCCGAGCGTTTTTCAAAGCAGGGGCTTATCTGGCCTTTGTTTTCGACAGCGCTCTATTTCCTTATTTTCAACGGTGTTCTAACCCTGTTGCTTGGTTATGTTGAAAAGAAGCTTGATTATTATAAAGGATAGGGGGTGCAAAAAATGTCGGTTATTAATGCAATTAACATAAAAAAAAGCTTTGGAAAGCTTGAGGTTATAAAAGACGTAAGCATGGAGGTGCAGGAAGGGGAAGTTGTAGCAATCATCGGCCCTTCAGGCTCGGGTAAAAGTACATTTTTGCGCTCTATAATCAATCTTGAAACTGTTGATGCAGGTACGATTGTTATTGACGGTGATACCGTTGTTAAAGACGGTACTTACATAAAAGCCGAACAAAACAGACCTGCATATCAAAAGCTTGGAATGGTTTTTCAGAACTTTAATCTGTTTCCTCACAAATCTGTTCTTGAAAATATAATAATGTCACCAATGCTTGTAAACGGTAAATCACGTGAGGATGCCACTAAATCCGCAAAGGAGCTTTTAGAGCAGGTTGGTCTTATTGATAAAATCAATTCATATCCCTATCAGCTATCCGGAGGACAGCAACAACGTGTTGCAATTGCACGTGCCCTTGCTATGAATCCCAAAGTTATGCTCTTTGACGAGCCTACATCTGCACTTGACCCCGAACTTACAGGTGAAATACTTAAGGTTATACGCGACCTCGCGGCAAAAGATATGACAATGGTAATTGTTACTCATGAAATCGAATTTGCAAAAAATGTTGCAGACAGAATTATCTTTATGGCTGACGGGTATATTGTTGAAGAGGGCACACCTGCAGAGGTTATTGATAATCCTGTACACGAGCGTACAAAAACATTTCTTAACCGCTTTACAAGATAATAAAAACATAAAGGAGCAGACTAAAATGTCAGCAAAAGTCAATAGAGTATTACCCGGCTCACCGGCTGAAAAGTGCGGTATACTGCCCGGCGATACAATTATCAGCATAAACGGAAAGGAAGTTTGTGACTACCTTGACTATATGTTTCTTTCCGCAAATGAAGAATTAAATATTGAACTGCAAAACAGAACTGTTGAACTTATTAACGAGGATTACGAGCCTTTGGGAATTGAGTTTGACACTCTGCTTATTGACGAGCCTCGCTCTTGTCGCAACAAATGCATTTTCTGCTTTATTGACCAGCTTCCCTCGAATATGCGAGAAAGCTGTTATTTTAAGGATGACGATTACCGTCTTTCATTTTTACAGGGTAACTATGTTACCCTTACCAATATGAGTGATAATGATTTAGACAGAATAATTGATTATGCAATCCCAAGAATAAATGTATCTGTCCATACAACCAACCCCGAACTTCGTTGCAAGATGCTTAACAACAAATTTGCTGGCAAAATTATGGAGCAGCTAAAGCGTTTTTCGGGCAGTGGTATGCAGATAAACTGTCAAATTGTGCTGTGCCGCGGATATAATGACGGTGTAGAGCTTGACAGAACAATAAGTGATATATATTCTTTAGGTGACTCGGTTGAAAGCCTTTCGATTGTTCCCGTAGGTCTTTCTGCCCACAGAGATGGCTTGGCAGAGCTTAAGCCTTTTGATAAAGAATCTTCTGCCCAGGTTATAAAGCAGGTTTCTGTCTGGCAAAAAAAATTCAAAAAAGAACGTGATATTAATTTTGTATACCTTGCCGATGAATTTTATATTATGGCAGAGGAAGAAATTCCAAAACACTTTGAGTATGACGGATTTCCACAGATTGAAAACGGAGTGGGACTATGTTCGTCACTTCAATGGGAATTTGATGACGCCCTTGATATGTGCGATGATAAAACAGTTAAAACTGAAAAAACTGTTGTAACAGGATATCTTGCCTATGATTTTATATGTGACCTTGTGGCAAACCTTGGCTCTGATAAAATCAAGGTTGAAAAAATAAAAAACACCTTCTTTGGCGAAAAGATTACGGTAAGCGGTCTTGTTACCGGCGGAGATATTATAAATCAGCTAAAGGGCAAAAATTTGGGCGAATACCTGCTGATACCGATTTCAATGCTTAAACACGAAGAAGATGTTTTTCTTGACAATGTCACAATTTCTGACGTTGAAAGAGAACTTAATATAAAGGTACGTGTCGTATCAAACGACGGCTTTGACTTACTGGATGAACTTTTGATTTAGAAAAACACCCGCATTTTATTGCGGGTGTTTTTGTATGTATTTGTATTTATAACATATTTTTTGCCGCAAATGCTGCGCCGATTATACCGGCATCGTTAAAGAGTGTTGCAGCCTCAATTTTAACTGGAGTAAAGAATTGGTTAAAATCATATTTCTTTACATAATCTGCAATTGGCTTGATTAAATAGTCGCCTTCTTTACTGATACCGCCACCAATAACCAGCTTTTCAGGCTGGAATATATTTACCATTGCAACAACACCGCCTGCTATATATTCAATATACTTTTTAACAACCTCCTGAGCAACCTTATCGCCTTGTTTTGCCGCATCAAAGGCAGTTCTGCCATTTACAGCACCACGATTATCAGCGATTGCTTTCATAAGACTTTCAGGGTGTTTTTCGATTGCAACCTTAGTTTGCTGAACAAGAGCAGTAACAGATGCATAAGCCTCCCAACAACCGCGATTTCCGCAACCGCATTTTATACCATTGTGAACAAGAGGGATGTGGGCAATTTCAACACCGGCTCCGTTTGAACCGCGGAATATTTTGCCATCAAGTATAATTCCGCCGCCAACACCTGTACCCAATGTAACAGCCACGAAAACACTTGCATTTTCACCGTTGAATGCATATTCTCCCAAAGCTGCAGCGTTGGCATCGTTTTCAAGCACAACGGGAATATTATAGTATTTTTGAATTTCTTTAACAAGAGGAAGATTACAGAACGAAGGAATATTTGCAGTATACACAACCTCACCGGTTTCGTTGTCAACAGCACTTGGACAGCCTATGCCCATTCCTCGAACATCGTTCATAGTAAATCCGGCTTTAGCAACAACCTTTTCAGAAACATTAATCATATCTTTAACAATTTCTTTATATTCACGGTTTGCAAGTGTTGGAGTTGAGTCTTGAGCAAGAATTCTGCCGTTGTCATCAACAAGACCAACAGCAATATTTGTACCGCCTAAATCTATTCCTATATACATAAAAGTCACCTCACTAAAATTATAGTTTTATTATACTATAAAGATGAAAAATTGTAAATAATAAAATTATAAATATTTGTATATATTTTATAAACCTACAAAAAATAAGCTACAAAAGAATGACAGGAGGAATACTTAGATGTTTAAAGGAAAAATTACAATAATCGGTGCAGGTGCCGTAGGCTCTACAACAGCATACACCCTGATGCTCAGCGGTCTTGTGTCTGAAATTGTTCTGATTGATTTAAATAAAAACAAAGCTGAAGGCGATGCCTTGGATATGAATCATGGTATCAGCTTTGTAAATCCTGTAAAAATCATTGCAGGGGATTATCCGGATATAAAAGGGTCGGATATGGTTATAATTACAGCAGGTGCAAGTCAGGAACCAGGTGAAAAACGCACCGATTTACTGAAAAGAAATGCAAAAATTATGGAGAGCATAGTTGAAAATGTGCTGAAATATTGTCACGACGATACAATTTTGCTTATGGTTACCAACCCGGTAGATATACTGACATATGTAACATACAAAATATCAGGGTTTTCAAAAAATCACGTTGTTGGATCCGGCACTGTTTTGGACACTGCAAGACTTAAATATTTGCTTGGTGAATATACCAATGTTGATGTACGTAATGTCCACACCTATATAATTGGTGAACATGGTGATTCAGAGGTTGCAGCATGGAGCAGAACATCTGTTGCGGGAATGAATATAAATGAATTTTGTTCATCAAGCGGTGTGTGTGATGCTGAGGAATTGTCAAAAAAGCATTTTCACGAAACAGTAAAAAATTCAGCATACGGAATAATAGAGAAAAAGGGTGCAACATATTATGCAATAGCATTATCGGTTAAACGTATTGTTGAAAGCATAATCGGTAACGAAAAGTCAATTCTTACAATATCAAGCCTACTTGACGGTGAATACGGAATAAATGATATTTGCTTATCCGTCCCGACTATTGTATCAAATGATGGGGCAGAAAAGGTTTTGCAAATAGATTTTAACGATGAAGAACTTCAGGGACTTCAGAATTCTGCAAAAAAACTTAAAGAACTGGCAAAAGAAATAGGATATTAAAATATAAAAACGGTAGATTTAACTGTCTACCGTTTTTAACTTTAAATAACTATTCTTTTTCAAGATCTGTAATTTTTTCGGTAAGTGTCTTAAATAGATTTGCCGACACAGAAACCTGCATAATAAGGTCATTCATTCTGTCCTGATTATTGCCTTCAAGGGTAAAAATTGGGTCTGCTACAGCACGGGTCTGACTAAATACATAGTTAAACGCTGTATGCTGATTTCTGACAAAAGAATCATATGTCTTTTTAACTTCGTCTTCATCAATTCCTACAGGAATTATCTGCTGAATTGTTGACATGTCCAGAGTTTGTTTAAGTGTGCAAACAATTAAAAGATATGCAAGATGTATCTTTGAATACTTTTTTTGTCTGGGAGCAGGAATAATTCCCAGTTTAACATAATTGTTTATCATTGATGGAGTAAGAGGACGGTTAAACTTTATTGAACTGTTGGGCATATCAAGATATTTTGTCACCACCGATACCACCTGATCCATATATAAATCTATATCGGGCAATATATCCCACGACGGAAGTGAATAGTTTGTCAAAACCTGTTCAATTTCTGAAAAGGCTGATATTAATTTTTCTTTTTTAACGTACATATAAAAACCAACTTTCTTTTATACTTAATTAAATTATATAATATTTCTCAAAAAAATTCAAGATATTTCTTGACAAAGTTTCCATTATATGTTAATCTAGTATTGCAAACTAGATTAACAAGAGTTTAAAATGGAGGTTTGATATGTATAAAAAGTATTTACATTTAAGAGAAATGATTGAAACATGCGCAGTTAAGTATGAAAATAACATTGCATTTAAGATAAAGAAGAAAGATGAAAATAAAAAAGTTTACTATGATGACATTACATATTCAAGGCTCAGCAAGGAAGTTGAGTATCTTGCCCGTGCATTTATGGAAAAAGACCTGGCAGGTAAACGTATTGCAATAATTGGTAAAAACAGTTATGAATGGATTATTGTCTTTCTTGCAGCAATTTCTGCAGGCGGTGTAATAGTTCCCCTTGACAGAGGTCTGCTCGATTATGAAATTGAAGACCAGATTAAGCGTTCTCAGGCAGAGGCACTTTTCTATGGTGGCGAATTTAAAGACAGAGTAGGAAATTATGATATATTCAAGGTGTGCACTGAAGATGACGAATTTAATGATTTGCTCACCTTGGGCAAAAATGCAGATAATAAAGTTGAATATGATGCTATTGAAATCAGTACACACGAAATGAGTGTTTTACTTTTTACTTCAGGAACTACCTCTGCATCAAAGGCAGTTATGCTTTCTCAGAATAACCTTACATCAAATATTTATAGTATGAGCCTTTGGGAAAAATTTTATGAGACAGATGTAAACATGGCATTGTTACCACTACATCACACTTTTGGTATGGTACAGACCATGTTGTTCCTTTCCATGGGTATGTGTAATGTATTTTGCGAAGGACTTAGAATTGCAAAATGTCTTAACGAATATGGTGTAACGATTTTTGTCGGTGTTCCCAGAATAATTGAAGAAATGATGCTTGCTGTCAGAAGAAAAATTGATGCACAAGGCAAGGATAAAACCATTAAAATTGCACTTAAAGTATCTAATGCTCTAAGAAAGGTAGGCATAGATATCAGAAGAAAGCTGTTTAAGCAGATTCTTGATGGAATGGGAGGAAGACTCCGTCTTATTATTATTGGTGCAGCAGCGGCTTCTCCTGATGTTCTTAAATTTTTCAACAATATCGGTGTTTTATCCATACAAGGTTATGGCCTCACCGAAACATCCCCTGTACTTACAGCAGAAAACGATACTCACATGAGCACAGGTTCGGTTGGTCCGGCAATTCCAGGGGTTGAAGTTAAAATTGATAATCCAGGTGAAAATGGTATTGGTGAAATTATTGCACGAGGAGAAAACGTGATGCTTGGATACTACAATGAGCCTGAAAAAACAGCAGAGGTAATTAAGGATGGCTGGTTTTATACCGGAGATATGGGAAGAATGGATAAACACGGCTTTGTATATATTTGCGGAAGAAAGAAAAATGTTATTGTTCTCTCAAACGGCAAAAATGTATTCCCGGAAGAAATCGAAACTCTTGTAAACCTTTCACCTGCTATAAAAGAATGTATTGTATATGCAGAGAGTGATGATATTTGCTGTAAAATTGTCATTGATGAACAGTTTGAAGGCAACAAGGAAGAAGTAATAGCACAGCATATTTCATCTGTTAACGAGCAGTTGATACAATACAAAAAAATCAACCGATATACTGTTCAGGAAACAGAAATGGTAAAAACAACAACGGGCAAAATAAAAAGATAATACGTATACAAAAACCGTCAGTTTTTATATTCTGACGGTTTTAAAACACAATTTAGTTTACATAATTTTATTATTGTAAATTTATTATAATTTTTCTTTTTTAATTGAAGATAGGGGGTTGGCTGAAACCGCCTCTTTAAGCTGTTCGTTGCTTACATGAGTATAAATTTCGGTTGTTGTAAGCTGTTCATGACCAAGAATTTCCTGAAGAGCACGTATATTGACACCTGATTGATACATAAGTGTTGCAGCTGTGTGTCTTAATTTATGAGTTGTGTATTTATGCGGGTCAAGGCCAAGCTTTTTAACATTTTTTTCAACAAGATACTGAACTGTACGTCTGCTGATGCGTTTATTTCTTGATGACAAAAACAGTGCATTTTTATCTGATGCAGTTGCGGGTTGATTTTCACGGACAGTCATATAGGCTGAAATTGCATCAAGACAGGCTTCGTTTAAATAAATCGTGCGTTCTTTGTTGCCCTTGCCCACAACAGTCAGTTTATCACTGCGTATATCAGTAATATTGATGCCCACAAGCTCAGCAAGACGCATACCGCAATTAAGGAACAACGTTATAATACAATAATCCCTTAGAGCGTTTTTCCCTTCAATTCTGCCCAGCAAATCAATGCTGTCCTCAAGAGTGAAATGCACAGGCAGACGTTTTCGCAATTTAATCGTCTCTAAATCTGTTGTAGGATTATTTTCAATTATATTTGATTTACAAAGGTATTTGAAATATGAACGTATTGATGCAATTTTTCGTGCACGTGATGACGGCGAATTATTACGTTCGCGGTTTAAAAAATTCATATATTCATAAATAAGGTTTAAATCAACTTTTTTAATATAAGATAAATCTATACTTGAAATATCGATTGTATTAAAATCTGTATCGCCAGAAAGATTATCAAATTTTATTTTTATAAATCTGTAAAAAGCACGCAAATCAAAATAATAACTTTCAGCAGTTTTTACGGACTTTCCCTGAATATTTTCAATATATAACAAAAAGGAAATCAACGGTTCAGGTGCATCTGCGAACTTCTTCATAAAATATCCTCCTTCTAATTGCACATAATTTTTATTATGTGAAATTACCTATATTGAAATTATACCACACCTTTCTGCAAAAATCAATACCCTTTTAAAAATAATACTCAACAAATCTGCCGAAATGTTGAGTATTTTATTAATCATTATTTGCTTCTGCTCTCATTAAAAAACAGAATACTTCCAAAATCCTTGAGTTTGGTTTGTGATAAACAGATCAAATCAACTTTTTTGTCTGTTATAAAATTTTTAATCTGTTTACAATAAGAGCATTTTAATAAATCACCATAAAATGCAATCCTTTTATTATCAATAAAACCTGATGCACCGCCTATAAATCCGTTATCAAAACTTTTTAGCTCTATTTCGCCTTTTGGTATTTTGAGAACATCTATGCCATTTGCAGTCAATTTTTTATACAGTCCTTCATCCTCCGTTATGGCTGAATTATCATTAACTATACAAAGATTACACTTTGTATAACCTTGTTTTACGTTTATAAACTCAAATCCAAGTTCTGTATACATTTTTTTGATAAAAGCATCTGTATACTTCAGATTTCCTATAATTTTTTTACCAAGCTTTGCCACGTTATAGGCACAATCACATGGATATGTGCTGTCAGGGTCTTTTGCACCTTTATATAAAGCTATTCCTTCGGGCAAAATATCTCTGTAATACTCATATGCCGATGGTGCAACAACAGCAATATTTTCTGTTATAAAGTGTATCTGCATATCAGGATGAGTGTTCACAGGCTTATACAAAAAATCAAGATTGTACGACTTATAATATTTTATTTTACACCTGTCAAGCGCCTCAAAAAATTCCAAGTCTGCACATCTGTCAACTATAACTGCCATATCATTCATCCTTATTAAAATAGTTATAAACATTTTGGGCAACATTTGATGAGACTATCTCTATCAATTCATCCAAAGTTGCTTTTTTTATTTCTTCCAAACTACCAAAAAATTTCAATAATCTTGTTCGGGTTGCTGCACCCACTCCAGGAATGTCTTCAAGTTCGGAGTGAATATTCTTTTTTTCGTGTTTGTTTCGACTTGCATTTATCGCAAAACGGTGCACTTCATCCTGCATTCCTGCAAGAAACTTAAAAAGCTCTGACTTTTTATCAATAACAAGTTCTGTATTTTCATCAGTTATGCCACGAGTTCGGTGCGTTTTATCTTTTACAAGCCCAAAAACAGGAATTTCCTCTCCCATTGTATCAAAAAGCATTTTAACAGCCGAAACATGTCCTTTACCGCCATCAAGTAAAATAAGGTCCGGCAGTGGTAAAAACTTTGCTTTTTCAGGCTCCATCTCCCCTTTATTTATTAAATCTTCTTCCTTGTAAGCTTCGTTAATTCTGCGAAAAATAACTTCACGGGTGCTGTCGTAATCATTTGCCCCTTCAACTGTTTTTATATTATATTTTCTGTACAAACTCTTTTTAGGAACAGCATTGACATATACAATCTGTACACCGACAGACGATGCCCCTGAAAAGTTTGATATATCATATGATTCAATTATAAATGGAGTTTTTGAAAGTTCAAGAAGTTCAGAAAGCTGTGAAAGAATTCTGTTTTGTTTTTCCTGATTTTTATTTTTCATAAGTTGATATTTGTATAACGATTCTCTTGCATTTCGTAAAACCATTTTTACAATCTCAGCCTTTTTACCTCTTTGCGGCACTGTAAAGGTGATTTTATATCCCGCTGACGCAGATAACCATCTAGATACAGCATCCTTATCTTCAAAATCTTCCGAAATTACTATTTCCTTCGGTATTTTTGATGCTGTAAAGTAAAATTGCTTTACAAAGTTTTCAATCACTTCCGACGGAGTGTCAAGTTTATTTTCAAGTGTAAAGTATTCTGACCCTACAGCGCTTCCTTTGCGGTAATAGAATACCTGTATGCAATAATTTGTCCCCTCTTTGTATACACCGATTACATCCATATTATTTTCGGCAGATGATGAAACTTTTTGATTTTCACCCAATATGGTGATGCTGTCAATCTTATCTCTGTAAATTGCTGCTTTTTCAAATTCAAGATTCTGCGACGCTTCAAGCATTTTGTCTTTAAGTTTATCTACCATTTCTTCATATTTTCCATTAAGAAGATTAGTCGCATCTTTCACAGAATCAAAGTATTCTTCCTGCGAAATTTTTCTTGCACAGGGAGCACTGCACATTCCTATTTGATAATACAAACAAGGCCTGTCGTTTGGTTTATTCAGCGATTTTCTGCAGCTGCGGATTTTAAAAGTCTTTCGAATTTCCTCCACTGCTTCCTTTAAACTTATTGACGTCATATAGGGACCAAAATACATTCCGCCGTCCTTTATCACACGGCGAGTCATAATAATACGGGGATACGGCTCGTTTGCGGTAATTTTAATATACGGATACTGCTTGTCATCTTTAAGCAATATATTATACTTGGGGCGGTGCTTTTTTATAAGATTACATTCAAGAGCAAGCGCTTCGGTCTCTGAATCTGTAATTATATACTCAAAATCATCAATCTGGCTGACCATTGCACGTGTTTTTGCCGTATGACTTGCAAGATTCGCAAAATACTGACTGACACGGTTCTTTAAAGTCTTACTTTTGCCAACATAGATGATTTTACCATCCTTATCCTTCATAATGTATACACCTGGACACAAGGGCAAAGAAGCCAACTTTTTTTTGATATCAGTCATAAAAGATTCACCTCCTTAAAAAGCTCTGTATATTAGAGAACAAAGCGGCTACGACGCTCGCCGCAGGCGGCGGACGGAGTAAATGCGCTTTGTTTGCCATGTGCATTTCGGCAAAGCAGAAAATTTTGCACAGGCATAAAATTTATTTTTTTGTATAATAAAAAAATGTGTAATTTTCTATTATACAAAAAATGCCTTACTGACGTAAGACATTTTTAAGAAAGAAAATTTTCAACAATATTTTATGCAAAATCCGAAGAAATCAAAGACACAAGCTCATTAACAGCCTGTTCTTCATCAGAACCTTCTGCCATAATAGTGATGCTGACACCCTTGGTAACACCCAAAGACAACACACCAAGCAGGCTTTTTGCATTAACTTTTTTTTCATCCTTTTCAATCCAGATGCTTGACTTATATTCGTTGGCCTTCTGGATGAAGAATGTAGCAGGTCTTGCGTGGAGACCAACCTGATTCTGGACAACAATTTCCTTTAAAAACATAAAAACGCTCCTTTAGTCATATCCAAATCATAATCATCGATTTTAAACTGATAGTAATAGAATACTAAAAATTTCGTTATAAGTCAACACTTTTTTTCGGTTTTGTTAATTTTTTTCGAATTTTTTGTTACCTTATTGTTATTTTCCATTTCTTTTTCACAAACTATTTAGAATTTTAAGCATATCTTCAGGAATTTTACACTCAAAATTTAATTCAGTTTTTTCTGCAGGATGAATAAATTTTATATATCCGGCATGTAAAGCTTGTCTCTCAATAATTTCTTTTTCTTCATCTCCCATCCCATAGAGCCAATCGCCAACCAAAGGATGTCCTATATGCGAAAAATGAACTCTTATCTGGTGAGTCCTGCCAGTTTCAAGACGTATTTCCTGCAAAGAATAGCCATTACCTTCACGTATTGTTTTATACAAGGTTTTTGCATACTTGCCATCAGGAGCTACAATTCTTTTAATAATACCGCTTTCCGCACGTTTTATAGGGAGCTCTATGCACCCCTTGTCCGGCACAGGTATACCGTGAACTATTGCCATATAACCTTTTTCAACAACGCCTTCACGCATTTGCTTTGAAATAACACCGTGAGCAAATCTGTTTTTTGCGATAACACAAATTCCCGATGTGTCCTTATCAAGTCTGTTTACTATGTGATAATTATGATATTCCCCGTTTGTATGCCAATAATACATTACAGCATTGGCAAGCGTTTCTGCATAATTTCCCAGACAAGGATGTGACGCCATATTACCCGGTTTATTTACAATAAGCAAAAAATCGTCTTCATAAATCACATCGATCTCTTTTTCCCACGGAAGAATATTATCAAAACCGCCTGTATCCTCGGATACATCAGCCAATAGGATATCGCCTAGACATAACTTGTCAACAGAACGGCACACCTTGCCGTTTATAAAAAGTCTGGAGTTCAATTTAAGATAGGTTAGCAACGACGAAGAAACGTTGTATTCTCTTTTTAGTACTTGTTCAACATTCTTCCCTATATCAGCTTCAGAAATAATATACTCAAGAACAGCACTCAATTGCCCTCACCCCTTAACAAATGTGTAAATTTATCGTTATAAACTTAATTAAAACCTCGCCAGGCATTATATAGTTTTTCTCCCGGCTCGCCATTCTCCATAAGCGAGCCGTAGAGAGATCTTCCGCACCGTGTAAGGCTATACTTTTATGGTAATCTTATACTTTTTCAGCCAGTATTCAAGCTGAATAATATATGCATATAGCTGCGGCAGAGCCATAAGCTGACCAAACCAAGGTTTGCCGTAATCCGAAGGCTGTTCCATAAGGTCAAGAATATATTTCTCATTTATAACATTGTGAATACACGAATTTTTGTCATTAAAAATGTCGTACACAATTTCTTTGACCATTCTTTCGTACTCAGGATTATGTGTCTTTGGAAAGGGGCTTTTTTTACGCCACAGAACATCTTCAGGAAGAATGCCTTCAAGAGCTGTACGAAGAAGCCCCTTTTCTCTTCCGTTATGTGCTTTATAATCCCACGGAACGTTCCATATATATTCAACTAATCTGTAATCACAAAAGGGCATTCTTATTTCAAGTCCGCAGTTCATACCGATACGCTCGCTTCGGGCACCCAATGTATACATAAACCAATTAAGATTAAGATGCGCTATTTCACGACGTCGTTTTTCCTCAGCATTGTCTGTATTAAATCTTGGAGTATCAGCAATACTGCCGTTATATTTAGAATATATATATTCAGATATCGTATCTCCACTTAAAAGTTCAGGGCAGACAAGGTTTTGTCTCAGCTCAATATTTTTTGCCCAGGGAAAGATATCAGCCTCAAAATCTTCACGTCTGTGAAACCATGGATAACCTCCAAACACCTCATCAGCACATTCGCCCGAAAAAGCACCATTAAAAGACGAACCCATCTCTTTACACAAAAAGTACAGGGATGAATCAACGTCCGCCATCCCCGGAAGGTCACGACAATCCACGGCGTCAGTAAGATGCTTGACTAAATCTTCATTATCGACGGTCACAACATGGTGATTTGTATGGCAGTATTCTCTTACCAAATCAATATAATAATCGTCCGATGCCGGCTGATATTCAGTAGGTGTAAAATAATCGTCATTTCCGCTGTAGCGGAGTGAAAATGTATTAATCCCATCACCAAATTTCTGCGACGCCAACGCAGTTATTGCACTTGAATCAACACCGCCTGAAAGAAAAAGTGCCAGATTTCTTCCCTTATCTTCAAGTTGCGAATTTACAGCACTAAACAGAAGACGCTTTGTTTCTTCAAGGCACTCATCAAAGCTTTCTTTAAACGGACGCGACTCAAGTTTCCAGTAACGGTGTTGGTTAAGCCCATGCTCATTATAAATCACAAAGTGTGCGGGCAAAATTTCATTTATGCCGCAAAAAGTTCCACATCCTTGTGTCTGTGCAGGACCAAGTCCTAAAACTTCACAAATACCATCCTTGTCAATGACAGCATCAATATCTGGATTAGCAAGGATTCCTTTTATTTCGGATGCAAAAATCACACATTCGTCTTTTATTGTATAATAAAGCGGCTTGATACCAAACCTGTCCCTTGCCAGAAACAGTTCACGCCTTTTGGAATTCCACACCGAAAAAGCAAAAACACCATTCAAACGATTTAAACACCCCACACCCCAACGCATATATGAATGAAGAACAAGCTCGGCATCTTCCATTTTATCGGTGCGGATTTTTTGTTTTCCAAGTTCACGTTTTAATTCGTCGGTATTATATAAAAGTCCGTCAAAGCAGATAGTATATTCTGTACCATCAAATCTTATCGAATAAGGAATTTCCCTTTCTTTATCGCAACAAGGAATCAGTGGCGTACATCCAAACACACCATATTCAGCGTTTTTAACCTTTAAAACACTTCCGCCTCTGCCTGTCTGTCTTTCGGTCATAGTTCTAACTTTATCAAGTTCTGAACTCAATTTTCTTTGAAAACTGACAATTCCTGCAATTCCTGACAAAAAAATCGCCTCCTGAAATTTCACTATACTTTTACATAGTATATGCAATATTTCAGGAGTTGTGAAAATTTTAGTAAAATGTTGCCACTGAATCTTCAGGTTCTGTCGTAACAGCATAATCTTCCATATACAAAACAGGGCCTTTTCCGTGATACAATTTGTGTTTTTCAATTTTAATCTTTGCAGTAAGAATAATCCAGTCTCCGTTTTTCATCATTGCCGAACGATTGCAGCAAAGAATACCTTTAAAGGCAATATCATCAACACAACAGGTCATAACCGGTCGTCCGATTACAAAGCAATCCTTTGGCATACGGTTGTCTATAGTCAGGATACCAGTAAATTTAACCGTCTTTCCGTTATATTTATCCATTTCCTCAACTAAATCTCTGTACCATATTGCAAAATCTTTTATATCTACATTGATGATATCTGCATCAATATCAAACGGCAATGGGTCTTCAATTTCATCAGGCTCAATTGTACCATCTTCATATTCATAAATTATGTCGGTACGTCTGCTGACTCCGCGAACAAATTTGTGCAATTCCTGCTTGTCTACGTCTTTTTTGCATCTGTTAAATACAACCAGATCACAGTTTTGTAATTTGTCCACAACAAGACTTCGCATATTTGTGTTATAAGGAATGAAACTGCCCGATTCCATAAAAGTAATTTCCTGATACAAAATCCATTCATCAGGCATATTTTCATATAAAACCGGTATCTGCCACATTCCGTTATATTCAACAACAACTCTGTTCGCCTTGTGTTTTTTGCAAAGATTTTGCAGATTTTTTGTGTTTATATCCGAAACATCGTCAATTACCTCAATATAAACGTCTTTTTCTGCCATTTTCTCGCTGTCAAATTCAACCTCACCTTCCTCGCAAAGCAAAAGAAGGGTTCTTTCACCGTTGGTAAACCGGTCATCAACCATTGTTTCTTTTAAGAACGTCGTTTTTCCGGCCTCTAAAAAGCCTGTAAACAAATATACTGCTATATCCATTTTAATCCATCCCTTCCGACATTAATTAACAGAAAACAGTTTTTCAACAGCCGACTTATTAAGTTCTGCTCCTATAACACACAAGCGTCCCGTTACTTCAGCAGAGCCAAAGCGTACATCTGTCTCGCCTGGCACATAGTCAAAGTGTATCCACTTGCCGTTCTTTTCAGCTACAATACCTTTTGCACGCAAGACCATACCGTATTTTTCTTCGTTTTCAAGCGATTTAAGAGCATTCTGAATTTCCTCTATGGTATATTTGCCGGATGTTTCCATTCCCCAGCTTGTAAACACATCATCGGCGTGATGATGTCCATGGTCATGATGGTGTTCGTGACTGTGGCATCCACACTCACAATCCGTGCCATGATGATGTCCATGATGAGCTTCATCATGTGCGTGCTCGTGAACTGTATCGTGAACGTGATTATAGTGATGCTCGTGACAATCACATTCATCATGATGATATCCGTGATGATGTCCGCATTCACATTCTTCATCGTGATGGTGATGTCCACAACCACATTCTTCGTCGTGATGATGGTGGTGATGGTGATGTTCACCGCATTCAGGGCACACGTCATGCTCTTCCTTAAGAGCATCAAGTTCTGATTCAAGTGTGCAGCTACCTTCCATTGCCTCTAAGATTTTTTTGCCGTCAAGGTCTTCCCACGGAGTTGTCACAACAACTGCATTTTTGTTTTTTCTGCGGATAAGTTCAACACAATTTTCAATTTTTTCCTGTTCAACATCTGTTGTATGACTAAGGACAATGCATCCTGCACTTTCAATCTGGTCATTATAGAACTCACCAAAATTTTTCATATACATTTTGCATTTCTTTGCATCCGCAACTGCAGTAAAGCTGTTAAGTTCAATCTCATCGCTGTTTATATCGCGAACAGCCTTGATAACGTCACTCAATTTACCTACACCGGATGGCTCGATAAGAATTCTGTCAGGCGCAAACTCAGCAATAACAGATTTAAGAGACTCGCTGAAATCACCCACCAGGCTACAACATATACAGCCCGAATTCATCTCTGTTATTTCAACACCGGTATCTTTTAAAAAGCCACCGTCAATGCCTATTTCACCAAATTCATTTTCGATTAAAACTACCTTTTCGCCCTTATATGCCTCGTCAAGAAGTTTTTTTATAAGAGTAGTCTTTCCTGCTCCCAAAAAACCCGAAAATATATCAACTTTTGTCATAAAATTCTATTCCTCTCTTTGTATAAAGTACTTATATAATATTACCAAATTATACTTCTTTTGTCAACGCAAGTCAACGACAAAAACCGCAGTGTAAAAAATTTACACTGCGGTTTTTAGAATTTTTAATTATTAACTGTAATAACTCTTATTACTCCGCCAAGTGTTGTCAAAGTATCTGCATACAAATTAACAGTTTTGCCGACAAGCTCTGTCAACTCATTTCGTGACATTCCCATATAGCCTGAGGAAGTTCTTTTTATAATCTGCAAATTATCGCTCAAGCGATATACATCATCACCTATTTTAACACGGCTGAAATCTATGGCAGATACACTCACGCCTGTTTCAACTGCTACAAGCTTTTTAATGCCGACAAGTTTACTACCGTCAAGTTCCAGTGCAACGGCTGTACCAGGAGTGATATTATTGTAAAAATTCGCTGAATATGTTTTTGTTGAGCCATTTGAGAACACCTCATATGTTCCGCTGGTACTTGTGGAATTCACTCTACCGCCCATATTCACCAAAACACCATAGGTGTATTGGTCGTTGGTAACATTTTCAACAATAAGCAAAGAAATATCTCCAAAATCACCTGATGTTACTCCATAAATAACCTGTCTTGCAGTAAGCTCCGACGCTGTAATGTCCTTAAGTTCAATCACATGAGCTGTAGCTGTACCAGTGCGTGTGTCAGGCGCATATGTTCTTTCGATAATCACACAGTCAGATGTTAGCCAGCGGTTGCCAATTTTTCGATTGTTTTTATCAATTTCGCCCGAAATATTACTTCCTGTTGTTATGGTAACAAACATCGCATATCCATCATTATCAAATGATAATTTTCCTACATCGCCTATTCTTTCGCTGTAATTTGTTTTTGTCTTGTACTTCATTGTGTTGCCTTCGCCATTGATTACTGTAATGTAATTATACTGTTTTCCACTCTCGGATGCATCATTTGACATTTCGGTAGTATATGAAATCAAAATTCCGTAATTTGCGGTATCTGATGAATTAAGGTCAACTACATCAACAACTTTTCCGTCCATACCAAGAAGGGCTGTTATCCTTGAACCAATTTTATAGCTGCCGCTCTTTTCACCAAGCTTATATGCAGCAGTATGAGTTTCAAGTTCAATTGTTGTTCCTGAAATCTCAACGCTTGAAACATTTGCCTTATTGGGGAATGCCTTATTATATATACCTGAAACCTTGTCGCTGTAAAGATAGATAGTATTATTATCCTCAAGATAATACACAACATCATAAAGTTTTGCATCACCAAGAGTTGCGGCATATCCATCCTTAATCACCGTTGCTGAATCAACTTTAGCTTTTGAAACACCAACCGAAGCAAGTGCGGTATAAATATCAGACCTTATAGCAACTGGCTCTGTATAGTCAGCATTGCCAAAAACAAGATATCTTACCTTTTTGTTGTTATCATAAACAATCGAAACCGCAGCACCTTCTTTTATACTGTTTTTGAAATTTCCGTAAGTGGTAAGTGTTCCGTCATAGTAAACAGAAGTATTATTGGAAACACCAAGATTTACTGTACTTGTTCCGTTTGAAAAATATGCCTCGCCGTCAACCACGCTGTCAACAGTAGTAAATGCACGCTCAGATGTTGAAAAATCAGTAAAATTAATTACCTCTTTGTCTTTGTTAAACACAAGTTTAACTCTTGACATAGGCTCGATTTCAAGAGAGGTATTTGCAAGAGTATATGTGCCTGCATCTGTTTTAATTTCGTCTGATGCAAGGCTTGAATCTTCATTGCGTGTGGCAATAACAAGCACCTCATCAGTGATGGTAATATCCATTTTTGAAATCAGTTTGGCAGTTGAATTATTCATCTGTGTTTCAAGTGCACGATTTATAATCACACAAAGATCTGCACGGCTTATGGGTGTATTATCAGCTAAATTTAGACCATCTGTTAGATTAAGACCGTCAGCCTTTACCATATAAGCATATGGCCAGTTGTCACCAAGTTCAGTTGTTGAATATCCCAAAGCTCTCAGTGCAACAGTAACCGCCTCGGCAAAAGTAATGCTTTTTTCAGGCTGAAATTTTCCGTTTGGATAGCCCACAATCAATTTATTGTTGGCAACAGTATTAATAAATCCGTTTGCCCAATGGTTTATTGCAACATCATCAAATTTTCTGCTTGCAGCATTGCTGTACGCCTCGTCCTCAAGGCCGGAAATCAATGCTGTAATTTTAGAAAATTCAGCTCTTGTAATATTGGCTGTTGGTCTGAATTTTCCCGCATAGCCTGAAACAATTCCGTATGTTGTAAGTGCCTCAACAGCCTCGGTGTAATACATACCATCTTTAACATCAGTATAAGATGACGCTCCTGCCGAAACAACAGCTAAGCTCATTAATATGGATAATACAACTATTGCTGCTAACAGCTTTTTAATCATTCTCATAACAACTCTCCTGTATTCTTTAATATTTTAATCTGCGTGCAGCGCGTCGATAGGATTCAGCTTTGCCGCCTTATTGGCAGGTGCCCAGCCGAAAAATATACCGATAACAGCAGAAAATGCAAAGGCACCAAACATAACAAATATACTGGGAAATGCATTGATGCCCATTACATTTCCCAAAATGACCGTTCCAAAGCAGGATAGTATAATTCCGATTATACCGCCCATACAGCTGACAATGGCTGCTTCAATCAAAAACTGTGACATAATACTTGAACGTTTTGCACCTATTGCCTTTCTTATACCTATTTCACGGGTACGCTCAGTAACAGAAACAAGCATTATATTCATAATACCTATACCGCCGACAACGAGTGAAATCCCTGCAATACCGGCAGTAAGCAAGGTCATCATTCCCGTAATTTCATCCAATGTATCCATCATACTGGCTACACTTATAACGCTGTATTCATCCTCATCACCGAATTTCAATAAGAGAAATCTTTCAGTAAGGTTAACAGCCTTTTCGACATTTTCAGCTGTCGATGCCCATACAATGTAAGACCTTATTTTGCTTGTTCTGAAAATCATTCTGCCTGATGAATATGGAATTATAATTGTATCATCATCCGAGCTCTTTTCTGAATCTGAAATAGCCTCAAGCACACCGACAATAGTAAAAAGCTCATTGTTAATTTTTATCTGCTTATCAATCGGGTCTTCAAAACCAAAAAGCTCCAAAGCGTTATAACTGCCGATTACCGCCACCTTACGCCTTCGTTCTATATCAATATCGTTAATAAACCGACCGTTGCTTATATCCCTGTTTTTAACTGTAATATAATCGAGGTTTGTACCGACAACAGTAGACCTTATGTTTGACGATTGATATTTTATTCTGCCGTTTCCCGACATACTCGGAACAACATAAGAGATATACTCTGAATTTTCTGCCATAAACTCCTGCATTTCTTCATAACTGATGTTCTTAGTACTGTTTCTGCCCGTAAACATCACATTAATACTATTTGCACCAAGAGATTCAATGGATTCGGTAATACTGCTTGTTGAGCCCTGAACAACGCTTACTAGCACGATAACCGCACAAACACCGATAATGATACCCAGCATAGTAAGAAAGGTTCGCATTTTGCTTGAAGAAACACTTTTTATCGCCATTTTAAAAGATTGGGATAAATTCATATAAAATCTCGACCTCCTCTATACATTGACATCGGCTTTATCACCGTCTACCAAAGAGTCAAAAACAATTTTTCCGTCCATTATACGAACAATACGTTCTGCCTCATGAGCAATTTTATTGTCATGGGTAATAAGTATAACGGTTTTTCCTTCCTGATGAAGCTCCTTAAGCATAGAAATCACTTCTGTACCCGTTTTTGAATCAAGAGCACCCGTTGGCTCATCTGCCAGAATTACCGGCGGACGTGCCGCCAATGCTCTGGCAATTGACGCTCTTTGCTGTTGTCCTCCGGAAAGCTCTGAAGGCTTGTGGAATCTTCGTTCATAAAGCCCCACTCTTTCAAGTGCTGTTTTTGCCATTTCTTTGCGTCTGGCAATCGGTACACCCGCATAAATCAATGGAAGCTCTACATTTTCTTCAACATTTAATTTGGGAAGTAGATTATATTGCTGAAAAATAAAACCTATTTTTTTGTTGCGGATTGCTGCCTGTTCGTCCTCTTTAAGCTCGCTTGCTTCGTTGCCGTCAATATAGTATTTACCTGATGTTGGAGTATCAAGACAACCTATCATATTCATAAGCGTCGACTTACCCGAGCCTGACGGACCGATAATAGCAACAAATTCGTGCGGTTTGATTTTCAAATCTACTCCATCAAGTGCTCTTACCTCATTGTCACCCATCTTATAGATTTTGTACATATCTTTTATCTCAATCATATATTCTGAATTTGAAATAACATTTTGCATAATAAATGCACCCCTTAACTCTTTAACGTCTCGTCTGCATTCCTCCGCCACTACGATTGCCGGCTCTGTTAGCTCCGCCCGACATATTGCTGCGAGGCATTCCTCCACCCATCATTCCGCCGGGCATTCTGCCCATCATACCCATAAATCCTGTTTGCGAACCTGAACTGCTTGGAATGTATACAACCGTTTCGCCCTCCGAAATTCCTGAAACAATTTCTATGTTTGTGCCGTCGGAAATTCCCACTTCAACACGCCTGATTTCACATCCTTCAGGAATATTGTATTGTACTCCGCCTATCGGCATTTTTTCGCCGCTGTTAGTTTCTCCCTTAGGTCTTTGAGGCATTTCGCCGTTTTCTGCCATTTGCGGCATTTTGCCCTTTTCTTCCCCTTCGGGTCTCTTAACCATTCCTTCCGGTGAAGCAGTGCCCTGGTCTTTATTACCTTTTTTATCTGGCTGATGTTCTTTACCGTCTGTTTTTACAAGTACGGTTGCAGATGTTCCGCGAACACTCATCAGCGCGTCTTCGGGAAGTACAACAACATTTTTCGCTTCATTTATAAGAATATTGGCATTAACATTCATACCTGATTTAAGATTTCCAGGCTCATAAATAGTAAGCTCAATATCATATGTAGTAACACCGTCACCTGATGATACACCCTCGCTTGCAATTGTTGTGACTTTTGCTTCAAAAGTTTCATCAGGAAGTGCATCAGCATCAACAATAGCTGTTTGTCCCAGCTTTATGCTAGAAATATCAAGTTCATCAACGCTGATTGTAAATTTCATTTTGCTCATATCTGCAACAACCATCATAGGAGTCTGAGAATTGCTGCTATCAATTTTGTCGCCCTCTTTGCTGTTTTTTGTAATAACTGTTCCGGATATTGGTGCTGTTATATTATAATTATCCAGTGTCTTTTGTGTTGATTTCAAATTTAAACGACTACTTTTTTGGGTATTAATAACAGAATTGTTTGTAAGCTTTGCTATAAGCTGTCCCTTTGTTACATAGTCACCATTTTTAAAACCTACATATGAAACTGTGCCGTTTACCTCTGCACGCATTTCTGAAACAATGCCCTTGCCAATCGTTCCTGAACCCGAAGAGTTTACATCTCCCGTGCTTGTATGTACTGTTGCGGCAAAAGTTGTATTTTCAGCAAGTGCCCCGGGGTTATCAAGTTCAATTTCAACATTTCTTAAAATACTGCTTTCTGAGCCGGTTTCAGCATTGGCATAGTATTTATGTGTTACTCTACCCGGAAGTGATGTCATATAAAGAGCACTTGTTATTGTAACACTGTCTCCAACCGAAATTTTATTAAAGTCATCCAGCGAAAACGGAATATCCACACAAAGCTTATCAGTATTTATTATTATACCTATTATACCATTGCCTACATTATTGCCAACCTCAAGCGAAAAATCTGATAATCTACCGCTTGCAGGAGCATAAATGTTCAATTTTGAGACATTGTCGTTAGCCTCATCAAGAGACATCTCTGCTTTTTCCATTGAGAGTTGAGCATCCTCATCATCTATCTGATAAAGTGTATCACCCTCGTTTACAAAATCTCCTTCTTCAAAAGGTGACGAAATAATTTCTCCTCGTACCAACGAGGTGATTTCATATCTTTCATATGGTTCAACAACACCGCTTTGTTCAATAGTTTCAGTGATGTCACCAATATGTGCTCGGGCTTCGACATAGTCTTTTTGTGTTTCATCTATTTTCTTTCCTTTACCTAATGCCAACCAACATATCAGAGCAATACACAAAACAACTACACAAATCAAAATAATCTTTTTCTTTGTGAAGAAACTTTTCCCCAATTTAATTTTAGGAATTTTTTCGGTAACCAAACCTTTAAAGTTCATTTTTTGCCTCCATAATGGTATATTTTTTTATTATAATACAAAAATAATACTATATGTTTGTTAACTGCGTATGAATAAATCAAAAATAATTAGATTTTTTTATTGTTCATTTACTCTACAATAAAATTTTGAGAATAAATATATAAATATATGTTTTTTGTTTAAAATTACATCGGCATATTGACCATTTTATCGTCTCTTTTTTATATAAAATTAACAAAAAACCTTTTTTCTATTGCAAAAATTGACATTTTGGTATAAAATGTTATAAGAATTTTTGTGTAAATTTCAGTGCCAGCTTATTAAACAAAGCATAGCACTATCAGGAGGTATATAATATGAGTGAAATTAAAAAAATTGCTGTTATGACAGGCGGTGGTGACTGTCCAGGGCTTAACCCCGTTATTCGCGCCGTTACCAAAACAGCTACAATGAAATACGGTCTTGAAGTTGTAGGTATCAAACACGGTTATCGCGGTCTTTACCTTGGGGGAGATGAATTTGTTAATCTTAACTACGACACCGTAAAAAACATTATTTCAAAGGGCGGTACAATCCTTTACAGTTCAAATAAGGACAATCTTTTTGATTATACTTATGAAGACGAAAACGGAAATGTATGCCACGGCGACGTATCAGATGTTGGTATTGAAAATCTTAAGAAAAACGGCATTGATGCCCTTGTAGTTATAGGTGGCGACGGTACACTTACAAGTGGACGCGATTTCTCACGCAAGGGAGTAAAAGTTGTCGGCGTTCCTAAAACAATTGACAATGACCTTGCCGCAACCGACACAACCTTTGGTTTTGATACCGCTGTAGCAAACGCAGTAGATGCAATTGACAAGCTTAAAACAACTGCAGAATCTCACAGCCGTATTATCGTAGTTGAAGCTATGGGCAGATATGCAGGTTTCCTTGCTCTTTCTATGGGTATTGCAGGTGCTGCTGATGCAATTTTAATTCCTGAAATTGAGTATGATATCAATAAGGTTGCCGAATCTCTTAAAAACAACATAGAGCGAGGCAAAAACCACGCTATTGTTGTTGTTGCCGAAGGTGCAAAACCAAAGAATGGTGAAATTTTTGTTTCAAAGGTTGTAGAAGACAGTCCTGACCCAATCCGTCTTGGCGGAATCGCAAATGTAGTTGCAGAACAGCTTGAAAAGCTGGTTGGTTTAGAGGCTCGTGCAACAATCCTCGGTCACGTTCAGCGCGGTGGTTCACCTACTGCAAATGACAGAATTTTGTCAACAAGATATGGTGCTTATGCTGTTGAACTTTTGATGCAAGGTAAATTTGGTAATATGGTAACTCTTGACGGAAGTTCTATGAGCTATGAATCTTTAGAAAACGTTATCGGTTCAAACAAAGCAGTTGATCCAAATGGTGAACTTGTTATGATAGCCGAAGCAACAGGTGTTTCGTTTGGTAGATAAATTCCTTAACCGGCCCATTATAAAAATGCGGTCGGTTTTTCTTTTTAACACTTGCTATTTACATATAAAAATAGTATACTTTTGTTGTGAGGTGATAATTGTTATGAATTCAAGGAAAATTATTGGCGGTGTATATTCAGATATATCTGACGAAGTAACACAGATTTGTGCCACTTGTAAATGGGCACAACCATTTAATACTGTTGAATATGTAATATGTTCAAAAAAAGGTCTTATTAAAGCAGATTATGTTTGCAAGAAGTATGAATATAACCGTCTGTTAAAACAGCCGTCTAAACGACGTAACGTCAACATAAACCGATTCAAATCAGAAGATTTTAGTATAGACTAAAGCCATTTCCATATAAATGGAAATGGCTTTTTAATGTTAATTTACTTTTTCAACATTATTCCTTTGTCTGTATTTTTCTCTGGTAGCAAGACCGCCACGGATGTGACGTTCCTGTTTGTTCTCTGCAAGCACCTCACGTGTTTGCAGAGCCAGATCCTTGTTTATCTTAAGTAATCTTTCTGTTATATCTTTATGTACTGATAGATGAACATTGATACTTTTCGTCAAGTCCTATATCTGCAAGGAGCCTTAGGTATATGTCAATATGTCCGTCTTCTGCCACTTCAATTCGGTCTATGACACGCTTTAGCATCTCGTTGGTAATCTCTGCAGTACTCAGAATATCGCCTATACTTTTAAATGTATCAGTAAGTCCGTATTCGAGCTTATCCGCCTGTGTAATGCCGAACCTCACCATCTTAATTTTTTCTTCCAGCTTTTTAATTTCAGCATTGGTAGACTCGGTTTTTTCTTTTAAATCTTCCATTGAGATAACCTCATTGTCATACATATCCACATATCTCTGTCTGCTCTTTTTAAGTTTTTCTATCTCTCTTGCTATCTCTTTTTCGGTTTTAAGATTTTGGTGCATCGGCTCGTAATTCTTGTTGAAGTCTTTGATTATTTTCTTAATAACTTTTTGCTTGTCCTCGATTAAGCCTGTAAGATATTGCTTGATAGAATTAAGCAATTCACCTTCATCTATGACCGTTTTGTTGCCACAAGAATCTGCTCCGTTGATATTCCGTCCGCAACATACCCATGTGTATTTATAACCGCTTTTCACCTTTCGTTTTGCTTGTCTGAAGAAGTGTCCGCAGTCAGTGCATTTAAGCAGAGTGCTGAATACATGCTTGCAGTCTTTTCGCTGTCCCTGAGAGAATTTTTGTTTGTTTGTTTCCATTTTCTTTTGAGCAAGTTCAAAGGTGTTCATATCTATAATTGCAAGGTCAGGTCTTTCTGTAACTTTCCATTCTTCTTCAGGTTTACAAATTCTGTCACCTGTTAGAAAATCCTTTACTTCTTCTTTGCCGTTGATGATAATTCCGCAGTACATTCTGTTAGTGAGAATTCTGCAAATTCCATTTTGGGTCCACTTGCACCCTCGCTTTGTCTTTATATTTTCTTCGTTAAGAATTTTTGCGATTTTGCTTGCACCATATTCTTCGTTTATGTACATTTGATATATTCGGCGGACTACATTTGCTTCGAAGGTGTTAATGTTCAGGTTAAAGTAATCGCCGATAGTCTTGTCATAACCGAATATGATGTTTGGAACTCTTCCTTTTTCTGCATTAAGGCTTTTACTAAATTTAATTCTCTTGGATGTATTTTCGCTTTCCTGTTGTGCTACCATCGCAAGCATGGTGAGCACCAATTCTCCGTCTTCGGTTGACAAATTTGTGTTTACGAATACAACTGGGATTCCTATAGCTTTCAGTTCTCTGATTGATTGCAGAAAGTCCACCACATTTCTTGCCATTCTTGATATGTCTTTTGTTACCACCATATCAAACTTACCAAGCCTTGCATCTCTCATAAGTCTCATAAATTCAGGACGCTTTTTCATCTGTGTTCCCGAAATGCCCTCGTCTGCATACATATGAGTAATTTCGTGATTGTTTCTTTCAGCAAATTCACCGTAGAATTTCTTCTGCATTTCCAAACTATTCAACTGATCAGTTTTGTCAGTTGATACTCTGCAATATGGAGCTATTCTCATAAATGATTACCTCTCTTTCTGTGGTTTTGTAACACACAACATACCACACTTTTTGTTACAAGTCTACGAAGGAATTCTAATTTCCTCTCTTAACATAATACTCCGCCGGAATTTTAATTCAGGCGGAGTATTATGTTTGCTATGTATTCCATGATCCAAATCACTTTTCTGATTCAGAGTTATTATTCTCGCTACGCTTTTCCATCTTGTCTAAAATCATTCTGGTTAGAACTCCTGTCGCCACCTGTGAAATAAATTCACCTGCAATCTTCTCGGAGTCATTCCTCGTATTTGGATTATGGAAGGTTATATGTAGTTTGACTTTATTCATATAACAATTCTCCTCCAATTCCAAATTTGATTTATGTTACATACTATGTAAGTCTGTCCTAAAATATTCACTCTTTTGGAGAATTAAATTCTCCGTGTGTACGCTTTGCATCGAACACTGCTACCTGATGAATTTCATCACCCCATTCTTGTTCTACGTCTAATCTCCTAACCATCAGCCAATACAATTTTGCAATCATAACCTCGTTCTTGAAAACCAATCTCTCGTAATGCTTCAGCATATTCTTTACCGAATTTTCAACTGATTTCGCCATAGGCGATATCCATTTCGCATCTTCGGGATTTGAAATATACTCGTTATACATCTCAATGGCTTTCCTTATGTACTCGCTCTGATTTTTTGCACCTGACAATTTCATCAGCGTTTCGCTTGATTCTATCTGCTCTTTGCCAAGCGACACAGTAATTCTCACATTTGCCACAATTCTGTCTGACACCTCCTTATCATACGGTGAATTCCGCTTGATTTCAGCCGTTTCGCCTTAAGTATCCTATAAATCAGCACCACTACCCTTGATTTAGCACCATCTCCCAACGGCACTGCCGGTGGGCGTTTGACCGCATTGGTGTCGGCGTCAGACACCAATGCCTTTTCCTGCTTCATTTTATTCTGTTGTAGTTTTGCGCTTCGGTGTGCTAATCAGGATTCTGTTTTTGGATACTATGTAGGTCATTCCGCGTGCTCCGTTATCAGACTTTAACTTAAATTCATCAGGAAACATCTTTGCCAGTCTTTCGAGTTTTCTTATCATTTTCTTGCTGTAAGTGAAGACCTCCGCCGGCTCACTTGTCTCATTGAAAAGAATAATAGTCTCGCGCTCGTATGCAGATAATTTCATCAGTAGCACCCCCTGTAACCAAAATCTCTAGCGATGTCAACATCAACATCTATGTCCATTCCGTCTATCGCATTGTAGAGACAAGCGATGGCATAACCCACTTCATTTGACATACTGCCGGTGTTTTTAAGCATCTTTTTTATCATGAACTCGATGGCATCAGGTGTGATTCTTGAGAGCTGTTTGATGATTTGCTCACGAGGTATCCGTGCATTATTCACCTTGATAAAGTCCGAGTAGTACATCTTGGTGATGATGCTCTGGATGTAATCTCTGCGATACTTGTCCTTGATTCCATTGAGGTAGGCCAAGTCAAGAATTTCATCAAGACTCTTATTGAATGATTGATTATTCAAATAACTATCTTTCAATTCTTTTTCTTTATTTATTTCCTGACCGCCTGTTCCGGCAGCACCACCCTCGTCAGAGTCACGGGGTACCATATACCAAACCTCATCCTTGCCTTCTCTGTGGTAATATGCAATACCATCAGGCAGGGTGTAGAGATTACTGATGATACGACTGTCACGGCTACGGTTTGACTTGATGATAAGTGTTCTCTGTTCCAATTCCACAATAGCTTTTTCAACAGTACTCTTGCTGATGCCAAGCTTTCTTGCAATGGTTTTCATACTCGGCCAGCACTGCCTTGTATCTTTGTTGATGCTCGACAGTAAATAGAGATAGACCATCGCAGTATGAGGTTTAATCCTCAAATCAAAAAATCCTCTGTCCACTTTAAAATATCCGTTTGTCTTCTTTACCATAATCAATTCCTCCTATTGTTTATTGAATTTTTTACTCGAGTATGGTATCATTATAATATACCTAGAAACACGCTTCCAAATGTATATTTGTGTTCAAGCGTTTTATACAATTATTACTTAACCACAAGGAGGTGCGCTATGGAGTACGATGGTTTATATATTAAGAAAAACCCTGATGGAACAATGACTAAAAGAATTATTTTTGGAGGTTCCCAACGCAAACTACCGGCTACCACAATCAACGATGAGATTATTTCTTTCTCTGAACAGAATTTCGAACCATACCTTGAGATGTTAACTGAAATTGATACCGCCGCAGGGGATGTTGTTGGAGACGAAGAATATAAACTTGAAGTTGATGTAGACGAGTTTATAAAATTTGCTAACATTGTTTCCGAGGCATGCAAGCGTTTACAGAAAAAAGATTTTGTTATGGGTACC
>JAZRNN010000078.1:0-24626 GCA_045648175.1 Clostridia bacterium
TTCAAAGGTGAGGGAAGCATCGTTGAGTTTCAGCTTTTCGAGAGCGTCTCGAAGGTCGCCGTATCGTGCACCATCTGCAGGATATACACCCGAATATACCATAGGCTGAACATCCTTGTACCCGGGAAGCGCCTCGGTGGCACTGTTTGCCACAGTTGTTACCGTATCACCCACGCGGACATCACGGACATTTTTAATACTAGCGGCAATATATCCAACCTCGCCTGCCTTGATTTCCTTAGCAGGAAGCATCCCCATAGGATTAAGATACCCAACCTCAACAACATCAAAGGTGCTGCCTGTTGCCATCATTTTAATGAGGTCACCGGTTTTCACCTTGCCGTCCACAACACGGACATAAGCAATTACGCCCTTATAGCTGTCATAATATGAGTCGAAAATCAATGCTTTAAGAGGCGTACTTTCGTCACCCTTGGGGGCAGGAACAGCCTCGACAATTCTTTCAAGAACAGATTCGATATTTATGCCGTTCTTCGCCGAAATGCAGGGCGCATTCTGCGCCTCGATGCCGATAACATCCTCAATCTCCTGCTTTACAACATCAGGTTGTGCGGAAGGAAGGTCAATCTTATTGATAACCGGTACAAGCTCAAGGTCGTGCTCAAGAGCAAGATAGGTATTTCCTAATGTCTGCGCTTCAATACCCTGAGCGGCATCCACTATTAAAACTGCACCCTCGCATGCGGCAAGACTGCGTGAAACCTCATAGTTGAAGTCAACATGTCCGGGAGTGTCAATAAGGTTGAGAACATACTGCCGACCATCCTTGGCAGAGTATAAAAGGCGTACTGCACGAGCTTTGATGGTTATACCTCTCTCCTTTTCAAGTTCCATATTATCCAGAACCTGGTCCTGCATTTCACGGTTGGTAAGAGCTCCCGTCAATTCAAGAAGACGGTCAGCCAAAGTGGACTTTCCGTGGTCAATATGTGCAATAATTGAAAAATTGCGTATGTTGCTTTGGTATTCGTTCATTGAAACTCCTTCCACCGCGGTTAGCGGTTTATCTGTCCTGTTTAAGCGTTGTATCCGTTGGGGTTATTCTGTTGCCATCTCCATGTGTCGGCACACATATCTTCTAAATTCTTCTTTGCCACAAAACCAATTTCGTCTTTAGCTTTCTGGGGGTCTGCATAGCAGGCATCAATATCCCCGGGGCGTCTTGCCTCGATTTTGTAATCAAGTTCCTTGCCGCAAGCCTTACCAAATGCCTTTATCATATCAAGCACACTGTAGCCGTGACCTGTACCAAGGTTGTATGTAACAACACCGACGTGATTTTCAATCTTTTTAAGGGCGCAAAGATGACCGTCTGCAAGGTCAATAACGTGAATGTAATCACGAACCCCTGTGCCATCTGGGGTATCATAATCGTTGCCAAATACGTGAACATAATCACGCTTGCCTACTGCAACCTGCGAAATATAAGGCATAAGGTTGTTGGGTATTCCACGGGGGTCTTCACCGATAAGGCCGCTTTCGTGAGCTCCAACCGGGTTAAAATAACGAAGAATTGCAATATCCCACTCACTGTCAGCAACAGCAAGATCACGAAGGATTTCTTCTATCATAAGTTTAGTTCTTCCATAAGGATTTGTGCAAGAAAGCGGAAAATCCTCGCAAATCGGCACAGTATGGGGTTTCCCGTAAACGGTTGCTGAAGAACTGAATACCAGCTTTTTAACCCCGTAAAGTCTCATAAGCTCGCAAAGATTGACTGTACTGTATAGATTATTGTGATAATAAGCCAAAGGCATCGCCACAGATTCACCAACAGCCTTGAGGCCCGCAAAGTGAATAACTGCATCAAACTTGTTTTCTTTGAAAACAAGTTCAAATTCATCCTTATCCACCATATCTGTCTTATAAAATTTTAAGTCCTTGCCTGTAATTTTCTTAACACGGTTTAAAGATTCTTCACTACTGTTTGAAAGATTATCAACAACAGTAACCTCATAGCCTGCATTAAGTAGCTGAACACAAGTGTGGCTTCCGATATATCCTGCACCGCCTGTAACCAAAATATGCATTATATTCCCTCCAACCTGTCAAAATCTTGACATTTACGTTTTGAACTTATATTTTATCATAGTTTTTCTGATTTTTCAAGTGTTTTAATATACAATTTAAAAAGCATGTAAATACATTAAGAGGACGGAATTTCCGCCCCCTTGGTCTTATTCAAGATAATCCTTAAGCTTTTTGCTGCGGCTTGGATGTCTTAACTTGCGAAGAGCCTTTGCCTCAATCTGACGAATTCTCTCACGAGTTACGTTAAACTCCTTACCAACCTCTTCAAGCGTTCTTGCCCTGCCGTTGTCAAGGCCAAAGCGTAATCGAAGAACCTTTTCCTCTCTGGGAGTAAGTGTGCCAAGAACATCAACAAGCTGTTCTTTAAGCAATCTGAAGGTTGCCGCATCCTGAGGTGCAGGGGTTTCGTTATCCTGAATGAAATCCTGCAAAGAACTGTCCTCTTCTTCACCGATTGGAGTTTCCAATGATACGGGTTCTTGCGCAATTTTCATAATTTCGCCAACCTTGTCAATAGGCATATTCAATTCTTTAGCAACTTCTTCAGGAAGCGGGTCACGGCCCAACTCCTGTACAAGCTGACGGGTTACACGTATAAATTTATTTATTGTTTCAACCATATGAACAGGAATTCTTATTGTTCGAGCCTGGTCGGCAATGGCACGGGTAATAGCCTGTCTTATCCACCAGGTAGCATAAGTACTGAATTTATAACCCTTTGTATAGTCAAATTTTTCAACCGCCTTAATAAGACCAAGATTTCCTTCCTGAATTAAGTCAAGAAATAACATTCCGCGGCCGACATATCTTTTTGCTATACTTACCACAAGACGAAGGTTTGCCTCAGCAAGACGATGTTTTGCATCAAGGTCACCTTCTGACATCTTCTGTGCAAGGTCGGCTTCTTCCTGACCTGAAAGCAATGGTACCTTACCGATTTCCTTAAGGTACATACGAACAGGGTCATCAATGCTGACGCTGTCAGGAACTGACAAGTCGGCAAGCTCGTCCTCGGTGATTTCAAAATCTTCGTCAGCCTCTTCCAACTCGGGAATTTCATCACCGAAATTACCTACAATTTCAATACCTTGTTTTTCGATAAAATCATAGATTCTTTCAATCTGATCGGGCTCCATTTCAACAGCTTCAAGCTTAGAAGAAATATCCCCCATTGTAAGCTCGCCTTGCTTTTTTCCAAGCTCTACAAGTTCTTGAACTGTCTGCTTTTGAAGTTCTTTTGAAACCATCTTCTTTGTTTCTTCTGCCTTTTCGGTATTTTTGTTGCTCATCTTCTCTTCGCCTTTCTACTTTTTTTCCTTTTTTAGTCTATCCATTATCTCCTGCAGACGTGCCGCATCGCCTCCGCGGGCAGTAGCCGCATCTGCCTTTTTTGTTTTGTAATCAAGAACAATCCTGAGAGGCATTTTTACCGCCTCTGCTTTGTTGTCAACATTTTTATCATCCGAAAGGATTTCGGATACCGCCCCTAAATCCCCTTCATCAAACTGCGATATAACGGTTACGGGGTTTATTCGGTCACCATTGCTTAAAGTGTCAAATATTATTTTAGCCAATCTTTGGTGCAAGCCCTCTGAAAAATCTTGGGGGCACAGCTTGTCTTTTATTTCTTTAAAAATTTCCTTTTCACAAATCAGGTTAAGCAAAAGCTTTTCGGCATTGTAAAGCCGCATCTTGTCAAGGTCTGACCGTCCACCCGTCCGTGTTTCAAAATCACGTTTTTCCTGACGAATCTCCCGGTTTCTGTCAGTTATTTTCTTTTTCCGCAAATAATCTTCTACCTGTGCCTGTATACTTTCGGGCGAGATGTCAATGCTGCGTGCACATCTTTTTATATAAACCTCGCGCTCCACATCATTTTTTATCCCCGCCATAACTTTTGCAAGCTGTTCAACAAATTCTATCTTTGCAACAGGGTCTTCAAGATTAAATTTTTTCTCAATTCCGTGGACTTTATACTCAATAAAGCTTTCGGCATTTTCTACCAAAAGCTGAAACATCTCAGCCCCTTTAACCTTGACATATTCATCCGGGTCTTTACCATCGGTTATTTTCAAAACCTTAGTTTTTATATCTGCTTCGCGGAGGATTTCACCAGCACGGTCGGTTGCCTTTTGTCCGGCTTCATCAGCATCATAGCACAACACAACCTTATCGGCATACCGTTTTATCAGTTCTGCTTGCTCGGGCGTAAATGCCGTACCCAAAGATGCAACCGCATTGTCAAATCCATTTTGATGAAGGGATATAACGTCCATATAGCCCTCCATTGCCAAAATTTGACCTGCTTTGGAGTTTTTTGCTTTGTTCATTGCAAACAGATTTTCTTTTTTCTTGAAAATCAATGTTTCAGGAGAATTGAGATACTTTGGAGCATTCTCCTTATCCTTTAAAATTCTGCCGCCAAAGCCAATTACATTCCCACGCAAATCAACAATAGGAAACATAATTCTGTCGCGGAACTTATCAAAATATGTGCCGTTGTCACGTTTTACCGCAAGACCCACCTCTACAAGTTCCTCATCGGAATAGCCCTTTGTTTTCATAAAGTCAATCAGAGCCGACCATGAATCAGGAGCATATCCAAGACCGAAACTCTTTATGGTGGAGTTAAGGAGCTTTCTGTCCTTGAGATAATCAAGTGCCTTCTTGTTTTCAGGGGCAATCAGTTGATTAAAGAAAAACCTTGCCGCCTCGGCATTCATTTCATACATCCGCTTTTTCTTATCGTGTATCTGTGCCGCACGGTTTCTCTCGGCTGCACTGCGATAATCCGGAACCGGAACTCCGGCGCGCTCTGCCAAAAGCTTTACCGCTTCCATAAAATCAAGGTTTTCCTTTGCCATTATGAAATTAATTACAGTTCCACCGGCACCGCAACCAAAGCAATGAAACAACTGCTTGTCCGGAGATACCGAAAATGACGGTGTCTTTTTATCATTATGCAAAGGGCAAAGAGCCTGAAAACGATTGCCCACACGTTTAAGGGTCACATAATGTGAAATAAGGTCAACAATATCATTTTTTTGCACAACCTCGTCAATAAAATCCTGAAAGTCTACCGACTGTTTCAAACTCTCACCACCTCGTACATTTCTTTAATTCGACAAAAAGTTGCCGTCTCCTTTATTATTTTATTAAAATATCAACCACGCCATGATTTAGGGATAAAATATTTCTCAAAAAGGCTCAACGCATATCTGTCGGTCATACCTGCTATATGGTCACGGACAACAATCATATTATCCTCGCTACAGCTTATCTCCCGCACGTTCTCAGAAATCAGCTCGGGTCTTTCCATAAACAGTTCAAAAAGCGATTTGATAACATTAAAAGACTTCTTTTCTTCGTGTTTTGCATACTCGTTGAGATATACATTTTCAAACATATATTTCCTGAGTCCCATCATCGCATCATATATTTCGCTATCCATTGTGATATCAGCTTTTCCGTCACTTGCACGAATTATACCGTTTATCATCGAATCAATTCTTTCGGAATGTGTTTTTCCCAAAATTTCAGCAAATTCTTTTGGAATATCCTCCTGTCTCATAACTCCGCCACGGGTAGCATCGTCAATATCATGATTTATGTATGCAATTTTATCAGCAAACCTTATCACCTTGCCCTCTAAGGTTTGGGGCATTTTATCACCCGTATGGCAAAGAATTCCGTCTCGAACCTCAGCAGTGAGATTAAGACCGCCTTTGCGTTCCAAAACATTAACCACTCTCAGGCTTTGCTCGTTGTGGCGAAACCCTTCAGGGCAAAGATGGTCAATAGTGCGTTCACCTGCATGGCCAAAGGGAGTATGCCCCAAATCGTGTGCCAGAGCAATCGCCTCGGTTAAATCTTCGTTTAGCCCTAAAGCACGGGAAACTGTTCGTGCGATCTGTGCAACCTCAAGAGTATGTGTTAGGCGTGTTCTGTAATGGTCGCCCTCAGGCGATAAAAACACCTGTGTTTTATGTTTAAGACGACGGAACGCCTTGGAATGAATAATTCTATCCCTGTCCCGCTGAAACTCGGTACGAATTTCACTAGGCTCTTCGGCACGGGCACGGCCTGCAGTTCTTGAGCTTAAAACTGCATAAGGGCTGAAGGTTTTCTCCTCTATTTCTTCAATTCTCTCTCTTATGGTCATTTTTTCACCTGCTTTTTACGGAAATTTCGCTGCTAAGATATTTTTCTTCATTTATTTTAAAAATCCTTTTTTTAGTTGACAAAACAATTTCTTCAAATATATAATACTATTAACGATACATTATCAATGGAGAACATTTATGAATGAAAACATCCTTAATCTTAACCCCCGTCTTAAAAAAATTGTCGAGCTTGTCCCCCCTAATTCCTGCACAGCAGACATCGGCACAGACCATGCCTATATTCCCATTGCCTTGGTAAATAGCGGTATAACGTCAAGGGCGATTGCATCGGATATAAAAAAGGGACCGCTTGCGCGGGCTGCCGCAAACATCTGCCTTCACGGGCTGGAAGAGGAAATTGATACACGCCTTGGGGCAGGTCTTGAAACACTTACCGAAAGTGACAACGCCGAAGTTATAATTATCGCAGGTATGGGAGGAATTTTGATTTCGGATATATTAGATGCATCGCCTTCTGTTGTCAAAAATGCAAAGCTTCTTATTCTGCAACCTATGACAGCCGTTACCGAGCTACGACAATATCTTTCTGAAAATCAATACAAAATAACAGCCGAACATCTTGTAGCCGAAGAAGAAAAACTTTATAATATTATTATTGCAAAACCTAATGGCAATACCCCTTACACCTTACGCGAACTTTATCTGGGTAAAGACCTGAAAAAAAGCTCACCACATCTGGTTCAGCGTTACGAACAATCTGTTTTGACAAAACTTAACAGGCGGGCAGAAGGTCTGAAAAAATCTCAAAATCCCGAAAACGAAAAAGAACTTAAAGAAACACAAAAGCTTTTGGAAATCTTAAACAAGAGGTGATTTCAAATGATAAGATTATATGAAATAATTGAAGAGTTGGAGAGCATCGCCCCCTCATCCCTTAAAGAATCCTGGGATAATGTCGGGCTTATGGTAGGTGACGAAACACAGATTATAAATAAGGTCTTTATCTGCCTTGACCTCACAACCGATAATGTAAAAAAAGCTATCGAATTTGGGGCAGATTTGATTATATCACATCATCCAATGATTTTTAAGCCACTGTATTCGGTAACCGAAGGTGACCCAATTGGCAGTATGGTGCGCAATGTGATTAAAAACAACATATCAGTATTCAGCATGCACACTAATTTTGACAAGGTAGAAGGCGGAATGAACGACCTTCTTGCCCATCGCCTTGGCCTTGAAAACGTCCGCAAGTTCACCGAGGAAGAATGTACCGATAACCTCGGTAATCCCTTCTCCCCAATCGGCTGTGTAGGAATGCTTGAATACCCTATGTCTATGGAGGATTTTGTTCTGCACGTTAAAAATATTCTTGGCTGCAGCGCCATCAAGTACGCAGGCGACCTTGACGAATCCATACAGACAGTTGCACTATGCTCGGGCAGTGGCGGAAAAGAAGGCATATATTCGGCATTTCATTCGGGAGCCGATGCGTATGTAACAGCAGATTTAGGGCACGAACACGCACGTTCTGCATTTGAGCTGGGGTTGAATATCATAGACGCAGGTCACTTTGAAACAGAAAACATAATCTGTGACTTTCTTGCCGACTTTTTTGAAAATCGTTTCCCTGAGCTCAAGATTATGACTTCGGATGCCGAGCCGTTTTATTCAAGAATTTAGCTGCGACATATCAAGGGGCTGTTTAAAAACAAAGTTTTTAAACAGCCCCTTTTATTACTTTTTAAACATTCTTTTTATTTTTCCTTTTAATCTTCTGGGAAAGCTTTTTATAAATCTTATGGGATACGTACGTCTTGCAAGTTTTGCATAATATAAGTCCTTTTCACTACCACATTCGATATATTCACCATTGTGATAAAAGGCCGCAAGCACACCAACAATGTCCTTGTCTGTTATATCACGTTCAAGGTCCGGTCGGTTATCACCGTTAATAACATAGCCACGTTTTGTGACCTTTATAATTCTGTGCATGGTATAGTGGTCAAGTCGTCTGTACACAGGAATATCATACTTTTTCAAAGGGAATTCAGGTTTTTTTATCAACACAGTATCGCGACCCTCAACAAGCATAGGATTCATACTGTTGCCCACCGTTTTGCTGGCATATATTCCTTTTTCCGCTATTGCTTTTTCAATTCTGTCCACCGACTCACCACCTTGCAAAGAGATGCGATTTATTCTTCAATTAACTTTGCATCCTTCATCTTTTTCACAAACGCCTCAACATCGCATTTTGCTCTTTCTGCATCAACCTCATACTCTGCCATCAATGCCGCCACAAGGCCTTCCTCAGTTATATCATTTTTCATAGCCTTCCAGAGTGTTGCACCGCTTTCATTAAGGTTTATAACACCATTAAAGTCAAGTGCACCATTGCCTACAGGTACAACCACATAGTACCCCGCAACCTCTCTCAGCATAAAATCACTTTTTATTTTCACAGCAACAAGCGCTCCCTTCGTTGTTCATTCCGTTATAGGCAACAATTGCTGCCTCATTTTCCATATTGCAATAAAGCTTATACACCTTTACCTTTTTAAGCAATCTGTCCAGCAAATCAAGAAGCTTTGACATATCACACATATCTGTTGGCCTGATTGTCTGGTCAAGAATACGGTGCACCGCCTCACGCGTAGGCATAATCTCGATACGATTTTCCGCAGCTCTTTCAAGAAAGCATATCCCCTGCAAAGGAACAGATTTGTTTTGGTTCTGGTCGGTCTTGCCGCTCCAAGGAGTTCCAAAAACCAACACATCTCCATCAACCATACGGATAACAGGCTTGTCATCGTTTATTATATACGTTTTATCCTCGCCAAAAGTTTTTCTCCAGATGGTAGTGTGGGTAGATTTGCCCGTTCCGCTGGGAGCAGAAAACAAATATGATTTGTCCTGGTATACCACACCTGATGCGTGAAGCATAAACCCATCAAATTCCAGAAGCTTTGTGCAGAATTCCGCACCGCTCCACATATATTCTACCTCAAAATCAGACATATGAGGAACAAGAGCTCTTTTTTGAGCAACATATTCGTCAGGCAGACCCACAACAATCTGAGGATCTCCCTCAAAATCATAACGATAGTCCTTTGCCTGAGTTTCGATTATTCCGCCTTTGCGAAGAATAAGCCCGGTATTAACTCCGGCGATACGGTATTTTGCCTTTAATATTTTGTAGGTGTTTTTTTCTTGTATGCTCATATTATTCAGCCGCCGCTTCGTCATTTAAGAGCAAACTGCCCATTGAATATGTGCTGTTTTTGCAAACATAAACTTTTTTAATCTTAGAAGGATTACCCTCTACTCTAAGGTTTGGCATAATTATTTTAATGTGTGCAAAGGCACCGTCAACCAAAACATTTGCTCCGCCGCGAACAACCAAAGACTCGGTGAGATTTGCGTTTGCTATACTCATTTCGGATGTTCCTACGCCGTCGCCGATAACAACCATTTTTTCTGTTGTAACACCATCCAGCTTAAGACCGCCCACACGAATCATAACGTTTCCGTCTGCAGGAAGTGTTGTAGTCTCGGGGTCATCTATATAATATTTCACAAGTCTGTCCATTACAACAGCAAATTCAGCTCTTGTAATATTGGCAGTAGGATTAAGCTTGCCGTCTGCACCGCCAACATAACCCTTGGAAATTATAGCCGCAACACCTGATTTTGCCCAATCTGCAACCATATTTCCATCTTTAAAGGTATCAATAACAGATGTGTCAACATCGTCGTTTACATCCAAAGCAAACACTCGGGAAAGGACAACAAAAGCTTCCTGTCTGGTGATATTGTTGTCGGGACTAAGTTTGTTGTCAGAGCCATTGAATGCGCCCATTGCAACAGCCTTGGACATTGAAGAATAAAACCAGTCATCTGTTGAAACATCGGTAAATGCAGAAATATCCGCATCATTGGTTGCACCGCAGGCACGAACCATAATTGTAGCCATTTCAGCTCTTGTCATATTATTATTGGGGTAAACATAACCGCCATCACCTGTAAGCAAACCGTTGGCAACAGCATTTTCAATAGCGGCTGTTGACCAGTCGTCAGGCATATCCACAAAATCAGCCGCAAACACTGCGGAAGATACAGACATAACACATATCATAAGAATAGCAAGTAATTTTTTCATCATTAAACGTTCCTTTCATAACAAAATTGCTTTTGTCTATATATGATTTATTATACAATATAATAAGTTAATTTTCAATCACATTTTAAAAAAACTTTAATCTTTGAATACATTTAACAAAAAATTATGCTCTCAGTAGTCATTGCGACCACCGAGAGCAGTTTTTAAAGCAAATTAATTCCATTTTCTTTGCATTCTTCAACCATTTCATCCGGCCATACTGACGCATGAACCTCACCAATATGAGCCTTGTGAAGTATATACATACAAATTCTTGACTGGCCTATTCCGCCACCTATTGTGTAGGGAAGTCTGCCGGCAATAAGGTCACGGTGATAAGGAAGGCTTGCGCGGTCTTCGCACTTTGCAACCTTCAGCTGACGCTTAAGAGATTCCTCAGAGACGCGAATGCCCATACTTGAAACCTCAAAGGGGATATCCAGCAAATCGTCATAGAACAAAAGGTCACCATTAAGCTCCCAATCGTCATAATCAGGTGCTCTGCCATCGTGTCTTTTGCCTGATGCCAGCAAATCACCAATCTGCATAAGGAATACCGCACCTTTTTCTTTAGTTATTGCGTGTTCCCTTTCTTTTGGGGTAAGGTCAGGATACATATCCTCAAGCTCCTGAGTTGTCATAAAATAAACTTCCTCAGGCAGTCTTGGCTCAATCTGCGGAAACAGTGAATTAACGTATTTTTCGGTCATTTTAAACACATCAAAGATTTTTCTGACGGTGTGCTTAAGAGTATGGGTTGTTCTGTCATCCTTTGCAATCACTTTTTCCCAGTCCCACTGGTCAACATATATTGAATGTATATTGTCTGTGTCTTCATCGCGTCTGATTGCATTCATATCAGTATACAAGCCCTCGTCAACGGAAAAGCCGTATTCCTTAAGTGCATTTCTCTTCCATTTTGCAAGGGAATGTACAATCTGAAGATTGCGGCCTGTCTCCAAAACATCAAACGTAACCGCACGTTCCACACCATTGAGGTCATCATTAAGACCTGTTTCAGGATCAACAAAAAGCGGTGCCGAAACTCGAGTCAGCTTAAGCTCTCTTGCAAGGTTTGTTTCAAAGTAGTCTTTTGTTGCTTTTATTGCCACCTGGGTATCAATAAGATTTAAAAGTGATCTGTACCCTCGGGGCTTTATTACTTCTGCCATTTTATATCATAGCCTTTCTGTAACAGTTTTATTAAAAATTAATTTTATCATTTTATTTTAAAAAAAGCAATAGCAAAACCTTAATTTTCTGTATTTTAGCAAATATTTTTGTTAATAATAAGAATGTAAAAACAATTCAGGAGGTGAAATACTATGACAAACAACGGCGTAAAATGCAACGTATGCGAATGTATGTATCATAAGGAAGAAAACAAATGTAGTCTTGACACCATTCAGGTTAGTCACGAAAAGACAAGTGCTGATTCAATTGCAATTCCTCATTTTTGCAAGAGTTATGAAAAGAAATAAACCTGACCAAATTTTTTGAATAAACGGCAGATGTTTCCCTGTGTGGAATCATCTGCCGTTTTAACTATTCATCCTGTAATTAATCGTATAATATCATTCCATGTTGCAAAAACCATTAAACCCAGCAATAGTATTAATCCCACAAAATGAACAATTCCCTCTTTTTCAGGCGGAATCGGTTTTCTGCGGATTGCCTCAACTATTACAAATAATATTCTTCCGCCATCAAGTGCAGGAATGGGCAGGAGATTCATAATTCCTATGTTGACCGAGATAAACGCACCCAAAAACAAAAGATTTGTAAACCCTGCAATTCCGCCCTGCTGTGCAGTTTCGTTCATCATACCAACCACACCCACGGGTCCTGATATTTCACTCACTCCAACTTTGCCGCTTATCAGCATACCTAAAGACGAATAAACCATCTTGCCCATCCATATGGTTTGATAAAAAGATTCACGGAATACATTGAATATATTTGTCTTTTCGGTTTTTATTGTAATCCCCAGTAAATATGCAGGTGTACCATCTGAATACTGGGCAACATACGGTTTAAAAGGTTTTGTTATTTTTTTGCCATCACGTACAAAAGTGATTTCACCCTCCGCTCCGCTGGTTTGCTGCATAGCAAAATCTATATCACGCTTTATATTTATTTTCTGCCCGTTCAGCTCTGTAATTCTATCTCCCAGCTGAAGAAATTCAGCCGCAGGAGCTTCCTTCACAACATCCGCAACCACTGTGGTGGGGATGCCCGATTCGGCATAATAAAGACTCACAAATACTGTACAGATTAAAAATCCCAGCAAAACATTCATTGCCGCGCCTGCCGCAAGAATAATCAGCCTTGCATACCACGGCTTGCGCGAAAACGAGCCTTCGTCATCACTCTCACAATCTTCACCCTCCATGCTGCAAAAACCACCTACGGGAACGGCACGCAGAGAGTATCTTGTTTCCCCCTTCTTCCACGAAAAGACTTTGGGTCCCATACCTAAAGCAAATTCGTGCACCTTTACACCAAAAATTCTTGCCGTTATAAAATGTCCAAATTCGTGAACAAAAATTATTAGCGAAAAAAACAAGACTGCAAATATAATTGTCCAAATCATATTTTGTGCTCCATTCTTACAGATTTGTCAATCTCTATTATATCCTCAATTGTCGGATTTAATTTATTTTCGTACCTGTTCATAACTTTTTCGACATATTCGGAAATGTCAAGAAAACCGATTTTATCCTGCAAAAATGCCGCTACAGCCACCTCGTTTGCAGCATTCAGAACTGTGGGCATAATACCACCTGCTCTTCCTGCTTTTTTTGCAAGTGCAAGGCATCGGAAGGTTTCCTCATCGGGCTCAAAGAATGTCATTTTGCCAATCTCGGCAAAAGACACCGAATTGTCAGGCGATGGTAACCTTTCGGGATAAGTAAATGCATACTGTATCGGATGCTTCATCGAAGGCAGACTCAATTGCGCAATTACACTTTTATCAACAAACTCCACCATTGAATGTATAATGCTCTCCCGATGAACAACAACCTGTATGTCATCAAGCTCCACATCAAAAAGCCATTTTGCCTCAATGATTTCAAGGCCCTTGTTCATAAGAGTAGCACTGTCGATTGTAATCTTTGCCCCCATTGACCAATTGGGGTGTTTAAGTGCCCGTTCTTTTTTAATATCTTTCAACTCTTCACGTGTTTTGCCAAAAAACGGTCCGCCGGATGCAGTAAGCAAAATCTTTTTTATCTCGCCGTGACTTCCGCCGTGCATTGTTTGAAATATTGCTGAATGTTCGCTGTCAACAGGTAGCAGTCGCACGCCATGCTTTTTAACCGCATCAGTAAACAAAGCACCTGATGTCACCAATGTTTCCTTGTTGGCAAGAGCAATATCCTTTCCTGCCTCTACTGCCTTCATTGTCGGAACAAGCCCCGCAAAACCGACAATGGATGATAAAACCATCTCAACGTCCTCCGCTGTTGCAACAGCACAAAGGCCTTCTTCACCGCACAAAACTTTGGTGTTTGTGTCAGCAAGGCGTGTCTTTAAATCATCGTATCTTTCACTATCTGCAACAACAGCAAACTCCGGCTTATATTTTCTTGCTTGTTCTTCAAGAAGGGCAGTGTTGGAATTTCCCGATATCCCTTTTACCGAAATATCCTTTATTCCCTTTAAATCGTCAACCACCTGCAGTGCCTGAGTGCCGATTGAACCCGTTGACCCTAATATTGATATATTCATAAATTCCTGAAACCTTTCCGATTATTTTAAAAATCCGATGTTAACAATATACAGATATACCATCGGGGCAATCATAATTACGCTGTCAAGCCTGTCTAAAATTCCGCCGTGACCCGGGAACAGACTGCCATAATCCTTAATACCAAATTTACGTTTGATTATAGATGCCGAAAGGTCGCCAATCTGTGAAACAATTGACATACCAAAGCCTAAAACCGCAAGGCTAACATAATTCACCTCAAGACTCCACGCCTTCTCTATCAGTAATCCATACAGCATACATACCGCCATACAGCCTAAAATTCCGCCAACTGAGCCTTCAATTGTCTTTTTGGGGCTGATTTCAGGGCACAACTTATGTTTCCCTAAAAATACCCCTGCAAAGTATGCACAGGTATCTGTGAGAAATGCACCTATAAACGGTATCCAAATCAGTATCCTACCATATTCAAGATCTCTTATATACAAAAGATTTGTCAAAAAGTACGGAATATAGATTACGCTGAATATCACCATTGCAGCATCGGTCACCGAAACCGTTTTGTGCTGTGCAAGCGTAATCACAAACAACAAAAACATAAACAAATAAACGAGCGGAGCATAGAGCTGATGATTTACAAAGATTCTCATAAGAGGTACTGCTATCGCCGCAAGATACCCCAATGCACAGAGGCACTTTTTGTCCTTTAGTCCCGTAGCCTTATAAAACTCATACAGGCCCACAGCCGAAATTACAATGACAGCTCCTGCAATAACACTGCTTGCTGACAATAAGACCAGTACAAGCAGGGGAATAAGAACAATTGCAGTTAAAATTCTTGTTTTCATAAAACCCCTCCACATTTATCATTCGTAAAAACGGGCGGATGCTATCCGCCCGTTAAAATTCATTCTAAACTTTGCCAAAACGTCTGTTTCGCTTTTGATAGTCAAGTATAGCCTGATACATATCTTTTTCGGAAAAATCAGGCCAGTTAATATTGCTGAACCAGAATTCCGCATATGCCGCCTGCCACAGCAGGAAATTTGACAACCGGTATTCACCGCTGGGTCTTATAATGAGGTCAACCTCAGGAAGACCCCCGGTATACATCAATTCATTCAAATCCTGTTCGGAAACGTCTCTCAAAGTTCGCTTACCTTTGGCAATTTTATCGGCAAGAGCCTTTGCCGCCTCGGTTATTTCCGCACGACCACCATAATTCAGTGCAACATTAAGTACAAGACCGGTATTATTTGATGTGTACTCCTCGGCATGGTCAATCGCCGCATTTATCTTATCGGATAACGCACTGCGGTCGCCAATAACCTTAAGAATAACATTTGTGCCTTCAAACTGTTCCTCAACCTGTTGCAGATAATTATAAAGAAGCTCCATCAGGGCATCAACTTCCGCCTTTGGTCTGTTCCAGTTTTCGGTAGAAAACGCATAAGCAGTAACACACTTCACGCCGATTTTATTGCAGTATTTAACAATTTTTTTAAGAGTTTCTGCCCCTGCACGATGACCTGCACTTCGGGGAAGCCCCTTAGATTTTGCCCATCGTCCGTTTCCGTCCATAATAATTCCTATATGCTGAGGAATATTATTGGGGTCAAGAGTCTCAATTTCTTTTCTTCTTCTAAAAAACATAAAAGGCTAAACCTCTAAAATCTCTTTTTCTTTTGCTGAAACTATAGTATCAATCTGAGCCACAAACTTATCGGTAAGCTTTTGTATCTGTGTTTCAAGATTTTTCAAATCGTCCTCGGTAATTTCCCCGTCCTTTTTCTGCTTTTTAAAGCCTTCAAGAGCATCACGACGCACATTACGTACAGCAACCTTACATTCTTCACCACGCTTTGAAATGCCTTTAACCAGGTCTTTTCTTCTTTCCTCAGTAAGAGGAGGGAAGTTAAGACGGATTGTCTTACCGTCGTTGTTGGGCGTAATACCTACATCTGACTTGAGAATTGCTTTTTCGATTTCGCCAAGAATTGATGCATCCCAGGGCTGAATTGTGATTGTTCTTGGCTCGGGAACTGCAATTGTTCCTACCTGCTGAACAGGGGTCGCAACGCCATAATACTCAACTGTTACCTTGTCTAAAATCGCAGGATTTGCACGTCCTGCACGAATTGCCGCCAAGTCTGCCTGAAGAACGGCAATAGCTTTTTCCATTTTACTTTCTGCGTTTTTCATAGAATTATATTTCCTTTCAAATATATTATTTTACAATAGTTCCGATTTCTTCGCCCTGAATTGCTCTCTTAATATTTTCTGGGTCATTAAGGCCAAAAACCAGAATGGGAATGTTGTTGTCCATACAAAGAGATGTAGCCGTTGAATCCATAACGCCAAGCCCGCGGTTGAGAACATCAATATAGCTGAGGCTGTCAAGCTTAACAGCGTTGGGATTTATATTGGGGTCACTATCATAAACTGCATCAACCTTCTTTGCAAGAAGGATAATTTCTGCATCAATCTCGGCAGCACGAAGCGCCGCTGTTGTATCAGTTGAGAAGAACGGGTTGCCTGTTCCGCAAGCAAAAATAACTACTCTTCCCTTATCCAGATGACGCATTGCCTTAAGCCTGATATAAGGCTCCGCAATCTGTCTCATCTCAATTGCGGTCTGCACACGTGCCGCAACACCCTGCTGTTCAAGGGCATCAAGCAAAGCAAGAGAGTTGATAACTGTTGCCAGCATACCCATATGGTCTGCACGGCTTCTGTCCATTCCTTCGCCGGTTCTGCCTCTCCAGAAATTGCCGCCGCCTACAACAATGGCAATTTCACAACCCATCTCAGAACATTCCTTAATTTTTTCCGCAATGCTTGTAACGGTTGCACTGTCAAGGCCAAAACCCTTTTCACCCGCCAGGGCTTCGCCGCTGATTTTAAGCATCACTCTTTTGTATTTTACTGCCATAGGTTTTCCTCCATAGAAAAATTATTTTTACGCAAGGCTCACCGCCCTGATTTATACTTATTCCGAAATGTCAATAACCGTAATGTCAGGCTCAACCTCGGGTTCAAAGCCGCCTTCGGGAGTTGTCACGGTATCGGGTGTAAATTCTTCACCGTCGGCTACTTCAGTATTACCTTCATTGTCTGTATGATTGCTATCTGCATTAGGTTTAGTTTCTTCTTCAACCGAAGTTTCTGCAGAGGTAGTTGTTGACGGCCTTTTAACAGGCTCCGACGGGGTGGTTGACACTGGGGTGTCTACCATCTGAGGTGCCGGGGTGTTGACATTATTTTTGTACTTTTCAACCGTCGCATTAAGATATTCAACCTCGTCTTCAAGGGTCTGTACCTGGGTTTTAAGTTCTTCGTTCTCGCTTGCAACATCGTCGCTTTCAAAAGCAGAAAAGCTTATAGGATTTATAATAAGACTAAAGGAAAGGAAAAACGACACAACAAAAACAAGTACTGTACCAAAAACAATTCCCGTCCCCAGTAAAATCTTTTTTGTTTTTACAGATATATGTGATTTGCCACTCATGTTAATTCCCATAGCCTTTCTGCCCACAAATAGTAACTAATAGCGACACGCATCTCTTCGTGGGCAGAGAAGGTGTGTAATGGGATTTATGTACATCTCCGTTTTGTGCCTTTTAGGTACAAAGGCTCGGCGGTGCAACAAATTCCGCCGGAGGCTTAACGTAATCTTCACGTTATAGACTCCTCTTTAAAGATAATCTTATTTATAAAAGTATAACATATCTTTATAAACTATTCAAGAGAAAAATTATTTTTTATACCGAAAAAATGTAAAGTCCTGAAATGCGGTGCTTTCTTGACAAAATCTTATGATTGTGCCATAATAAATAATACGATATTTGTGTTTAAATTCTTTGGAAAGGAAGTTATTTTATATGCAAAACGAACGTCTCGAAAAACGCAAGGAATTTATTATCAATACAGCATATATTGCTCTTGTTGCCGTGCTGACTCTTTTAGGTTTAAAATATGCCGCAAAGTGGCTTATGCCCTTTATTGTAGGCTTTGTTATTGCCCTGTCTGTCAATGCACCCGTCAGCGCAATATTCAAGCGGATTAAAATTAATCGCAAACTCTGTGCAGTTATTGTTCTTGTTGTCGAGTATGCTTTGATTGTTTTACTTGTATGGGGGCTTGGTTCAAAAATATACAACTCTCTTAAAGACCTGTTTTTAAATATGCCCGCATATTATGACAACAGTATACAGCCGTTTCTTCTTTGGCTTAACAAAATCATCGCAGATTTAACAGCAAATATATCACCTGATACTTTGAATCAAATATACAATGTGCTTGAAAGTGCAATAGACTCAATACGTGATTTTGTCATTACTATGTCTGCATCTATGGGCAAGCTTCTTGCAAGCACAACTACAAAACTGCCATTCTACCTTATATCTTTTGTGTTTGCAATTTTATCATCTGTGTTTATCAGTATGGACTATAGCAGCATTATTTCTTTTATCAGAAAACAGCTTCCGCCTAAATTTGCAGGATTTTTAGGTGACGCAAAAGAACATTTAGGCAAAACAATCCTTCGTTATCTGCGTGCCTATCTTATAATCTGGATTCTTACCTTTGCGGAGCTTTCAATAGGACTTTCAATACTGAAAATCGAAAGTGCCATAGGAATTGCCGCACTTGTTGCTTTTGCCGATGTCTTTCCTGTTATCGGCACGGGCGGAATTCTTATCCCCTGGTCAATCTTTTCGCTGATAACCCGCAATTACTACGTTGCAATCGGTCTTATAATTATTTATCTTATTGTTCTGGTTGTACGAAACTTTGCCGAGCCTAAAATCGTGGGCGACCAGTTGGGTCTGCATCCTCTTGTTACACTGATTGCTATTTATCTTGGTTATCTGTGGATGGGCGTTGGCGGAATGATTATTCTCCCCATAAGCCTGACAATTCTTATAGGGCTTCACAAAAGCGGTAAAATCAAGCTGTGGAAGGATTAATTTAAAGGAGAACCGCACAATGAAAATAGCAATTCTTGATAAATCAACTCTTGGTGCAGATATTGACATTTCGCCCATACGGGCTTTAGGAGAGGCAACAGAATATCCCAGCACAACTCCTGAAGAAATGTCAGAACATATCGGTGATGCCGATGTGATAGTTATCAACAAAGTAAAGTGCAATGAAGCCACTTTGAAAAATTCCCTAAATCTAAAACTAATCTGCGTTGCGGCAACAGGCTATGACAACATTGACCTTGAATACTGCAAAAGCCGTGGCATTGGTCTTTGCAACGTGCCCGGATATTCCACCGACAGCGTTGCACAGGTATCGGTTGCAATGGCAATGTCGCTTGCCACACACCTTACCGAATACCGAAGTTTTGTAAACTCAGGTAAATATACGGAATCAGGCGTTGCCAACTGTCTTGTACCCGTCTTTCACGAAATGAGTTCTCTTACCTGGGGCGTTGTCGGCGGTGGAGAAATAGGTACAAAGGTTGCCGAAATTGCCAATGCTATAGGTTGCAAAGTTATGGTGTGCCGCCGCAAGCAGGAAGGCAGCTTCCCCCTTGCAGACGTTGACACCATATGCCGCGAATGTGACATCATTTCACTCCACATTCCGCTTTCCGACAGCACACGCAACCTTATAACCCGCAGCCGAATTGAGTCAATGAAACAGGGTGCCGTTGTCATAAATACCGCAAGGGGTGCCGTTGCAGATGAGGCCGCACTTGCCGATGCGGCAAAAAACGGAAAGATTTTGCTTGGCTGTGATGTATATTCCACCGAACCATTTGATAAAAATCATCCCTTTCACGAAATTAAAGACCTTGACAACGTACTTCTCACACCGCATATGGCGTGGGGCGCGTATGAATCACGTATGCGGTGCGTGAAAATTATATCAGAAAATATACAATGGTTTTTCCGTGGTAAAGAGCAAAACAGGATAGTATAACATACAAGCTCCCTTAACGGGAGCTTTTGTTTAATATTTTACAATGTGCAAACTGCCGCTGCCCATTCACCCATAGAGCGGACCTCTTTCACTATAAGACCTGAATTTTCAAGTGCGGCAATAACTTCGTCCTTTCGGTCAATAATTATTCCCGAGCAGATAAACACGCCGTCTTTCTTCATAAAATCCTTCACAAACCCTGACAGTGCGATAATTACATCTGCAACAATGTTCGCAAGAACGATTTCATATTTACTTTCGGCAAGCTTTGAATATAAATCTTTATCTGTTGTGATATCACCGTCATAGCCGTGATAAATCTCACGGGGCAAGCCATTAAGTGCCAGATTGGAATATGCAACCTCAACCGCCATTGGGTCGATATCAACAGCCGTTGCATCACCTGCGCCAAGGAGCAGAGCGATAACCGAAAGAATCCCCGAGCCGCAACCAAGGTCAAGCACCTTGTCGCCTTGCTTTACGTATTTTTCAATCTCTTCAATACACATTTTTGTACTTTCGTGAGAGCCTGTGCCAAAGCTCATACCCGGATTAATCAGAAATTTCACTCTGTCATTTTGGGGAACATCGGTCTCCCATTCGGGAACAACAAGAACACGCTTGCCGATTTCCAACGGCTTAAAGTATTGCTTCCAGTTTTCAGACCAATCCTCGTCCTTCATATTTTCGGTGAGTATATTAAGGCTACCGAAGATACCTTCCGCATCGGCTTTGCGAAGCTCGTCAACAGCACTCTTTACCAGACTCAACTGTGCAAGACCTTCCTCGTCTTTTGAAAAATATATTGTTATACAGCTGTCCGCATCCTTTAATTTTTCAAGCTCCTCATCAACGTAATCCCAATACTTGCGGTTATTTTCGAGAAACTCTTTAAAATCTTCCTTGTCACTGATCTCAATGCCTGTTATACCCATATCATAAAGCACTCCGCATACTGGGTCAATGCCTTCGTTGGTGGTTGTGATTTTAATTTGTATCCAATCCATAATTTTCTCCTCACTAACATATAAGGGAGGATAAAATCCTCCCATAAAACGTTACTTTAAAAAGTCTTTTACTTTATCAAAAAAGCTTTTTCTTTCTTTATATTTCCCCGGCTCGACATTTTCGTCAAACTGCATTAAAATTTCCTTTTGTTTATCTGATAAATTCTTGGGAATTTCAATATTAATCTTCACATACTGGTCGCCACGAGCACCGTTGCCGTGAAGTCTGGGGACACCCTTGCCCTTAAGACGGAATACTGTGCCTGTCTGTGTTCCCTCGGGAATGTTGTATTTCACCTTGCCGTCAATGGTAGGAACCTCTACCTCGGCACCCAAAGTTGCCTCAACAAAGGTTATCGGAAAGTCACAAAGAATATCATATCCCTGACGTGTAAATATTTTGTGTTTCTTTACACGGGTAACAACCAAAAGGTCGCCGTTTGGGCCGCCATTTTTGCCTGCATCCGCCTGACCGCTTACCGAAATAATCTGTTCGTTATCAATACCTGCAGGGATTTTAACCTTAACCTTACGGCTTTTGCGAACTGTGCCGTCACCGCGACAATCCTTGCAAGGGTTAGGGATAACTTTGCCCGTTCCGCCACAGGTTGAACAGGGTCTTGAACTTTGGAAACTGCCAAACGCTGTACGTTGTACGGTTGTAACCTGACCTGTACCGTGACAAACACTACATGTTGCAGCGGATGTTCCGGGTTCAGCACCACTGCCGCCACAGGTGTCGCATTTTTCCATGCGGTTAACATTCATTTCAATCTCGCAGCCAAAGCAAGCCTGCTCAAATGTCAAATCGATGTTATATCTCAAATCTCTGCCCTTTTGGGGAGCATTTGGATTACGTCTTGACTGACCGCCACCAAAGCCACCACCAAAGAAAGACCCAAAAATATCTTCAAAACCGCCAAAACCGCCGAAATCACCGTAACCGCCATAACCGCCTGCCCCAGCTTGTGGGTCAACACCGGCATGACCAAACTGGTCGTACCTTTGTTTTTTGTCGGCATCGCTGAGAATTTCATAGGCCTCGGAGGCTTCCTTAAACTTTTCTTCAGCAACCTTTGCCTTTTCACCAGGATTAAGGTCGGGGTGATATTTTTTTGCCAGCTTTCGGTATGCTTTTTTTATCTCATCTGCTGATGCGCTTTTGTCAACGCCCAGCACCTCATAATAATCTCGTTTTTCTGCCAAATCTGTCACCAACTGTCTGTTTCAATTTTTTGCAAAACTGCATACGGGAGGGCACAGAGGCCCTCCCCTACAATTTTCAATTATTCCTCATTATCAACCACTTTGTAGTCTGCATCCACAACATTATCATCTGCACCGCCCGGTTCGGTCTGAGCACCGCCCTGCGCTGCCTGCTGTGCCTGTGCGGCATCTGCATAGAGCTTTGATGATACATCATAGAACTTCTTTGATACAGCCTCGGTTTGAGCCTTTACTGCTTCAACGTCGATTTCTTCAACTTTCAGCATATCCTTCAGCTTGTCAACCTCTGCCTGGATACCCATTCTTTCGTCATCAGAAATCTTGTCACCAAGGTCTGTAAGTGTCTTTTCTGTCTGGTATACGATATTATCTGCTGCGTTTCTTGTGTCAACAGCTTCCTTCTTCTTTTTATCCTCTGCCGCAAACTGTTCAGCTTCCTTAACAGCCTTTTCAATATCCTCGTCAGAAAGGTTTGTGCTTGATGTAATTGTGATATCCTGACTGTTACCTGTACCCATATCCTTTGCTGTTACGTGAACGATACCGTTTGCGTCGATATCAAATGAAACCTCAATCTGAGGAACACCACGGGGTGCAGGAGGAATGTTGTTAAGGCTGAAACGGCCAAGAGTTTTGTTGTATGCAGCCATTTCTCTTTCGCCCTGAAGAACATGAACTTCAACGCTTGTCTGGCTGTCTGCCGCTGTTGAGAAAATCTGACTCTTCTTTGTGGGGATAGTTGTATTTCTTTCAATAATCTTTGTGAATACGCCACCCATTGTTTCGATACCGAGTGACAAGGGAGTTACATCAAGAAGTACGAGGTCTTCAACATCGCCCGAAAGAACACCCGCCTGGATGCAAGCACCAAGTGCAACGCATTCGTCAGGGTTGATGCCCTTATGAGGTTCTTTGCCGATGAGTCTTTGTACCGCTTCCTGAACTGCAGGAATTCTTGATGAACCGCCAACAAGAAGAACCTTATCAATTTCTGCGGGGTTAATGCCGGCATCTGAAAGTGCGTTCTTTGTGGGAATCATTGTCTTTTCAACGAGGTCTGCTGTAAGTTCATTAAACTTCTGACGAGTAAGTGTAATATCAAGATGCTTGGGACCTGTTGCATCGGCTGTAATAAAGGGAAGATTAATGTTTGAGCTCATTACGCCAGAGAGTTCAATCTTTGCCTTTTCAGCAGCTTCCTTAAGTCTTTGAAGTGCCATTTTGTCAGTGCTTAAGTCGATACCATTTTCCTTTTTGAATTCTTCTACCAAAAAGTCGATAATCTTCTGGTCAAAGTCATCACCACCAAGCTTGTTGTTACCGCTTGTTGCAAGAACTTCAAAAACACCGTCACCGATTTCAAGAATTGATACGTCGAATGTACCGCCGCCAAGGTCATAAACCATAATCTTCTGGTCATTGTCTTTATCAAGACCGTAAGCGAGAGCTGCGGCTGTAGGCTCGTTGATAATTCTGAGAACTTCAAGTCCTGCAATCTTACCTGCGTCCTTTGTTGCCTGACGCTGTGCATCACTGAAATATGCAGGAACTGTGATTACTGCCTGTGTAACTGTTTCACCAAGGTAGCTTTCAGCATCAGCTTTCAGTTTCTGAAGAATCATAGCTGAAACTTCCTGAGGAGTATATTTTTTGCCGTCAATATCCACCTTGTAATCTGTACCCATCTCACGCTTGATTGATGAGATTGTGTTGGGGTTTGTGATTGCCTGTCTTTTTGCAACCTGACCAACAAGTCTTTCGCCTGTCTTTGTAAACGCTACAACAGAGGGGGTTGTTCTTGCACCCTCGGGGTTTGCAATAACAGTGGGCTCGCCGCCTTCCATAACTGCAACACATGAGTTTGTTGTACCCAAGTCAGTACCAATAATTTTTGCCATAATTTTTTACCTCCAAATATATCAAAAAAATTTATATTCCTTAACCTCTCCCTGTCATTCTGAGGGAGCTTGCGAACGAAGAATCCCTATGTTTCCATAATGGATTCAGTTAAATCGCACCATTCAATATTATTACTTTCCACAAGAACATTTTTCTTTGCCCTCGTCCACCCTTTAATCTGTTTTTCCCGTGCTATAGCACTATTTATATCTTTTGCAACCTCATAATGTACTAATTTATAAACATTGTACTTTTTTGTAAATCCATCCACAAGCTTATGTTTGTGTTCGTACAATCTTCGCCACAAATCATTTGTAACGCCCGTGTACAACACGCTATTACTTTTATTTGTAAGCATATATACATAATACATATATATCGTCCTTTTTTCTGTCATTCTGAGGGAGCCTGTGACCGAAGAATCTCTTCTCCTTTTTGGAGATCCTTCGCTTTGCTCAGGATGACAATATACATTGCCAATCAGCTTCATCCTTACGGATTAGCTTCTTGGT
>JAZRNN010000079.1:0-8701 GCA_045648175.1 Clostridia bacterium
GCACGGCGGCGACCCCGTATCTGTTGAATTCTGCCATAAGATTGGTCTTGACTATGTGTCATGTTCACCTTTCCGTGTTCCAATTGCAAGATTGGCAGCGGCACAAGCGGCTATTAAGGATATGAAATAATCCATTTAAAACCCAAAAGAGGATTACTGAAATGATATGCACCCCAAAAGTTAGACACTTTTGGAGGTGCATATCAAAAAGTAGTCCTCTTTTATTTTATACTTGATTTTATACAGTTTTTGTGATATTATTATATAGTCACATAAACTTAATTATTTATATTTAGGGATTTTTATTTATATAATAGGGGATTACTATATCCTTTTTTACACACCTTAATCACAATAAGAGTTTGGTAAAAACGTAGGCTCAACGTGATTAAAGTGTGTGAATCCCATTTTAATTAAGTTTGTGTGACAACAAATCGGAGCTTGCGTTTTTCGTGCGGCAGCTTCGGTTGTCGCACTTTTTTATTTAGAAAGGAGCTTCGCTATTCCCAACTATGAAAAACTATATCACAAACTGTTTAATGACATTACAGATACCATTGACAATTTGAAAAAAATTCAAGAAGATGCAGAAGAAATGTATCTTGATATGTGCGAAAAAGAGTTCCCCGACGGCTAAGATTTAGAAACCCTTACACAAGAAATTTAAACCCGAACACAAAAATCGATTGCATAAGGGTGCTTTCCCCCTTTAGATAACAAACATATCCCTGTGTATATATGCGTTCCCCGTCCCCAATGGGGAACGCATACTTTTACGGTGGACTCCGTCCCCCCTTCCCCCCTTAATTATATTATATGCCAAAAAAGCGGACATTTCGGACAACTTTTAAAAAGATTACGAATAAAATTCGTAATCCGACGTACTAAAAAAAATATAAAAAAATGTGCGCGAAAAATGTCGAATGACAAAACCGGCAGCGCACACCAATTGACAAACGAGTCAAAGGCGACTTGTCCTTTAAGCAAAAAATATTAAAAATTTTTGCTTTACCCCTTTACAAAACAACAAATTTATGGTAAAATATATTTTGTTGTAAAAACAACCCAACTTAATATGGGGGTGTAGCTCAGTTGGGAGAGCACCTGCCTTGCAAGCAGGGGGTCAGGAGTTCGACTCTCCTCATCTCCACCATAAAAAATCACTTACAATTGCAAGTGATTTTTTTATTCTCTTGACAAGAAACGTTTTTATGATAAAATATATTTATACCATATTTTGTAAATTACAGGAGGATTTATTTATGACTAAAAACATTTACGCAGGCACAAAAACAGAACAAAATCTTTGGGCAGCCTTTGCAGGTGAATCTCAGGCAAGAAACAAATATACATATTTTGCGTCGGTTGCAAAGAAAGCCGGGTATGAGCAAATTGCAGAGCTCTTCCTTAAAACTGCCGACAACGAAAAAGAACACGCAAAGCTCTGGTTTAAGCATCTTGGCGAACTTGGCGATACTGCTGAAAATCTTCTCCACGCAGCAGAAGGCGAAAATTACGAGTGGACAGATATGTACGCTCAGATGGCAAAGGACGCTGAAGAAGAAGGCTTTACCGACCTTGCCGCACAGTTTCGTGCTGTTGCCGCAATTGAAAAGGCACACGAAGAAAGATATCGTGCCCTTCTTCACAACGTAGAAGCAAAAGAAGTATTTGAAAAGAGCGGAGTTCAAGTTTGGGAATGCCGCAACTGCGGTCATGTTGCTATCGGCACAGCCGCACCCGAGGTTTGCCCCACCTGCTTCCACCCTCAGGCATACTTTGAAATTAAAAAAGATAATTTTTAATTAAGTTAACTAACAAAAAACCGTCTATCTTTTTGGTAGACGGTTTTCTCTTTGCAAAATTTTAAGATTATGGTACTTTTTGACACCTTGACATTTGTAAATCTATTATATAGCTCAGTTAACGGATTTTTCACAGCTTATTTATTCAAAAACATTCTGCCCATAAACCAGCCCATATCCTGCCTTAAGGTTTTATAAAGACAGGAACTATACAGTATGTACACACACACTGTAAATGCCATTGCCACAAGAGTCTGCAAGACAGTTTCGCCATGTGAAACAAAGGTATAAAACGACTGTAGTGTAACAACACACGCCGCCGCCGTGAAAAAATGCCTTAGCATCCACACCGAAAGGCCAAATTTCATCCTTGCCGAACGTATTACCGCACCAAAGGTATGGTACACGGTGAAAATATTACTTATAATTATAACGAAAAACAACGCCCTGATTCCCATCCTCGGAATAAGCAGATAAATCAGCAAAAGTCTTAAAACCGAGTCAGACAGGCTGTACACAAGAAGTGCAGTTTGTCTGCCCATACCGTTTAGAATTCCGCAGGATACTGAGTCCAGAAACATTACCGGTGACAAAATTGCAATTATACGCACCGAACGTGATATTTGCGGTGCAGAATACACCCATGCCGAAAGCTCGTCGGCAAAAGCAACAAAAACCGTACATACCAGAAATCCCCCAAAGAGAGTAAACCTGAAAATCCGTGAAATCAGCGTTTTAACTCGGATTTTATCCGCCATTCCCTGTGCCCTTGATATCTCTGGCACAAGCAACGTAAAAAATGATGAAAGCAAAGACAGCGGAAATATTATAAGCGGCATAACCATCCCCTTTATACTTCCGTATTCGCTGAGTGCAAGTGTCTGGTCAAGCCCCGACTTCCGAAGACCCGAAATAATAAGAACATCCTCCTGCATCCGCAAAAATGAGCCAAGCAGTGATGCCGTCATTGCAGGCAGGGCAATACGCATGAGAGCAGGCAAGGGGTTTTGCGTACCACCCTTGTGAGTGCGTGACATACAAGACCTTATATAAAACACCGACAGGTACAGACAGGACGAAAATTCCCCGATTGTAATCCCCAGAAACACCGCTTCACAGCCGTATACAATTCCCTTTGGCAACCATATATTCAAAAGATTTATAATGGTAAATATTTTAACCGCCTGCTCTAAGAATTCCGAAGTGGCGGGGATAATGACCTTTCGTGATGCATAAAAATACCCTTTTATGCAATATGAAATGCTCATAAACAAAATACTGGGGGCAAGAAACATAATACTGCTTTGCACCCGTGACTCTTTAAGAAATTGCTCTGCAATCTGCCCTGAAAAGAAGCATACACCAAGTATTACAGCAGAGCTAAGGACCACAACAGAAGTTAAAGCAACTGACATTGTTTTTTTAATACCGCCATAGTCTTTTTGAGCATACTGTCCTGATACAGTTTTTGAAACGGCAACCCCCAGGCCGCCTGTTGCAACTGTGAGAATTAAGCCGTGAAAAGAAAAAACCAGCGAAAACAATCCCATTCCTTCAGCACCCAACCGTGTTGAATAGTAGGCGCGGAACAGAAAATCCACTGTTTTTGAAATACTTCCCGAAATCATCAGTCCGGCGGCACTGCGAAGAATATTTTGCTTGGACAAAAAAACCACCTCTTTAATATATATATCAAAGAGGTGGTTGGTATTCATTTTAATTAATCGTTAAAATATGCTTCTCGCTTTGCAATATAATCCATAAGAATTTTAACACATTCTTCCTGAGAGAGGTCCCCTGTATTAAGGCACAGGTCATAATTATTAACATCGCCCCATGTTTTATTGGTATAGAAGTTATAATAATTTGCACGGCGCTTATCCGCCTTGTTTACAGCAGATATTGCTTCCTTCTCGGTCATACCGTCACGCTTCATCAAGTTTTCTATGCGATGTTCCTCATCAGCACAAAGGAACAAACGGATAAGATGCGGATGGTCACGCAGAATATAGTCTGCACAGCGTCCCACAATAATACAGGGACCATCATCTGCAATTGACCTTATAACATCTGCCTGAATTTTAAAAATGTTGTCACCATTTAGCATATCATTGTACTGATAATAAAGCCCTTTGGTTGACTGAACGCCCATAACCAGCGAATAAAGCAAGCTGTGGGTGGGTTTTTCTTCAACTCCGTCAAAAAGATGTTCGCTAAAACCGCTGTCTTTTGCCACACGTGCGATAAGTGCTTTATCATAGAATTTAATTCCAAGCTGTTCGGCAAGAGCTTTTCCGATAAGTTTTCCGCTTGAGCCAAGCTGTCTTCCTAATGTAATAATTGCTTTCATAGAGTAATACCCTGCCTTTCTTTCAAATATTTACATTCTTATTTTATCATAAAAATTACATTTTGGCAATTTGTATATTTGTATAATAATGTTGAAGAATTTCTGTATATTTTTTCCCGTTTTTTGCCATCTCGTTGGCCCCGGTCTGGCTCATACCTACCCCGTGGCCATAACCCACAACATCAAACCTGACCTTATCATCCAAAACCGTCACTGTAAAATTTGCAGATTTCAGCCCAAATATACTGCGTATTTCACTGCCCCTGAAGGTTTTTCCGCAAACCGTAATCTCTGCTATGCTTCCGCCCTCTGTCCGTCTTGGTGCAGAAATTGATGGAGCCCCGCCCTTGGGAAAGTTGCCCGCATAAGGACTTATCCGTGAATAAAATTCATTAAAGGTAAACACCGCTGTGGAGCGATAGTTTGTACCATTTTCATCCTCAGGACTTTCAACTGACCGCAAATACGGAAGGCTTGTACTCCATACATCCTCGGAATTTTCGGTTTTTCCTCCGCTTGTTGCAAAGAAAAATGCCTCCACCACCTCATCATCATATATCATATACTCGCCTCTCGTCGCGGTAACTACCTTTTGCAGTTTCTTCCAATTTTCTTTGCGTTCCTCGGGTTTCCATTTCGCAAAAGATTCTTCCTTTGATATCCATCCCTTGCAATGATTGGGGTCTGTACAGATTGTGGCATTGGAGTGGTCAGAATTCACCGCATCCATTTTACTTAAAATATAGCTTCGTGCGGCTACCGCTTGCGCCATCAAGGCATCAGGCTCATATGCTGCAGGCATTTCAGCAGCAAGAACACCAACAAGATATTCCTCAATATTAACCATTGATACATCATTGGTTTTCACATTAAGGCATGAGACAAAAAGCTCCTCGCCACTACTTTTATAACCCTTGGGCAAGTTCTCATTCTTTATCTCACGCGGCATACGCAAGGCAAGTAATACGGGAAAAAGCAAAAACACAGACATCAAAAAAGCAGTGATATATTTCATATTTATTGTCCTTTGAAAATATTTTTATGTTAATTATATTTTGTCAAGGCACAAAATATGAGAAATTTTTCTAAAAAGCTTGACAACCCTGTAAAATTGTAATATAATTTATTGGTTAGTAAATTCCTTACTTTCGGTATGCCCGAAAGTCAAAGTCCATAAGGAGGTGAAAAAAAATGGTTGAAGTTATTAACAAGTATGAAACATTGTTTGTCCTTGATGCATCTAAGGGCGAAGAAGAAACTACTGCATTGGTTGATAAGTTCAAGTCATTGATTGAGGCTAACGGTACAATTGAAAGCGTTGACGAGTGGGGACGCAGAAGATTGGCTTATCCTATCAATGATATGGCTGAAGGCTATTATGTTTTGGTTAACTTCTCTGCAAAGGCTGATTTCCCGGCAGAATTAGAACGTGTATTCGGTATCACAGACGGAGTTCTCAGAAACATTATCATCAAAAAAGACGAGAAATAATTGTGCGTGATTTTTTGCACAGAAAGCGAGATTGCTTATGATTAACAAAGCGATTTTGATGGGCAGACTTACCCGTGACCCCGAGCTTAGGCACACAGGCTCAGGCACACCCGTTTGCAGTTTTTCAATTGCAATCGACAACGGCTACGGCGAAAACCGTCAGACAGATTTCATCAACTGTGTTGCATGGAACAAAACTGCCGAATTTGTTGAAAAATATTTCACAAAGGGCAGAATGATTATTGTTGACGGCCGTATTTCAACCCGTACATGGGAAGGTCAGGACGGAAAGAAAAACTATGTTACCGAGGTTGTAGCAAATCAGGTTTCTTTCGGTGAATCAAAGAAAAACGCTGAAGAGGGCGGTTATTCTGCACCTGCACGCGGCGGATTTGATGCAAGTATCCCTGAAATGCCCGCAGACACAGAGGACGATTTTGTCGCTCTGGAAACTAATGATGATTTGCCGTTTTAACACGGCTAACCTTTTAAATTGAAAAGATAGGAGGAAAGACCAATGCCTGAAAAGGAAAGAAACGATAAAATGAGAACAAGAAGACCCAAGAGAAAAGCTTGTGCTTTTTGCGTTGATAAAGTAGAATTTATCGATTATAAGGATGTTGCAAAGCTAAGACGCTACGTTACAGAAAGAGCTAAGATTCTTCCCAGAAGAATCAGCGGATGCTGTGCAAAGCACCAGAGAGAGCTTACTGTTGCAATTAAGAGAGCTAGATATATGGCACTTCTGCCCTATTCTGCTGACTAAACATAACATAGCTTATAAATTAAGGCTGATGTACAAAAGTACATCAGCCTTTTTGTTTTTAAAACTCCAATATGCTCATAAGTTCGTCTTCGGTATCTTTTATATTACCCAAAAGTGCAAGGGTCATCTTGCTGCTGTCAAACACATTGTCAATCACCTCAGCAACACCATCTGTACTTACTTGGTCAATGCGTTTTAACACATCATCAATATTTTTGGCTTCGTTTTCAAAGAGCATAGACTTTCCGTAATGGCTCATCCTTGCCGAAAGTCCTTCGTTGCCCATTACCGCCGCCGCTTTCAGCTGAGTTTTTGCGGTTTCAACCTCTTCTTTTGTCAACTTGTCCTTTTTCAAAATCTTAATTTCACTTACAATTATCTCAAGAGCTTGTTTAAGTTCTTCAGGGTTAAGCCCTGCATAAATTGCCAGCGAACCGTTTTTTTGATAAGAGTCGGTATAGGAATAAACTGAATATGCAAGGCCGCTTTCCTCTCTCACCTTCTGAAAAAGACGTGAACTCATATTTCCGCCAAACAAAGCATTTACCACCGCTAAATCATAATTTCTGCGGTGCTGACGCGAATACCCTTCAAAACCAATACAGAGTTGGCATTGCTCGATATCCTTTTTCACAATTTCCGCATTTCTTGTATGTGTCAGTTTTTTCTGCGGCTGACGTATTATATTCCGTCTTTCAATTTCGCCGAACCTTTCTTCCAGCATCTCAAGTGCTGATTTTTCGTCAAAATTCCCCACAACCGAAATCACAATATTATCGGCAATGTACCGCTCGTTATAATAATTAAGAATACGACTCTTATCTATGTCCTTAAGCGTTTTTGCTGTTCCTGCAATAGGAAATCCCAAAGGCTCGTCCTTCCACATTGTTCGGCACAGGATATCGTAAATTAAATCTTCAGGGTCATCTTCGCTCATATTGATTTCTTCCATAATAACCTTGCGCTCGATTTCAATATTTTCATCGGTGAAGGTGGAATTTTTAATCATATCCGCAAGAATTTCAAAAGCCATTCCTAAATGTTCGGTTAAAGTTCGGGTGTAATAACACGTATAATCGTGGGCTGTCACCGCATTAAGGTGTCCGCCCACCGCATCCATATATTCCGCTATCTCCCTGGCAGAACGTAAGGTTGTCCCTTTAAACAGCATATGCTCGATAAAATGTGAAACACCATTGTTTTTTAAATTTTCCATCGACGAGCCGGCATAAATCCACACACCGGCAGAAACCGACTTAACATAATCAGTGCTTTCTGTCACAACGGGAATTCCGTTGCTTAATTTACATACCTTGTGCAATCTTGCCACCTCCTTTTTAGACTTTTGTCAAGTCGGGAGAACAGTGAATAATAGGACCTACTATTTTTCTCTGTTTTTTCTGTATCACTTTTCATCAGAACCCGCAGGAATATCAGATTTTCCTACCCGACATGCAAATATTTATTATCGACAAACTATTATATTAAATTATTCTTCACTTGAATTTTGAGTCAGCATTTTAAACGCCTTGTCAAAGTCACTTTCTAACTGTCTCATTTCTCTTTCGCGATAAATTTCAAATTCTTTTTCCGCTTTTTCTATTGCCTGCTTATGTGATATGTTTCCTTTTCCCTCAAGCAATTTTCTTTTATTCGAAATTATCTGATTATCCAGTGCATCTATCCAATCCTGCATAGACATCGGGATTTGTTCCAATGCTTGAAACTCAGCAAAATCAAGAAATTGTGATACAAGTAAATTCAGTCTCTGTAACTCTATTTCAGAAAGATAATTCTTTGCAATTTTAACATCATCCTTTGTTATATAATTGCCCTTAAAATTAGTCATTCCTACCATGGGTTTTTCGTTATCAACTCGTTCATAAATAACCTCTGCAGCCGTATGTTCGTGAACTGCAAAATGTAATTTGTTCTGAACAGTAGCAAAAAATGCTTTTGTTAAATCCGAACGGGGATCATAGTCAGTAGCTGTAGCGTAAATATCTGTAACCTGCTGATAAAAATTTCTTTCTGATGAACGAATATCACGAATACGCTGTAATAATTCTCTGAAATATCTGTTTCCGCCTTGCTTTAAACGTTCATCATCCATCGCAAACCCTTTTTGCATATATTCGTGTAATCTTTCAGTTGCCCATCTTCTGAACCTGGTTGCAACCTGAGATTGAACTCTATAACCAAGTGCAATAATCATATCAAGATTATAGTGAGCAGTGTTGTAATTTTTACCATCAGAAGCAGTTGTTCGGAATTTCCGAACAACTGAAA
>JAZRNN010000080.1:0-26732 GCA_045648175.1 Clostridia bacterium
TTGTATTTGACGAAATATACGAAAAGCTTGTTTACGAAGGTGAACATATTAATATCGCAACTTTAGGCGAAGAAATCAAGAACCTTACCGTTATAGTAAACGGTATGGCAAAGGCTTATGCAATGACAGGCTGGAGAATTGGTTTTACCGCATCAAATGCAGAGCTTGCAAAGGCGATGTCAAACATCCAGAGCCACGCAACCTCAAACCCAAACTCAATTGCACAGTTTGCATCAGTTGAAGCATTGAGCGGTGACCAATCATCTATTGATATAATGCGTGCAGAATACATCAAGCGCAGAGATTATATGGTTGAAAGAATTAATTCAATTGACGGAGTAAGCTGCATAAAACCCAATGGTGCATTCTATATCTTTATGAATGTACGTGCCCTACTCGGTAAGGAACTTTATGGCAAGGTGTTTAGCAGTGCGACTGAGCTTTGTGCTGATATTTTAGACCGTGCACTTGTTGCTCTTGTTCCCAGCGAAGGCTTTGGAATTGACGGTTATGTGCGTTTTTCATATGCAACATCTATGGAAACAATAAAGGAAGGCCTTGACAGAATTGAAAAATACATTAAGGAAGAATTTTAACAGAGGAGAATTGCTGTGAATATCGGAATTATAGGTGCAGGAAATATGGCATCTGCCTTAGCAGGTGGGTTTATATCATCTGGAATTATCAGACCTGATGAATTATCAATAAGCGATAAAAACTCTGCCTGTCTTTCAAAATGGCAGACAATGGGCGTGTTCACAACCGAGGATAATTCCGAGGTTTTAAAACACAGTGATATCGTTATTTTTGCAGTAAAACCCAACATTTTGCCCATTGTTCTTGATGAGGCAAAGACTTTTACCCGTGATAAAATCTTTATTTCCATTGCAGCAGGTGTCACCATTGACACGATTGAGGATATCCTTGGTAGTAATGTAAAAATTATTCGTGCAATGCCCAATACTCCCGCTAAAGTTAATTGCGGTATAACTGTGATTACACCAAATAACAACATTACCGAAGCAGAGCTTGAAATGGCTGAAAAAGTTCTTTCAGGTGTTGGCGAAGTTGTTGTTCTTGAGGAAAAATATATTAATGCGGCAACAGCTCTTCATGGCAGCAGCCCTGCATATGTTTATATGCTGATTGATGCTATGGCTGACAGCGGTGTTAAATACGGAATTCCCAAAGATATTTCTTTGCGTCTTGCGGCAAAAGCGGTAGAAGGTGCTGCCAAAATGGTTCTTGAAACAGGCGAGCACCCACAGGTTTTAAAAGATGCGGTGTGCTCACCCGGCGGAACAACAATCGAAGCTGTTTGCGAGCTTGAAAGATGCGGTTTTACAACAGCAGTTGACAGTGCAATAGATGCTTGTGTGAAAAAAGCTGACGATATGTCAAAACGATAATATTAAAACATATTTTTATAGCTTGTCTCATATCTATGTATAAAATGTTTATACAGGGGGAAAAGCTATGAAAAAATGTAAATTTTTAAAAACATTTACCGATTACATTACCCGAAACAGACTACAGTTTTTGGTTGTTGCCTTGTGTCTTGCTTCAGGAACGGTAATCGGTTCTTTATCGGCGGCATCACTTAATGATGAAAAATTTAATGCTTTAAGTTCTTACATAAACAATTTTACTTCGGCATACAGTATTCAGCCGGTAAGCCACAGTGAGGTTTTCAAATTTTCACTTTACAACAACATTAAGCTGTTGCTATTTATGTGGGTTTCAGGGCTTTGTATATGGCTTATTCCTTTTGGTCTGCTGCAGTTGGGACTAAAAGGTTATAAAATTTCATATACTGTGTTTTTCCTGATTCAGCTATATCGTGGCAAAGGAATTATATTTGCTTTTGTTGCCGCAATTCCGCAGATAATAATAATGCTGCCCACGTTGATATGTTATTCGGTGCTCAATATTAATTCAGCTATTTGTTTCCGCAGATTAAGACAAAAAGGGCATGGTTTTTATGTGCAAAAAGAGTTATATTTAAGAAATCTTTTGTGTCTTGTTATGGTTGCAGTAGTCTTTTTAATCTGCAGCCTGATCGATGCATTTGTTATCCCGGCAGTGCTAAGACCGGTTTGTTCGTTATTATGCAAATAGGAGGCGTATTTAAGTGTATTCTTTAATTGAAAAATATTTTGATTTTTTAGTTAATACCAAGGGAGTTTCGCAAAATACTCTGCTTTCCTATAAGCGTGATATCAGGGAATATGCTGTGTATACCGAAGATAATGAATTGAATATCGAAACCGTCAGCGCTACAACCATACTTGACTATCTTATGAAACTGCAAAAGGCGGGTAAGTCTGCATCAACGGTTTCAAGAAATCTTGCCTCCATTCGTTCGTTTTATCGTTTTTTACAAAACGAAGGCGTTATACAATCAGACCCAACTGCAAATCTACATTCACTTAAAATAAAGAAAAAGCTTCCTGATGTGCTTACGGGCGAGGAGGTAGAAGAACTTCTTAATCAACCTGACACACGTGATGCAAAGGGTTGCCGTGATAAGGCTATGCTTGAGCTTTTGTATGCGACAGGAATGAGAGTTACCGAAATGATTGACCTTAAAATGTCGGATGTTGATATGGATATTGGATACATAAATTGCAATCAGGGTAAAAAAATGAGGGTAATTCCTGTTTATTCTCTGGCAAAAAAAGCAGTTAAGAATTATATTGATTTTGCACGTTCTCAGCTTGCAAAGGATAAAGCTGTCGAAAACCTCTTTGTTAATTACAACGGCGGAAAAATGACACGTCAGGGTTTTTGGAAAATAATAAAACAGTACGCGACTCTTGCGAATATTAAAAAGGAAATCACACCGCATACCTTAAGACACTCGTTTGCTACACATCTTTTGGAAAATGGTGCTGACCTCAAATCTGTTCAGGAGATGCTGGGTCACAGTGATATTTCTTCGACACAGATTTATACAAGTGTTTTGAAAAAACATATAAATGATGTTTATAAGAACTCACATCCAAGAGCACGAAAAAAACAAAGTATATAGAAAAAAGAATTGAGCGTTTGCTCAATTCTTTTTTCTATACCTCATCACAAATTCCATATTTGAGTTTTTCAATAGCTTTTTTTTCAATTCTTGAAACATATGAGCGTGAAATTCCCATTATTTCGGCTATTTCAAATTGCGTCATTTCATTTCCGTCATTAAGACCGTAACGCATTTTTATTATCTCGCGTTCACGGTTATCAAGACGAGTGGCAATGTTGTGATACAACTTTTTAATCTGTGCTTTGCGGTCAATTTCTTTTATGACGTCTTCTTCATCCGTACCAATGATGTCCATCAGCAGAATTTGGTTTCCTTCCTTGTCACAGCCAATGGGGTCATTAAGCGAAACATCTCCCTGAGATTTTTTGTTGCTGCGCATAAGCATTAATATCTCATTTTCAATGCATCTTGCCGCATAGGTTACAAGTCTTGTTCCTTTTGAACTATCAAAACTGTTTATGCCCTTTATAAGACCTATAGTACCAAGAGAAATTAAATCTTCACTGTCGCGAATTGTTCCTGAGTATTTTTTTGCTATGTGTGCAACAAGTCTCAGATTGTGTTCAATAAGTTTGGCTTTTGCCTCTTCGTCGCCGTTTTTCATTTTTTCTATGTATAATTTTTCTTCCTTCGCGGATAATGGCTTGGGAAAAGAATTACTATCCGACACAAACGAAATAAGAAAAACTAACGATTCAAAAATTGTACCGAAAACACCAAACATAAACAGCCAACCTCCGATTTTAAGCTATGAATTATCTTATGCAGTCACAGCTTGACAGGTGCAAGTACATTTTTATAAGATATAATTAAAACCTTAATGTTTAGTGTTGCAATATCAACTGAAATATGTTAAAATACAATGACTTATAGATTTTAAAAGGAACATTATATTATGGATGAGAAAACATTAAGAACTTTAGAATTTGATAAAATTCGTGAGATGCTTGCAAAACATGCAGTAAATGATGAAACAAAAGAACGTGCACTGAGTATTACTCCGTTAACAGAACTTGCGTCAGTTAAGTCAGCACTTGCAGATACCGACGCTGCTGTTGTGATGATTTTAAAGTATGGCTCACCGCCAATAAGCGCAGTTTCCGAAGTGATATCTGCAATTAAGCGTATAAAGCTTGGGGGCAATCTATCCATGTCAGAGCTTTTAAATATTGCCCGTGTTTTAAAGTGTGCTGCACAGCTTAAAAAATATAACGACGGTCACGAAGGTGTTCTTGACCGCTATTTTGCCTGCCTTGAAAAGAATAATCAAGTTGAAGAAAGGATAAGTACATCCATAATATCCGAAACAGAAATGGCAGACGGTGCAAGTCCTGAGCTTAGCAATATCCGCCGTAAAATTTCACGTGCAGGTGATAAAATCAAGGATTTGTTAAATTCAATGATACACTCGCCTCATTATCAAAAGTTTCTTCAAGACCCGATAGTTACACTCCGAAACGACCGCTATGTTGTGCCGGTTAAGGCAGAACATAAGGGGGATGTTCACGGAATTGTTCACGATGTATCTGCATCGGGAGGAACATTGTTTATCGAGCCATCATCTGTTGTAGATGCAAATAACGAGCTTCATACTCTTGCTGTCAAGGAAAAAACAGAGATTGAGCGAATTCTTGCAGAACTGACAGCCTTAGTTGCCGAAATATTTGATATAGTTGAATGTGATTATAACGCAATTGCGGACATTGACCTATTGTTTGCCAAGGCAAAGCTTGCCATTTTGCAAAAGGCCGTTTGTCCTGAAATGAATGATGAAGGTAAAATTTCAATTCAAAAAGGCAGACATCCATTGATTGATGCAAAAAAAGTTGTTCCTCAGGATATCTCTTTGGGATATGATTTTGACACATTAGTTGTTACAGGACCAAATACCGGTGGTAAAACCGTTGTTCTTAAAACAATTGGTCTGTTTACTCTTATGGCACAAGCAGGTCTTTGTGTGCCGGCGGCTGACGGAACCACGTTGGCAGTATTTGACGGCGTTTATGCTGATATTGGCGATGAGCAGAGTATTGAGCAGAGTCTTAGTACATTCTCGGCTCATATGACAAATATTGTTGGTATACTTGATAAATTTACTCCCAATTCGCTTATTTTATTCGATGAACTTGGTGCAGGAACTGACCCTGTTGAAGGTGCTGCTCTTGCAAATGCTATCTTGAATTATGTTAAGAATATGGGTGCCAAGACTGTCGCTACTACACATTACAGTGAGCTTAAGATTTATGCACTTTCAACCGAACGTGTTGAAAACGCATCCTGTGAGTTTAATGTTGAAACACTTAGCCCTACCTATCGGTTGCTTGTGGGTATTCCTGGTAAAAGTAATGCCTTCGCAATCTCAAAAAAGTTGGGACTATCGGATTACATTATCGAAAATTCCAAAAATCTGCTATCCGAGGAAACTGTCAAGTTTGAAGATGTTTTATCTTCTATTGAAGAAAACCGACGTATCTCCGAAAGCTCAAGAAATCAGCAGGAAAAATTAAAGAAAGAAATATCTGACCTTAAAGCCGAGCTTATAAATGAAAGACATGAACTTGACAAAAAACGTGAGGAAATAATCGACCGTGCAAAAAAATCCGCCGCAGAAATAATAGAAAAGGCAAAAAATGAAACAGAAGAAATTTTAGATACTATGCGCACACTTCAAAAGGAGAAGGACGAAAAAGAAGCTCTTAAGGCAATGGAAGAGGTTAAACGTGAACTTAGTATAAGCCTTAAAAAAGCAAAAAAAGCACCTAATGCGCCTAAAATCAGTAAGCCTGTTAAAACTAATATAAATGCATTAAAGCCCGGTATGTCTGTTTTGATTACTGACCTTAATGACAGGGGGACAATCCTTTCAATTGACAAAAAAGCGGGTACTGCACAAATTCAGATGGGTATAATGAAAACCACATCCAAGCTTACGAGCCTGGTAATTCTTGAGGACGAAACAAAGAAAAATATTGCAAAATTCCTACCACAAAAAAATGTAACCAGTGGCACTAAAACTATTAAAACCGAAGTTGACTTAAGAGGAATGGTACTTGAAGAAGCACTTATGGAGGCTGATATGTTTCTTGACCGTGCTGCAATGTCAAGTCTTTCAATTGTTACTATTATTCACGGTAAAGGAACAGGTGTTTTAAGGTCTGGTATTCACACAATGCTGAGAAAGCATCCGCATGTCAAATCCTTTCGACTTGGCAGATACGGCGAGGGTGAGAATGGTGTCACGGTTGTTGAACTTAAAAATTCATAATATTTTATAAAAAATTAGCAGTTTTTTAAGAAAAGTGTTGTTTTTTTGATGAATTCGTGATAGAATGAAGGTTAAAGAATTAACAGGCAGGAGAAATTTTATGTTAGAAAAAAAATGGTTACTTAAAGAATTTGATAAAAACAGAGTTGTGGAGATTTCAAAGGAATTCCGCATTTCTCCATTGACATCAATAATTTTGTATAACAGGGGCATCTGTGAAAGCACAGAAATTGCCGAGTTTTTAAAATGTGATCTGGGAAACCTTCACGATCCTTATCTGATGAAAGATATGGATAAAGCGGTAAGCAGAATAAGACAAGCACTCGAGAATAACGAAAAAATCACAATTTACGGTGATTATGATGTTGACGGCATTACAAGTATTGCGATTTTATATAAGCACCTTACCTCTTTAGGATTTGAAGTTGATTATTATATTCCCGATCGTATTCAGGAAGGTTATGGTGTAAATCGCGATGCATTGGATAAAATAAAGGAAAACGGTACAAAAGTTGTTATTACTGTAGATACTGGAATCACAGCAGTTGAGGAAACCGAATATGCTAAAAGTATAGGTATGGATATTATAATTACCGACCATCACGAATGTAAAGAAACCATCCCGGAGGCATATGCGGCAATTGACCCCAAACGCAAAGATTGCACATATCCCTTTAAAAATCTTGCGGGTGTAGGTGTTGCATTCAAGCTTATTCAGGCTCTTGATACAGAAGCATCGGTTGATGACCTTATGGAAAAATATTCCGACCTTATCTGTCTTGGTACTGTTGCAGATATTTCTCCGCTGATTGACGAAAACAGAATTATTGTAACAAAAGGTCTTGAAAAGTTTAAAAATACTGAAAACATCGGTCTTAAGGCACTTATTGATGTTTCAATTACAAACAATAAACCGGTTACTACATCAACAATCGGTTATATTATCGCACCCCGAATCAATGCAAGCGGCCGACTTGGATGTGCATCACGCAGTGTTGAGATGTTTTTGACCTCAGACAAAGAAAAAGCATACGAGCTTGCAAATGACCTTTGTGAAGAAAACACAACCAGACAGCAAACCGAGCAGAAGATGTTTGCTGAAGCTCTGGAATATCTAGAAAATAACCCTGCAATTAAGGACGATCAGGTTCTGGTTATTGCTCACGAAAATTGGCATCATGGCATTGTTGGTATAGTTTCTTCAAAAATTACCGAAAAATTCTATAAGCCTTCAATCCTTTTTGCAGTTGATGGTGATGAGGCAAAAGGCTCTGGCAGAAGTATCAGTGGATTTAATCTTTTTGAGGCTCTTGAAAACACCAATGAAATTCTTGAAAAATTCGGCGGTCACGAGCTTGCTGCAGGACTTTCTATAAAAACAGAAAATATTGAAAAGTTCAGAGAAGTAATTAATAAACAAACTATTACCCAAATTGATGAAAATGCACTTATTCCTACAGTTTCAATTGATGCGGTAATCAAGCCGTCATACATAACACTTGAAACTGTTGATGAAATTAACAGGCTTCAGCCCTTTGGTGTTGAAAATCCGTCTCCGATTTTTGCTGTACGTAATATCAAAATTCATAAAATCAGTACAATGAGTGACGGCAAACACCTTAGAATGACTCTTCTTAAAGAAAACAAATTCCTTGATGCGGTAGGCTTTGGTATGGGTGAATATTATAATCATCTTAAAGAAGGCGATTTTATCGAAGTTGCATTTGGTATTGATATTAACGATTACAAGGGATTTAAAAATGTACAGCTTATTCTTAAAGATATTAAGCCCTCTGAAAATAAGGCTTAGTATGAAAATATTTAAGTTTAAAGCTTATGGATGTGAACTGATATAATGCAAAAACAACTGGATAACCTGCTTAACAAACTTAAAAACCATAATCCTTCAGGCAATTTTGATCTTGTCACTAAAGCTTTCAATTTTGCAAAAGAAAAGCACGAGGGACAGTTGCGTGTTTCTGGTGAACCCTTCTTTATGCACCCTGTTGCCGTTGCCAATATCCTGGCAGATATGGAGCTTGACACAAGCTCTGTTGCGGCGGCTCTTTTGCATGATGTGGTGGAGGACACTGATGTTACAGATGAAGAAATCGCACGTGAATTTGGCGACACTATTTCTCTTCTTGTTGCAGGTGTTACAAAGCTGGGTAAAATTCCGTATACCTCAAATGAGGATCAGCAAATTGAAAACCTGAGAAAAATGTTCCTTGCAATGGCGAAAGATGTTCGTGTTATTGTAATAAAGTTGGCTGACCGACTTCACAATATGCGAACTCTTAAATCTATGCCCGAACACAAGCAAAGAGAAAAAGCACGTGAAACACTTGAGGTTTTTGCGCCGCTTGCTCACCGTCTAGGTATGTCAAAGATTAAAATTGAGCTTGAGGATTTGTCTCTTCGGTATATTGACCCTATCGGTTATTATGAAATTGTTGACAAAATCAGCCTGAAACGCAGCGAAAGAGAAAAATACATTAACGATATAATTAATGTATTTACCGAACGTCTTAAAAAGATTAATATTGACGCCAAAGTTGAAGGTCGTGCCAAACATTTTTACAGTATTTACCGTAAAATGTTTATGCAGAATAAAAACCTTGACGAAATTTATGATTTGTTTGCTGTACGTGTTATTGTTAACACCGATGCAGATTGTTATGCTGTGCTTGGCATGGTGCACGAGCAGTTTATGCCCATTCCCGGTAGATTTAAAGATTATATTGCTATGCCCAAACCCAATATGTATCAATCATTACATTCTGCGGTTATAGGGCCAAATGGCACACCTTTTGAAATACAGATAAGAACTTGGGATATGCACCGAACAGCAGAAAATGGTATTGCTGCCCATTGGAAATATAAAGAAGGTATAAGTGGTGAGTCAGACCTTGACAGCAAACTGGAATGGATAAAACAGCTTCTTGATATCCAAAAGGATATGACAAATGCTGAAGACTTTATGCAGACACTAAAGATTGATATGTTCAGTGATGAGGTGTTTGTTTTCACCCCCAAGGGTGATGTAATCAGCCTTCCCGCAGGAGCTACCCCTATTGATTTTGCCTATGCAATTCACAGTGCTGTAGGAAATAAAATGCAAGGTGCAAAGGCAAACGGCAAGATTGTTACCCTTGACTATAATCTGCAAAACGGCGATATTATTGAAATTCACACGTCCAATGCATCGCGCGGTCCTAATCTTGACTGGCTTAAGATTGCAAGGACATCACAGGCCCGAAACAAAATTAATCAATGGCTTAAAAAAGAAAACCGAACCGAAAACATTATTAAGGGTAAGGAAATTTTTGAAAAAGAGCTTAAAAAGGCAAATATCCCGATATCCTATATGAATAACGATGAAATGCTTGAAAGCCTTCTTTCAAAATATGGTTTTAAGCAGATTGAGGATATGTTTGCAACTTTAGGTTATGGCGGGTCAAGTGCAGGCAAATACCTTGCAAAATTTAAGGAAAACTGCAAGAAGGATATTGCAAGCAAGCATAACATAACCGACCTTACCGACAAGATTTTTGTTAAAACTTCAGGTAAGCAAAACAACAGCGGTGTTATTGTTGAAGGAATTGATAATTGTCTTGTAAGAATTTCGCATTGCTGTAGTCCTGTCCCCGGAGACAAGATTATAGGATATGTTACCCGTGGCAGGGGTGTTGCTGTACATCGTACAGACTGTATCAACATTACTAATGCAAGATTTTCACCTGAGGAAGAGCAGCGGTTTATTAATGTTTACTGGGCTCAGGCTGTTGAAAATAACTTTCAGGCTTTACTTTGTATTACAGCAATCGACAGAGAATCTTTGCTTGTTGATATTACAACTATTACTGCAGATTTACGTACTCCCATAAAGAGTCTTAATGCAAGAACGGTTAAAAATAATGTTGCAATAGTTGAAATTTCTATTGAAGTTAAAAACACCGAGCATCTTGATAATGCTATCAAAAGGCTCAAACAGATTGACGGTGTACAATCAGTAGTCCGCAGGCGTCAGTAGACCCTGCGGTCTTGAATATACGGAGGTAATTTTATGAATATACAGCGATTTGTCCTAGGCGATTTAGCTACAAATTCATATCTTTTATATGATGAAACAAATGGAGGTGCATCACTTTTTGATGCACCGGCTGAGCCTGAAATAATTCTTGAATTTCTAAAAGAAAAGAACTTAAATCTTCAATACATTTTCTTAACTCACGCACATTTTGACCATATTATGGCACTCAGCGAGATTAAGTCAGCAACCGGCGCGCAGATAGTTATTCATTGTGATGAAGAACAATATCTTAACGACACAAGCCTTAATTTATCATATGTTTCGTTGCCCGTAGTCAAAGCCGATATCAAAGTGGTTGATGGTGATATTATCGAAGTTGCTGACACTAAAATTAAAGTTATACATACGCCGGGTCACACATTGGGCGGTGTATGCTATCTGTTTGATAAAACTTTGGTCAGCGGTGACACATTATTTTGCGGCTCTATTGGCAGATACGACTTCCCTATGGGAGATTTTGATACAGAAATCCATTCCATAAAGGAAAAGCTGATGACATTGGCTGATGATATTACGGTATATCCCGGTCATGGTCCGTCAACAACAATTGGAAACGAAAGAAAGGAAAATCCTTATCTGATATGAGTGAAATTACAAGCCCATGGGGTATTCTGAATGGAATTCGTCCCGTAAAAATTGCATATAAACTGATAAAATCAGGTATGACCCCTCAAGAGACAGTTGAATATTTTATAAATGATTACGGAGCAAGCCGCGAAAAGGCGGAGCTTGCTGTACGTGTTGCAAAAGTTGAGATGCCAATAATTGACTCTATGGACGAAAAAGGTGTCAGTCTTTATATAGGTATTCCTTTTTGTCCCACAAGATGCCTTTATTGTTCATTTGTAAGTAACAGTGTGGCAAGCGGTGCAAAGTTTATCCCTGAATATCTTAAATGTCTAAGACGCGAAATTGCATACACTGCAGATATTATAAGGCAGAACAAAAATGTTGTTGAAAGTGTATATATAGGTGGCGGTACACCAACAACACTCAGCGCAGAACAGCTTCGTTTTTTATTTGATGGAATTTTCACCGAGTTTGATTTGTCAAAGAATAAAGAATTTACTGTTGAGGCAGGCCGACCTGATACCATTACCGCAGAAAAGCTAAAGGCAATTAAGGACTTCGGAATTGAACGTATAAGCATCAATCCACAGTCGATGAACGCAGAAACATTAAAAATAATCGGCAGAAATCATACACCCGATGACATCCGCTGTGCGTATTCACTGGCACGGGAATGTGGAATAGGCTGTATCAATATGGATATTATTGCGGGGCTTCCCGGTGAAACAGTTGATATGTTTAAATACACAGTGGAAGAGGTTGAAAAGCTGAATCCCGAAAACACCACTGTGCATACAATGAGTATAAAACGTTCTTCAAAGCTGAACGAAACCTTAGGTGAATACAACCTTACCGAAGGCGATAAAGTCGCTGAAATGGTTGATTTTTCTATGAAAACAATCACTTCAGCCGGTAAGAATCCATATTATCTGTACCGTCAAAAAAATATGCTTGGCAATCTTGAAAATGTAGGTTATGCAAAACCCGGATGTGAAAGCCTTTATAATATTTATATAATGGAAGAGGTACAGACAATAATTTCTTTAGGTTGCGGTGGTGTGACAAAGACTGTTGACCGTGAAACCGACCGAATTGAGCGAATTTTCAATGTAAAAGAACCAAAGGATTATATCGAAAGAATAAATGAAATGCTTCATCGAAAAGATGTACTTTTAGGATAATAAAACAGGCATCTGCTTGAATTCACAGATGCCTGTTTTATTTTTTTATACCCAAAAGATAGTCTGCAGAGATATTAAAAAAATGACATATTTCTACAATATCCTGTATGCTTGGCTCGTATCGGTTTAACTCCAGATAAGATATTTTTCTTTGTGTCATATTCAAAGCCTTGCCCAGGTCAGACTGAGTAAGATTGTGGTCTTCGCGAAGATTTTTTATTTTTTCACCAAAAGTTAAGTTCATTGAAATCACCATATTTAATTTAACATAGATAAAAAATATCTATTGACTTTTAGATACAAAACGTCTATAATATTTATATGCATTACAAGAATAAATAATACAAAGGAGAGACGTATTTAATTGACTACAGTTGTATTAGTATTTATAGTTTTCACATTATTTGCTTGTGTAATAAGTGAAAAAAGAAAGCTTTATAAACAGAAAAAATTGCTTTCCGAATTGGAAATGTGGCACAAACTTGCAGTTACAGATGATTTAACCGGTATATATAACCGTGCTGCATATAGCAGTCATATAGATAATTTAAAAAGTAAAATAAATGCCAATAATTTTAGTTTTGCGATTATACTTTTTGATATAGATAATTTCAAAGCGATAAACGATACGTATGGTCATCTAGAGGGGGATAGAGTGTTGCAGCTTTGCTCAAAAATGCTTTGTAACATTTTTTCACATCCTGATTATATAGTATATCGTATAGGTGGTGATGAGTTTGCTGTTATATTGCAAAACATAACAGAGAATGATTTAATAGAACTGTTAATGATAGTCAGAGAGCAAGAGAATAAAGATATAGGATTTAAACTATCTAAGGGTTATTCATTTTGGAATAATAATTCTGATTTTTCTGATGTTTTTAAAAATGCTGATGAGATGCTGTATGCGGATAAAGCTTCAAAATCCTCAAAGCAATAATATATATAAATGTAGATAAAAACGTTGACAAAATTTGTATACAGTGATATACTTGCTATGGTAAATAAAAATTCTTCGGGGCAGGGTGAAATTCCCGACCGGCGGTATAGTCCGCGACTTGCAGTAATGCAACTGATTTGGTGAAATTCCAAAACCGACAGTAAAGTCTGGATGTGAGAAGAAGCTATATGCAATGCATAGAGTTTTTTGAGTATATGTCCCGATTTATTAATCGGGACTTTTCTTTTAAAGGAGTGATATAAATGAAAAAAATTAATACAGCTTGGCTTGTCAAGGTGGCAATGCTTTCGGCTGTTGCCACAATTCTAATGCTGTTTGAATTTCCGTTGCCTTTTATTGCACCGCCATTTTATGAGATTGATTTGAGCGAAGTTCCGGTGTTCATTGGTGCATTTGCACTTGGTCCCCTTGCGGGAGTTACTATTGAGATTGTAAAAATTTTACTTAATTTTATTATAAACGGTACGGTTACTGCCGGTGTGGGTGAGATTGCAAACTTTGTTATGGGTGCAGTTTTTGTTCTTCCAGGCGCTCTTATTTACAAAAGAAGAAAAACTAAATCAAACGCTGTTCTTGGTTTAGTTATTGGCACGGTTGTTATGGTAGTTTCAAGTTGTTTTATCAATGCCTATATAATGCTCCCCGTTTATGCAAGTGCTTTTAAAATGCCAATTGATGTAATTTTAGGTATGGCAAAAGAAATATGGCCGTCGATTGATACAATGGCTGAATTTGTTCTTTTGTGTGTTGCACCTTTTAATCTTTTGAAGGGTGTGATTGTTTCAGTTGTGACAATACTGATTTATAAGCATGTTAGTCCGTTACTTAAATAATAAAAAAACTATTGACAAACTATGTCAATTACAGTATAATACATAAGAAGATAGAGGCGCGTTATGTCATCAGTAGGCAAATTTATATGCTTGCCAGGCAGAATTTGTTGAAAGGGGCAGACGCCGAAGACGGTTTACGGCAAAAAACCGATCTGGCGACCGGAAATAATATTTTGGTCGTTGTCGCAGCAATGCGGAGGGCTATCATATTTAAATGTTGATTTATGATACGTTTGTATATGATAGTTGATTTCAGCTATCATTTTTTTATGCAAAGGAGAGTTTGAAGAAAATGAAAAACACAGTATTTACAGGAGTTGCAACAGCCATAGTTACACCTCTTAACGAAAAAGGCGTTGATTACGAGGCTTTTGAAAGACTTATCGAATGGCAGATAGAGGAAGGTATCAATGCAATTGTTGTTGCAGGAACAACAGGCGAGGGTTCAACACTTACCGATGAAGAACACAAGGCGGTTATTTCTTTCGCAGTTGAAAAGGTAGCCGGCAGAGTTCCAGTTATTGCAGGTACAGGCTCAAATGATACTGCATATGCAATCGAGCTTACAAAGTATGCGTGCGAAGCAGGTGCTGATGCGATGCTGGTTGTAACACCTTATTATAACAAGGCAACACAGAAGGGTCTTATTCAGTCATTTACAGCAATTGCTGATGCAAGTACAAAACCCATTATCCTTTATAATGTACCAAGCCGTACAGGATGTAATATTGAACCTGCAACATGTGCAGAGCTTGCAAAGCATCCTAATATTGTTGGTATTAAAGAAGCAAGCGGAAATATTTCACAGATTGCGAAAATTGCATCGTTAGTTGGCGATTATATGGATATTTATTCAGGTAATGATGACCAGATTGTTCCCATTATGTCACTTGGGGGCAAAGGTGTAATTTCTGTACTGTCAAACATTCTTCCAAAGGAAACGGTAAAGATTTGTGATGAATACTTTTCAGGAAACACAAAGGTAAGTGCTGACCTTCAGCTTAAATATCTGGAGATTATTGATGCACTTTTCTGTGAGGTTAATCCAATCCCTGTTAAAGCGGCAACTGCAGCTATGGGCTATGGCGAGAATTATCTCAGACTTCCACTTACACCTATGGATGAGGTAAAAATGCAGAATATGTTCCGTCTGATGAAAGAATGCGGTATTGAGCTCTAATTTGAAAGGATAAAAACTATGATTTGCGAAAATCTGAATGTGTCTGCACAGGGAACTTTAACCTTTGCAGACAGAGATACAGTTGGCTTGGCGAATAAATATGGCACACCGTTGTATCTGATGGATGAAGAAAGAATTCGCCACAACTGCCGTGTGTACATTAATGCAATGAAAGAGCATTTCGGTGAAAACGCTTTGCCTCTTTATGCAAGTAAGGCAGCCTCCTTTAAGCAAATTTATAAAATTATGAAGGAGGAAGGTATGGGAGTGGATGTTGTATCTGCAGGCGAAATTTGTACTGCTGCTATAGCAGAATTCCCTATGGACAAGGTTTACTTCCACGGCAACAACAAAACAGATGCAGATATTGAATATGCAATTAAAAACGGAGTTGGATTCTTTGTAGCAGATAACTGCGAAGAAATTGATGCAATTGATGAAATTTCAGCTAAATTTGGCGTTTGCTCCAAAATTCTTATAAGAATTACACCGGGTATTGACCCGCACACTTATGATGAGGTTGCAACGGGCAAGGTTGACTCAAAATTTGGCTCTGCAGTTGAAACAGGTGCGGCAGATGCTATTACAAACTATGCCCTCTCAAAAAAGAATATTGACCTCCTTGGCTTTCATTGTCATGTTGGCTCAATGGTTTTTGATTCTGATGTATTTTTTAAAACCGCTGATGTTATGCTGAAATTCATTGCAAGAATGGATAAGGAAAAAGGCTTTAAAACAAGAGAGCTTAACCTTGGCGGCGGTTACGGTGTACGTTATACAGATGCCGACCCCACGATTGACATATGTGCAAATATTGCACTTGTTGCAAAAACTGTGAAGGAAAAATGTGCAGAACTTGAGATTGATGTTCCGTCAATCAGAATGGAGCCGGGACGTTCAATTGTTGCAGATGCAGGAATTACTTTGTATAAAGTTGGCAGCGTAAAGCAAATTCCTGAATACAGAAACTATGTATCAATTGACGGCGGTATGGCAGACAACCCAAGGTTTGCACTTTATAAGTCAGATTATACTGTTCTGGTTGCAAACAAGATGAATGAAAAGTGTGATTTTAATTGTTCGGTTGTGGGCAGATGCTGTGAATGTGGCGACATCATTCAGGAAAATGTAATGCTGCCATCATCAGTAAAACGCGGTGATACTGTTGCTGTGCTGACAACGGGCGCATATAACTATTCAATGGCATCAAACTACAACAGACTTCCACGACCGCCAATTGTAATGCTTACAAAGGACAGCGAATATGTTGCAGTCCGTCGAGAATCTCTTGAAGATTTGACAAATAATGATTTGTAAATAGCAAAAAGAAGCCTTCGGGCTTCTTTTTGCGTATAAATACTTTACAAATGGAGAAAAATGTGGTAGAATAATATTGCGACTTAGTTTAATATGGTTTCATTGCCGGTAGTAGCATTTTTATGATAAAAATGCCTGCTCTTTTTTGCCTACTGTTGGTGGAAACTATAAACTGAGTCGCATCAGCGGAGCTGTGCATTTTTTGTGCGTGGCTCCGGCTGCGCACTTTTTATTTATAAAAAAGTGTAATTCGTGGTCGCTAAGCCAAATAGAAATCCTCACCCAACAGGGCGAGGATTTCGTCTTTAACTCTATTTATTTGCATTTTTTAAATCATTGTTTCTAATTTCAACACGGCGAACTTTTCCGCTGTTTGTCTTGGGAAGTTCATCAACAAAGTCTACAATTCTTGGATACTTATAAGGTGCGGTGTGTGTTTTTACATATTCCTGAATTTCCTTTTTAAGTTCATCTGTGCCAACAGTACCTTTAGTAAGGACAATCGTTGCCTTTACAATCTGTCCGCGAACTTCGTCAGGAACAGCGGTGATTGCACACTCTAAAACGTAAGGAAGTTCCATAATAACACTTTCAATTTCAAATGGACCTATGCGATAGCCTGATGATTTGATAACATCATCAATTCTACCTACATACCACAGATAGCCGTCTTCGTCCATGGTTGCCTGGTCGCCTGTGTGATAATATCCGTCGTGCCATGCCTCCTTGGTTTTTTCGTCGTCAAGGTAGTAGCCGATAAACAATCCACAGGGAACGTTTTCTGATGTTCTGACACAGATTTCACCAGTGTCACCAGTCTTACATTCGTTTCCATCGGGGTCAAGTACAACAACGTCATAAAGCGGTGAGGGACGTCCCATAGAACCGATTTTTGGTGTTGTTCCAACAAAGTTGGCAATTGACAGAGTAGTTTCGGTCTGGCCAAAGCCTTCCATAATTTTCAGCCCTGTTGCTTTATAGAACTGATTATAAACTTCGGGGTTCAGCGCTTCACCTGCAGTGGTTGCGTACTGAATTGAAGATAAATCATATTTTGAAAGGTCTTCCTTGATGAAAAATCTGTACATAGTAGGAGGAGCACAGAAAGTTGTGATGTTATACTTCTTAAATAGAGGAAGAATATCATCCGGATGGAATCTGTCAAAGTCGTATGTAAATACACCGGCTTCACAAAGCCATTGACCATAAAGTTTTCCCCAAAGTGCCTTTCCCCAGCCTGTATCAGAAATTGTAAAGTGAAGTCCGTCGGGATTAACATTATGCCAGAATTTTGCTGTTGGATAATGTCCAAGTGCATACTTATATGAATGTGTCGCAATTCTTGGATAACCTGTTGTACCTGATGTAAAGAGCATCAGCATAGGGTCGTTGCCGCAGGGGGTGTCATCCTTGCGGTAAAAATGTGTGCTGAAACGTTCAATATCCTCATTAAAGTCATACCAGCCGTCTTTCTTTCCGCCAACAAGGAATTTAAGAATATCAGGATAAGCAGAAGCTGCCTTCTCGGCTTCGGTTGAAACATCGCCGTCTGCTGTGCATACAATTGCTTTAACACCTGCAGCCTTATAACGGTATTCAAAATCGTGTTCAACAAGCTGATTAGTTGCAGGGATAGCTATTGCACCAATCTTATGAAGAGCAAGCATACAGAACCAGAACTGATAGTGACGTTTGAGAACAAGCATAACTGTATCGCCTTTTTGTATGCCCATAGATTCAAAGTAGTTTGCAACCTTTGCTGAATAGCGTTTCATATCCTTAAAAGTGAATGCCCGGTCTGTTTTATCGTTTGAAACCCACATCATTGCAACCTTGTTGGGATTTTTATCTGCAATTGCATCAACACAATCAAATGCAAAGTTAAATTTATCATCATTTTTAAATGTGATTCCGCTGAATACACCGTTTGCGTCAAGGGTTGTTTCAATGAAATTATCGGCAACGGTTTCTTTTGTTTCGCGAACGATGGGTTCGATTGATGTTGAAACTTCATTTGTATCATTATAGAAGTCTTCACCTGTAGGATTAAGAACTATTGCATTAAACACACAACCCTCAGGGCTTGTTGCTATCATTCCATGAGGTGTAGAACTGTCATAGAAGATTGAGTCACCTTCGTTAAGAATTTCAATATGAGAACCCACCTGAACCTTAAGAGTTCCAGATACTATAATATCAATTTCCTGACCTTTGTGTGAACTGAGTTTTATAGGAGCAGATTGTTCTTCAAGAAGGAAGGGTGCTTCAACCAAAAAAGGCTCTGCAAGCTTATTTTTAAATTTGGGTGCAAGATTGTTGTAAACAAAACCTTTCTTGCGGACAATTTTAGCTCCTTCGCCTTTACGTGTAACGGCGTAGGAGGTAAGGGTTGAACTTGTTCCTTCAAGTATGTCGATAACTTCAACATTGCAGGCTTTAGCGCATTTGTAAATAAATGTAAAGCTGAAGTCTGTTTCGCCTTGTTCAAGAAGAAGATAATCCTCAAGCGATACATCAGTAAGCCTTGCAAGTTCTGCCGGTGTGTAACCCTTTGCTTCACGCAAATCTTTGATTCTGCCGGCAACTTCTTTCAAATTGTAATCCATTTTTGTTTTTCTCCTTTCGGTTTTATCACAAAAAAAACAAACCCGTCTCATTTCTTTGAGACGGGTTATAAAACTCGCGGTACCACTCAAATTACGAAATAAATTTCGTCACTCTGCAGGCTCTAACAAGCCCTTTGCCTTAACGTAGCAATTCACGGGAGATATCTACTTGCGTCAGCTTTCGGACCTCCAACTCAGAAGTGATGGGTCATTGGAAAACGTCACCATTGGCTTGCAGCAACCGCCAACTCTCTAAAGGATCAGTAAACCGACCGTCTTCGTCATAGTTTTTTGTGATATTCAATTTCTTGTGTATTATACACCCAAGATACATATTTGTCAATACTTTTTATAAAAAATTAATCTAACTCATAACAATCCTCAATTTTTGCATAATAGATGGTGTGTAAATCACCATTTTTATACCATTTATCAAGAATTTCAGATGAAGTGTTGACAGGTGTCATTTCTGTCTTTGCAATGATTTTACATTCAAAAACAAGACCTTTGCAAGCAACAACAGGGGTTGAAATGGTATTTGCATCTTTTAATGCAAGACCACATTCTGCAATTTTATCGATATCACGACCGCTGTGACTTCCACAAAAAGAGAGAGCTGTCTTCATTGAATCACTATATGGGAATGTAAGGGTAAATTCCAAAGCTTCGTCTGCCGCAATTTTAGAAAAACGGCTTTCTCTTATCAAAACCTCGGCAACAGGTATTCCCCATTCAAAGCCAAACGCACCCCAACCAATTGTCATTGTATTTGTTTTTCCATTGTGATTTGTTGTGAGAAAAGCTCCTTTAGGAAGAATTTCGGTTGCTTTTTTAAAATACTGTGTTAATGTATAAATATCCATATATTCACCTCATTAAATAGTATTCAGAAAGTCAAATTCTGATTCGTTTTTCTTATCTCTGCTCATAAGAGCTTTTATGGCATCTTCGGGATGTTTATTATTAAAAAGAACGTTATATGCCTCGGTTATAATAGGCATTTCAACACCTTTTCTGTCAGCAAGTTCCTTTGCTGCCTTACAGCTGCGTACACCTTCAACAACCATATTTACTGTTTTTTGAGCCTCATCTACAGACATTCCCTGACCTATCAGAATTCCTGCACGACGGTTGCGCGAGTGCATACTGGTGCAGGTAACAATCAAATCACCGATACCTGAAAGTCCTGAAAACGTTTCAGCCTTGGCACCCATTGCAATTCCAAGACGAGTCATTTCAACAAGTCCTCGTGTCATAAGTGCGGCTTTAGTGTTGTCACCACAACCAAGACCGTCAAGTATTCCACAACAAAGCGCAATTACATTTTTAATAGAGCCACCAAGTTCAACACCCATAATGTCATTTGAGGTGTATACCCTGAACGTAGGACTCATAAAAATATCCTGAATATATTCCGATACCTTTATATCGTCTGATGCAATAACATTGGTGGTAGGAATATTACGTGAAACTTCTTCCGCGTGGCTTGGCCCTGACATAACAGCAATTTTACAATCAGGAAGTTCACTTTTCAGTATCTGTGAAATTGTCATATATGAGCCTTCTTCAATACCTTTTGAAATATTGAGAATAACTTGACCGTCGCTGACATATTCCTTTATGTTTTCAGCTACATTCCTGACACCGTGGGAGGGGGTAGCAATTACCGTTAAATCCATATCCTTTACGGCAGACAGCCCTGATACAAAGTTTATACCTTCAGGGATAGTAATTCCCGGAAGGAAAGGTTTGTTTTCGTGATATTTTTTAAGATTTTCACATTCTGCTTTGTCAAAAGACCAAAGTGTTACATTGTGTCCGTTGTTGTGAAGAAGAATAGAAACTGCAGTTCCCCAGCCACCGCTGCCTAAAACACATACATTTGCCATTTTATTTTTCCTCCTTACTGCCAAAACTAAGTTTATTTTCCTTACCGGCAAGAAGTCTTGATATATTACTACGATGCATATAAATCGCAAGAAGAGCAAGCATAATAGCAAAAACAACAAATTCTGCATCAGTTGTTTTAAACATCAAAGCAAGAATAACAAACAAAACTGCACCCAAGATACTTCCCAATGAAACATATCTTGAAACTGCCATAATTAAAATTGCAACAATTGCTGTAATTACGCCAAGAACAGGGTCTGCAAACAAAATCGCAACAGTTGATACTATTATGCCCTTGCCGCCTTTAAATTTAAAATATAAAGGGAAGTTATGACCGAGTACTGCACCGATACCGGCAATATAAACAGCGACAGAATTATCGGATATAAGATTTGCAATTAAAACAGCAATTACAGCTTTTAAAACATCACCCAAAACAACTAAAAGTGCACCTTTTTTTCCAACTGTACGAAGTGTGTTTGTGGCACCGGCGTTACCACTGCCGTGATTGCGGATATCATCGCCAATCATAATTTTTGACACTATAATTGATGTATTTATGCTGCCAAGAAGATAGGCAGTAACTAAAATTAACATATTATATAATATTTCCATATTTCAAATCTCCTTTATACCTTGCTGCCCTTGGTATCTTTTTCGCCCTTTTCACGAACAATAAACTTTATTGGAGTACCTTTAAATCCAAAAGCTGCTCTTATCTTGTTTTCAAGGTATCTGATATAAGAATAATGTGCCAATTCAGAATTATTTACAAACAAAACAAAGGTAGGCGGTTTAACCGACGCCTGTGTTCCGTAGTAAATTTTAAGGCGTTTGCCCTTATCTGAGGGTGGCTGAACCATTGCAATTGCATCGTTGATAACATCATTAAGAAGTCCTGTCGAAATACGTTTTTTATTTTCCTCAACTGCTAAATCAGCCATTTCAAAAAGGTCATCAACACGCTGTCCTGTTTTTGCCGAAATAAATACAGATTCAGCGTACATCATAAAGTTAAAGCCTTCAAGGAGTCTATCCTTAAAATTTTTCATTGTGTTGGTTTCTTTTTCAACTAAATCCCATTTATTAACTGCAAAAACTGCGGCCTTGCCTTGCTCGTGAACATATCCTGCAATTTTGGTGTCTTGCTCGGTAACACCTTCTGTTGCATCAATCATAATAACACAAACATCTGCACGGTCGATGGAGGTAAGAGCACGGACTACGCTGTAACGTTCAACATCTTCATCAATCTTACCACGTTTACGCATACCTGCTGTATCAATAATAACATACTTTTTTCCGTTACGCTCCAGGCGACTGTCGATTGCGTCACGTGTTGTTCCTGCAATATCGCTGACAATAACACGTTCTTCGCCCAAAATACGATTTACAAGTGATGACTTGCCTGCATTTGGTTTACCTACTATTGCAATGTGTATAACATCTTCATCGTCGTCCTCATCGTCATCTTCAGGAAAATATTCGATAACCATATCCAAAAGGTCGCCAACACCCAGACCATGAATGGAAGAAACCATTACAGGGTCACCAATGCCAAGATTATAAAATTCATAAGCTTCCATGGGCGGGTCACCGGGATTATCAACCTTGTTGCACACTAAAAGCACGGGTTTTCCGCTTTTTTGAAGCATCGCCGCAATATCTTTATCCGCAGCAGTCAAACCGTCACGAATGTTGACAACAAACAAAATAACATCCGCTGTATCAATCGCAAGATTTGCCTGATTACGCATTTGTGAAAGAATAATATCCTTGCTGTAAGGCTCGATACCCCCGGTGTCTATAAGGGTAAATTCCCTGCCCAGCCACTCTGCATCTGCGTAGATGCGGTCACGGGTAATGCCTGGTGTATCCTCAACAATGGCAATTCTTTTGCCTGAAATTTTATTGAATAATGTAGACTTCCCCACATTGGGTCGTCCAACAATAGCTACTATCGGTTTCATATTTTCACCAATCCTTTGCATAATTAAATACATTCTATCACAAATAGCTGAAAAATACAAGATTTATCTTGATAAATTAATAAATCTGTGTTAGTATTATTTTTAAGAAAAAATAAAGGCGGTTTTAATTTATGAAACAAAGAGAAAAGTTTTCTTCACGTCTTGGCTTTTTGCTGATATCAGCCGGATGTGCAATCGGGCTTGGAAACGTTTATCGTTTTCCAATTATTACAGGTGCATACGGCGGCGCTTTGTTCGTGCTGATTTATATTGCTTTTTTGCTTCTTTTGGGTCTTCCGATTATGACAATGGAGCTTGCGGTTGGCCGTGCAAGTCAGCGAAGTATTGCATCATCATTTGACGTTTTGGAAAAGCCAGGTCAAAAATGGCATTGGCTGAAATATATGGGCATTGCCGGCAACTATCTGCTTATGATGTTCTATACACTAATTTCAGGCTGGATGCTTATTTATTTTTTCAAATACCTTAATGGTTCTATTCTTGAATTCAAGACAGCAGAGGAATTAGGCAATGTTTTTGGTTCGATAGTTTCAAACCAAAGTCTTTTAATTGGTGCAACGGTTGCTGTTATTGTTTCCTGTTTTGGAATTTGTTCTTTAGGGCTTCAAAAAGGGGTTGAAAAGATAACAAAGTTTATGATGATTGCTCTTTTTATACTTCTTATAGGCCTTGCCATATACTGCTGTACTTTAGATAATGCTGCAGAAGGTCTCAGATTTTATCTTGTTCCATCTCTTACCGGTGTTAAAGAATCAGGTCTTATGACAGTAATTTCTGCTGCTATGGGTCAGGCTTTCTTTACTCTCAGTATTGGTATCGGTTCAATTGCGATTTTCGGTAGTTATATTGATAAAAACAGAAGTCTCACAGGTGAAGCAATTACAATTATGTCCCTTGACACCTTGGTTGCTTTAATGTCGGGCCTTATAGTTTTCCCCGCTTGCTTTACCTACAATAACGGTATTACTGCTGACGCATCATCTGTTGGTGCAAGTTTTCTCTTCACCACACTTTCAAGTATATTCAACAGTATGCCCGGTGGAAGAATTATAGGTGTTCTTTTCTTTGTATTTATGATATTTGCATCGCTGTCTACCGTTATTGCGGTGTTTGAAAATATTATGTCTTTCTGGCTGGAACTTACATCAATGAGCCGTCGTAAGGTTGCACTCATAAATATTATTTTGATGATTATTCTGTCGCTTCCTTGTATTTTAGGCTTTACTGTATGGTCAGATTTTCAGCTTTTGGGCAAAGGAATAATGGATCTAGAGGATTATACTGTATCAAACATTCTTCTCCCCGTCGGTAGCCTTATGTATGTTCTTTTCTGCACAACGCGTTATGGATGGGGATGGGACAAATATTTTGCTGAAGTAAACACGGGGACAGGTCTTAAACTTCCCAAATGGCTGAATCCGTATCTTAAATATGTTTTACCGATTGTTATAATTGCGGTGCTAATTATGTCAGCTTTTTAAATTAATTTATTGGGTGTTGTGAAAACAACACCCTTTATCTTTTTAAGGGAGGTTTAAAGGACAGTAAAATTATATATAATAAGAGAAAAGGAGTGAGAAGTATGGCAAACAGAATATATCTGTGTATAGATTTAAATAATGCCGAGAAATTTATATATTGCCGAAGAGTTAAAGCTGCATGCTCTAATTCTTCGGCATTTCTTTTTGTTATTATAACACGAAACCCGTTATAAAACAACCCAATTATCATTATTAACGATTTTATTGACAATTACATCAAACCATATAATTGTTTGATAATTTCCTCATCATTAGCATATTTAAACCCTTCATCATTTGCGAAAACAGAATTTTCACCTTGCGATATTTCTGCAATGGCTTCTCTTTTCATATCTGTAGTTGCACGAGCGTAAATAAGAGATGTTTCAAGCTGAGAATGTCCCAACCATTGTGAAACCAACTCCAAAGGCATTCCTGCCATATACAAGTGCATAGCTCGAGTATGACGAAAGAGATGTGGATGTATTATCGGTAAATTCGGAATCTCCTCTCGCACCTTATTTCCATATCTTTTCATAAACGACTGCACATTATCACACGACATCCTCGTATGTATTCCATTTCTTGTTGTATAGAACATATATTCATTATAATCCTTGTCCTTATGATAGTAATAACAGTATTTTTCAAATTTAGGGATAAGTTCCTGAGAAATCGGTGTTACTCTAAACTTATTTCCCTTGCCCACAACATGCAGTTCTGCCAAGCCCTTATTTATGAAAAAGTCTTTGAGTTTTAAATCTAAAATTTCTTGAATTCTGCATCCACTATCATATAATAAAAACATTAGAAAACTATTTCTGTAACCAATTTTATCAGACACATCCGGTTGTGCAAGTAATAATTTTGTTTCTTCAACACTTAAAAATGTTATTATATCTGCTGTTGCTATAGGTATCTCTGATATTTTTTGAATCTTTGCAAGTTCAGACATTAGCATAAGATTTTCATCCATTAAAAAACGGCAAAATCTTTTCAAATGTCGAATCCTTAGATTTACAGTTGATGGCTTGTTGCACCTCTCCTCTGTAAGCCAAGATATAAAGCCTAAAATGTTTTTTTGACAGAAATCCTTGGTGTCAATTACCTGTATAGCACATTCTTTAAATATACACAAATACTTTAAATAAAGGTTAAGTGTATACCGATACGCATCAACAGTATTGCTGCTCTTTTTCCTCAGTATGGGCATATCCACTGTTAAGAATTGTCTTATACACTCAAATAAAGATACATCTTTAATTTTTCTCATGGTTTTTTTCCTCCTTGTTTCCGTAAATACTGCTTAGCATGTCCCATTTTATATTAGGAGATATCCTCAATCTTTCGGGAATTAAATGAATATAGTAAAAAGTTTCCTCTATAGTTACATGTCCCATATACTCACTAAGGTATGGCATAAGGGACATAATATTTCTACCTTCATCAATCCATCTCATAATTGTTCTTGTTGCAAAGTTGTGCCTTAAATCATAAGGGCGAGGTTTATTGCCTTTGTATGAAAAATTACATCTTTCTAAAAGTTGAGCAAAATTATATACACCCCAATATGTGGGAATCGGTTCTCCTGTTTCGTACTGAAAAAACCACTCACGCCTACATTCAAAGTCATCATAAACCGAACATAAACGGCGCATTTGTTCTGACATAACAATATGTCGGTCTTTTCCTCGTTTACCTTTTCGGATGAATATATCTCCGGTTTCTAAGTTTATATCTTCACATTTTATTCTAAAAGGTTCTCCCGGTCGTAAGCCACAACACAATTCCAATCTATACAACACGGGCATGATGCGTGCCGGATCGGCTTTAATCTTCCGAAACTTCACAGAATCAATTGCCTCAAAAAGATATTTCAATTCGTCATCTGTGAAAATGTAAGGCTGATAGGGCTGATATTTTACGTTATATGAAGAAGGGGGAGTAAATGCCTGTATTCCTGTTGAACATAAGTGTTTCGTAAAGTGACGAATATTGATTATAGCTATTCTGTGAGAGTTGTTTGAACGATAGGGTTCTGTTAGAAGCCAACTGTCAACCATTTCTCTTGTTATGGTGGAAGCGTCTTCAAAATTTGCTGCACAATATTTGATAAAGGGGACAATATAAGAAGAATATGTATCTTTGCAATAAGGCACAACGGATTCGAGAAAAACATGCTTGTCCGTATTAGATTTTCGTTCCTTCAATATGTAATCTGCTATTGCATTTAACGTGATCCCTGTTACCGGAACAGCAATAGATTGACCTGTCTTCCTTTGAACAACTTG
>JAZRNN010000081.1:0-69841 GCA_045648175.1 Clostridia bacterium
TTGTTTGACAGCGTAAGAGCCGACACCGACATATACCTAAACAGCGTTACAAGTAAGATGAAGCGTTTAGACAATCAGCAGATTGCCAAAGTTGAGAAGATTATAGACACCCTTTTAGCCGAGTTCTGCTAATATATAGAAATGACCTCTTTTGCCGAAAGCAAGAGAGGTCTTATTTTTTTAAAAGTTCTGTCTTTAATTGACTTTTTATTCATCTTGTGTTATACTACAAGTATGTTTATATACTTGTAGTATAATTTGGTGGCTATGGGGCGAAGATATGAAAAAGTTTTCAAGATGTTGTTTCGCTGGACATAGTGATATTTACAGGACAGACGAAGCGAGAGAAAAAATTAAACAAATAGCAGAAGATTTAATTATAAATCACAATGTCAAGGAGTTCTGGGTAGGTAATTACGGCAATTTTGACGGCTGTTCGGCTTGTGCCATAAGAGAACTAAAAGAAAAATACCCAGACATTACTCTTGAACTCGTGATACCTTACCTAACAAAAGGGCTTATTGACTACAAATGCTTATATGATAAGCGATACGACAATATTTTAGTTGCCGACATTCCAGAGAAAACGCCCAGACGATACCATATAACAAAATGTAATGAGTATATGGTTGATAACTCGGACTATATGATATGTTATATAAATCGGTCTTGGGGCGGGGCTATCACTACCTATAACTACGCAAAACGGAAAAAGAAACACATTTTCAATGTGGCAGAAGATGTAATTTGAAACTATTTTTTGGGTTTTCTTGCCTTTTTTTGCTTTTTGTGTTATAATATAAAAGAATATTTTAATGATATAAGGAGTATTGTTTATGAAGAAGTTCAACAAGATTTTATTTATCACAGTAATTATGATATGTAGTCTGTTCGTTTCCGTTTCTGCTGAAGAGTATGTATCAGATGTTGTCGTTAGCCTACAAATAGATAACCCTATTATGAATGTTAATGGCGTACAGGCAGAAATTGACACAGGCAGAGGAACAAAGCCTGTCGTTACAAACGGCAGAACATTAGTTCCAATAAGGGCAATCATTGAGGCTTTCAATGGTGTTGTTGAATGGGAAGAAAGCACCCAATCGGTAATACTCACAATGAATGATGATGTGATAAAACTTGTTATTAACAGTAATACTGCCTACCTTAACGGCAATAGTCAAACTCTTGATGTTGCTCCAACAGTCATAAATGGGCGTACAATGTTGCCTATTAGATTTGTTGCGGAAGGCTTTAATTTAGGCGTTGCTTGGGAAGGCGATACACAAACAGTATCAATCATAAGAAACTCATTTGATGAGGCAGAATATCAAGCTCTTGTAAATACATTGCCTAAATATTCTGGTCAAGCATATACACAAGTAAATAACAATAAACCTTTCTTCAAAAATTATGAAATTATAAACGGCTCTTTTGAATATTACGGCGACCTTGACGAACTTGGAAGATGTGATGTCGCTTTTGCTTCCATTTCAACAGACATTATGCCTACCGAAGATAGAGGGAGCATTGGCTCAATAACACCGACAGGCTGGCAGAACGCTACTTATGATGTTGTTGAGGGTAAATATTTATATAACAGATGTCATTTAATAGGTTATCAACTTACAGGCGAAAACGCTAACGAGAGAAACTTGATAACAGGAACAAGATATCTAAACATTGAGGGTATGCTTCCGTTTGAAAACCAAGTTGATGATTATATAGAAAAAACAGGAAATCAAGTTATGTATCGTGCTACGCCTGTATTTACTGGAAATAACCTTGTAGCAGACGGTGTTTTAATAGAAGCGTACTCTATTGAAGATAACGGACAGGGTATCTCATTCTGTGTTTATTGCTACAATGTTCAGCCGAACATAAAAATAGACTACCTTACAGGCTATAACAGTTTAGAAACAGAAAGCATAGTTATACCAACAGAACAGACGAAACCAACCGAAGAACAGAAACCAAGTGTAGAAACACCAGAAGCCACCACAAACGGAGTGTATCGTACTCCGTCAGGCAAAAAATATCATTTTGACGCTGAATGTGGCGGAAAAAACAGTTATGAAACGACATTAGAAGAAGCGAAATCATCTGGTTTAACACCTTGCTCAAAATGTGCTAACTAAAACGAAACAAGCCCCAGCGGTCGCTGGGGCTTTACTATTAGAATAAATCTTCTAATTCAAACTCTATCGGCTCTTTTGCCTTTGGTGGCTCGGTGTCAATCTCGCCGTTTTGTATGGCTTCATCTATTGTGTCAGCCCATTCGTCAAAGTTAAAATCTTGATATATTTGATGTAAGAACTCGTCTTCATCTGGTGTTAAGTCTTTCATTTGTGATACCCCCCTTAATTTAAGATATTTGCGTAAGGTGTTTTGCTTTTGTTCGTATAAACATTGAAAATAACCTTTCCTTGTAGTGTTTCAAGGTCATAACAGCCCATATCTTGAAAGTGCTTGTCCAATAATTCGTTATAGGTCAGTTCATTGAACATAGTCATATCGCCGAACTCGTGTATTGTAATGGTCGGCATTACCTCAACGCCAGCGACATAATCAGTAAATAGGCTTGTTATCTCTCGGTAAGCGTAAGCGATACGCCCAGCCATTTTACTTGGCTTCTCTATATTGATGTTATATATTGATATGTACGGCTTAATTGTTCTGCCTTGTACCCTTACGCAATCAATAAATATGTTCTGTGCTTTCAACTTATAAAGCACCGAAACGCTGTCGGCGTTCGTTAAGTTTTCAATTAGTATGCCGTACTTGGTGTTAAGTGCTGTATCGTATCGCTCTAACAACTCTTTATTGATGTTGGCTGATTGGTTGTTGCCGTTGCTTCCGTACTTTCTTATCTCGGCAAAAGTCTTACAGCCAGCCGTTTTGTATTGTTCCAGCCTTAAAGCTGAGCGTATCAGCATATCTCGTGTAATTTTTCGGACATTATGGCTTGATAACTCATTTGAATATTGTAATTGATATACAACCATACCGCCCATATAAAAACGCTTTAATAAGCCCACCTCTACCATAAGACCGAAAGTATCTCCACAATGGCTCATAAAGTGGTTAGCGAACTTTAATTGTATAACGCCCCCTAACTGATTTTTAAGGACATAGAAAAAGTCCTCATAGTCCTTTGCCATTTGTGAGCGTGTTGCTCGTTCCATATAATCGTAAATCATTTTATTACCCCCTATGTGTGAAAATAATGTACCCCTGTTCCTAAAACTGTCGCAAAGTTTTCCTTACTTTCAATGGCTATGCTATTATAATGCTCGGATATAACCTCTACTAACACCAATTCGCCACCAACCACAACCCCACCATCAACAGCCGAAGCGTTTTCTCGGCTTAATTCTTCCCAGCGGTCATAGTCGTTTTGTCTTATTTCGTCCAGCCTGTCCTGATACATACCCCATAAATCACGCTCGGAGTACCAGCCAGCCTGTAAGTTATCTGGCAAACTTGCGATTTGCTGGGCGAGTAGGCAATTATGCTCGGAACTGTTGGCGTTAAGGTACGGCTTGTGTCCAGCGAAGCCGTCAAGTTTTCCTATAAAGGCTCTGCCCTTGTCCGTACATTTATAGACAGCCTCGCCTGTTCCTATGCTCACGCACTTTTCAACAAGTCCTTGTTTCTCATAGGAACGCAGACGGCTGTCGCTCGCTCTCATTAGAGAGCGTGGCACGTGGTGGGCGTAAAACAATAAACGGAATGATTGTATATCTCGGTTATTGATTGCGTTAATGTATTGAGATTTTCTTGACATAAGCCCACCACCTTTAATGGAAGCATACGCAAGTATGCTTTCCTTTTCCCCTGTGGAACAGCCGAACACCGACAAGGGAATTAAACATTTCAATAAAAATGTGTCAGTATTGCTGTAATTCCCGAAGCCCGTACCAAACGCTACAAGCGTTATGGTATCGGTGTGAGGCTGTTTCACTTTATTATGTTTTTATATAATACAAAAACACCTTACTCAATATAACTTTTAAGTGTTTGAGTGCGGCGTTTATAAGGTATTATATATTCCAGACGAGAAAGGCTGTTAATTTTGGCGATTGATTGATTTTTTATTACAGATATGGTATAATTTATTATAGCGAGGTGGTAGCGTGAATAACTATTCATTTGATTTTTATGATATGGACATAAAGAGAATGAGTTATCTTGATATTAGAAAATGGCTTATTGAACGCCGAAACAAGATAGACCGTTCCCAATATGGCGAAAGAGAATATTTACAAAAAGTAAAAGACTATACTGATGAATGGTATAGACACTATAAAAATAACAAGGGCTTTTACAATTCACATAAGTTTAGAAAGGCTTTGCTGTCTATGGCGTTAAAACCACTAACAATTAAGACGATAATAAACAGAAAGACAGTTCATCTTGGCGATATGATGTCTTTTATGAAAGAAAACCAGCATAACCCATTTGCTAAAAGCCTTGAACAAACAGCAGATTTAGAATTAAAGGAAGCGACCAGAATATATTGGGACAAAATAAATGAGTGCCTTGCTTTTAAGAATAAATCAAGATTTAAGACCTTGCTTGACGAACTAATAAAAGAACGACTAATTTGTACTGTTGAATATCAAGTAAAAGTATATAAAGGGAAATCGCATACAACCTTTGCTAATTATGAAGAGTTTAAAGCCGAGATTGAAAATCTTGACAACTACAAAAGCCAACTCTTTGATATTAACTTATCTAACAAAAACGAAACAGATTATATAGGTTATCAAGACTTGTTAAAAGAGTATTGTATAACCAGAGGAGCGTACAGCGGAATTATTGATGAAAGACAGTTCTGTGAAAAAGAGTTTAAGAAAAAGAACTTTATCAATTTAGGCTTTATGTTGTCTTTGCCTTTTAATTTGCTTAATGCTTTACTTGCGTATTATGGACTATCTCTTTCGGGCAGTATTAGAAAGTTTGATGAAATAGTTGAAAGGGCTTTTAAGATTGGCTTCGGAAGAAATCTAGCGATAGACCTAATTGATTATTATAATTTTGAATTGCTTGACGAATACGGCGTAAATGAAAAAGACGGCAAAAACAATTATGCGGAAGTTCCAACGCTTAACTCTATGCGTGGTGATTAACAAAACAAAAGCGTGCTAAAAATAACACGCTTTGAGTTTTAGTAATATTTACGATGTATTTTTAAGTTTTCTCTTGTGATAGGGAAAACAAGATATGAAAAAATGCGGTATTTATTATTGGCGAAAATTGTGTTTTCCGTTTGGGTTACCCCTTCTCCGCCAAAAAAGTCGCATTTGCGGCTTTTTTGTTTTATTTTGCTTCGAACCCGAACGACGCATATCCATTGATTAGAAAAAACACAATGACTTTTGCCACTGTGTTTTCACTTTGCATTTAAAAAGCTTTTATAATTCACGCATATCATTTATTATTTTAGCACCGTCAAAAGGCTCGATGTTTTCAAAAATAACATTCTTCATCTTTCCACCTAAAACGATTGCCCTGAATTTTGCTCTTGTACTAACATTTTTGATTGTTATATTATAGGTTTCGTCCTCTGTTGCATGTCGTGAACCGTAAAGTCTGGTTGTATCGCCAACTTTTACTCCGCATCCCCCTCTGTCAAGGCACTCACACTCTTTGGACATATCATATACTCCGTCAACGAAAATATCGTGAAGGGGCACACCGCCCTGACTCAAAAGACGCACCATTGAACAAAATGCCGCAGACTTTATATTTTTTATTTCAACATTGCAGATATCTATAGGCTTACCTTCTGTTTTAAAAGCATACTCACTGCCCTTTAGCAAACCCGTAAGAGCCACAGTGTCATCGCCTGTAAAACCAGTAACATTTTCAATCTTTATCTGGTGACAGCCCAAACGGATATCTATTCCGTCCGCATTTTTCACGAGAACCTCTTACAACAGATTATCTTAATCGCCTGAAAAATATTATAAAAAAATATGATATAGAAATACAAGATGAGTATATTATTACTACAACAAATACTCGCTTTGAGGTTATCGGACATGAGGCAATGAACACTCTTCTCGCTTTGTAAAATCCTCCTACCGCTGTCATTACAGCATATGATTACATCGCCTTTGGCGCAATGAAATCTATTCGCGAGCACGGATTAAGCATACCGAAAGATATTTCTGTAATAGGGAGAGATGACGTTAAGGAATGCGATTATCTTGATATTCCACTCACAACCATTACTCCGTATTCAAAAGATTTATGCGAAATCATTACTGAAGAACTTTTTGACAAAATAGAAAACAAAAAAGCATTCAAAGTTTCAACTCAGCTTTTAAAACGCTCTTCCGTAGGCAAATCACCAAAATAAAAACAAACTCACTGTATTTTTTACGGTGAGTTTGTTTTTTATTAAGTTTTAGTCGTTTTCTACCGGTTTAAATTCGCAAGGCTCTAACGTTATATTCTTCTTGTGTGTGCCATAGTCGATAACAACCTCTGCCTTGTGGTCAAAATCTGTGTTAAGAAGGTAAACCTTATTCAAAACGGAGTGTGGAGTACATAAATTCAGGAACTATACTCTTGCAGAACTTCCTTCCGTCATCACGGCAAACGGGATTTATTTTAAATTATATCCCAAATCAAATGCCCTAAGGTTAACCTCAAGGAACTTTTCGGGAACAGTTGTCTTTATTGTTTCTACCCAGTTTTCATAGGGTATGTCTGTTGTTTTTGCCATAACGCCAATGAGAACGACATTTACAGCCTTAATATTTCCTGCTTCCTTCGCAAGAGCCAATGCATCAACAATAGTTGTATCACATACTGCAGCAATCTTTTCAGCAATATTTTCGGGATATACAGCCGCACCTGTTATAACAGGCATAGGGTCAATCTGCTGATTATTAATGATAATCTTGCCGCCTTCTTTTAAATAAGGAAGAGCACGGTATGCCTCAAGAAGTTCAAATGCTAAGATTACATCAGCCTCGCCACGGTCAACAATGGGAGAATATACTTTGTCTCCGTATTTTACATATGTTACAACGCTACCGCCGCGCTGGCTCATACCGTGAACCTCGGAAACTTTTACGTCATAACCTTCGTTTATAACTGTGTTTCCCAGAATTCTGCTGGCAAGGAGAGTACCCTGACCGCCAACGCCAACAATCATTATATTTTTAGTCATGGTTAATTTTCCTCCTTCTCAATTGCTCCAAAGGGGCAAACATTTATACAAAGTCCGCAACCATTACATTGTGTTGCATCAATCACAACCTTGCCGTCCTTCAATGTGATTGCAGGACATCCCAGTTTCATACACATCTTGCAGTTTTTACACTTGTCTGTAATCTTGCAGGTTCCTGAATACTTAACTGTTTTAAGAAGTGCGCAAGGTCTTTGTGCGATAATAACAGACGGTTCGTCTGCATTAACCTCTGTTTTAACAACCTCTTCAAAGTTTTTGATATCAAATGGGTCAGCAACAGTAACTCTGTCAATACCAACAGCCTTGCAAAGTGCAATCAGGTCTACCTGCTTGGTTGCCTCGCCACGGATTGTTCTGCCGGTTGTGGGGTTTTCCTGATGGCCTGTCATACCTGTTATCGAGTTGTCAAGAATAATGACCGTATTATTGCCTTTGTTATAAACAATATCAACAAGACCTGTTATACCTGAATGCATAAAGGTTGAATCACCGATAACAGATACCAGTTTTTTGTTGAAATCAACACCCTGAGCCTTTGCCATACCGTGAGCAGCACTTACCGATGCACCCATACAGATGGTTGTGTCAACCGACTGCAGAGGTGGTGTTGCTCCAAGAGTATAACAACCGATATCTCCCGATACAACAAGACCGAGTTTTTTAAGAACATAAAATGTTCCTCTATGAGGACAGCCTGCACACATTACAGGTGGTCTTACAGGAATTGCTTCATCTGCTGAAAGAACATCAGGTGCATCTTCGCCAAGAACAGCCTTCTTTATCATTGTGGGAGTATATTCACCAAGAAGTGTAAAGAGTTCCTTACCACACACCTCAACACCCAATGCCTTGCAATGGTCTTCAATAACAGGGTCAAGCTCTTCAATAACATACACCTTATCATAATTCTTTGCAAAATCTATAATTTTTTGCTTTGGCATAGGATAAACCATACCAAGCTTCAAAAAGTCTGCCGATGTACCAAGGGCTTCCTTTGCATATTCGTATGCAATACCTGCTGTAATAACACCAATTTTTGCGCCGTTTTTCTCAACTGTGTTAAGTTCGGTGGTTTCAGCAAACTCAGTTAAATCTGCAATTCTCTTTTCAACATCAACGTGACGCTTGATAGCATTACCCGGCATCATAACGTATTTTGCAGGGTTCTTTTCGTAAGCCTTTACAGGAACATCTGCTCTTTTACCAAGTTCAACAAGGCTCTGCGAATGTGAAACTCTGGTAGAAAGTCTTATAAACACCGGGGTGTCAAACTTTTCTGATAATTCAAAGGCCTGACGGGTATATTCCTTACATTCTGATGAATCAGCAGGCTCAAGCATCATAATCTTTGATGCCTTTGCATAGTGTCTTGAATCCTGCTCATTTTGTGAGGAATGCATCCCTGGGTCATCAGCAACGCAGAATACCAAACCTCCGTTTACACCTGTATAGCTAACTGTAAATACAGGGTCAGCCATTACATTAAGACCAACGTGCTTCATACAGCTCATTGCTCTTGCGCCTGCAATTGATGCACCGATTGCAACCTCACCTGCAACCTTTTCGTTTGGTGACCATTCTGCATAGATTTCTTCAAATTTTACAATTTCTTCGGTTATTTCTGTACTGGGTGTTCCGGGATATGATGCAACAACATTTACACCTGCTTCATATGCGCCACGGGCTACCGCAGCATTACCAAGCAATAATTTTTTCATAATATGCTTCCTTTCAATCCTTATTTTATTTCGTTCTGCTGTGCAACAACGCTGTCACCGCAGTAAATTTGTCTAAGTTTCGGCTTTTCAATCTTACCGGTTGGGTTTCTGGGAACGTCCGCAAAAATAACCTTGTGAGGTCTTTTATATCTAGGAAGGTCCAGACAGAATTCATTGATTTCTTCCTCTGTTGCTTCCATTCCGTCTTTAATCTGAATAATTGCCGCTGAAATCTCGCCAAGACGGCTGTCTGGAAGTCCAATAACCGCAACGTCGCTGATTTTATCGTTCTTTCTTAAGAAGTCCTCAATCTGTACGGGGTAAATATTTTCACCGCCCGAAATGATAACATCCTTCTTGCGGTCTACCAGGAAGATAAATCCGTCTTCATCCTCTCTTGCCATATCACCTGTAAACAGCCAACCATCTTTTAAAACATCATTGGTTGCTTTTTCGTCCTTGTAATAAGCTGTCATTACGCCGGGACCTTTAACTGCAAGTTCACCAACATCGCCGCGTTCAACAGTATTTCCGTTTTCATCAACAATTTTTACTTCCCAGCCAAAACCAGCCTTTCCGATTGCACCAACCTTATGTTCGTTTTCAACACCAAGATGAACACAACCCGGACCAATAGATTCTGATAAGCCGTAATTGGTGTCATATGCGTGATTGGGGAAGTAACTCTTCCATCTTTTAATCAAGCTTGGAGGGACAGGTTGTGCACCAATGTGCATAAGTCGCCATTGTGAAAGCTGATAATCCTCAAGTTTGATATCTCCACGTTCAATTGCATCAAGAATATCCTGTGCCCACGGAACAAGCAGCCATACAATTGAGCACTTTTCTTCCGAAACTGCTTTTAAAATCCATTCAGGCTTGATGCCTTTAAGAATAACCGCCTTGCCGCCAACAAGGAAGCTTCCAAACCAGTGCATTTTTGCACCTGTGTGATAAAGGGGCGGTATGCAAAGGAATACATCATCCTTTGTCTGCGAATGGTGATTCTGCTCTGTCATACATGCGTGAACAAGACTTCTGTGTTTATGTATAATTGCTTTTGGAAAGCCAGTTGTTCCTGATGAAAAATAAATTGCACCTTCGTCATCATCACTCAGCTTAATCTGAGGATTTTTAGACGATGCATATGCCATAAGATTGTCATAGCTTTCGGCAAATGTGGGACAATCTTCACCATGATAAAGCCACATCTTCACCCTTTTTACACGAGAGCAAATCTGTTCCACTCGGCCGGTAAATTCAGGGCCGAATATAAGAACATCAGCATCAGCAAGTTCAAGACAGTATTTTATTTCGTCAGATGCATAACGGTAATTAAGCGGAACAGCCAACGCACCCGTCTTTAGTGCACCAAAATAAATAGGCAACCATTCGATGCAGTTCATCAGCAGAATTGCAACCTTATCACCCTTTTTAATCCCTCTTGACAAAAGAAAATTTGCAAATCGGTTTGCACGTTTGTTAAACTCACTCCAAGTGATTTCCTTTCGGTATGCTTCATTGGGGTTTGCTTCAATAAGCGAATATTCCCGCCAGGTCAGCCTTGACTGATTTTCGTGTGTTGGATTAATTTCAACCAGACTCACATCGTTGGGATAAAAATCCGCATTCTTTTGTAAAATTTCTGTAATCGGCATTTTAATTTCCGTAGCCTTTCTGCCCACAAAAGTAATGTAAAAAATTTATATACGCTTATCGTGGGCAGATAAGGCGTAAATGAAAATTATGCACATCGCCGTTTTGCAACATATATGGTGCAAAACTTTCGGCGGTGCAATTAAATCCGTCGGAGGCTAATAACGTGATTTTTCACGTTATATCTCCTTTTTTAAACTGCAGAAAGGCTGTCTGTAAAAACAGACAGGCCTTCTGTAAAAAATTCATTTATTAATTGCCCAAAGATTTTTTTGCAGGGACAACTACTTCTTTATTATAACAAGCAAACATTTCTTCTGTCAATGCTTTATCAGGTTTTTTAGTAATTATGCTGACAAACGGAACAATAACCAAACCGCCAAGCATCACAACAACACCGCAATTTATAGGTGACTGCAAAATTACAGGGAACGAACCTCGCATAAGCATATTAAGCATCATTATACCTGCGCCGAAAATAAAGCTTGCCCAAACAGCTGTCTTTGTTGTCTTTTTCCAGTACAGACCGTACATAAATGGAGCAAGAAATGCACCCGCCAATGCGCCCCATGAAATACCCATCATATCAGCAATAGCGCTGAGCTTATCTTTGTTAAGGGCTATGTATGCAGAAATTGCAATAAATACTACAATCAGAACTCTCATAATAAAAAGCTGTTTCTTTTCTGACATATTCTTTATTACATGACCTTTTAAAAGGTCAAGTGTAAGTGTTGAGCTTGATGTCAAGACAAGTGATGACAGGGTTGACATTGAAGCCGAAAGCACCAGTACAATAACTACAGCAATCAAAATATCCGGAAGACCTGAAAGCATTGTCGGAACTATAGCATCAAACCCTCCTGCAATTGAACCGTCGGGAAGAAATGTCAGCTTATCTGTAAACAATCTGCCAAAACCTCCAAGGAAATAACATCCTCCGGCAACAATAACAGCAAACACAGTCGAAATAATTGTACCCTTGGTTATGTCCTTTTCGCTCTTTATAGCATAAAACTTCTGAACCATTTGAGGAAGACCCCATGTTCCTAAAGATGTGAGAATAACCACAAAGAAAAGTCCCATCGGGTCAGGGCCGAAGAATGAATTAAAAGCACCCGGAGCATTTCCTTCTATGCTGACCTCGGCTAAACCGTTAAGGGCTTCAACAAATCCTCCGTTTTGTGTAAGCACAGCTGCAATTACTGCAATAATACCCACAATCATAATAATGCCCTGAATAAAGTCGTTAATTGCGGTTGCCATATATCCACCTGCGATAACATAAACACCTGTAAGAATTGCCATTACAATTACACATACAGAATAACTTACACCGGGAAAAGCCATTTCAAAAAGTCTTGAAAGACCGTTGTACAACGACGCTGTGTACGGAATCAAAAAAACAAAGACAATTGCGGATGCCGCAATTTTAAGAGCAGGACTATTATACCTTTTACCAAAGAATTCAGGCATAGTTGAACTTTCAATATGTTGAGTCATAAGTCTTGTTCTGCGGCCAAGAATCATCCACGCCAGAAGCGAACCAAGAACTGCGTTGCCTATACCAATCCAGGTTGAAGCAATACCAAACTTCCAACCGAACTGTCCTGCATAACCTACAAAAATAACCGCTGAGAAATAGGATGTTCCATATGCAAAAGCTGTAAGCCACGGACCAACCGCTCTTCCGCCAAGAACAAAACCTCTGACATCTGTTGAGTGTTTTCTACAATAAAGTCCTACAGCAATCATCGCCGCAAAGAAAACCACCAACATACCAATTTTAATACCCATAAAAAATCATCCTTTCTTTTTTAGGGCAAAATAAAAACTCGCCCTCTGGATTTTGCCTGAGGACGAGAAATTCCCGTGGTACCACCTCAATTCGCCAAAGCCTTACAGCAATGACCTTATCAGGTATCAAAAAATACCCTTGTCCTATAACGGGAACACCCGTTGCAGCCTACTTGTTTCCTTTCGGTGCACTGCTCGCAGAAGGTATTCAGACAAGCCTTTGTCATTGCCTTGCACCAACCGGCAACTCTCTCAAGACTCCAACAAGCCCTACTTGTTTCTGCTCAAACGCATTTATTTTTTATGAGATGCTAGTATTCTATCACACTAAAGCAATAAAGTCAAGTATTTTATCTATTTTTTTGAGAAATTTTGTTATTTATACTGTATGTTGGAACCATCTTTGCAATTTCCAACTTAATGGTTTCTTGATTTTTATCAGCAACATCCTTCAATACTTCAATTTTTTGCATAAGTTCATCTGCATCAATATGTTCAGGCTTTGCAACAAAAATCTTTTTGTGCTGAGTTACAGTCAATCCTTCCTCATCTGTAAGCAGCTCCTCAAATTCCTTATCACCGGGGCGGTGTCCGGTAAATTCTATCTTTATATCACGGCCCGCTTCAAGTCCCGCAAGTACAATCATCCGCTTTGCCAAATCGAGAATTTTTACAGGCTGACCCATATCAAGAACAAAAATTTCTCCTCCTTTAGCATATGCCGCTGCCTGCAGTACAAGCTGAGCTGCCTCGGTAACGGTCATAAAAAACCTGGTAACATCAGGATGGGTAACAGTTACCGGCCCTCCCTGTTTTATCTGCCTTTGAAATCTTAAGGCAACCGACCCACTTGACCCAAGAACGTTGCCAAACCTTACCGCAGCAAACTCTGTGTTGGTGCTGTTTTGCAAAGCCGCCCCTATCATCTCACATATCCGTTTGCTGGCACCCATAACACTGGTGGGATTAACCGCCTTATCAGTAGAAATAAGAATAAATTTTTTCGCACCACAACCTACCGCACATTCTGCAGTATTCAGGGTCCCCAGTACATTGTTTTTCACAGCTTCACCGGGGCTTGTTTCCATAAGTGGAACATGTTTGTGTGCCGCCGCGTGAAAAACAATATCAGGACTGAATCTGTCAAATATTACTTCAAGCCCTTTTTTATCCCTTATTGATGCAACAAGCGAAACAACTGATTGTTCAGGAAATCTTTCTTCCAATTCATTTTCAAGCTGATACATTGTGTTTTCATATATATCAAGAAGAATTAACTTTTCAGGCTGATAGGTTGCAATTTGTCTGCACAGTTCAGAACCTATTGTCCCGCCTGCACCCGTAACAAGAACAACCTTGCCCTCAATTTCACTTTCAATCAATGCATTGTCAAGGACAACTTCTTCTCTGTCAAGTAAAGCCTCTGTATTTAATTCATCAAATTGTATACTCAATTTCAGCCACCTCAAAAGATAGCATATCATAAATACGCCAAACATTCAACCATATTATAGCAAATTAAAGAGCGTATGCAAACATACGCTCTTTATAACTATATCTTATCATTAAAGAAATCACAATTTACATCATAATAAACAAATGCCGCTGTGCTGCTCCATGCCTGCAAAAGTGCTCCGTCTGCACAATAGGGCGAATAATACTCAATGGGAGTGAAATTATTCTTTTCAATATTAAAGGTAAACCACCTTGTAAGTGCATACTCATAATCCATACCATACATTTTAAGGGCATAAGCATACATCCCTGCCCAATATGGCCAGCAGGAACCGTTATGATATTCAAAGGGCTTTGCGGAACGGCCAAAGGATGCATAAATTTTTTCATACGGCGGATAAACGCAAAGAATACCAAAGTCTTCAACCTCCGGATTGTTTCGGCTTTCCAGCATTTTTTGGCAGGAGGCCAACATTGTCAAAGCTCTGTCTTCGTCAGCTATACCATAGATAGCCGCCAGCACGGTGTCAACAGAAAGGTTTTTTTCGGTATAATCTTCATTTTTAAAGTTTACATAATAGCCAAGTGTATCATCCCATAAAATTTCATTAATAGAATTTTTAACCTTATTGTATTTCTCTAAATACATTGTTGATTTTTGGGCATCACTGTATTTAAATAAAACCGAAAGACAATAGAGTGCTCTTGCATATAATACCTCAACATATGTAACATAGCCATATCTGTTTACAATATCAGCCCAATCCCTTGTATTGTTTTTGCCTTTTTTGACAATAAGACCGGTTTCGTCACAATCCTCAGCAAGCTTTGCAACAACTGCTTCGGCTTTGGCAAGGACTGTGGTATCGCCAACCATTTCGCTTAGTACAGAAAAATCTTTTGTGTTGTTTACATAATCAAAAATCAGGATAGCAAACATTGACGGACTGTCAAAATGATTTCCCCACCAGGGTGAAAAATCATTTATAACCGCAGAAGGACATTCGCCTGTATTGGAAACACCCTTTCCCAAGGTTATGATTTGATTTCTGATTTTTTCGGTTTGTCCGTTGAACATTGATAAAACAGTAAAGTATGAATCTCTGTAATAGGTTCGGTAGGGATTTAAATAACCAATGCCTGCCATAAAGCCTTTAAATTCACCCTTGTCCTTGTAATTCTCCAATGCACAAAAATAAGCACTGTAATAAAGCGCCTTATCCAGTTCAGAGTTAACCGAAGAAGGAATAGCTATGCTTTTAATTTCGTTGAGTGAATTTTCTTCAAGCTTTTTAACCTCAACAACATTTTTATCAGGTGATTTTACCCCAAAACCGTATGCCAGGTTAAATTCCTTTGTCAATACTTCGCTTCCAAAATCAAAAAAAGCCATTCCGTTACCTTCGATAACCTCAAAACAAGTATCGGAGACAAATGAAAAATTGTTTGTAGGGTTTTGCATCATATAGGCAAAATCCGTCTTTATTACATTGTCAGAATAAACCAGGCTTTCTTCGTCTTGAGTTTTTACGCCCGAGCCTGAAATAACACCATACATACAAAGTGCCATCTGAAGGGAAACAGGTTCCTTGAAATCAGCACGAATAGTTTGCAAAACAGAGTCAGTGTTTTCTTCCAGAAACAACTTCATTGTTATTGTTCCCGATTGGTGAGTCCAAGTAACTTGTTGTGTTCTTCCTATCATCTCAACCTTTTTATTTGAATTGAAGGGAAGCTCTTTTCCATTAATATAAATTTTCCACGAAGCACGGTCTGCCTCATAATACACCTTTTCACCCAAAACGGCATATTTACTGATGCAGCCTTTACCGTCAAATCTAACTATCAGCGACTGATTTGTTACGTCATAAGATACAGGCTGAAAGCTTTTGCCTTCACTTATTATTTTACCGTCATAAAACTCTACCAACATATTAGTACCTCTTTCCTTGAAGAATGTTTTTTATAATTATACTATTTTGATGGCATGATGTCAAGAAATAAGTAAAAAGCATAAGAAGCCTGATTGTAGGTTTGTGTCAGAATTTCCGGATAACCATAACCACTCTTTACGGAATTTCTCATAAATTTTTCAAAACATCCATTAAGTACTATATTATCGAAAAAAGAATTGAAAAAGCAAAGCATTATCTCACCACTACCCAATTATCGGTTTCCGAGATATATGATAGGGTTGGCTTTACCGATTATAATTATTTTATAAGAAACTTTAAAAAGCAAACCAATCATACACCGTTGTCTTATAGAAAAAACTTTCCCCTTAATATACTTTAAACAGCCATCCATTTTGGGGATAGGTAAAATTGATTCAGAACACACAAACCGAGCCAAAGCCAAGGCTTAGGGATACCCGAAGGTGTACTTGTGTACACCGGGAGGCGAGGTTTGTGCGTAGCAAAAAGACAATAAAAACAGAAAAATCGCATGAAAATGCGATTTTTCAACAGTTATATTAGTTTTTAATAATAATGCACGGTAAATAGTTTTTGATTTTCCCGTCTTTTTGCGGTCTGGACTATTTTAACATCCCCTTTCTTTTTAAATAACGAATTCACGTCCTGTCATCTTTGAAAGATGCTCGGCAAATCTTTCTGCATCTGTATTTAGTATTGCACTTTCGGGAATCCCTGCCTCAGTAAGATATTTCACCGCAATATTGCACCATAATTCTGTATGAGCATCGATGTCCATTGGCACTGTTAAAACAGCGTGAATTGATGCAATTACCCATTCAAGCCTTGACAGGGTGTTTGCAGATACATCCAACTTACCTGTTTCATCCAGAATATTTGCCTCACAACCACGTAGAATATTTACACCCATGTATTCATCCGGCATAGCAGACCACATACATTTAAAGTAAGTCTCCGACGGTGCGTCGGGCATTATTCCCGTATGGTCGGTCACTGCAAGAAACTTAAAACCCTTTCTTGCCGCTTCTTCTATATTCTCGATAACCGTAGAATGAGCATGCCCCGACATTATTGTATGGGTGTGGGTATCAGCTATAAATTTTATAAACTTCCTCCTATTCGATAAATCTCATCGGTTAAATCTCCGCAAGTCAGATGTACACTACCCTTTGTGCATCTTACGATAAGTTGAGCCTTACCATTAAAGAAATTAATCTCAGGTGCCTTTTCAGAATGATGGCTGTTGGGATTTCCGTTGCCAACACCCAAAATTCTACCGACCTGACATTCAATACTGATTTTTTCGCAGTAATCGGGAACAACGCATCCCTTATCATCCACTTCAGATAAATTTAAGATATGAGTGTCTTTACTGTCAGGCGATTCATCAACCACTTTAATGTGCGATACTTTGTCTGTTGTGACGCTTTCATCCTTAACCTGCATGTCTCCTCTCCTTGTAACAACGGATATGGTGCCTTCTTCATATTCTGCCATCCATTCACATCGTTTTTTGTCAAGAGCTATTGTTCCAAGGGATTTTCAGTTAAGGAATAATTCCGCCTCGTCGGCATTTGTATACGCACAAACACGAACGCTGTCTCCTATCTTCCAGTTCCAATGCGGAATTCAATATATACAGGTCTGTAAAGACCGGCGCCTTCATACCACCAACCTTCCCATCGTCTTGCATCAACATAAAGTGCAATGTTGTTTTCAGCACCGGGAAGTAGGTAGTCTCCGATTTCGCATGAAAATCTGTTGTAACCACTGACATTTCTTGCAACCTCAACACCATTTACGTGCACAACAGTTTTACCAAACATATCAAGTTCTTTAAGCGAGCCGCCTGCTTTTGATGTTTCATCAGACATCATTACTGGAATTTCTTCAACAACATCAATCTCTCCAAGATAAAATTTCCAACCATTTTTAAGCTCCAGATTATAATTCGCCGTGTCCATTCATCCATACCTCTCTGTAAGAAATCTGTGGCGAAACATAATGTTCCCAATGGATTTCTTTAGGGCTGTTGCCAACATATTCTGACTGTTTACCAATAATCTGGTTAAGTCCATTTTTCTTAAGTCTTACAAACGCATAAAGAGGGTCTTTGTACGGAACAATGTGCGTCAAATCTCCGTAATGTTCCTCCACCTCTTTATTCTTTGATGAATAGTTGGTGTCAAGCACGATAAAATGATAATTGCCGTAGTCAAAGCTGTAGTACTTTTCTTTTTGAATATATATTTATTTGTTATTTTTGTGGATTTTCTTAATTTGTAAAATTAAAATAGTGCTTAAATCCCCTTGCTTATGTGGTTGACCATATATTGTGTATAACTCCTAAATTTACCACTAAATTTTGTGCATCTGTTCTTTCGACAATTTTCTCAAAGTTATTTACAAAAATTTTTTGATATGTTATACTCAAAGAGATAAAAAAATTTTTCAAAGGAGAGATTCCCAATGAAACTAATCTACAACATTGATGATAAGCCCAAATTTGGTCAGCTTATTATCTTTGCCATTCAGCAGTTGCTGGCAATTATGGCGGCAACACTTGTTGTTCCTGTTATTATTAACAGTACATGCGGTTCTACAATGAGCTCTGCTGCAGCACTTTTTGGTGCAGGTGCAGGTACCCTTGTTTACATTCTTTTCACAAGCAAAAAGAGTCCCGTGTTCCTTGGCTCGTCATTTGCATTTATTGCTTCAATGTGTGCAGCATTTGCAGGTGGTGTATCAATGGCACTTGGATACCTTGGTCTAATTATCGGTGCTATTTTTGCAGGTCTTGTTTATGTAATTATTGCTCTGGTTGTTAAGGCTGTAGGTGTTAAATGGATAAGCAAACTTATGCCGGCAATTGTTATCGGACCTACCGTTGCTATCATAGGTCTTTCTCTTGCAGGTAATGCCATTGGCGATGTACTTAAGGGTAATGTTGTAAATGCTGAAAATATTCAGCTTGCTTCACCTTTTGTATGCTTGATTTGTGCTTTGGTAACATTATTCACAACGATGGTTTGCTCAACCTTCGGCAAAAAAATGGCACGTCTTATCCCCTTTATTTTGGGTATACTTGCCGGATATGTTGTAGCTTTGGTATTTACACTTATCGGTAACGCCGCAGGCATTGATTCACTTAAGGTTCTTAGCTTTGATGCATTCAAAGCACTTGTTGATGGCGGTGTAAGTCTTTCTACATTTGTTTCGGTTCCTGATTTCACCTTCCTTACAGCATTTAAGGGTTTGGGTGAACTTAATGGTTCGTATATAGCAACACTTGCAGTTGCGTATGTGCCTGTTGCATTTGTTGTTTTTGCAGAGCACATTGCCGACCATAAAAACATTTCTTCAATTATTGAAAAAGACCTACTCGAAGAACCCGGTCTTCACAGAACACTCCTTGGCGACGGTATTGGTTCAATGGTAGGTTCAATATTTGGTGGTTGTCCTAACACAACATACGGCGAATCTGTTGGATGTGTAGCTATCACAAGAAACGCATCTGTACTTACCATTATGACAGCAGCAATACTCGCAATAGTTATTTCATTTATTTCTCCCTTTATAGCATTTGTAAACTCTATTCCTTCTTGCGTAATGGGTGGTGTATGCATGGCACTTTATGGTTTTATCGCAGTAAGCGGTCTTAAGATGTTTAAGCATATAGACCTTGAGGATAACAGAAATCTTTTTGTTGCCAGCGTAATTCTTATTGCAGGCATCGGTGGTCTTACACTTACCTTTGGTAAGGTTACTCTTACACCTGTTGCATGTGCACTTATTCTTGGTATTATTACAAACCTTATTCTTTCAAGAAAAAACAATAACTAATGAAAGATAAATAATTCACGAAAGCTCCCATTGACTTTTGTCGATGGGAGCTTTCTTTGGCTTGGTACCTTTAGGCGTAGAAAAACAAAAAAGCTTACCGAAAGTATCGATAAGCCTTAATGTCAATGGTGCGCCCGAAGCCGGAGTGAAGCAAAACAATCCTGTGAATTGTTTTGCCACGTAGGGGTCTCTTCCAAAGAGAGCGAGCCTGATTGGCGAAGGTCGATTTGTAGGTAATATATTGTAGCTAAAACAAAAAAGCTTACCGAAAGTATCGATAAGCCTTAATGTCAATGGTGCGCCCGAAGAGACTTGAACTCCCACGTCATTGACACTAGATCCTAAGTCTAGCGCGTCTGCCAATTCCGCCACGGGCGCAAGTTATATCGCTAATTATTATATCAGCAAATAGTGCGTTTGTCAAGGGAAATTTATTTAATTATTTAATCAAAACCATTTTGCAGTTTTGCTGCGTAGCTTTTTCTATTAATGCGGCAAATCCTCCGCAAAAATAAATTCAAAGCTGTTTTCCTTCATTATCTTACCTATTATATAAATTTTTCCGCATAATCCGGTTGATAAGCATAATAATCAGAATAATAATACTGTTCATGATTTCCAATTCTCAAGTATTCCTGATTAACAAATTTTGAGAGTTCTTCATCTAGTATTTCTAATGGTATAAGATTCAAGCAGTTGTATATGACATACCAATTTGACTGTCTTTTATTGTTTTGATCTTTCCCATACAAGACATATATTCGTCTTCGGCAACATGATTATATGCACAAAGTGCTGTTGCTATTGCTTTATCCCGAGTCACCTTATTGTATACACCTGTTTCCTTTTTTCTGTTGTGCAAAAGTCTGAATTCGTGACCGTAAGGAATCGATGCACTATTTCCTCCTTTTTACCGTAAGTTGCGTAAGCCACGCGAATTCCGTTATCAAAAATTGCCTGGATACCTTCACGACTGATAGGCGACCAATGAGGAACATCACTCAATGGAAAAGTTTTTTCACATGCAAAACGAATAACTTCATTTTTTATAAACTTGAAATTATCGTTCACTAAGCTGTAATCTTCATTTATATAAGGGTAATCGGGCTATTCCTCTCTGGAATGAAATCCAAGCTTAAACCAATCTGATGCTACCTCACACTCTTTTTTATAGGCATCTGTCTATTAGACAGAGAAAACTCATCATTGCCATATCAAAATGAAGTTCTATAAAATATGTCAAACTGAACTTTTACTCCATACTCGTCATTGGCACGTTTGAGCATTGCCATATATGCATTGTCAAAAAACGAAGCCGGCTTTTCCCTTGTTAAATCACAAAACACCCAAAAAACATCATCAACAAAAAACTGAACTTTCTTATTCAACTAAATCAACTCCCAAATCAAAAGGTTTTTGTATCGCTTATTCCCGCAACACCTAATATAATGAATATATCTTAGGGAAAAACACGTGATGTGTTTTTCCTCATCAAAACTATGTTTTGACGAGGAAATTTCATTGCAATTTCCCGATACTTCATTGCAACGAAGTCCTTGAAAATTATTTCACAAAATAATTTTCATTGTAGCAAAATATTTGCTGTTGAGAAATAGCGTGATTACGCTATTTTACTGAAGGAGATTCGTTATTATATAAAACAATATCCGGCGGATTTTTTCATCCGCCGGATATTTGGTATCAACTATTTATTTTTCATTGGATACAAACAATTCAGTTACAGATACCCAGACACCTTGGCTTGAACCATAGAAGCTTACTCTTACATATCGAGCCCTATTTCCAATATCAAACTGTTCTAACCCTGTGGTTGTACCGCTGTTGTGACCATTAAACACCTCGATATAATTTAAGCCGTCAACAGAGTATTCAATCTTGAAGTTTTCTGTACGTTTGTCACCGCTTAGACAAGAAATATTGAGCTTAAGGTTGCCCTCAATAACGCTGCCCAAATCCATAATCACGTTGCCGCCTTGTTCGTCGGTCGCATACTTAGTTGCGAAGTCACCATCAAACAAGTTTGCCACGCCATTCTGAGTCTGCGGCTCTGATGAAACAGAGTATGTAAAAATCGGAACTTGTTTGTCGCTGTGGAACTTTGCAGTGTTATTTATAGGACTTATAAGGAATGTATACTGTCCTACATTCACGCCATCCTTCTTAAGAATCAAGTTAGTAGCACCGGGAACCGTTGTTGCCTTGATTGTCTCAATCTGAACTTTTGAGTCAACAGCTACTGCTGCAATCTCGGGAATTTCAGATTTTTCAGTAACAACAAGTACAGAATAGTTATACTTGTCGGGTTTAAAGGTGTCAAGTGGCTTTCCGTCAACCTTAACCGATGCAAGATTCTGACGGCTGACTTTTCCATTCTTCCACAAATCAAGTGAAACGCATTCGGGCACAGATGTATAGCCTTCAATATATGGCTGGAAGGCTACTGCCAACTTAAAGTTCTTAACATCTTTACCCTTCTCCGTTCTTACAGCAAGCTTTCTTGCATCACTAACGACATCACAAGCTTTACCATGAAGAATATAGAATGGGTCATCTTCACCGTATACAACGTTTGGTGTTTCAAAAGGAAGTTTTACAGATGTTCCGTAAGTTTCGTCAAATGCTGCAGGGAGAACCTCAAATCTGTAGTCACAATCATTAATAATTGTTGCCTTAATCTTCTGATTGTTTTGAGTAAGAATTGCAGACTTTCCGTCCTCAGCAACTTCGATTTTTGCATATGTGTGCATTGACCAAAGGAAATCTGTTGCGGTTTTCGCCTTGAAATCATCCTGAATCTCAATTGTATTACTTAACTTATCAAGCTTAACTCCACGAATAGCAGATTCATAAATATCATTTGTATCTGTCATATCAAGCAATGCGTATGATACGGTCTCGCCAAATTCGGTTTTAATAAACTTTGATGTACCATTTGTCTTCATATCATATGATTTTGCAGACGAAGTCTTTTGAATATTTGTCTCCTGGCGATTTGCAATAACGGTGTTATGTCCTTCACCCTTGCTGCGGTAGTAGTGGCCTCCTGTGAAGGGATAGCCATCTGGCCAGAATTCATTAACTCGTTTTTTGTTGTAATGACCAAGGTCACGCAAATTGTATTCGTCACGCGGCAAATCCATACCGAAACGAACACCGTTCATATCAAGCTGGAACGAGCCTACGTCCATATGGCCGTGTGGGTCATTGTTTGCACCGCCGTGGAGAGCAACTGTTGTATCAGCAAGACTCCAACCTGTTTTCAAAACAACAGTAGAGTTGTTTTTGTTATATACGTCAGCATCATATACATCAAGTCCCTGCTTGTATTCTGCAGTGTCAAACACCCAGTTAGCAACATCTACAATAGAGCCTGACTGACCCATTTTATCTTTTCTGTACTGAGCAAGTGATTTGTTGTTAGTCTGATCGGCACAGAACATCATCAACGGGATTACAGCATCCTCAGGGTTACCATCACCAAATGCGTAAGCAGTAGTTGCACCACGCATACGGAATGGGAATGTCGCTGTCTCGAGTACGCCGGAGATTTCAGTTCTGCCCCAATCGGTACCCATTGAAGTCTGTAATGCCTTGAATACCTGTGGTAATCTTGAGCCAGCATAACGCCAATATGAAATACCTTCTGCATATTCACCTTCAGGGAAGTATACGATTGTTCCGCCCTCGGTTGCACGAAGAGCACCACGGATTACATCCTGGAAGTATTCAGGGTCTTCTTCATACATTGCAATAGCTGCCAGCAAAATTCCGCCGCTGGTTATAATAGGCTGATTTCCCTCGTCGTAAGCTATAGAATGATACCATGCGTGACCGTTACAGTTGTATGCATGAAGCGCGTGATCAAACACGTTACGCTTGCACATTTCAACCATCAGTGTCTTTTCTTCCTGTGTCCAGTCAACCCAGTCAAATGCATGGGCAATGCCGTACATACCCTCACCGGTGCCAAGAGCAGAGTTTTGCTGCATATGCCAGTCAGGGAAGAGTTCCTGATCGTTTACGTGTGTAATATGACGCCACATTTCAGACTTGTACTCTGCTTTTTTAGCCTCGTCATCTGTAAGCATATAAGCGAATGCCAGAATTGACAAATATTCTCCTGTTGTGCCGATATATCCTGCACGTTTACCATCGTGAAGAACACGGGTAACACCAGGCTTGCCGATGGTTTTGTCTGCTGATACAAAAATGTTTTGTATTATAGACATAAGCTGTGCATCCGTTTTTGCACCTTCTTTAATGCGAGCCAAAGACTCGGGTGTGAACTCAATACGTGGATGCTGATTGTTGGGGCTGTATGTCTTTATAGCAGTATCAAGTTGTTCATCTGAAGGTCTGTCAAAAAGACACATTCTTAAGATTCGGTTGTAAATATTTTCTTCAAGTGTAACTCTGCTTGCGGATAAAACTTCAGTGCCTCCTGCGGTAAAGGGCATATGCCAGTTAAATTCTGCTGGCTCGTCAAACCACAAAAGGTCATTTTGGAGTGTATATTTCACGCCAAGGAAGCCAAGCAAGTCATCAATATGCATATAAGAATAGCTTCCATTTAATACTGCAGGAGTACGTAATATTTTGGCAAAGCCATTAACATAACAGTTGTTCTTGCCGATAACTATGTTCATAGTTTTACCATTATGTGCAACTATTGCCGTTCTGTTTGCATCATCCCATTCTACCCTTGCACCATACATTTCTGCAACAGCACGGACGGGAACAATAATGTTGTCATTCTGATTAATAAATTTTACAGACAACTCTGTTACTTTGCTACCGTCAAAAAATTTATTTGAATGAACAACAGCGAAACGCTTGCCTTTACTTCTGAGAAATGCCATATTATCATAACAAGTCTGACGGCTTGCATCAAATTCATAGCTGGTATAGAATGCACTGTTGGTAAATTCCTTCCACTGTGCATCAATTATCGCATCATCAACCAACTTGTCTGCTTCGTAAATCTTAAGGTCGTCAATGTACCACGCACTTTCACTACCATCGTTTGACACAGGAAAGTCAAAACGCACTTCAGAAATATTAATTATTTCTTTTGGCAGTGATACTTCTGCAGGAGAACCGTTTACATAAATTACGCCTTCGCTGTCTTTGATATTAAACGCAAAATCAATTCTATACCAGATATCCGTCTTTATATCGTCAGCAATTAACTGACTGTCACCAAAATACAGCTTATTGCCTTCTATTCTGATAAAATTAAACAGGCTGTTGTTATCTGCATAATTTGTTTCTCTTGCTGTGTCTGCGTTACAGTTAAATTTAACAATTTTATTTGTATCCAGGTTATCCACCCTGAATGAAAAACTGATAACACCTTTTTCCTTTATAGGATAATGTTGAAAAAGGGCTCGCGCCATAGCCGCCTCGCCATTGATATCCTTAACTGCATTGAACTTTGCTGCTAAATTATCAGCATTGCCGTCTTTTTCAATCTTAACGATTTCTGTATTGTTATAGGCTGCAAGACGCAGGGCTTCTTCGTCGTAGAAAACACTGTCTATAACAATTACTTCGGCTTTGCAAGGATGCCATACAAATGCGCTTGGTTTGTCGCCCACATTATGGTCATCAAAATTTGCATTCTTGAGAATCAGGTATGTATCCTGTTCTGCTGCTATACAATTAACAGTTCCAAAGATAACCATCATAATAAGAAGCATTGAAAAAAGTATTTTTCTCATTTAAATAACTCCCTCCTTAAAGTTAATTTGATTAACAATATAGTAATACAATTACCACAATTTTGTCAACACAAATACACACCATTTATGATACTTTTCCAACATTATTGCAAAAACATAATTATAATTAACAATATAAGCAGCATTCCAAAATTATACAATGAAAATTCTTTTATGTATTCCTTTGCGTGTTCGGGCTGGCGCTTCACAAATTCACGGAATGTTATAAGGCTTGCAAGGGATGCAATTAAAGTTCCTGCGCCACCTATATTCACAGCAACAAGTAGTTGGGGATAATTTTCGGTAAACCGAGACAGCAAAATTGCGCTTGGCACGTTACTGATAAGCTGGCAGGAAAGCACGCCAAAAAGCAAGGTGTTTTTTTCAATAAGCCAGCCAAGGAAATTGCTTATCACCGGAATTCTTGACATATTTCCCGCAAAAACAAAGAATGCACAAAACGTCATAAGAAGTGAGTAATCTACCTTTTTTAAAGCTTTTTTGTCAAAGAAAAACAATGACGCAGGTATCACAATAAGTCCCCAGATATAAGAAATCGACCTAAAGACAATAAGTATCGAAAAAGCAAATAATACAAGATAGATTGTTGTCCTCTTCCATTCAAGCTTTTTGTCATAAGCCTTTTCAATTTTCAACGCTTTATTATCCACCCTGAAACAGCATAATGTTATCAGAATAATTGATATAATAAACGGTAAAAACATTATTTTGACAAATTCACCCGTAGGAATGTTAAAATAACTGTACAGATAAAGATTTTGCGGATTGCCGAAAGGTGTAAGCATTCCGCCAAGGTTTGCCGCAATGTTTTGCATAATGAATGTAAAGCTCATATACTCATCATTATCCGTCGAGGTAAGAACATAGTAACCCAATGGCAGAAATGTAATAAGCGCCATATCATTTGCAATCAGCATAGACCCTATAAATGTTATGTACACAAGAGCAATAACCGCTGACCTTGTGGTTTTAAACACCTTGACAATTTCGCTGGCAACAATCCTGAAAAAGTATATATTTTTCAATGCACAAACCACCGCAAGAGTGCAAAACAGACAAGTCAAGGTTTTAAAATCAAAATATCCAAGATACTCGCCATCGGGCGGCACAAATATTGAAGTAATTACTGCAGCCAGAATTGCAATACACATTACTTCATTTTTTAAAATAAATTTTTTTATCAAAACAACACCCGCTTTATGTATATTTGTCAGGCGGAGAAAAACTCCGCCCTGAATTTTCTATAAATATTTTTTCATATGCCCCAGCGCATTCTTCTCAAGCCTTGAAACCTGAGCTTGTGAAATTCCTATTTCATTTGCAATTTCCATCTGTGTTTTTCCTATAAAAAATCTTAGCTTCAGTATGTTCTGCTCGCGCATATTTAAATGTTTCATTGCTTCTTTAATAGAAATTTCCTGAAGCCATGAATCATCAATATTTTTTTCGTCCTTCACTTGATCCATCACAAAAACAGCATCCCCGCCATCGTGATACAGCGGCTCAAAAAGGGAAACAGGATCCATAATTGCATCAAGTGCATTTGAAATTTCCTCACGCTTCATCCCCATTTCGGAGGCTATTTCTTCAATTGTAGGTTCTTTTGAATTTTTGTTTATAAGTCTTTCCTTAGCAGAAAGCGCTTTGTATGCCGTATCCCGAAGCGAACGGCTGACACGTATTGATGTGTTATCACGAAGATACCTTCGTATTTCCCCGACAATCATCGGCACCGCTGTCGTTTGGGGAAACGGCTATTTTACGGACTTTTTCTGTTTTCGTGGAACTATCTGAGATACAATTATACCAATAAATATGCATATACAGCCCACATACCCTCTGCCTGTCATAACCTCGTGCAGAATAATTGCACCGCCTATTGCGCTGAACATTGACTCGGTTGAAAGAATAATTGATGCATAAGTTGGGTCGGCATGCTTTTGACCAATAATCTGGCAGGTGTATGCAACACCAACCGACATAAGTCCACCATATAAAATCGGTACAGCAGCAGCCTTTAAACCCTCAAATGTTATAGTTTCGCCTGTAAAAGCAAAAACCAAGCCAAGCACACCGCAAACCGCAAATTGAGTCATAGCAAATCTTATTGAATAAATTGAATTAACAAAACGGTCAATAATCAAAATATGAAATGCCCAAAATACTGAATTACACAGCAGTACAGCATCACCATAGCTTATCTGCCATTTTTCGTTTATGCAAAGCAAAAACATACCAACAACAGCAAACACCGCTCCAATCCATATATTGATGTTGGTTTTCTTTTTAAGAAAAATTCCAAAGATGGGAACCAGAACTGTATAAAGTCCTGTTATAAATCCCGCTTTGCCGGCACTGCCTGTAATCTCAATACCAATCTGTTGCAGCGACGATGCAATAAAAAGTATTACCCCGGCAGCAATTCCCACAAAAATGGTTAAGCGTAATTTTTGTCCATGAACCCAAGAATCCGGTTCGCGCTTTTCAAAAATCATTATAACCGGAATCAAAGAAAGAGCACCTAGCGAAAAGCGCACACCATTAAAGGTAAATGCTCCAACAAAATCCGCTCCTACTCTTTGCGCAACAAAGGCAAAGCCCCAAATCATTGCCGTAAGTAGCAAGATACCAAGTGACTGAATTTTTTTCATATATGTAAAACTCCTTACCGTACGAAAATTCCTTCGACATTATACATCCATTTTGCTTATAAGTCAAGAAAAAACGCCCCGGAATGTTCAATCCCGAAGCGTCATATTTAATTATTCAGTAAATTATTCTGTGTATTCCACGTAACAGCATTATTTTCGGTGTAAGTGCACTCATACATTTGGGTCAATTCTTCATTTAGCACAAATTCGCACAGCAGGGAGTTATGGTCAACAACAAACCACTTCCATCTGCCAAGATACATATTTTCAGCCTTACCGACAATCTCAAATATAAAAACATTGCCAGTTTCTTCATTCTTTTCGCCAAATGTCATTTTAAGAAATTTCTGAATTTTTTCGGTCTCCTCTGCTGTTATCTCTTTAAAGCTGTCAACGGACATTTCACTTGTATCGTTTACGGGTGGAGCATCAATCATTCTTCCTGAAGGCCTTTCGGGAATTGAAAACGGCTGAGCATCTTCTGTTTCCAATACTACTGCTGTTCCCGAATTTTCAGCCCCCACAACGGGTTCATGAACAGCCTCCTTTACTGTCCTTTCAGGATTTTCTTGCTGTACGATTGATTCGGTGGTTTTCTGTTGTGTTTTTTTCTCCTTTGTTTCAGCGATAGGTAAATCTGTCTTTCTTTCCTCAACAACTTGTCCAGACTCAACAATCGGAGTTGGAGTTTCGTTAAGCTTCACTATTTGCGGATACAAAAACGCACCTGCCGCAAAAACAAATACCGCCGCAACAGCCGTGCCGACCTTATAAATCTTTGTAAACTTTACTGTCTTTGATGGTTTTTCTGCCGTTTCAAAAATCTTATCTATCAGTTCTCTGTTTGTTTTAATGTCATCATTTGCAGCCTTATAATATTTTTTAAACAAGACCGTATCCTCCCTCCAGCATATTCTTCAGCATTTTTCTGCCACGACTGAGCTGTGACTTAACTGTAGACGGGTTTGACCCCAAAGCCTTTGAAATCTCCTCTATTGACATATCTTCATAATAAAAGAGATGTATCACCGCTCTGTATTTTTGCGGAAGCTCAAGCACCGCATAATATACATCACCCTTTTCTTCGGTATCAAATACAATATCCTCAGTAAGGGGTGCCGTTTTCTGAGCCCAGGAATTTGAAAATACGTTGTGTGAACAATTTACCGTCACACGAATAAGCCATGCCTTTATATGCTCGTCACTCTCAAAATCCTTGTCGGATTTCAAGAAACGCAAAAAAACTTCCTGAACAACATCGTCAGCCGAATCACGGCTCTTTGTTTGTGAAAGAGCAAGCTTATATATTATATCAAAATATTTTTCAACGATATCACGTTTGTCGTTTTTCTTAAGTGTGTTTTCAGACAATCCCTGAACCTCCTTCCATATATAATACCAATCAAACTGCTAAAAGGTTGCATCAGAAAATTATTTTTTTCTTTCCAGTTTTTTCTTGTTACCTTCCTTGTCTACAATCCTGACATTTTCCATCGTGTTTACCACACCCTGACGGAAGGACTGAATATATTTTTTCCGAAGTTCCGCCTGCTCGGTCTTTTCTTCCTCTGTCAAGCCTTCGTTTTGAGATTTCGCATAAAGCTCGTTTATTCTTTTTATATGTTTATCCATATTTTCACCTTTTTTCAAAAAAACTCCCGCCTATGACGGAAGTTTTTTATGATTTATAAATTAATTCTTTAAACTGTGAATTGGTGCAGGTATTCTGCCGCCACGATTTATAAATTCTGCACTTGAATATTCGTGCACCGGCATAATGGGAGCATATCCCAAAAGTCCGCCGAATTCTACACTTTCGCCAACGGTTTTACCCGCTACAGGAATAATTCTTACAGCCGTGGTTTTTTGATTAATCATACCAATTGCCGCCTCATCTGCAATTATAGCTGAAATTGTCTCAGCCGATGTATCACCCGGTACAGCAATCATATCAAGTCCAACCGAACATACACAAGTCATAGCCTCAAGCTTGTCAAGTGTGAGTGCTCCGCACTCTGCAGCGGCAATCATACCTGCATCTTCGCTGACGGGGATGAATGCACCGCTTAATCCGCCAACATAGCTTGACGCCATTACACCGCCTTTTTTAACCGCATCGTTAAGCAAAGCAAGTGCCGCAGTTGTGCCATGAGTTCCACATTTTTCAAGGCCCATTTCCTCTAAGATATATGCAACACTGTCACCAATTTCGGGCGTTGGTGCCAATGATAAATCTACTATGCCAAAGGGTACCCCCAGTCTTCGTGATGCTTCTTGAGCAACCAACTGACCCATACGGGTAATTTTAAATGCTGTTTTCTTTATGGTTTCAGCAACCGTACCAAAATCTTTGCCCTTTACCTTTTCAAGAGCCGCCTTCACAACACCGGGTCCGCTGACGCCTACATTAATTACGCAATCACCCTCGCCCACACCGTGAAATGCACCTGCCATAAAGGGGTTATCCTCCACCGCATTTGAAAATACAACCAGTTTTGCACAACCGAATGAATCTTTATCTGCAGTGATTTCTGCTGTCTTCTTTATTGCCTGACCCATCAGCTTTACAGCATCCATATTGATACCGGCTTTTGTTGTGGCAACGCCAACTGATGAGCACACTCTCTCAGTTTTAGCAAGTGCTTCGGGGATTGACTCTATCAAAATTCTGTCGCCCTTGGTAAAATCCTTATGTACCAATGCAGAAAATCCACCGATGAAATTCACCCCTGTAGCTTTTGCCGCACGGTCAAGAGTTTCAGCAAACATAACATAATTATCTGCATCACTTGCCCCTGCAATCATTGCAATGGGTGTCACCGAAATTCTTTTATTAATAATGGGAATACCATACTGACGACTGATATCCTCACCTGTCTTCACCAAATCTTTTGCCAGACAGGTGATTTTTTCGTAAATCTTTTCGCACGCCTTTTCTGCACTGCTGTCAATACAGTCAAGGAGTGAAATTCCCATAGTTATTGTTCTTATATCAAGATGCTGGTCATCAATCATCTTGATTGTTTCCATAATTTCTCTTGTATTAATCATAGTTTAGCTGTCCTTTTATACTATATTCTGTGCATTGAATTAAAAATTTCTTCGTTCTGCATTCTTACATCAACACCGATTTCCTTGCCGATTGCTTCAAGCTCTGACATAACGATATTTGAATCTGCTGAATCCTCTTTAAATTCCACAAGCATAACCATTGTAAAAATATTCTGCATAATTGTCTGGTTAATATCAAGAATATTTACTCCGTTCTTATACAGACAGTTGCTTATTTTTGCTATGATACCTGTACGGTCAATTCCCATTACAGAAATAACTGCTTTCATTTGTAATATCTCCTTCAAAGTTCGTATTTAAATTAACAGTCTTAATTATACAACCCAAAACAAATTTCGTCAAGTAAAATTTATGCAAAAATACTGTTGAAACAATAACATTTTTGTGCTATAATACATAACATATGAATTAATTTTTCAGTGAGGATTTTATATGTTTCTTCCCATCTCGAAGAATGATATGAAAAAGCGTGGAATCAATCAGCTTGATTTCATTTATATAATTGGCGATGCGTATGTTGACCATTCCAGTTTCGGGCACGCAATTATCTCGCGTGTTCTTGAAGATGCAGGCTATACTGTGGGTATAATTTCCCAACCCGACTGGCACAGTTGCGAAGATTTCAAAACCCTCGGTGAGCCAAGGCTTGGTTTCCTTGTTTCTTCAGGAAATATTGACCCGATGGTTAACCACTACACAGTATCAAAAAAGGTTCGTTCACAAGACCTGTACTCACCCGGCGGACTTCCGGACAGACGTCCTGACAGAGCAACCGTTGTATACTGCAATCGTCTTCGTGAAGCCTTTGGCAAAAAAATACCCATTATCATCGGAGGAATTGAGGCAAGCCTTAGACGATTTGCTCATTATGACTACTGGTCAGACAAGGTGCGCAGAAGCATCCTTATCGACAGCGGTGCTGATTTGCTTATATACGGAATGGGCGAGCATCAGATTGTGGAGATTGCAGACCTACTTAACTGCGGTGTCCCGGCTGTTCAAATCAAGCATGTGCCCGGCACGGTGTATCTTGAAGATGCCAATGCTGATTTTCCTGATGATTTTATAATTATCCCCTCGTTTGATGATGTATCACAAAGCCATCGGTTGTATGCCGAGGCAACGCGAATACAATATGAGGAACAAGACGCCTTTCGTGGCAAAGCCCTTGTACAAAAGGACAATGATAAAAAGTGTATTGTTCAACTGCCACCGTCTAAGCCACTTACCACAGAGGAGCTTGACAAGGTCTATGAACTGCCCTATGAAGGAACTTATCACCCATCTTATGAGGCTTTGGGCGGAGTTCCTGCAATTCGCGAAATTGAGTTCAGCATAACATCCTGCCGTGGTTGTTTCGGAAGCTGTAATTTCTGTGCCCTTGCCTTTCATCAGGGCAGAACAGTTACCGCAAGAAGTCACGAATCAATTCTGAGTGAGGCAGAAGCCCTTACCAAAAAACCCGGCTTTAAGGGATACATCCACGATGTTGGCGGGCCGACTGCAAACTTTCGTGCACCTTCCTGTCAGAAACAGCTCGAACACGGGGTCTGCAAAAATAAACAATGTCTATTCCCTACACCCTGCCGAAACCTTGAAGTTTCGCACAGAGATTATCTTGAACTTTTGCAAAAGTTACGCAAACTTCCAAAGGTTAAAAAGGTATTTGTGCGTTCGGGTATACGATTTGACTACCTTATGAATGATAAAGACGACAGTTTTTTTACAGAACTTTGCAAACACCACATCAGTGGTCAGCTTAGGGTTGCACCCGAGCATATTTCGGATAATGTTTTAAAATATATGGGCAAGCCCTCACACGATGTTTATAAAAAGTTCTTAAATAAATTTGAGGCTGTAAATAAAAAATTGGGCAAAGAACAGTATGCTGTGCCCTACCTTATGTCCTCACACCCGGGAAGCACACTAAAGGATGCTATAAAGCTTGCGGAATATCTTAATCAAAACCGTCTTAATCCCGAACAAGTTCAGGATTTTTATCCAACGCCCGGAAGCATATCAACTTGTATGTACTATACCGGACTTGACCCACGGACAATGAATCCTGTCTATGTGGCAAAGGATTATAAGGATAAACAGATGCAACGTGCCCTTTTGCAGTTCCGTGACCCGAAAAATTATAATCTTATAATAAATGCACTAACAAAGGCAAAAAGGCTTGACCTTGTTGGGTTTGGTCCTGAATGCCTGATAAAACCAACAAAAGGAGAAAATAAAAATGGCAACAATCTTAAGCGGAAAGACAGTATCAGCAAGAATAAAGGAAAATCTCAAAATCGAAATCGAAAACCTGAAGAAAAGCGGAACAACCCCCGGTCTCGCCGTAATCATAGTAGGTGAAGACCCAGCCTCTAAGGTTTATGTCGGCAGAAAGGAAGCAATGTGTCAAGAGCTTGGTATGCACTCCGAAAAGTTTGCCCTTCCTGAAGAAACCACTCAGGATGAGCTTGTGGCTCTGGTTGAAAAACTCAACAACGATAACAACATTCACGGCATTTTGGTTCAGCTTCCTCTTCCTAAACACCTTGACGAAAAGGCTGTTATTAACACCATCCGTCCTGAAAAGGACGTTGACGCCTTCCATCCCGTAAATGTGGGTAAGATTATGATTGGTGATTATGATTTTGTTCCTTGCACACCTGCGGGCATTATGGAGCTTATTGCTGAAAGTAATGTTGAAATCGAAGGCAAAAACTGTGTTGTAATCGGCAGAAGCAACATTGTGGGCAAGCCTATGAGTATGCTCCTCCTCCACAAAAATGGAACTGTCACCACCTGTCATTCACGTACAAAAGACCTTAAAGAAGTTACAAAACAGGCTGACATTTTAGTTGCTGCTGTCGGCAGAGCAAACTTTGTTACTGCAGATATGGTAAAACCCGGTGCTGTTGTAATTGATGTTGGTATGAATCGTTTAGATGACGGAAAGCTGGTTGGCGATGTAGCATTTGACGAGGTTGAAAAGGTTGCAGGTGCAATCACTCCCGTTCCTGGCGGTGTTGGACCTATGACAATTGCAATGCTTATGCAAAACACTTTAACTGCGGCAAAAAATGCAAGCAAATAAGGAATTTATGCTATGAAAACAAAAACCATTTATGTTTGTTCTGAGTGCGGAGCAAGCTTCCCAAAATGGATGGGAAAATGTACAACCTGTAATTCGTGGAACACCATTGAAGAAGAGGTCATCAAATCTGCCCCTTCCTCCTCCAAGGTATCGGTAATGTCTGCACCCACTGCGGGCACTGCATCGCCAAAGCGTATTTCTGAAATCGACTCTACTCAGGAGGCACGCACCCTCACCGGTATGGGCGAGCTTGACCGCGTTCTTGGCGGTGGTTTGGTTCGCGGGTCTCTTGTCCTTGTGGGCGGCGATCCTGGTATCGGTAAATCCACCCTTTTGCTGCAAATTTGTGAACATTTAGGTAAAACGCAAAACATTCTTTATGTCTCAGGCGAAGAATCCCAACGGCAGATAAAGCTTCGTGCAGACAGGCTTGGCATCACCACTGAAAATTTAAAAGTATATTCCGAAACAAATATGGACTATATAACCGACTGTATCTTTCGCGAAAAACCCGATGTACTTATAATTGACTCTGTACAAACAATGTATAATCCCGAAATTCAGTCGACCCCCGGTAACACCGCTCAAATCAAGGATGTCACCACCGTACTTATGAAAATAGCAAAAGAAAACTCCATTTCGGTATTTGTTGTGGGACACGTTACAAAAGAAGGAGCCCTTGCGGGCCCCAAAATTTTGGAACATATGGTTGACAGTGTTCTGTATTTTGAGGGCGAACGCCATCAATCATTCCGCATACTTCGTGCAGTAAAAAACCGTTTCGGCTCTACCAACGAAATCGGAGTATTTGAGATGAAAGGCTGCGGTCTTGAAGAGGTTCCTAATCCTTCAATGGCAATGCTGTCAGGGCGTCCCGAGAATGTTCCCGGCTCCTGTATTATATGCACTATGGAAGGCACACGCCCCGTCCTTGCCGAAGTTCAGGCCCTTGTTACCCCCACCTCCTTCGGTAATCCCCGAAGAATGGCAAGTGGGCCCGACCTCAGCCGTTCAATAATGCTTATGGCTGTTCTTGAAAAACGCGGTGGATTAAAAATGTCGGCGTTTGATGCCTATGTTAACATTGTGGGCGGCTTAAAAATTGCCGAGCCTGCCGCAGACCTTGGTCTTGTTCTTGCGCTTGCATCAAGCTATTCGGGTTGTGCAATGGACAGCGAAACCGTTGCCATTGGTGAAGTTGGTCTTACGGGCGAGCTTCGAGCCTGCAGTTTTCTTGAGGCAAGAGTCGCAGAGTGTGAAAAACTGGGCTTTAGGCGTTGCATCATTCCGTCAACAAATTTAAAAAAGCTTAAAAAATTTGATGGTATTGAGCTGATTCCTTGCTCGAATATCCAAGATATAATCTCTAAATTATGTAAATAATTTAATTGACAAAAAATATACATATACTATAAAAGTTTTGAAGGGAAGTCTTGATGTGTTTAATATAGGAGACGAAATAGTTTATCCCATGCACGGAGCAGGCATTATTGTCGATATCGAAGAAAAGAAAATTCTTGGTGAGCTCCATAAGTACTATATTTTGCAGATTTCCATCAGCGATATGAAGGTAATGCTGCCCGTTAACAACCTTGACGCCATCGGTATTAGAAAAATTGTTTCACTGGATGTCGCCAACGAAGCTATCAACCATTTTCACTCGTGTTGCGAAGATTCAAACAATAACTGGAATCAACGCTACAGGGAAAACATTGAAAAAATGAAGAGCGGAAGCATAATCGACGTTGCTACCGTTGCCAAAACACTTCTTCTCAGAGATAACAAAAAATCATTATCTAATGCCGAGCGTAAAATGCTTTCAAACGCAAAAAACATTCTTATTTCCGAGCTGGTTCTTGCTAAAAGAATGTCTGTTGATGAAATCAAGGAGCTTCTGGCAATTTAATTGTACAGCGGAGGTTACATATGTTCCGTAAAAAAACGTCTCCCCCCAAAGCTACGGCAATTATCGTTGCTGCCGGCAGTAGCAGGCGTATGGGCGGTGTAGATAAACAGCTTATAACAATTGACGGTATGCCAGTTCTTTCGCATACCCTTTTGCAGTTTAGCAAGGCAGAATCAATCGACTCTGTTATTGTTGTAACAAAACCCGAAAACATTCTTACTGTTGGCGATATGATTCGTGAATTCAGCATAACAAAGGTGACTGACATTATTCCAGGTGGCGACACTCGGCAAGAATCTGTGTGCTGTGGACTATCTTTGGTGAAAAACGACCGGATAGTCGCTATACACGACGGAGCTCGTCCCTTTATTTCGGTTAAGAAAATAGACGAACTAGTCTCTGCTGCTTGTGAATTTGGTGCCGCCGCTCCAGGTGTTATTCCCAAGGATACCGTAAAAGCAGTAAATCAGGATGATAGCATTGCCGAAACCATCGACAGAAATATTCTGAGACTTATTCAAACCCCACAGGTTTTCCACGCGGATGAACTGAAACTTGCGTACGAACGTGCAAAAACAGTAAACTTTATTGGTACTGATGACTGTTCTGTTGCAGAGCATTCGGGAATTAATATCCGTATAATTGACGGCGAATACACAAATATAAAGGTAACAACCCACGAAGACATTCCCGTTGCGGAAGCAATTTACCGTTTTTTGAATAACTAGTTTTGAAAGGAAGAATTTTATGCGAATTGGATTTGGATATGATGTTCACGCCCTGATAGAAGGCAGAAAACTTATTTTAGGCGGAGTTAATATTCCCCACGAAAAAGGTCTGCTTGGTCACTCCGATGCAGATGTTCTCTTGCACGCAATAATGGATGCGCTTTTGGGTGCCGCTGCCCTTGGTGATATAGGCAAACATTTTCCCGATACAGACAACAGCTTTAAAGATATTGACAGTCTTATTCTTCTTTCAAAAACAAAGGACATTATCAGCAAGCACGGCTTTTCAATAAACAATGTTGACACCACTGTGGTTGCTCAAGCTCCTAAAATTTCACCTTACATTGACAAAATGCGAGAAAATATTGCTCTAGTTCTTGAGATTGATGTATCCTGTGTATCGGTAAAAGCAACCACAACCGAGCACCTTGGTTTTGAAGGCAGAAAAGAAGGTATTTCAGCCTATGCAGCGGTCACTATTGAACAAATTTAACAGTTTAGGGTAGATTTTGGTATATAATTGGATATAATAACCTTTAACCGCTTATAATCATCCTTAATCAAGTTTGATTTATGCATGATATTTTTGTATATTAATTACATTAGCACTCAACATCACGGAGTGCTAACATAATAAAGTTTTTAATAATTTCATTTAACATAAGGAGGCATTTCAAATGAACATTAAACCATTGGCAGACAGAGTTGTTATTAAAATGGCAGAAGCCGAGGAAACAACCAAAAGCGGCATTATTCTGGCAGGTTCCGCAAAGGAAAAGCCCGAAATCGCAGAAATCGTTGCGGTAGGCCCCGGCGGTGTTGTTGACGGCAAGGAAATCAAGATGGAGCTCAAAGTGGGCGACAAAGTATTAATCAGCAAGTATGCCGGCACAGAAGTTAAGCTTGACGGTACAGAATACACCATTCTTCGTCAGAGCGACGTTCTGGCTATCATTGACTAATTCATTCAGGAGGTATAAACATAATGGCTAAACAAATTTTATTTGGTGAAGAAGCAAGACACGCTCTTGAAAAAGGCGTTAATCAGCTTGCAAATACAGTAAAGGTTACACTTGGCCCCAAGGGCAGAAACGTTGTTCTTGAAAAGAAATTCGGTGCACCCCTTATCACAAACGATGGTGTTACCATTGCAAAAGAAATCGAGCTTGAATGTCCCTTTGAAAATATGGGTGCTCAGCTTGTAAAAGAAGTTGCATCAAAGACAAACGATATCGCAGGTGACGGTACAACAACCGCAACACTTCTTGCTCAGGCACTTGTTCGTGAAGGTCTTAAGAATGTTACCGCAGGTGCAAACCCCATGATTGTAAGACGCGGTATCGCATCAGCAGTTGAAGTTGCAGTTGCAGAAGTTGTTAAAAACAGTAAAAAAGTAAGCGGCCGTGACGATATTGCAAGAGTTGCTGCTGTTTCTGCTGCTGACGACGCTATCGGCGAGCTTATTGCAGACGCTATGGAAAAGGTTACAAGCGATGGCGTAATCACTGTTGAAGAATCAAAAACCGCTGAAACATATTCAGAAGTAGTTGAAGGTATGCAGTTTGACCGTGGCTACATCACGCCTTATATGGTTACAGATACCGAAAAGATGGAAGCCGTTATTGACGATGCATACATTCTTCTTACAGATAAGAAGATTACAACAATTCAGGATATCCTCCCCCTTCTTGAACAGATTGTTCAGCAGGGCAAAAAGCTTATTATCGTTGCTGAGGACATCGAAGGCGAAGCTCTTTCAACCCTTATCGTAAACAAGCTCCGTGGTACATTCACCTGTGTTGGTGTTAAGGCTCCCGGTTTTGGCGACAGAAGAAAGGCTATGCTTGAAGATATCGCAACTCTTACAGGCGGTACTGTCATTTCAGAAGAACTCGGTCTTGACCTTAAGGAAACCACTCTTGACCAGCTTGGACGTGCTCGTCAGGTTAAGGTACAGAAAGAAAACACTATCATTGTTGACGGTGCAGGTAATCCCGATGCAATTAAGATGCGGGTTACACAGATAAAGAACCAGATTGAAGAAACAACATCAGAATTTGACAAAGAAAAGCTTCAGGAAAGACTTGCTAAAATGTCAGGCGGTGTTGCAGTAATCAAAGTTGGTGCCGCAACAGAAGTTGAAATGAAGGAAAAGAAACTCCGAATTGAAGACGCACTGGCAGCAACAAGAGCCGCTGTTGAAGAAGGTATTGTTGCAGGCGGCGGTACAGCATTTATCAACGCAATGCCCGCAGTTGAAGCACATATGAACTCACTTGAAGGTGACGAGAAGGTTGGTGCAAAGACGGTTCTTCGTGCTCTTGAAGAACCTGTTCGTCAGATTGCATTCAATGCAGGTGTTGAAGGATCAGTTATCGTTAACGCAATCAAGGCAAGTGAAGTTGGCATTGGTTACAACGCACTTACCGAAGAATATATGGATATGCTGAAAAATGGTATAGTTGACCCCACAAAGGTTACACGCTCAGCACTCCAGAACGCAGCATCTGTCGCAGCAATGGTTCTCACAACAGAAAGCCTTGTTGCAAACAAGCCCGACCCTCAGGCAGCAGCCGCTGAAGCTGCAGCTATGGCAGGCGCAGGTGCAGGTATGGGCGGAATGTATTAATTCCACCTCTTTCACAAAGTTACAACACAACCGCAGAAAAATCTGCGGTTGTTCTGTTTTTGTCAAAAAGACTTGACAAATATCCCCTTTTACATTAAAATAAATAGTATCAATTTAAATCTTTTAGGAGGATTTTATTATGAAAAAAATTATTGCATTAACACTTGCTCTTATGCTGGCTGTTTGTTGCCTTGCAGGTTGCGGAGCAAAAGACGAAGAAAACACACTTACAATGGCTACTAACGCTGAATTCCCTCCATTTGAATACCTTGAAGGAGAAGAAATCGTTGGTGCTGACGTTGATATCGCAAAAGCAATTGCTGATAAGCTTGGCAAAACACTTGAAATTACAAACATTGACTTTGACGCAGCTCTCACAGGTGCTGCTACTGGTAAATATGATGTTGCTATCGCAGGTGTTACCGCTACTGACGAAAGAAGACAGAATATGGGCTTTACAGATGACTACTACACAGCATCTCAGGCAATTATAGTTAACGCTGACAGTGCTATAAAGGCGGCTAGCGACCTCACAGGAAAGACAGTTTCTTGTCAGGAAGGTACAACAGGCGAACAGTATCTCCTTGACAACGGATATAATGTACAGTCATTCAAGACAGGTGCAGAAGCAATCACAGCTCTTGTTTCAGGCAAGGTTGACGCTGTTGTAATCGACGATGCAGTTGCAAGAGCACTTTCTGAAAAGCAGGAAGGCAAGACAGTTGTTCTTGAAGAAGCACTTACTGAAGAAGCTTACGCAATCGTAACAAAGCTTGGCAACGACGAGCTTATTGCTGAAATCAACAAAGCTCTTGCTGAACTTAAGGCTGAAGGCAAGCTCGCCGAAATCTTTGAAAAATATGAGCTTCCTTACGATGCTGAATAATTTAATACATATATAACATTAAAAAGCGGCGATATATGTCGCCGCTTTTTTTGTAAAGAAAGGTTTTTACTATGGATTGGCTTTTAGACTGGTTTGACACATTATATAACACCTTTATTGTTGCCGAGCGTTATAAAACATTGATTGAAGGCTTTGGCAAAACAATACTTATAACCGTAGGTGCTCTTTTAATCGGCATTGTTATAGGAACTATAGTTGCCATTATCAAAGTTTTTGCTGACCGCAATAAAAAGCTTAAAATCTTTGATATGTTGTGTAATCTGTACCTTACTGTTATCCGCGGAACACCTGTGGTTGTTCAGCTTCTCATCTCCTTCTTTATTATCTTTGTAAATTCAAAAGACGGAACATGGGTTGCAATCATTACCTTTGGTGTAAACTCAGGCGCATATGTTGCCGAAGTTATTCGTTCGGGTATTATGGCAATTGATTCGGGACAGACCGAAGCCGGACGTTCGCTTGGTTTTTCAAAGGTTCAGACTATGTGGCTTATTATTCTTCCCCAGGCGTTCAAAAACATTCTTCCTGCAATAGGAAACGAAATGATAGCTTTGCTTAAAGAGACTTCTGTTGCCGGCTATGTTGCTGTTGTTGAACTTACAAAAGCAGGCAATCAGATTAAAAATACTACATATGACCAAATCAACCCCATATTACTGGTAGCCGTTGTTTACCTTGTTATGGTTGTAGGTCTTACTAAACTCCTTAGTATATTTGAAAGGAGATTGAGAATAAATGAAAGATAATCTTCTTATTTCAACAACCGACCTTTGTAAATATTATAACAATGGCAAAATCAAGGCTTTGGACGGTGTTACTGCAGGTATAACAAAAGGAGAAGTGGTTGTAATAATCGGCCCATCGGGCTCAGGAAAATCTACATACCTCCGTTCTCTTAATCTGCTTGAGGTACCAACCTCAGGTACAATCATCTTTGAGAATACCGATATAACCGACCCTAAAACCAATATTAATCTTCACAGACAAAAAATGGGGATGGTTTTTCAGCAGTTTAACCTCTTCCCTCATATGACTGTTCTTAAAAATTTAACCATTGCTCCTATGAAGCTTCTTAAAATGGACAAGCAGACTGCAGACGAAAAAGCAATGTCTCTGTTAAATCGTGTTGGACTGGCCGATCGTGCAGATGCATATCCTTCTCAGCTTTCGGGCGGTCAAAAACAGCGCGTGGCAATTGTACGTGCTCTTATGATGAATCCCGATGTTATGCTCTTTGATGAACCTACCTCCGCCCTTGACCCCGAAATGGTAGGCGAAGTTTTGGACGTTATGAAAGAGCTTGCAAAAGAGGGGATGACAATGGTTGTGGTAACTCACGAAATGGGCTTTGCCCGTGAAGTTGCCGACCGTGTAATCTTTATGAGTGATGGCAAAATTGTTGAAGAGGGAACACCTGACGAGATATTTACAAACCCTCAGGACCCAAGAACTCAGCAATTCCTTCACAGTATTCTTTAAAATACCCAAACAGTGTGCCGAGTGGCGCACTGTTTTTTTCTTTTCTATTGATTTTTGAGCGATTTAGTGTTATACTTATTTTGAAAAATAGAGAGGGGATTTTTATGGTACTTACAATAGATATCGGCAATACAAATATTGTTCTTGGCGGGTTTGTTAATGACGAGTTGAACTTTGTTGCACGTATTGCAACAAATGCCAACAAAACCGAGGATGAATATGCAACAAAAATACGCAGTATCCTTGCCATTCACAATGTGGACAAGTCCGTTATTGAAGGGGCGATAATTTCTTCTGTTGTTCCCCCTCTTAATTCGGTAATGAAAAAAGCAATAAAGTTTGTATACGGCGTTGACCCTGTTATGGTTGGTCCCGGAATAAAAACCGGCATAAAAATTCATTGTGATAATCCTGCCAGCGTGGGTGCAGACCTGATTTCTGCCTGTGTTGCAGCACATCATATATACGGCAGTCCATCACTTGTTATTGATATGGGAACTGCAACAAAAATTATGGTTATTGACGAAGATGGTGCGTTTATAGGCGTTTCCATTGCCCCCGGTGTTGGTATGGGATTAAAGGCCCTTTCAAGCGGAACAGCACAACTTCCGCAGATAGGTCTTGAAGCCCCAAAATCTGTTATCGGTAAGAACACTGTTGATTGTATGAAATCAGGTGTTGTGTTTGGCAACGCCTGCCTTATAGATGGTATGGTTGACCGTTTTAACAACGAAATGGGTGCCGAACTCCCCGTTTATGCAACGGGCGGTCTTGCCTCTACCATCATCCCTCATTGTAACCATCAAATTACGCTTGACGAAAATTTACTGCTTAAAGGGCTTAACATTTTATATAAGAAAAACAATTAAATATGTGTGATATATTACTCTGCTTACAGAGTTGATATATATTAAAATTTTATGCGTTGTATCGCAAAAATGCGAACGACAGCAAGGAGGAATTTTTATGAAAACACAAAAGAAAAAAATGTCAACCGAGACCTTGGTTCTTGGCGCAGTACTTACTGCATTGGTAATTGTTCTGCAATACCTCAGTATGGCTATCCGCTTTGGAACCTTCTCAATCACACTTTCCCTCACACCTATCGTCATCGGTGCGGTTACCTGCGGTATGGGTATGGGTTCATGGCTTGGATTGGTATTTGGCATAACCGTTCTTTTGACTGGTGATGCTGCTCCTTTCTGGGCTATTACTGCCGGAGGAACATTTATTACCGTTATTGCAAAAGGCATTGCCTGCGGATTTTTCCCAGCAATGACTTTCAAGTTGCTAAAAAAAGCTAACCAGACATTTGCCTCAGCCTTTGCGGCAATTATCAGCCCCATTGCAAACACAGGCGTATTTTTGCTTGGCTGCGTAATATTTTTTATTCCTACCCTGATTGAGTGGTACGGAAATGTTACAGCCTTTTTGGTAACCATTTTCAGTTTTAATTTTCTTATTGAAATGCTACTTAATATTGTTTTAACCCCTGTAATTATAAGATTAATAAAAATCAAGAAATAATAAGGAATAAGTTATGTCTGACGCATTTATCAGAGCAGAAATGCTTTTGGGAAAAGAGAATATAGACAAGCTGAAGGACGCACACGTTGCGGTTTTTGGTCTTGGCGGTGTTGGCGGTCATGTCTGCGAAGCGCTGGCAAGATGCGGAATAGGCAAATTTACGTTGTTTGACAACGATGCAATTGCCGAATCAAATCTTAACCGCCAGATTATTGCAACAGTAGATACAATCGGTATGGCTAAATGCGATGCTATGAAAAATCGTATTTTGTCAATCAATCCAAATGCCAAAGTAACTGTTAATCAGGTTTTTTTTCTTCCTGAAAACGCAAATAATTTTCCCCTTGACAGCTTTGACTACGTGGTTGATGCCATTGACACGGTAAGTGCAAAAATTGAACTTGCTGTCCGTGCAGAAAATGGCGGAATTCCCATAATCAGTTCAATGGGAACAGGCAACAAGCTTGACCCCACGCAATTTAAAATAACAGACATATATAAAACATCTGTCTGCCCACTCGCAAGAGTAATGCGTCGCGAGTTGAAACTCCGTGGTGTTAAATCACTTAAAGTTGTATACTCCGAGGAAATGCCCACTAAAACCGAGATTTCGGAAGAGGGCAAAAGAACGCCGGGCAGTACCTCCTTTGTCCCCTCGGTTGCAGGACTTATAATTGCAAGCGAGGTAATCAAAGATTTAATTGCATAAAAAAAGTGGCTTTCGCCACTTTTTTATTTATTTAAAATTGTATCCTGTACCATTTTTAGCGCCGTTTCCGCCGTGCTTTCACGCACCTGCTGACGGTCGCCATCGAACAGAAATCTTTCGGCTTTATGCAAATTTTCTCCGCAAATGCCAATCCATACTGTGCCAACCGGCTTTTCAGGAGTGCCTCCACCGGGGCCCGCAATGCCCGTCACCGATATTCCAAAGTCGGCATTTGCCAAAGCTTTTACCCCCTTACACATTTCAAGAGCAGTTTGCTCGGACACAGCACCAAACTTTTCAAGAGTTTCTGCCAAAACGCCCAATAACTTCTGTTTTTGCCCGTTTGAATAAGTAACAACGCCACAGTCAAAACATTCCGACGCACCTGCAACAGATGTAATTTTTTGTGCAATAAGCCCACCTGTACAGCTTTCTGCGGTAGCAAGTCTCAATGCATGTTTTAACAGCAGTTCTACAACTGTTTCCTGAATACTTTTCATTATTTAATCACCAGAATTTCTTCTTCAGCAATGGCTTCATCAAGAGCCGCCTCAATGTCGCCAAGTGCCTTCTCCGCCTCGATTATCTCTGCAAGCTGAGGTTTGGTTTTTGGATGCTTGGGAACAAATATTGTACAGCAATCCTCATAGGGAAGAATTGAAGTTTCATATGTGCCGATTTTCTTTGAAATTGTCACAATTTCCTCTTTATCCATACCGATACAAGGTCTGAAAACAGGTTGATTAACTGCATTATCTGTGCAAACAAGACTTTCCATCGTCTGGCTAGCCACCTGACCTATACTCTCGCCTGTGATAAGCGCCGCAGAGCCTTCCCTTGCCGAAATTTTTTCAGCAATACGCATCATAAGTCTGCGCATAATAACTGTCAGATAATTTTCAGGGCATTTTTCAATTATATCAAGCTGAATTTTTGTGAATGGAACAACGTGAAGTCTGATTTTGCCACAATACTTTGACATCTGCTTTGCAAGGTCAATTACTTTTTCTTTTGCTCTATCGCTAGTATATGGATGGCTGTGGAAATGTACCGCCTCAAGTTCTACCCCACGTTTTGCAATCATATACCCTGCCACGGGGCTGTCAATACCGCCCGACAAAAGTATTGTAGCCTTGCCGTTTGTGCCAATCGGCATACCGCCTGCACCTTTAATTTTCTTTGTATATACGTATGCTTGCTGTCTTACTTCAACATTCACCGTTATATCAGGCTTGTGAACGTCAACAGAAATATCTCTTACTGCCTCTAAAATCTTGCCGCCAAGCTGCATACAAATCTGTGGAGAGTTAAGAGGAAACTGTTTATCCTCACGCTTCGCCTCAACCTTAAATGTTTTTTCGGTTGTACGCATGGAATTTACGCATTCAATTGCAGTTTTGGCAATGCTTTCCATATCCTTTTCGCACTTCATAACAGGGCAGATATTTACAATACCAAAAACCTGAGTAAGGCTTTCAACCGCCTCATTCATATCAATTCCGTCTTCAAGAGGCTCAACATAAATGGTTGACTGCGCCTTTTTCACGCTGAACCTGCCAATCTTTTCAAGACGGCTTTTTATATTATTTAACAATTTGCCCTCAAAAAGGGGCTTGTTAAGCCCCTTAAGAGCAATTTCACCGTATTTCAAAAGTATCAAATCTATCTTTTGCATTGATTTTCTCCTATCTTTTAAGCAGCTTTCTTATTTTCTTTACGTTTTCAACAACCTTCTCGATTGTATAATCAATCTCTTCAACAGTAGTAAATTCAGATAAACTGAATCTTATGCTTCCGTCAATCATTTTTTTGTCTGTGCCTATTGCTGTAAGCACATAACTTGGGCCTTTTTTGTGACTTGAACAAGCTGAACCCGATGAAACATAAATTCCTTCAGCCTCTAGAGAATGAAGCAAGACCTCTGACTTTATATACCCAAACGAAATATTTAAAATATGCGGAGCCGCACCTTCTGCAGGGGTATTCACCACCACATCATCAAGACTGCTTACGATTCCGTCACGCAGACGCTTTTTAAGATAAGACATTCTTTCAGACTTTTCAGCTATTCCGTCACAACTAATTTTTGCTGCAAGACCAAAGCCCGCAATTCCCGGTACATTTTCTGTCCCCGGACGTATATTATCCTGCTGACCCCCACCGTAAATAATGGGCGAGAGCTTTGCCTTATTTTTGACATACAAGGCACCCACGCCTTTGGGTCCATGAATTTTATGACTGCTGAGTGCAATAAAATCTGCACCGGTCTGTCCTGCAGTAAAGGGTATTTTACCGTACGCCTGAACCGCGTCAATGTGAAATGCAGTATAGGGATTTTCTGATTTAATAATTTTCCCAAGCCTTTCAACGGGCTGGACAGTTCCAATTTCATTATTGACGTACATACAAGAGACAAGTGCGGTGTCCTTTCTTATCATTCTTGCCAACTTTTCGGCGTCGATGACACCGTTTTTTGAAACGGGTATAAGTTCAACCGTGTAGCCCCGTTTTTCAAGATGCTGCAACGTGTTAAGAACAGCCGGATGCTCGATATTTGTGCTGATAATATGCTTACCGCGACTCGCACGGCAGGCACCCAGTATTGCGAGATTGTCTGATTCCGTTCCTCCCGAGGTAAAATATATATCACCCGGGGCAACCTTTAGCGTGTCTGCAATCTGTTCTCTTGCATTTTTAACTATTTTTTCCGCTTCGATACCTTTTCGATGCAATGAGGAGGGATTTCCATATGAATTATACATAACATCCGCCACAAGCTCAGCACTCTCTTTATATGCACGTGTTGTAGAGCTGTTATCCAGATAAACATTCATTGATTGTCTCATCGCCTTTCTTTCCGCATCTTTACTGAAAATAACGCTTATCAGCGGAACCGGATAAGCGTATTTTAAAGACATTAATAAAAATATCTCTTATCTATATTATGTGTTAAATAGTGTAATGGTGATTCAAGCCCCTACGGCTTAATTATTCAGAAATAGATTCAACAATGTGTATTGGGATATCGTGGTCTGTATCGCTGAATGTTTCAAGTGCAGAACCTGTCTGGGCATAATCCATTGCAGAACCGATATATGAGCTGCTGTTTTCGGTCATACGTTCAACCTCGTGCAGTTGTCTTTCAAAATTTTGGATAGCATCAAGAGAGGCTTTGCGCATACGCTCAACCTCGCTCTTTATCTGGTCAATCTTTTTGTTTTCATTGGCATAATAGTTCTTGATAGCCTTGCGCTTTATCTCTATCTCACGATTGACATTGTTCTTTTTCTCCTGAATTTCACGCTCAGTATCCTCGCGCATTGCATCTGCTTTGCTTTGGGCATCAGAAACAATCTCCTTAGCCTTTTCTTCAGCAAACTTAAGGGCATTGATAACCGCACTGCGTTCAGCCTCAAGCTCTGCAATCTTAGCTTTGAGTTCATCAATCTGTTTATCCTTTTCAGCAAGCTGTTCTGCTGCCTTTTCATCTATCTCGGTAATGAATGCGAACACATCTTTCTTTTTAAAGCCGAATAATCTTCTTCTTAATTTCTTCACAAACATACACAATACCTCCAAAACAACACAAAAATACTATTTTATTAATTAATTATATATCATTTTACAGCAATAGTCAACAAAAAAATTAAAAAGCCTTGTAGTTTTGCTGTATCGCAAAAAACACAAGGCTAAATCCTATAGAATTCCATATTAAATTTACACTTTCTTCTTTCGGTAACACTTTTTCATCAAAAAACATATACTCCTAACAAAGGAGGCAACTTTTATGCTTGGTTTAATTATATCTGTAATACTTTTTTGCTTTATAGTATGGGGAATACCCATTATCTTTCTTAAAAAGACATCAGCTTTTCCACTTTCTAAACAAGGATTTTGTAATTCTCATTTTGTAATTACTGCAAAAAATGCTGAAGAATCAATTGAAGGTATAATACGTTCATTTGTGTGGCAAATATCAAACTTATCAGATAATTCCGCTTTGCCAGAAGACATATTTGTCATTGACTTGAATTCCACAGACCAAACATTTTTAATTATAGAAAAACTTGCAAAAGAATATCCCTGTATTCATCCAATAAGCAAGGCTGATTACATAGTTAATATCAAACATATAGAATAACTCACTGCTATATAAGCATTGTCAACACAAGAGCACCTGTAATATCTCCATTTCCGGCAATAACGCTGATAAAAAACGTAGATACTATAAACATAAACTTAAAAAATCTCTTTTTGTTAAATCTATATTTTGGCTTTGTCATAAAAAACATCCTTTCTGAATTCGAAACATATTTCACACCTTGTTTCGTTTTTATTAACTTTTTCCACATAATAGCACATTTTCGTTTCGTTGTCAATAACTTTTTAAAAAATATTTTTAAAAATGTTTCGAATTTAAAAACTTTTTCTTGATTTTTTATGAAAAGTATGGTATAATGATAACATAACAAAGGATTTTCACACAAGGAGATTTATAGAATGTATAATTTCGGAGATAAATTAAAGGAATGCAGAAAGGCAAAAAATCTTACCTTGGAAGAACTTGCCGCAAAATATAACAGGCGTTTTGATGGCGGTATGACCAAAGGTACCCTTTCAAAATACGAAAATAATAAGCAGGAGCCCCTTGTAAGTGTTGTCACCAACCTTACCGAGCTTCTGGATGTTTCTTCAGATTATTTGTTGGGGCGTTCTGATAACCCCAATCTTGATTTTGACGCATCTGCTGAACAAAACGATAACATCTATCAAATCCCTGTTTATAACAGTGTATCAGCAGGTCTTGGCAGACTTGCAGACAGCACTCCCGATGATTTTGTTCCAACCTTCCTCCCATACGGTGCAAATCCCGAAAAATATATCAGGGTTAATGTTTCAGGCGACAGTATGTCACCCCTTATTGATGATGGCAGTCAAATTCTCGTCCGCCTTCAATCCTCGGTTGACAACGGTGCAATCGTCGTTGTTATGGTTGACGGCGAGGATGCCTTTGTTAAAAAGCTCAACTATGGCAGAGGTTGGCTTGAACTTGAATCAATAAATCCATATTATCCGGCTCGACGTTTTGAAAATTCCGAAACTTCAAGAGTATCAATTTTAGGTATTGTCAAAGAAGTTACAAAATATCTTTGATTTTATCCGAATTTTTAAAAGCCTCCCATTTGGAGGCTTTTATTTGCTTTTTATAAAGACTGTATAACCTAGATGCCAATCCTTTTTTGAGATTGCGACACATAAGGTTTAGATGCAACTTATTTTATTTACAATAATTCTATTTCATAAGACGTATTGAACTTTTCGTGAGGATTCAGGTTAATGATATAATCCTTCTTTGAAAGTTCTCCATCAAAGTCGTTGCGGTCACATCTTCCGTACCATGGCTCTATGCATACAAAAGGAGCTCTCTTTTTGGCAGGAGACCACAAGCCGAAAAGTTCTGTATCGAATTTAACTTTAACATAAGCCGATTTACTTTTATCACAGATAGTTACTTCTTTTGCCTGACTATTTTCAATTATCAGAGCATCATTATCAAACATATCATCTGTTATTTTGACATATCCGTCATTCTTTAAGGTGTGCACACTGTTTTTGTCGTAAAGACCCTTTTCATCAATAAGATTATACACAATATTGTTATCGGTATCAAATTTAAAATAGTTGTCCCCTTCTTTTAAATTAAAGGCAGGATGTGCACCTATTGAAAAACTCATAATTCTATCGTTTTTATTTTTCACTGTCCAATCAATTTTAATTTTATTGTTTATTAAAGTGTATTTGATTGTAAGATTAAACTTAAAAGGATATTTTGTTAATGTTTCTTCATTGTCTTTGAAAATATATGTAGCAGAAGTGTTATCATAATCAATAAGTTCAAATTCATAATCTCTGGCAAACCCATGCTGATTCATCTGATAAACTTTTCCGTCAAGCTTATATGATTTATCCTTAAGGGAACCTACAATCGGAAAGAGAATCGGCGAAGTTCTTGCCCAGTATTTTTCATCTGCGTACCACATATACTCAAACCCGTCTTTAACTGCTGATTTTAATTCCGCACCGTGATTCGCAATCTCAATTGATATTATACTATTGTCTAATTTCATATTTCCTCTCCTTGTTTTATATTAAAAAAGTTGTATTTTATATATTTCTTATAAAGACTGTACATTCTGGATGCCAATCGTTTTGGCAATTGTTTATATAAAATTAAAAACAAAAATCATCTAAGAACAATATATTTCACACTTACAGACGCCGAGTTAGAACTATTAACTTTGAGTTCTAATCTTAAATCTATGCGAGAATATTTTATATCGCCTAACATTTTCATAGCGTTTTCACTTCTTAACCAAGGTTCATCAGTTTTATCATCGCTTATCGTAACTGTGTAATCTTCATAATAGGTACAATTATCTTTTAAATATTCAACACCGCTTATATTATCAAAGTAATCAGAATTTGTAGATTTCACATTCGGGTATGTATCTTTTTCTCCATAATCATTTTCAAAATCTTTACGGTACTTATTAGCAAATGCATATGCTTGTTCGATGTCGGCAAAATATGTTTCTTCTGCCATTAAGACATCATTATAAAAAACAAGTTGTTTTTTCACAAAACCCTCTGTATTATTAGCGCAATCAAATGTGTAAGTTGTTTGGTTTCCTTTTTGAACCCCTTGAACATCGCCAAAATCTATATTTTTCATCACAATTTTTGTGGTTTCACCAAACAAATTATAAAAGCCTATTGTGTGCTCTACATTTGTAATTGTTTTTGTTTGGCATGCCACCAAAACAAAAAGAAGAACAGTTGTTGTAAAGGTTAATAATAATTTTTTCATATACAATTCCTCAAATATATAATTTCCTTAGTATCAGCAAAACACTAATATTCCAAAACACTCACATCATAGCCCTCAAAAGTTTCATCAACCATATTGCGGAAACGTTCTACGCTGACAGCACCATCGTGCGTGGCAACACCATGCCCCACTGCAATGTCATTTGAATACTCCTTTAAGGGATAAACATCAAATATCGTATATGTTGTGTCATAATGTGTGACAATTGGCATAAAAGAATAATCCGATATTACTACATCCTCTCCGTCATAAGTAAGAGTTACGTCTGCAACACCACCCAGGAGATTGCGTGCCTCAAGTTGACGTGACACAAAATTTCCAAGGGAATAATACACAAGCATTTCGTTACCATTTTCACTTGTTATCCACTCTACAGGTTCAATCACGTGGGGATGTGAGCCAATTATCAAATCAACACCCCATTGACACATTTTTTCGGCTAAATCCTTTTGAACTAGGTCGGGTGAAATTGAATACTCTGTTCCCCAATGCATAAATGCAATTGTGAAGTCAGCATTTTCTTCTGCATATCTGGCATCTGAATGAATTTTTTCTTCATCAATCAGATTAACGAGATATTCCTTATCGGCAGGAATCGCAATACCATTTGTGCCATAAGTATAGTTAAGCATGGCAATCTTTGCGCCCTTTACTTCTTTTATATCAATTGTGTACTTATCCATCTCGCTTTCGTTAATTCCAAGAACAGTTACATCCGGATAATTTGTCCAAAACGCCAAAGTATTTTCAATGCCCACAGTCAACTTGTCCATAACGTGATTTGATGCGTGCAGAACAACATCAAACCCCTCGTTTACCAATGTTTTTCCCATATCCGACGGTGAATTAAAAAGCGGATATCCTGAATAACCCATCTCCTTGCCGGCAAAAACGGTTTCCTGCCCGATGACCGAAATATCTGCATCGCGGATTTCAGGTTGCAGCTTGTCAAAGAAATGTGTATAATCATATGTTTCGTCCGCTTTCTTTCCACTATTAATCACCGGCATATGCAGCAAATTATCTCCAAGTGCCAAAATAGAGATTGTTTCATTTACTGTTTCAGTAAATACAGGAACAACCTCTTCTGCCTTTTTGCAGCCAGATACATTCAAAATAAGCACTAAAACCGCAATAATTGTTTTTATATTTCTTCTAACCATTTTTGTCACCCTGTGTAAACTTTTTTCAAATACATTGTAACAGCCTTGCAAAACCGAAGTTTTGCAAGGCTTTAAATTTATATTATTCTACTTCAATAAGGCCATAGTCACCGTCTTTGCGTTTGTAAACAATCTCAAGCTTCATTGTGTCAGCCTGACGGAAAATAAAGAAATCATGGTCAAGCATATTCATTTGAAGAACCGCCTCCTCTGCGGTCATAGGCTTGGATTCAATCTTCTTTTTCTTAATGATGTTGAACTCTTTATCCTCGTCCAGAATATCATCAACGGTTTCAACAACTGATGCATAACTCTCAATGCCGGGCTGGCGCAAGTGTTTTGCAAGTTTTGTCTTGTTTTTTCTAATCTGTCTGTCAAGCTTAGCCAAACAGTCATCAGCGGCAATCAGAAGATCTTTGTTGCGTGCCTCTGCTCTGAAAACAAAGCCTTTGTTTATGAATGTAATTTCCATAACTATTTCATTTTTCTGCTCTGCAATCAGAATCTTACATTCCAGGTCTGCATCAAAAAACTTGTCAAGCTTTTTCACTTTGCTCAACAGCTTTTCTTTTCTGCTGTCAGATAATTCCACTTTTTTGCATATTACGTTATACTTCATACTTCTTGCCTCCGTTCCGATAATCTTTCAGAAAACACACTTATGTTTCCTTACATTAATTATACTATATTTAAGGCAAGTTTGCAAGTACTTTACGTGATATTATATACAATTTTATCAGCAAAACAGCGTATCAATATCTATGACAGCATTAAATCGGCTATCAAGTTCTGCGAGTCTTTCAGATATTTCTGCCTTTAATGCATCTGTATCGCCAACGTCGGCCGGCACTTCAATATCAAAAATAAGATTAATGTTATTGTTTCCGTCAACTATGCGGAAATCGTGAATGTTCATTCTTTCATCAATTGATTTTACAATTTCCTGCACACGAAGCTTTGTTTCTGCTGTATATTCGCAATCTACAGAAATAGGGTCCATATGAATTACAATATGAATGTCAAGTTCATCATTAATTTTATGCTCCAATGCATCAATAACCTCGTGAATTTCAACCACATCACAGTTATCGGGAACCTCCGCATGAACAGATGCAAGAACTCTGCCAGGGCCATAATCGTGCACAATTAAGTCGTGTACCCCAACAACACCTTCGGCCTCCATTACCATAGTGCGTATATACTTACTCAGTTCAGGATCAGGGGTTGTACCCAGTAAAAGTCCTATTGTATCAGATGTAATGCCAAAACCCGAATATATAATCATCAGCGACACAACAGTACCCACTATGCCGTCAAGTCGCGGAAAATCAATAAATTTTCCTGCGACTGAGGTGAAAATAACTGCCGAGGTCGCCAGAACATCATTAAGGCTGTCTTTTGCTGTAGCAAGGACGGCGCTTGAATTAACAGCTTTGCCCATAGCATTATTAAATCGGTACATCCAAAATTTTACCGGCAAAGAAAGGCAAAGAAATCCCACAAGCCACGGTGACATTATGATACCTGCGGGATGAATGATTTTTTGCACAGACCCTTTAAAAAGTTCAACACCTACTAAAATTATAATAAAGGATACAATAAGTGATGATATATATTCGTATCTGCCATGACCAAAGGGATGCTCCTTATCAGGTTTTTTGCGGCTGAGTTTTGCACCAATTATTGTCACAACAGACGACCCCATATCCGAAAGATTATTAAACGCATCGGATACTATTGCAATACTACGCATAGAGGCACCTATCACAAATTTAAGAATAAACAGTACAAAATTGCATATAATTCCCATTATGCCTGCGGTCATACAAACTTTTGTCCGCACTTCAGCGGATGTAATATCACATCCGCCAGTCAATCTTTTAATTAAGTACTTTGTCAAGGTCATCTAACCTCCGATTATTTTACTTTTTTAACAGAATCTTCTCCCAAAACTCCTATAAGAGCAGGGATGCATTTATCATTTTTAATCCACATTGACCGTGGTGCCTGCAAGGTTTCTTTTGTATCCTCATAATAAATCAAAACAGGTACCAAACCGCTTTCACCGCTGAGAATAGCCTTAACTTTATCAAGCTTTTCTTTTTCATCTGACCTCAATTTAAGATAAAGCTTCTTAAAATCAAGAACCGAGGTATCAAGAAGTTCAATTTCTTCAAGCCTGATTTTAGGCAGTCTTTCTTCCTGAATATCAAGATTCCCCTTAAGAAGACATATATTTTCTTCCTGAAGAACTGGATCAAACCTTTTAACCTGAGATGGGAACACAATAACTTCTATCTCACCCGTCAGGTCTTCAAAGGTTATATAGAGCATAAGGTCACCGCGTTTTGTCAGCTGTTCGCGGCGTTTTGATATCATTCCGCCTATTTTAACCTTCATATCGGATGCAAACTTGCCATCTTCATTTTCTGTAATTTCAAGGAGGTTGGTGCTGGAATTACGATTAATCACATCCTCAAGTCCGTCAAGTGGATGGCCTGATACATACACGCCCATATATTCCTTTTCGGCATTCAGTAAATCACGCTTGGGCATTTCGGCAAAAGTGGGAAAATCGTCTTTTATCACAACATCCTCTTCTTCAAACAGGCTGAAGAAGTCAAGCTGACCTTCAACCGCATTCTTCTGTTCACGAACAGCAGAATCAATAACACTTTCATAAACGCTAAGCAGTACCGAGCGATGAAGGTCAAGGCTGTCAAACGCTCCGCTCTTTATCAACGATTCTACAAGACGCTTATTCAGCTTTTTAGGTGCCATTCGTTTGCAGAACTCACGGAACGAGGTGAACTCTCCGTTTTCCTCGCGTTCTTTTGCCATATCGTCAATAAATGACGAGCCTACATTCTTTATAGCCGCAAGTCCAAAACGGATATCCTTGCCTTCAGGAACAAAGCTGGTAAAGCTTTTGTTTATATCGGGTGGCAACAGTTTTATTCCACGTTTTTTCGCCTCGTTTATATGTTTGGTAATCTTGGTTGAATTACCCAAAACACTGGTTAGCAACGCAGCATAAAATTCTGTTGGATAGTGGCATTTAAGCCAGGCTGTCTGATATGAAACAAAAGCATATGCCGCCGCGTGCGACTTGTTGAAGGCATACTTTGCAAAATCCATCATTTCATCAAAGATTGAAACCGCAATCTTTTCATCAATGCCACGGCTGATTGCACCTTCAACCTCCGTCTCGCCTGCATCATTCTTTATACCATAGACAAAGTTTTTGCGTTCCTGCTCCATCACATCGGTCTTCTTTTTAGACATTGCACGACGCACTAAATCGGCACGTCCCAGCGAATAACCGCCAAGCTCACGCACAATCTGCATAACCTGCTCCTGATATACTATACAGCCATAGGTTACATTGAGTATCGGCTCAAGCATAGGATGCTTATATTTTATGTTGCCGCTGTTTTTATTTGCAATATATTGGGGGATGGAATCCATCGGGCCCGGTCTGTATAACGAAATACCCGCAATTACATCTTCAATCGAGCTTGGCTGGAGTTCCTTCATAAACTCCTTCATACCGCCGCTTTCAAGCTGAAATACGCCATCGGTGTCGCCCTTAGAGATAAGCGCAAAGGTCTCGGGGTCAGTCATATCTACGCTGTCCATATCAATATCAATCCCGTGGGTCAGCTTTATATTGTTTACAGCATCACGTATTACAGTAAGGGTACGAAGTCCAAGAAAGTCCATCTTTAGTAGTCCCAAACGCTCGATTGTTGTCATTGTAAACTGGGTTGTTATAACATCATCATTTCTTGAAAGCGGAACATATGTCTGCACCGGCTCACGAGTTATAACCACCCCTGCGGCGTGGGTTGATGTATGCCTTGGCAATCCCTCAAATTCTGAAGAAATATCAATCAAACGCTTAACCTGAGGGTCGGTATCATACATAAATTTAAGTTGTTTATTTTCCTCAAGTGCACCCTTGATGGTAATATTAAGTTCATTTGGAATTTGCTTTGCTACACTGTCGACAAAGCTGTATGGCATATCAAGAGCCCTGCCGGTGTCACGTATCGCAAGCTTTGCCGCCATAGTTCCAAAAGTGACAATCTGAGCAACTTTGTCTTTGCCGTACTTTTTATTTACATAGTCAATTACCTCGCCTCGGCGTTCGTAACAAAAGTCTATATCAATATCTGGCATTGTTACACGTTCGGGGTTGAGAAATCGTTCAAAAATCAACTCATACTTTATCGGGTCAATGTTGGTAATTTCAAGGCAGTATGAAACTATACTTCCTGCGGCACTGCCTCGACCCGGACCTACCATAATTCCGTTTTCACGCGCAAAATGAATAAAATCCCATACAATCAAAAAGTAATCTACATAACCCATTGCCTCGATGGTGCTAAGCTCATATTCAAGTCGCTTGCGAAGACTATCGTCCGCATCAGGATATCTCTTTTCAAAGCCCTTAAGGCAAAGCCGGCGCAAATACTGTGGTGACGTATAGCCTTCTGGAAGGGCAAATTCAGGAAGATGAAGCTTGCCAAATTCAATATCAACATTGCATAAATCTGCAATTTTTTGAGTGTTTTCAATGGCTTCAGGGATATATGAAAAAAGCTCGTTCATTTCATCCTCGGATTTTACAAACATTTCCTGAGTGGTCATTTTCATTCTGTCATCATCTGTTACTGTTTTGCCCATCTGAATACACATCAGGATGTCTTGAAACTCTGCATCCTCTCTTTTTACATAATGTATGTCATTGGTTGCAACAATCCCTAAATCAAGTTCCCTTGCAAGCCGGATAAGCTCACGGTTGAGCATTTTTTGTTCAAAAATTCCGTGATCCTGAATTTCTATAAAATAATTCTCTTTTCCAAAAACATCAACAAACTCAAGTGCAGAAGACTTTGCACCCTCGTAGTCACCGTTTAATATTTTTTTTGAAAGCACGCCTATCATACAGGCACTCAGTGCAATTATACCCTCGCTGTTTTGACGAAGAACCTCCATATCTATACGAGGTTTATAATAAAAACCGTCAACATAACCGATTGATACTATGTTCATCAGGTTTTTATAACCCTCATTGTTTTTCGCAAGCAAAATAAGGTGAGAGCTTGACGAATCAAGCTCATGGATTTTGTCGTGTCGTCCACGTGCCGCAACATATACCTCGCACCCTAAAACCGGCTTTATACCGATACTTTTTGCATATTCATAAAAGTCAATAACGCCAAACATACACCCATGGTCGGTTATTGCCATGGCTGTTTGTCCAAGCTCTTTGGCACGGTCAAGAATTTTCTTTATTGTACCTTCACCATCAAGAAGGCTGAAGGCTGTATGCGTATGTAAATGTGCAAATGCCATATTATTGTACCTTTTCTTTCTTTATCTCAAAGTTTTTCTGCAACATCAAGAAGCTTTTTAAGTCGGTGGTTTACCCCTGATTTTGACAGTGGCGGTGTAAGTCTTTTACCAAGTTCAACAAGGCTTAAATCCTTGTTTTCCTTTCGCATAACAGCAATCTCCCTGAGTTCTTCAGGAAGATTGTCAAGCCCAATTCTGTCTTCTATTTTGGTGATTGCCGTCAAATGCCTGCTGGATGCCTCAATTACCTTATCCATATTTGCCGTCTCACCGTTTGATGTCCGGGTCAGGTTGCTTCTGACCTCACGCTCGATTTTTATATTTAAAATTTCCATCTGCGACCCAAATGCCCCCATATAAGCAAGAGCATCACATATTATGTCGCTGTTTTTTGTATAAAGTACATAGCTGTTTTTTTTCACAATACTATTTAAAGCAAGTCCCATCTCCTGCAAAAGATTTTTGAATTGGTCGTGAATTCTTTTGCTGTATGTGACAATTTCCATATTATATGTTTTTTGCGGGTCGGTCAAGGTTCCGCCGCCCAAAAATACACCTCTCAAAAAGGCACCACGGCAACATTCCGATTTTACAAAGGTTTCTGCAATTTCGGATGTTGAAAGTTCATATTCAAGTATTTTTGAAAGAATTCTTTTATCATCCAAAGTACAAAAAAAGCTACTTTTAAGGCTTTCGATTGTAATCTCGACATCAAGGCAATTTTTAAGTAGCATCCCGAATCGTTCAATAGCTTCACGACATTCAAGGGATACTCTTACCTGATTACCCTTAAACTTTCCGGCAAACATAATGATTCCCATCATCTCGGCCTCGCAGCAACAAAGCTCACCGCAGTCTATGCGGCATAAGGCTTCTTTGGTCCTTTTTGAAAAAGATTTCATCTGCGGTGTCCCCCCTCCGGTAGTTTTTAAAATTCACCAATCATCTTGACTTCTGGTTCAAGAATAACTCCTGATTTTTCATAAACAGTTTTTTTGATATGTTCAATCAGATTAAAAACATCTTGTGCCGTTGCACCGCCAGTGTTAATAACAAAGCCTGCGTGCTTTTCAGACACCTGAGCGCCCCCTATAGAATAACCTTTAAGTCCCGCCTGTTCAATAAGTGGGCCTGCAAAATAACCCGTCGGCCGTTTAAATGTACTGCCTGCACTTGGTTTTTCAATAGGTTGTTTTGATACTCTACGCTGTGTATAATCAGCAATTTGTGCCTTTATTTTATCAACATTACCGGGTTTTAATTTTAACGTGCAGCCAAGAATTATATAATTACCGCACGCAAACTTGCTCGTTCGATATCCAAATTCACATTCATCTGCGGGGATTTCATAAAAATTCCCCTGCATATCCATATACTCTACTGATTTTATTATTTCCTTCATTTCGTGGTCATATGCCCCTGCATTCATATAAACGGCACCGCCAACCGAACCCGGAATTCCTGACGAAAATTCTGTCCCCGTAAGCCCTGCACCAACCGCAGCAGTTGACACCCGTGACAGTATCGCACCTGCCTCTGCGTAAATCTTATCACCATAGACTCTTATCGAATCCATATTTTTAAGGCAGACAACTGCCCCGCGAACCCCCTTGTCGCCCACAAGCAAGTTAGAACCATTCCCCAATATAAAGCACGGAAGACCTGCCTCGTTTATCGCTTTAAGGGTCTGCGACAACTGTTCCTTTGTGTCAGGCGTTAAAAACCAATCTGCCCTACCACCTATTTTAAAAGTAGTATGACGGCTCATAGGCTCGTCTGTAAGAACATTTTTCTTACCAAGAATATTTTCAAAAATTTCACGCATAATTTATATCGCCTTTCGGATTATTCATCAAAGGTTTTAAACTCAAAACTTCGGTTTTTCTTTGCCGATATATATTTTATGAATCTTTCGGCATTTAAATTCATAATTAAATATTCAGGGAAGTCCATCTCTTCAAGCATATCAACCGCATTTTTAATATGCCCGATTCCCGCCATAAAATGAGCATCCGAATTTACAACTATCGGTGCACCGTACTTTTTGCAAGCAAGGGCTATCTCACGGCACCGCTCCACATTCTGCGGTCTTGATATAAATGTGTGATTATTGATTTCTATACACACATTCCTTTCCTTGGCATAGGGAACTACTTTATCTATATCAAAAAGATAATCGGGCGAGCCTATATGCCCAAGTATATCAACATAAGGGTTATCAATTACATTCAACCATGTTTCGGTATGGTCGCCGCCCTTTTCTTCGTGATAAGTATCGTTATGAATTGACGCGATAACCAATTCCATAAGTCCAAGTATTGAAGATGGCATATCAAGTTCGCCCGAACGGTCTGTCACATTTGCCTCGGTGCCGCACAAAAGTTTTACTCCTTCAATAACGCGTGGAATCGCCTTAAAGTATACAAAGTGCCACCAATGAGGTGAATCGGGCATTGAAAGGCCGTGATTGGTCATCGCAACAAGTTCAAGCCCCTTATCCCTTGCCGCACACATATTTTCATAAAGAGTGCTGTATGCATGGGAAGATACGTTTGTATGTGTGTGAATATCTGTCAAAATTTTCATTAATTAATCCTCTTCTGCACCCATCTGTTCAATAAGACGGTTATTAAGTTCTTCTGCTGCGTTATATCCCATACGACGCTGACGGTTGTTCATTGCGGCAATTTCAAAAATAACCGCAAGATTTCTGCCGGGACGGATAGGTATTGTAAGTGATGGAACATTTATTCCTAAAATTTCAGTATAATTATCAACAAGACCAAGTCTGTCATACTGTTTGTCCTTTTGCCAGGTTTCAAGCTGAATTACAAGGTCAATCTTTTCGGTATCCTTTACGGCACCCATACCAAAAATCTTCTTTACATCAATAATGCCTATACCACGCATTTCAATGAAGTGCCTTATAATCTCGGGCGAGCTTCCAACCAAAGTCTTTGAAGATACTCGTCTGATTTCAACAGCATCATCAGCAACAAGACGGTGTCCGCGCTTCATAAGTTCAACCGCAGCCTCACTTTTACCTATTCCGCTTTCACCTAAAATCAAGATACCTTCACCATAAACCTCAACCAAAACACCGTGACGTGTAATTCTGGGTGCAAGTTCCACATTCAAAAATGCAATAAGCGCACTCATAAAGGCAGATGTGCTCAATGAAGTTCTTAAAATATTTATCTGATATTTTTCTGCAATCTCCAGCATTTCAGGGAAGATTTCCATTCCTCTGGTTACAACAGCAACAGGGATTTTCTTACTGAAAAATTCTTCTATTCTCTTATATCTCTCTTTAGAGTCAAGCGTTGAAAGATAAGTGTTTTCAACCATACCCATAACCTGAATTCGCTTTGGCTCAAAATAGTCAAAGAAACCTGCAATCTGCAATCCCGGGCGGTTAACATCGGTTGTTTCAATTAAAACATCCTTGTCTGCCACAAAAATCTCTTCAAGCTTAAACTCGCCTATAATCTTGCTTAACTTAACTTTAAATTCCTGAGCTTTTTCCATATTATCAACTCCATTTTCTTATTTAATAGAACTATTGTTTTCTATCATGAATAACCATCCCAATCACGGTAAACACAAGCAATGATACATGTATAACCAATGATGGATATGCCGGTGCAGCAATATCATAAATGCTCCATAATACCATATTTATTATTGTCCAGAATCTGTATTTTGCACCACTTGACTGGCCTGTACACATAACAAATGTCAGTGATGCAACAATAACCAATATTCCCGAAAGAGCCACGCCTCTTTCAACCCATATATTGAGAACAAAGAACTTCACATATCTTGCAAACTTCACTATTGAAGATAACTTCACTTGCCCACAGAGCAAACTTAGTTAAAGATTCACACTTTGAATTCATTATACCACATTTTATATGTTTTGCAAATATAAATAAAGAATTTTTATTAGCTAAATATTTATATTTTATCTTGACATTTAGCAAACTTTGTGGTATCATTTTTTAGTGGTCTTAATTTGGTCCGGTAGTTCAGTTGGTTAGAATGCCAGCCTGTCACGCTGGAGGTCGTGGGTTCGAGCCCCATCCGGATCGCCACTTATGCTGCCTTAGCTCAGTAGGTAGAGCGCATCCTTGGTAAGGATGAGGTCGGCAGTTCGACTCTGCTAGGTAGCTCCAAAAAAATCCTGTCATAAGACAGGATTTTTTTATTCTCAATTCTATTTCATATAAGTAAGTTCATAATGCTCGCCGTCAGAAATTTGTGTGCTATCCACACCGGTCTGCATATATCCACTGTTCTTTGTCAGCGACCAATAGCTTTGGTTTATATCATAGTCAGCCGTAATGCCATTAACCACCTTAACATAAAGGCCATAAGGACCTTTTTCGCCCGAAATAAGTCCGTGTTCCAATAATGCTTCTCCCAGAGTTTCTTTATCTGTATTAATGGTAAATGTTACCGTTTTATCTTCCGCAACAACGTCTACTGTTACAACTTTTACTCCATTTCCAAGTTTGGCATCCTCAGTATATGTCGCAGTCTCCCACAAATTCTTTTCAGCAGTTGTATCACCACAAGCCGTCATAAATATACACAATATACATATCATTAAACTGATGTATTTTTTCATTTAAATCACCTCTGTTTTTTACTATTTTAATTAAGTACAAAAACAAATCCCGGAATGGTAAAATTCCGGGATTGTTCATTACCGTTCTTCTCGGAAATAAGGTAATCCAAGTGCTGCCGGGGGTTGATTTTCTTTTTTGTCTCTCATACTTGTAATAATCAGTACGAGAATGGTAACAACATAAGGCAGCATCTCAAAAAGCTTTTTAGCACTTACACTGATGTTGGGGATATAAGTCGGGATTACATATAAAAACCCAAACAGAATGGAGCCAAGAATACTGATAGACGGTCTCCATACTGAGAATATAACAAGTGCAATCGACAGCCATCCTCTGTCTCCAAAACCATTGTTTGACCATACACCATTGGCATAGTCCATTACATAGTATAATCCGCCCAGGCCTGCAATGGCACTGCCTATGCAAGTAGCAAGATATTTGTAACGGGTAACATTTATACCTGCAGCATCGGCTGTTTCAGGGCTTTCACCCACGGCTCTCAGATGCAGACCCATACGGGTTTTGTTAAGCACAAATGACGAAACAAGTGCCACAGCAATAGCCACATATACCAAAAAACCGTAAGACACAAACACATCTCCAAACCACCCAAGCTTATCAGCAAACGGCAATTGGGTTTTAAATGCTGTGCTGGTATTTGAAAGTGCAATAGAGGGCACATCGGAATCAACCAATTTAATTAACGAGCCGCCAAAAAAGTTGCCGATACCTATACCGAATGTTGTGAGAGCAAGCCCTGTAACATTTTGATTAGCCCTTAAAGTTACTGTCAGGAAACAATAAATCAGTCCCATCAGTGTAGAACCAATCAGTGAACAAATCAACGGAATAATAACTGCAAGAAAAGGATTAAGCATTGCAGGGTTTGTCAGGCTTTGTTCATAGATAAACGCACCCGCAACACCACTGATTGCACCAACATACATAATACCAGGAATACCAAGATTTAAATGTCCTGATTTTTCGGTAAGAATTTCTCCGGTTGAACCAAACAACAAAGGAGTTCCCTGCATAACTGCACGCTGAATAATAGTTATAATCATACATTCTCCTCCTTTTTGTTGAACTTAATTCTGTAGTTAATAAAGAATTCCGAGCCTATAATAAAGAATATTATAATTCCAGTTATAATATCTGAAAACGAAGAATTAAGTCTGTATACCTCAGAAATTTTTGAAGCACCCTTTTGCAAAAATACAATTAAAAGAGATGTCAAAATCATAAAAATCGGGTTGAATTTAGCTAGCCACGAAACCATAATTGCCGTAAAGCCTCTTCCGCCTGAAGTGTCGCTTTTCAGAGAATGGTCTGTTCCTGCAACAAGTAGAAATCCCGCAATACCGCAAAGAGCACCTGATATTGCCATAGTTCTTAAAATAACCTTTTTCACATTAATGCCGATATATCTTGCGGTCTTTTCGCTTTCGCCGACTACAGATATTTCGTATCCCTGCTTGCTGTATTTCAAATAAAAATACACTAAAACAGTAAGCACAACAACAATCAAAATATTAATCAGATATTTTTGCCCCAAAATTGTGGGAAGCTGACCAAAGTTCAACGTTCTTGGAGTACCCGAACCCTTAGGCACAGACCACTCAAGGGTAAAATAAGCAACAAATTGTATTGCCACATAGTTCATCATCAGAGTAAAAAGCGTTTCGTTGGAATTAAAACGCGTTTTAAAATAAGCAGGAATTAAACCCCAGATAGATGCTGAAACAACACTTGCAATAAACATTATAGGTATCAGTACCGGCGACGGAAGTTTTCCGCCAAGAAAAATCATACAGGTTGCCGTAGCTAAGCCACCAATCAAAATCTGACCCTCACCGCCAATATTCCAGAATTTCATTTTAAATGCCGGTGTAACTGCCAAAGATACACATAGAAGAATTGCTGTGTTTTGCAATAGGTTCCACGCAAGACGCGGTGTACCTATTGCACCATCAACCATAGTTACATACATTTCCAATGGGTTAAGGTCGGTAAGTGAAATCGTCACAAAGCCACATACCACCAAAGCAAGGAGTACAGAAATAATTCTGATAATCCAGGCCTTCCACCATACAATATCGTCACGCTTAATAATATGGCCAAGGGAATTGACAAATGTTGTTAAAACAAATTTATCTATTTTACTCATTGCCGCATCCCTCCTCTTCTGCATTTTCATCAACCGATTTCGTCATCAGTATACCGATTTCTTCTTTTGTCGTGTTTCTTCCATCTACAATACCGGTAATTCTTCCGGAGCCTATAACCATAATTCTGTCACACAATTCAATCAAAACATCAAGGTCCTCACCAACGAAAATAACCGCTACACCTTTTTTCTTTTGCTCGTTCAGCAAATTATATATGGTATAGGATGAGTTAATATCAAGACCTCTCACCGGATAAGCTGCCATAAGCACCGTTGGAGAAGACGCAATTTCTCTGCCTACAAGAATTTTCTGTACGTTTCCGCCTGAAAGTCTTCTTACGGGGGTACTGACTGAAGGGGTCACAACTTCAAGACGCTGAACAATATCTTCTGCAAGACTTTTGGGGCCTTTTCTCTGCAGAAACACCGAATCTCCCTTTTTATAGCTCCTCAGCATAATATTGTCAACAATATCCATATTGCCAACCAAACCCATACCCAACCTGTCTTCGGGCACGAATGCCAGCTTTACGCCCATTTGGCGAATTTCAAGCGGTGTTTTATCACGAAGATTTTCTGATTTCTTAGTTTTGGGGTTGTTGTAAATAACACTACCATTGTCCAGATGCTGAAGACCCGCAATAGCTTCAAGCAACTCACGCTGACCGCTTCCGGCAATACCGGCTATACCAAGAATTTCTCCCGAACGCGCAGTAAATGAAACATTGTCTAAAAGCTTTGTTCCTTCACGGTTTATACAACTGATATTTTCTACAATCAAACGGTCGCTACAGTTAACTGCATCACTGCGTTCAATATTCAAAGAAATTTTCTTGCCCACCATCATTTCGGTAAGCTCTGCCTCGTTGGTCTCAGAAGTTTTCACCGTGCCTATATACTCGCCCTTACGCAAAACAGCAACATTATCCGAAAGCGAAAGCACCTCGTGGAGCTTGTGAGTAATGATAATAATCGCTTTGCCGCTTTCACGCATATTTCTCAAAACTTTAAACAGCTTAACAGTTTCCTGAGGTGTAAGAACTGCAGTAGGCTCGTCAAGAATTAAAATGTCTGCCCCTCTGAAAAGAACCTTGATAATTTCAACTGTCTGCTTTTCGGATACCGACATTTCATATATCTTCTTATACGGGTCAAGTTCAAACCCGTACTGCAAGGTTATCTCCTTAATTTTTTCAATATATTTAGGCATATCAAAGCCTTTCTCATCTTCAAGGCCCAAAACAATATTTTCGGCAGCATTAAAAACATCTACAAGCTTAAAATGCTGATGAATCATACCGATTTTATAATTAAAGGCATCCTTGGGCGATGCAATTACAGCTTCCTTGCCATCAGCAAAAATACGGCCGCTGTCAGGATAATAAATACCCGAAACCATATTCATAAGTGTTGTTTTACCACTTCCGTTTTCTCCCAGAATGGAAAGGATTTCGCCCTTTCTCACCTTGAGAGAAACGTTTTTATTCGCAACAACACTGCCAAAGGTTTTAGTAATATTTTTAAGTTCAAGAGCAATATTTTGTTCCATAGCCATCTCCTGTATTAAAAAATCCTATGTTTTGTGATAAACACACCCCTCTGTTCATCACAAAACACAAGGTTTAATCTAATATAGGGCGGAGAGATACCCCGCCCTATACTAAAAATTTAATTAAAATGCGCTGTTGAGCAATGTGATACCGTCAATCTGGAGATCGAAGTAAGGAGCACTGCGGAATTCAGATTCATGGAAATAGCCATCAGCTATAACTTCTGTATCCTTAGCGTATTCTGGGTCTGTATCAACGTCTGCAAGGTAAGAATCAAGCTTTGCACCGCCAACTGTGAAGTTGTTTGTGTCAAATACATGAATTTCTCCTGCAATAAGCTTAGCCTTTGCATCTTCCAAAGCTTCCTTTGTGCCTTCAGCGGCAACAGCTTCGTTGATGTCTGTCAGCTTAACAGAACCTGCTTCAAAGCCTTCGCACCAGTCAGCAACAATTGCTTCACCATTAAGTTTAGCATTGATGATGTACTTGAAGTAAGGAGCCCAGTCGATTCTTGAAGAAACGATAAATGTATTGGGGCAAGCGCTCTGTGTGCTGCCGTTATAAGAAACGTTGGGAACACCTGCATTTTCACAAGCTGTGGGGGCACCCATTGAGTCAGCATGCTGGCTGATGAGTACACAGTTGTTGCTAAGGAGCTTTGTAGCAGCTTCTTTTTCAAGAGCTTCGTCATACCAGCTTCCTGTAAACTGAACTTCCATTGTTACGCTGGGACAAACTGATTTTGCGCCAAGGTAGAATGAAGTATAACCTGAAACAACTTCTGCATATGTGTATGCACCTACATAACCCATTTTAGCCTGGTCAGCAGTGATTTTGCCGCTTTCGATCATTTCGTTAAGCTTCATACCAGCAGCGATACCTGCAAGGTATCTGCCTTCGTAGATTGAAGCAAATGCATTGTGGAAGTTAGCAACATTTTCAGTGTGAGCAGTAGTTCCGGTAGCATGACAGAATTCAACCTCAGGGAATTCTTTAGCAGCCTTCAACATATAGGGCTCGTGGCCGAAGCTGTTTGCAAAAACAATGTTACAACCCTGATCTGCCAGGTCTGCTGCCGCTTCGTAACATTCGTTACCTTCAGGAATGTTTGTCTTGAAAATAACCTGATCGGGCTTGAGTCCAAGCTCTGCAGTAGCTGCTTCTGCTGCTTCAAGGAAGTTCTTGTCGTATGTTGAGTTTTCATCGTGCAAGAAAATGAAACCAATCTTGAAATCAGCGTTTGCGTTTTTGTCGCCGCAACCTGTGAGCATAGCTAAAGATGCTACGAGCATTACGGTAACCAGAAGAATTGAAAGTACCTTCTTCATAAGTTAATAACCTCCCTGCCTTATTTGGCATAAAAATATTTATGTAAATAAACTTTACATACAAATTTATTTGCGGAATGTTAAAGACGAATCTGTCATTGACTCTATTATTGCCAAAGAGTCAACACGTACACCTTTTTCTCTTAACTCATCTCCACCGCCCTGAAAACCTTTTTCAATAGCAATGGCACAACCAACCAATTCTGCGTCTGCCTGATTTACAATATCCATCAGCCCGTTCAAGGCATTTCCTTTTGCAAGAAAATCGTCTATAATAAGCACGGAATCCTTGCTATCCAAAAACTCCTTACTTATCACGGCATCATACACATTTTTTCGCGTAAATGATGTAACCCTTGACGAATAAACCGAATCAGAAATATTTCCGGATTTATTCTTTTTAACAAAAACAACCGGGACATTCATAAACTGTGCTGTTGCAAATGCAATAGGAATACCCGATGTTTCAATAGTTAGAATTTTGTTAACCTGCTGATTTTCATAAAGCCTGGCAATTTCCTTGCCCATTTCCAAAAGAAACGGAACATCAAGGCGATGGTTTAAAAAACAGTCAACTTTAAGTATATCACCGGGCAAAACCGTACCCTCGTTCAGTATCTTTTCTTCTAACGCTTTCATGACGGTTCACCTCTAAAAACAAAAAAGTGTAATTATGAAAAAATTATATCACGCAATTATCCAAAAGTCAATATTTTTCGCCTTTACTGTTTATATTTTTACATTGAAAAGTGTAGGTTTACAATAGATGTGTTACATGACATAACATTTTGAGACGATTTTCAATCCTCGCAAAATATTATGTAAAAAAGAATACGGAAACTTTTCAAAATGTGTTATAGTTAAGTTACCACACCAAACTATACAAAGAAAGGTTTCCGTATATGAAAACTATAACACAAACTATGAAGTTTAGGCAAGCAATAATTGAATATTCTTTAAAAAATGGTGTAACTATATCTGCAATTCGATACAAAGTAAACCGTCAATATGTTTATCGATGGCGAAAAAGATATGACGGAACTCTACAATCTTTAGCTGATAAGTCGCACAGACCGCATCATCATCCGAATCAGCACACACCCGAGGAACTCAAACTAATTGCCGATATGCGAAAACGCAATACCAACGCAGGTTTAGTTGTATTTTGGGTAAATCTTCGTCAAAGAGGATATTCTCGCTCTGTGACAGGTCTTTATTGTGTTTTGCGTAGACAAGGTCAAATGACTGTTAAACCGCCTAATCCAAAGTACATCCCTAAACCATATGAAAAAAAACTTTACCCCGGACAAAGAATACAAATCGATGTGAAATTCGTACCAGAAGCATGTATTGTCGGAGATGCAAAAGGTAGTAAGTTCTATCAATATACAGCTATTGATGAATATTCTCGTTTCAGATATGTCGAGGCATTTGAAGAACACAGTACATATTCATCAGTAATATTTCTCGAACATATGCTAAAAGCATTTAAATTCCCTGTACACTGCGTACAAACTGATAATGGACTGGAATTTACCAATCGGTTAAGTGTAGGCAAGCCGAAACTTACATTGTTCGAAATAACTCTAAAAAAGCACAACATACAACACAAGTTAATACGACCATTTACGCCAAGACACAATGGAAAGGTTGAACGTTCACACAGAAAAGATAATGAATATTTTTATGCTACACATGAATTTATATGTACTTTTTTTAATTTTCTTACAGCTCATCGTTCCCTTCTTTGTTAATTATGTTTTCTTAATAAACTGTTCTTCTATTCTCCTCCTATTAAAATAAATTTCAGAACACTTTTGCTTAAACCGACATTGTTTGCCTAAGCACAATCTAATGCATTCTGATTTTTGAATAACAGTCTCGCAAATTAAATACATTTCTGGTTTCGTTCCCTTTTTTACTGTATTTTATAATTTTTAATTCATCCTCTTTACTCATATTATTTTATAATTCACACAAATAACACATACAAATTGATAGGGTAACTTCTTACTAGTAGTATCCCTTTTGAAATAAAGTCATTGACGATTAGAGAAAGGAGGTTGAATTTTATGTTTCACAAAATCAAAAATGTATCTCCCCTTCCCGATTATCGTTTAAGCGTACAATTTACTGAAGGGTGCACTAAAATATATGATGTACAGCCCTTATTCAAGCAAATCCCTGCTTTTGAAGAATTAAAAGGCTCACATTTATTTTCCGACGTAACCATTGATGTCGGCGAATACGGAATTGTATGGAACGAAGATTTGGATTTATCCTGCGACGAGTTATGTGGAAACGGAGTTGTTGCCAAAACGCCCTTTGACGAACTCATGGCATTCGGTGATGCAACTACTCTTTGGACGCTTAATGAAAGTACCTTAAGGAAAGCTATTGCCTATGGTAAACTTGTAGAAGGCGTTGATGTTTGCAAATTTGAAAAACAATGGGTAGTCTCTATGGCAGCAATGAAAAGAGAATACGGCGAACCAAGAATATAAAGCACAAGGAGCATAACCTACTCAGGTTATTCTCCTTGTTTTGGCTCTATAATAAATGTTGGGGTGACCAACAAATAGAGCTCAATAAAAAATAAAGAAAAAGATAAAAAAGAGAGCATATTTGTTCAAAATCCGATATAATGGAATTGCCTAGAAACCATTACGGAGGAACAGGATATGCTC
>JAZRNN010000082.1:0-9748 GCA_045648175.1 Clostridia bacterium
CTAATATATCACACCAAACACCATCTTGTCAAGACTTTTTTGAAACTTTTTTAAAAAGTTTTTTCTGACAGCCTTTGTTCGGCACAACTCGTCTATATTAACACACTTACTCTCCTTTGTCAATACCTTTTTGCAAAAAAAATCTTAAATTTTTTTGTAATATTATTGCCAAAGTTTTCATAACTATTCAGCATATAATATTAATAGAAAGGTTTGAAATTATGAATTCTGTAAAACGCTTGTTCTGCATTTTTATATGTGTAGGTATTTTTACATCTAGCTCAGTATTCGCTGAAATTGTCAGCCAAGTAAACGCAGATGTTGAAGCACAGATTGTAAATGCTCCTTCTGCAATACTAATGGAAGAATCATCCGGCGAGGTGTTATATGAACTAAACGCCGATGAAAAGCTGCCAATAGCCAGTGTCACAAAAACGATGACCATGCTTTTGATAATGGAAGCTCTTGATATGGGAAAAGTTTCTCTTGCTGATATGGTCACCACAAGTGAATATGCATCATCAATGGGTGGCTCGCAGGTCTTTTTGGAAGTTGGAGAGCAGATGTCTGTGGAAGATATGCTTAAAGCCATAGTAATAGCATCGGGAAATGATGCCGCCGTTGCAATGGCCGAGCATATTGCCGGAACAGAATCTGCCTTTGTTGAAATGATGAACAACCGCGCAAAAGAACTGGGCTGCACCAACACTCATTTTATAAACTGTAATGGTCTTGACGAAACATCCGAGCATTTTAGCACAGCGCGTGATGTTGCAACAATTTCGTGCCAACTGCTGAAGCACCCCAAATTTACCGATTACAGCACCATATGGATGGACACTCTGCGTGGCGGAGAATTTGGGCTTTCAAACACCAATAAACTTATTCGATTTTATAACGGTGCAAACGGAATCAAGACCGGCTCTACCTCGATTGCCAAATACTGTCTTTCTGCATCGGCAAAACGCGACGGAATGCAACTTGTTGCTGTTATTCTTGCTGCACCCACCACAACTGACCGTTTTTCAAGCGCCACAAGGCTTCTTGATTACGGCTTTGCCAATTATTCAGTAGTAAAAGCATCAGAAAAAATCAGCTCGCTTAATCCGTTGAATGTCACCGGAGGCAAGGCTGAAACAGTTGCCATAGCCGCCGATCCGAAGTGTAGCTTTATTGTAAAAAAAGGTAATCAGGATAAAATTGAGGTTTCAACTACTTTTGACGAGCCGATAAAAGCACCTGTTAGCAAAAATCAGAAGTTAGGTCAGGCAACATTAAAAATAGGTGATGAGAAAGTCGCCGTTTGCAATATCATTGCCACAGAAGATGTTGAACGTATGAATCTTTCTACAATGTTTGGCAAGGTAATAAAGACTTGGCTATGTATGGAAGTCGATTGACATTTTCATTATAATAATGTAAAATATACTATATTAACTTTCCAAAAAGGAGTATATACGAATGATAGGAATAATTGGTGCAATGGATGTTGAGGTCAACAATTTCAAAGAGCTGATGACCAATAAGCAAACAGAAATAATAAGCGGAATAGAATTTGTCAGCGGTAAGCTGTGGGATAAATACGTTGTTGTGGCAGTAAGCGGTGTAGGCAAGGTTAATGCCGCAATCTGCACGCAGACAATGTGTCTTAAATACTCGCCCGAATTCATTATTAACAGCGGTGTGGCAGGTGGACTTGAAAAATCCCTTAATATATGTGATGTGGTTATTGCAAGTGCGGTAGTCCAGCACGATATGGATACCTCACCTTTAGGCGACCCTGTTGGATACATTTCAGGAATAAATATGGTAGATATTCCTTGTGATACAAACATATCAAAAATATTATTTGACGCATCAAGTGCAAACGGTATTCATACACTTTACGGAAAAATAGCATCAGGCGACCAGTTTATAAACAGCGCCGACAAGAAACGTTATCTGGCAGAAACCTTTGATTCGTATGCCTGCGAAATGGAGGCGGCGTCAATAGGACACGTTGCTTATAAAAACAATGTACCCTTCTGTATTCTGCGTTCTATCTCGGATAATGCTGACGGAAGTTCACACTTAACCTATACCGAATTTGTTGCGGCTGCTGCAAAAAATCTTGTTAAAGTTATGAAAACATTTTTTGAAAAGCTCTAAACACACAAAAACGGCTGTCACCAATGCGGTGACAGCCGTTTGTTTTTATATATACTTTTCAACAATCTTTTTCATATCATCAAATTTCGATTCGATATCCTTAACCAGCTTAAACTGTGTTCTTGCACGATCAAGGTTGTGATGTTCGCGGTGAACTTTAAAATAAGTATCTCCGTTAAGATAGTCCGCCAAAAAACGAATTCCACATTCATATGTCATAAGAAGTGCCGACATCGGAAGAAGCTCAATTTCCTTTTCGGTGAGGCATTTAGCTGTTTCACCAAGGAAACCTTTTGCAAATTCTTCGAACTTTTCAAGGTCAAACCAGATTTTGCTTAAATCGGTTTCGTCCTCGGTACCGCTGGATGCACCAAATCTGAGTGCATCACCAAAGTCATAGAGAACAGAGCCCGGCATAACAGTATCAAGGTCAATAACGCAAACGCCCTCAAAAGTATCCTTATCAAAAAGTACGTTGTTCAGCTTTGTGTCGTTGTGAGTAACTCTGAGGGGCACTGTGCCCTTTGCCATTTCGTCTGTAATTTTTGATGCATACTTTGCATAATCAATAGCAAAATTTACTTCATCCTTAACAGCAACAAGTCTGCCTGCTGCATTTTTGCTGATTGCTGCCTCAAGCTGTTTGACCCTTTCGGGTGTATTATGAAAATCAACAATTGTCTCATATAGCTTATCTGCAGGATAATCGTCAAGCATATTCTGGAATTTACCAAATGCTGTGCCTGCGTGATAAAGCTGAACAGGATTTTCAACAATATCAAAGCTGACACTGTCTTCAACAAACTTATACATTCTGAAATAATTTTCATCATCCAGTTTGTAATAGTTCATCCCGTCCTTCGTACGAATAACATTGAGGGTTTCTCTGTCAGGGTTGCCCCCTGCTTTTTCTATTTTCTTTTTAAGATGTTCGGTTACGTTGTAAATATTCTCCATAACCTCATCAGGATTTTTAAAAACCTTTATGTTTATTCTCTGCAGGATAACTCTGGGTGCCGCTTCACAAAGGTATGTATCGTTAATGTGACCAGTTCCGTAGCCTTCAATGGTAGTTTCAACATTAAACTGTGCACATATCTCCTTTAAACTAAATTCCATCGTAATACCCGTCCTCTACAAATTTTTTCATTGCATCGACAACTGTATCTTTATCTTCTTTATATGTAACACCATACCATTTTTCGTCTGTTTCAAGGACTCTTACCTTTTCACCCTTGTTCTTAATCATATTGTCAATAACAAATGGGATATAAAACTCTTCCTTCAAAGGATTTGAAAGGTTGGCCATGAATTTGACAAAATCTTCTCTTACTCTTTCAAATACCGAAGGCATCAGCCCCCACATATTCATTGAAACAATAGTTTCAAGCGGAATTCCACTATTTTTATCAAGGTCAGTATGTTCAACAACACTCTTTAAAAAGCCGTCCTGAACATCACACACACCACGGGAAACCGTGCCGTTTTCGGTAATCGTGTTGCCAAGCGAAAAGCCTACCATACAAGTCTCATCATTTGCCACAAGATTATCATGAAGAATTTTATAAGACTTTTGTCCATAATAATCATCAGCATTGATAAGTGCAAACGGCGTGTCAACAGCATTTTCGCAGCAGAACACCGCGTGTCCCGTACCCCAGGGCTTTGTTCTGCCATCGGGCACAGAAAAACCATCAGGAAGATAGTCCATATCCTGAAAAACATAGTCAACATCTGTCATTTTCTCAATTCTGCGACCTGCGATTTCCCTAAAGTCTTTTTCGATATCACGTCTGATAATGAATACCGTCTTATCAAATCCCGCCTTAACAGCATCATACACCGAAAAATCGAGAATTATTTCACCATTCGGACCAACAGGTGCAATCTGTTTAAGACCGCCAAATCTGCTGCCCATTCCTGCCGCCATAACTACAAGTGTTGTTTTTTTATCCATTTTGTAATCCTCTCTTGACAAAATAGTTCATTTATATTATTCGCCATAAAATTATTTTTTCCTTCTTTGATACATTATAAATTATAAATTCTTTGATGTATTTACAAATAAATAACTTTATTTTATATTATTGTCGCAAATTGCTTGCATTGCTAAGGTTTTTCTGTTATTTTTATAATATGATAATAAGTCGGAGGTGATACAAATGCCAGATTATACGGGTCACAACCTGAATACTGCACTGGAAATCGGAAAGTTGTTTTCGGTTCATTATTTTGAATATTCCAAAGATTTTAAATATTATGGTGAAAATCATAATTTCTGGGAGCTTGTTTATGTTGACAAGGGCGAAATTACTGCCACCGCAGATGAACGTGAGATAACTTTATCACAGGGGCATGTTATTTTCCACAAGCCCAACGAGTGGCACAACATCCGTGCCAATGGAAAGATTGCTCCTAATGTGGCTATCATCAGCTTTGAGTGTCACTCCCCAGCAATGAACTTTTTCTGCAACCGTGTTATGAAATCGGGTCAGGAGCACAAAAGTCTGATTTCAAAAATCATATCCGAGTATACAAACGCATTTTCTACGCCTTTAGGTGATATATTCACTACCAGTCTTGAACCCAAGAATTCAGCTATAATAGGAGCCGAACAGCTTATAAAGCAGTATCTTTGCGAATTTCTTATACTGTTTCTCCGCCAAAGTTCACCTGGGGTGCAGCATCGCAGTTTTACTGTCAACAGTTCAAACTCCACCCTTAACATTCTTGAAAATTATATGATAGACCACATTGCTGAGATAATGACAATTGAGCGACTGATGAAGTACAGCGGGCTTAACCGTATGGGTGTTAATCGTCTGTTCAAAAACAATTACGGGATCAGCCCAATTCAGTATTTTATTTATCTTAAAATTGAGCTTGCAAAAAAATATATCCGTGAGGATAACTACAACATATCCCAGATATCGGAACTGTTGGGGTATTCAAGCATACACTATTTTTCATTGCAGTTTAAGAAAACCACAGGAATGTCTCCCAGCGAATATTCAACATCAATCAAAGCAATGTCACCCCTCGACAGCGCAAGTCAGGAATTTAAGGCACCGAAACGAATTTCCTTGCCGTAACATTTTATACATATAGGCAAAACCGCTCTGCATATGCAGGGCGGTTTTGCTGTTTTCGTTTGTTTAGCAACAACCAGAGCTTTTCAGCACATTAAAAAATGCGCCGACAGAGCCGACGCATGAAAAACGCACAGCTCTTTGTTTGCGAGACAATTTAATAACACATAAAGGAAGTGTTTTAAAAGCGAACCTGCGTTTTTACCTAAAAATAAAAACACCACTCCCTTTTTTTCGTTATTAAATTATCTCGCATAAATATTATATCACACTTTTTCTTGTTTGTCCATATTTTTCTTAAAACAGATGCAATTCACTCATATTTTCACTCTTGTCCGAATATCATTAAAGTACAAGCAGCTGATACAAAGGAGTGAATTTTATGGGAAAGATACAGGGATTAAGTGCACCGGAAGCGGACAGGTCACGAGAGGAAAACGGTTCAAACCGATTAAGTGAGAAAGAGAAAACCTCTTTGATGAAAAAATACTGGGAAAAGTTTGATGACCCCATTATCATCATATTACTGATTGCTTTGGGAATCAATATAGTTTTCACCTTTTTCGGCAAGGTTGACTGGTTTGAATGTGTGGGAATATTTACATCTGTAATGATTGCCACCTGGGTAAGCGCACTTTCGGAATATAAAAACGAGGAAGCATTTCGCTCTATACAAAAAGAAGCATCAAAGATTTTGTGTAAAGTCTATCGTGACGGGAATCTGAAAGAAATAGGTATTGACGATATTGTAAAGGGCGATTTTGTACTGCTGCAATCCGGGGATATTGTCCCTGCCGACGGCTATGTTTTTTCGGGCAGCATACGCGTAGACCAATCGGCTTTAAACGGAGAAAGCAAAGAGATTGAAAAAATTGCCCGTGAAACCGAGCCCGACTATCGCACGCGGCTTATTGACTTTTGGGATAAAAACAGTCTTTTCCGAGGAGCAATTGTTTGCTCGGGTCAATGTATTCTAAAGGTTAGTCAGGTGGGAGACAAAACGGTTTACGGCCAGCTTAACCGTGAAACAGATGACGAAAACCGACAAAGCCCCCTGCAGGTTAAGCTTTCGGACTTAGCAAAGGGTATAAGCCGTTTTGGATATATGGGTGCAGCATTGGTTGTTGCTGTTTATCTTATACAAAGATTTTTTGCTGACAACGGTTGGAGCATCATTGGCATTATGGAATACTTTCTTGATACATCTCAGGTAATATCCGATGTTGTAAATGCAATTATTATGGGAATTACGGTGATTGTAGTATCTGTGCCCGAAGGACTGCCTTTGATGATTGCCATTGTTTGCTCACTGAATATGAAAAAAATGATGAAAAGCAACGTCCTTGTCCGTAAGCTTATTGGTATTGAAACAGCAGGCAGTATTAATATACTATTTTCAGACAAAACCGGAACAATAACCAAAGGCAAGTTGACAGTTGTTGACTTTATCGACGGACAAGGGAATATATATAAAGAACATACTTCACTGCCCAAAAACTTGAAAAAGCTCACAGAAATTTCGGTAATTGGCAATTGTGCATCACAGCTATCCCAAGGTAAAGCAGTGGGAGGCAACGCAACTGAAAAGGCTCTTTTGGAATTTGTTTGTGCAGACGGTGTGCCTGATATCACACTTACAAAGTTGCAAGAGACCTTGTTTGCAAGCGAGAACAAATTTTCTCAAGCTGAAGTAAGTGGAGATTTTTCAGGAGTTTTGATAAAGGGAGCGCCCGAGAGAATTTTGCCTTATTGTGTAAAATACTTTGATTCCTCAGGCAAGGAGCAGTCCCTGAGCACACTTCCAGAGCTGAATAGGATTGTTGACACTATGGCTAAAAAATGTATTCGAATTCTTGCTCTTGGCATTGCAAAAGAATATCGCGACGGGCAGATACCTCACGAGATAACCCTTGTGGGACTTGTGGCAATTCGTGACGATTTACGCCCCGATGTAAAAGCTTCCGTCAGTGAGGTGAGACGTGCAGGTATCCAAACCGTGATGATAACCGGAGATAAAAAGGAAACTGCTGTAGCCATTGCCCAAGAATCCGGGATAATGGACAGCCATCGCAATATGGTTTTAACGTCGGAGGATTTACAAAAAATGAGCGACGACGAGGTGAGTCAAAATCTTGTTGATATACGTGTAATTGCAAGGGCATTACCAACTGACAAAAGCCGTCTTGTACGTATTGCTCAGGAAAAGGGACTTGTTGTCGGTATGACCGGCGATGGCGTAAACGACCTTGCTGCTCTTCGCCGTGCGGATGTTGGTTTTGCAATGGGCAGTGGCACAGATGTAGCAAAGGCAGCGGGAGATATTGTCATTCTTGATGACAATTTTTCATCAATCAGGTCGGCTGTTCTTTATGGACGTACAATATATAAAAGTATCAAAAAATTTATAGTCTGTCAGATGACCATAAATATTGCGGCTGTACTTGTTTCGGTGGTTGGCCCTCTTATTGGTATAGAAAAACCTCTTGGAATCACGCAAATGCTGTGGGTAAATCTTGTAATGGATACGCTTGCCGCCATAGCCTTTGGCGGAGAAGCCGCTCTCAAGCGTTATATGCTTGACCAACCAAAGCGACGTGACGAAAAGATTCTTGACAAAAAGGCGTGGAGTGCCATCTGTACCGGTGGTTTATTCATTTTTGCAATAAGCCTGCTCTTCTTTTTATCACCGGATATGCACTGTGCCTTTCGCCAGCACGCAGGTGAAATATACTTTTACACGGGATATTTTAATTTTTTTGTGTTTGCAGGGGTACTTAACGCCTTCAACGCAAGGTGCGAAGGGATTGATTTGCTTGACCGCATATCCCTGAATAAACCTTTTATGTTTATAATCGGCCTGATATGTACCGTGCAGATTATTATGACCTGCTTTGGCGGACAGGTGCTGAGAACCGCACCTCTTAACCCTCGCGAATGGCTGACAGCAACAATACCCGCTCTGCTGATAATACCTGTAGATTTAGTACGGAAACTGATTGTTAATAAATAACTGAAAAGGGGTGTTGCTTTGTGTGAACAGGTCCAGTAAAAACGGACAATAGAAAAAAAGAACCCCTTATGGTAGAATTAAAACAACTACCATAGGGGGAATTTTTATGCCAAGAAGTTATCGACATATTAAAGAATATGAAAGAGAAATATTAGAACTTAAAGCTCAAGGAAAAACATTAAGAGAGATAGGAGCAATGTATGGGTTTACATACGAGCAAGTACACAATTTTATCAGTAGGCATAACATAAATCAACGCAAAGTTGAAGCAGGAATAGCATTAAAACGAAAAGGCAGACCACCTAAAGATTATGTTGTATCTGAACAAGATAAAATTGCCGAACTTAAATACATGCTCGCTCGCAAGGAAGCCAAAATAAAGTCATTGGAAATGGAAAATGAATTGATGCGGGATTTTCTCTCGCTCACAGAAAGGAAGTGAGGACAAGCGTAAAATATATGGTAATCTACAGACACAAAGATAAATATTCCATTAGTGAAATGTGTAGATTCTTTAAAGTGTCACGAAGTGGATATTATGACTATGTTAAAAGAATGAATATATCTGCCTGGGATTTACCGTTAGCAGAGAAAATCAAGAAATGTCAGGAACAGTGCGGTAAAACTTACGGATATAGAAGAGTACATATATGGCTTGAAAAGAATGGTATTTACCGCAATCCTAAAACAATATTAAGGGTTATGCAGAAATATGGATTGCTGTCGGTAATCCGAAGAAAGAAATATCGCAACTACGGAGATTATCTACACAGATATCCAAATTTGCTTAACAGAGATTTCTCTGCCGAAAGACCAAATCAAAAATGGGTTACAGATATTTCATACATACACACAAAACAAGGTGTATTGTATCTATCGGTAATTCGAGATTTGTATGACAATAGTATTGTTGCATACAAAACAGGAACCGAACAAAATGTCAACCTTGTTTTGAGTACTATTAAAGAAGCTAAGAAAAAAGAGAAGGTCACCGCAGAGTTGCAGCTCCACAGTGACCAAGGCTTTCAATACACTTCACACGGGTATTTTAAGCTAACTAAAGAATACAACATTACGCCTTCAATGTCAAGACGAGGGAACCCATATGACAATGCTTTAGCTGAAAATTTCTTTTCAATTCTCAAAACCGAATGCATCTACCGCGTAAAACTTCAGACATATGAGGAGGCTCGCCTCCTCATAGATGAGTATATTCATTTCTACAACAACCAGCGCATCCAACTAAAAACAAAACTGACACCACTCGAAAAGCGATGTCAGTATATTGCTTAAAATTTAATTTTATCTACCATAGGGTTCTTTTTGTACTGTCCGCACAAATTGGGGCAGTTCATGAAAAGAACCTTGTGCTTTTTTATTTGATATATCGTTGATTATTTTATTGTTCCTCCACCGAGAACTGTGTCACCGTCATACAAAACGACCGACTGACCGCTTGTCACGGCTCGTTGCGGTTCGTCAAAGGTGATGTTGACCGTAT
>JAZRNN010000083.1:0-61215 GCA_045648175.1 Clostridia bacterium
AATAACGGCTTAGAACGTGACAGCTCTATTATAGTTGAAATGCGCAAGGTCTTTGATGACGTTTATGAGGCAGAAAGAACAATGCGTCGCCTAGAACTTGAAATGGCGGAAATTATGGATAATTCGTCTGATGAATACAGACGTATTTCGTCCGAGTATACCCATGCGCAGAATTATTTTGACAGCCGGGACGGATATAATATTGATGTTAAAATCAAGACAATATTAAACGGTATGGGTTTTGGTGACAAGGATATGGAAACCGTGATATCAACCCTTTCCGGCGGTGAAAAAACACGCCTTGCCATTGCAAGACTTCTCCTTGAAGAGCCGGAGCTTCTTATTCTTGACGAGCCTACCAACCATCTTGATTTTAAGACTTTAAAATGGCTTGAAGATTATCTTGTTAACTATAGCGGTGCAATTCTCACCGTATCTCATGACCGTTATTTCCTCGATAAAATTGTGTCGCACATATATGAGGTGGAACGTGGCAAGGTGTATTCATATGCGGGCAACTATTCAAAATATCTTGTGCAAAAGGCCGAGCGCCGTGCCCGTGAACAAAAAGAATACGAGATGCAACAGATGCAGATTGCACAGCTGCAGACTTATGTCGATAAAAATATCGCCCGTGCGTCTACATCAAACAGTGCAAAGTCAAGGCTTAAAACCCTTGAAAATATGGAAGTTTTAGAAAGACCCGACAGTGATTTAAAGTCTATGCGATTAAAGTTTGAGCACACAAACGAGCCGTATAAGGATGTCCTTACCGTTACCGACCTCGATATTGCGGTGGGGGATGAACAAAAGGTTTTATGCAAAGGCGTAAACCTTGCAATCAAGAAAAAAGAAAAAATTGCCATTATCGGTCCTAACGGTATCGGCAAATCATCGTTCCTTAAAATTATTCAGGGGATTATTCCATACCAAAACGGTACTGTTGAATGGGGCAAGAATGTCAGCATCAGCTATTACGAGCAGGAAAATCTTAATCTCAATCAGGATAAAATTGCACTTGACGAGTTGTGGGACAGATTTCCCGATACACCCGAGGCTGAAATCCGCAGGGTACTTGGCAATGTTCTACTTACAAAAGATGATGTTTACAAGCCTGTAAAGATTATCAGCGGGGGTGAGCGTGCTAAACTTGCATTTTGTATAATTATGCTTGAAAAATCAAACGTAATCATTCTGGATGAGCCTACCAACCATCTTGATTTAGCATCAAAAGAGGTGCTGGAGGAGGCAATGAGTGAATACGGCGGAACAATGATATTTGTATCCCATGACCGTTATCTTTTAAACAAGGTTCCCGATAAAATTGCTGAGATTACCGAGGATGGCTTAAGGCTGTATCAGGGTAATTATGATTATTATTGCGAGGTGCAGGAACGTGAGGCGGCACGTGATGCCGAGATTGCGGCACAACTTGCACAGCAAAAGGCGATGGAGAATATAAAAGCAAATCAGGCGGGGGGCTATCGCTCTAAGGAACAGCGGCGTCTTGATGCACAGCGCAAAATCCGTATCCGTGAGCTTGAGGGACTTATTGAACAGGCAGAGGCCGACCTTGCCATGATTGAAGAGGAAATGACCCGTGAGGAAGTCTTTTCAGATTACAAGTTGATGAATGAGAAATGTGCTATGGCGGAAAGCTTACGTCAAAATTTAGAAGAATATTATACAGAATGGGCAGAAATAGAATAAACGGGGCAATTTGCCCCGTTTTTTATATGTCAAAATAGCTGTGGTACTTAATTTTTTCAAACGCTTCATCATCAATATGCAGTTCTGCACAAACATCTACAAAATAGTCATCTGTCATACTTGCGATACAGTCGGTGACAATGTCATCAAAATCAACACACAGACTGCCTTTTGAGTTTCTATATTTCAGCACAAGTGCAGGGTTATCAATATAATGACGGAATATGGGTGAGTCTGTATTGTTGTTTTCTAAATCATCCAAAAATCTTGAATAGAGCTTTTGCATCAGGGGTTTTATACTTTCGTCATATGGTTCAACTCTGTCTTCATTCAAATAAATCAACTCGTTGTTTTCGGCAATCAGGTCGCGAAGGTCGGCGAAGACCTCTTCATCCATATTAAGACTCGGCTGATTGATGCTGTTTTTAATTATGTTGATAATCACATTTGATATTATGTCGCTGTTTCGTGTACCGATAAGACGCTCCGATTTGAAGGCTTCTTCGCTGATGGCTTTCACACGGTATAGGTCAAGTCTGTCCTTGCCTGCGTATGCAATCATATCGCTTATCCTTACCACACAGCCCTCCAGCGTGTTGGGGCGAAGAGACTTATGGTAATTCTTTTTGGTGTAACAGTTCTCTAAAATACTGTCAAACTTCTGAAAATCGGTCAGCTTGCTTGGAGTATATTCACGGCACACCTTTTCACCATTGTGGGCAAGAATTCCGCTCATGGTCTGAAGTGTCAGGTTGGTATTTAAAATATTCCTGAAAATTCGTGCGCTGTGTACATTGTGATTGAAGTAACGGCTCTTTCCGTGACGCTTCTTAGTGCTTTCTCCATAACATTCTGAAAGCAGTTCCTCGCCTTTGTGTCCAAAGGGGGTATGCCCCATATCGTGACCAAGCGCAATTGCCTCAATTAAGTCAAGGTTAAGCTTTAGTGCTCTGCCAATTGTCCTTGCAATTTTTGAGACTAACTGAACGTGAAGAGCACGGCGTGTAACATCATCATTTTTATAAAATGAAAAAACCTGAGTTTTGTCAGTGTATCTGTTGTAGAATGGGTTGTAGATTATACAGTCAACGTCATATGCGTATGGCGGACGGATTATATCATATCTTGGTGCTCTGGCAGAACGCACAACATCCTCGTTTTTAGTGGCAAAGGGCGATAGGTTGCTGTCATATGTATTGTTAATTTCTTCAAGATACCGTTTTTCTCCTGCGGTAAATTCAAAATAGCCTTTCATTGTTTCACCTCTTTTAAAATATTATATTGTATTTGTTGTTGCTTTTCAAGTATAAATTAAAACACTTGCTATTTTTTGTAGATTATGTTAGAATGTTTGCGGTGATGAAAATGAAAAATGATAAAAAAATAACCCAATGCGAAACATGTGCATATTTCGACTATGATTATGAGATGGATTGTGATGTGTGCACAATCAATCTTGACGAAGACGAGGTTTCGTCATTTTATGGCTCAGGACATAATTCTTGCCCGTATTACAGTTATTATGATGAATATAAAATAGTTAGAAAACAGAACTAAAAAAACACCGCAGAGCCATTAGCTCTGCGGTGTTTTAAACTAATTGGATTTTTTATAGTTTTCAATGACTTTGCGCATTGTTTCAACTGCCGGACCACCAAGAATTTTGCGAAGGTTTACACAGGTTTCAAGTGAAATGGCTGTATAAATATCCTCGTCAAAAAGTGGCGAAAAGTCTTTGAATTCGTCCATTGAAAGAGCGTCAATCACTTTGTTTGTGTCAAGACAATATGCAACCATTCTGCCAACAACTGCGTGTGCATCACGGAAGGGGAGACCCTTCTTTACAAGGTAGTCGGCAACATCTGTTGCATTGGTAAAGCCGCCGTTGGCTCCCTCAAGCATTGCATCCTTGTTTATCTTCATTGTGGCAAGCATACCGCCGAATACGGGAAGACACATTTTAACGGTGTCAAGTGCGTCGAATATCTGCTCCTTATCCTCCTGCATATCCTTGTTATATGCAAGGGGCAGACCTTTAAGCATTGTAAGAAGCCCCATAAGCGAGCCAAATACTCTGCCTGACTTACCTCGTGCAAGCTCGGCAATGTCGGGGTTTTTCTTCTGAGGCATTATGCTTGAGCCCGTGCTGTATGCATCGTCAAGTGTAACAAAACCAAACTCGTTGGAGCTCCACAGAATGATTTCCTCCGAAAAACGGCTCAGGTGAACCATTATCATTGACAGCACAAAAGCAAATTCACAAACAAAATCACGGTCAGAAACACCGTCAATACTGTTTTGTGTAATTCCATCAAATCGCAGTCGTTCAGCCACAAACAGTCTGTCAAGGGGATAAGTTGTTCCCGCTAAGGCACCGCTGCCAAGGGGCATGATGTTCATGCGTGCTCTCCAGTCGCTAAGCCTTGAAAGGTCACGGCAAAACATTTCATAATATGCCATAATATGATGTGCAAAGGTGATGGGCTGTGCCTTTTGCAGATGTGTGTAGCCGGGCATAATTGTGTCAAGGTTTTCTTCTGCAAGGTTTAAGATAATGCCTTGCAGATTTTCGAGCATAGATTTAAGCTCTTCTGACTCGTCACGCAGATACAGCTTGTTGTCAAGTGCAACCTGATCATTGCGGCTTCTGCCTGTGTGAAGGCGTTTGCCAACGTCCCCAATGCGTGAAATCAAAATTGTTTCGATATTCATATGGATATCCTCGGCGTCAATTGTGAATTCCACCTTGCCTGCCTCGATATCCGCAAGAATTTCTTCAAGTGTTTTTACTATAAGTTCGGCATCCTCTTTTGGGATAATTCCTTGCTTGCCAAGCATTGTTGCGTGTGCCTGACTGCCGCGGATGTCCTGCTTATACATACGGCTGTCAAAACGGATTGATGAGTTAAAATCGTCAACTGCCGCATCTGTGGATTTTGAAAATCTTCCACCCCATAGTTTCATAATAAATTTCTCCTATATACAGAAATTCAGGGGCATCAAGGATGCCCCTGTCAAATTTTACTATTTTTCGTTATTTTTATTCTTCATCATTGCACGAACTTTAAGGGGCAGACCAAAGAGATTAATAAATCCTTCAGCGTCCTTATGGCTGTAAAGCTCCTTGCTGTCGCCAAAGCTTGCAATTTCTTCGTTATAAAGTGAATAAGGTGATTTTGCACCTGCAGGTGTGCAGTTACCCTTGTAAAGCTTAAGGCGAACTGTACCTGTAACGTACTTATCCATCTCGTCATACATTGCTGACAGTGACTCGCGAAGAGTTGTAAACCACTTGCCGTCGTATACAAGCTGTGAGAACTGAGTCTGGCTCATTCTCTTAAACGCCTGAGTGTCACGATCAAGGCACAGATATTCAAGCTCCTGAATTGCGGTGTAAAGGATTGTACCGCCGGGAGTTTCATAAACACCTCTTGACTTCATACCAACCAAACGGTCTTCAACGATGTCTGCAATACCAACGCCGTTTTTGCCGCCAAGCTCGTTGAGCTTTTCAACCAATGCAACGGGTGAAAGCTTTTCACCGTCAACTGAAACAGGAACACCTGCTTCAAAACCGATTTCAACATATGTGGGCTCGTCGGGAGCGGCTTCGGGTGATACGCCAAGCTTTAAAAGGCTGTTAAACATAGGTTCGTTCCAGGGGTCTTCCAAATCCATACCTTCGTGGCTGATGTGCCAGATGTTTCTGTCACGTGAGTAAAGGTCCTTCTTTGTAACGGGAATTTCGATGCCGTGAGCGTTTGCATAATCAACTGCATCTTCTCTTGATTTGATGTCCCAGATTCTCCAGGGAGCGATAATTTTAAGTGATGGGTCAAGAGCCTTAACTGTAAGCTCAAAACGTACCTGGTCATTACCCTTACCGGTTGCGCCGTGGCAGATTGCAACTGCGCCTTCCTTCTGTGCGATTTCAACCAGTCTTTTTGCAATAACAGGTCTTGCGTGTGATGTGCCAAGAAGGTATTTACCTTCATACATTGCACCTGACTTAAGAGTGGGGAAGATGTAGTCTTTAACATATTCTTCTCTTAAATCCTCTATGTAACATTTAAGTGCACCTGAACGGATTGCACGTTCTTCAAGTCCGTCTGTTTCCTTACCCTGACCAACGTCACCGCAAACACAAACTACATCATAATCATAATTCTCTTTAAGCCACTGAATGATGATTGATGTGTCAAGTCCGCCGGAGTACGCCAGTACAACTTTTTCTTTTGCCATAATATTACCTCCAATTTATGTATGACCGATTGGTCAAAAAATACTTGTTTTATTCAACGTTTTATATTATAATGTATGTTATGGAAAAATGCAACACTTTTTTGAAAAAAATTTGTATTTTTATGCAAAAACTATGAATTTTTATGCATAATTTGATGGAATATATGCATTTTACAGATGAAAGGCGAAACATTATGAGAATTTTGGGCATTGACCCCGGCTATGCAATTGTGGGCGTAGGGGTTGTGGACTTTGAAGGAAACCGTTTTAAGGTTGCTGATTTTGGCGCGATTACAACCAATGCGGGCGAGGATATGTTTGACCGGCTTAAAAAGATTTATGACGAGGCGGTTGAAATTATTGAGCGCACAAAACCCGATGCTATGGCAATTGAGGAGTTGTTTTTCAACAGCAACCAGAAAACTGCCATTAATGTTGCTCAGGCAAGAGGTGTTCTTGTTCTTGCGGCAAAAAACTGCGGTGTTCCCATATATGAATACACTCCTCTTCAGGTGAAGCAGGCGGTTGTGGGCTATGGCCGTGCCGAAAAAACTCAGGTTCAGCAGATGACAAAAGCGATTTTAAATCTTGAGGTTGTTCCCAAGCCCGATGATACGGCAGATGCCCTTGCAATTGCCATTTGCCACGCACATTCATACAGGGCGACAAAGTGGTAAATTTATGTGATTTATGGCTTGTAATTTTCAATAAAAGATGATATACTAAAAGTTGGAATTTTAAAGAAAGGCAGATTGATTATGTTTTATTATGTATCGGGTACAGTTGCGATGAAGACCGAAAGCTTTGCGGTTATTGACAACGGCGGCGTTGGCTACCGCCTTTATGCAAGTACTAAAACTCTTGAAACCATAGGTGAGGTTAATTCTCAGGCAAAGCTTTATACCTATGCAAATTTCAAGGCATCTGCCGATATATTTGACCTTTACGGCTTTGCCACAATGGAAGAGCTGAACCTTTTTGAAATGATTATCGGGGTGTCAAGGGTTGGTGCAAAAACCGCAATTGCTCTGCTTTCAAATATTTCACCCTCTAAATTTGCTTTATGTGTTGTGACAAACGACTTTAAATATATTGCCAGTAAAACTCCCGGCCTCGGTGCCAAGGGCGCAGAGAGAATTGTTCTTGAACTTAAGGATAAATTCAAGGGCGTGGATATAGGCAATATTTCAACCGAGGAGGTTGTTGAGGTTTATCACGGCGGCGACACCGAGGCCGACGAGGCGGTAAGTGCTCTTATGGTGCTTGGATATTCCGCACAGGAGGCTAAAGGTGCAGTTGCGGGACTTCGCGGCACGGTTGAAGAAATTGTGAAAGAAGCCCTTAAAAAACTTATGAGAGGTTAATACCTTATGGATTTTGAATTGGAAAACAGAATTTTAAATACCGGCGAAATACACGGTGACAACGAAATTGAATATAGTCTTCGTCCCAAGCTCCTTTCTGACTATATCGGGCAGAATAAGGCAAAGGAAAATCTGAAGGTTTTTATGGAGGCAGCAAAAAAAAGGAATGAGTCACTTGACCATGTTCTGCTTTACGGCCCTCCCGGCTTGGGTAAAACCACTCTGGCAGGAATTATTGCCAATGAGATGGGGGTTAATATCCGCATCACATCAGGCCCGGCAATTGAAAAGCAGGGGGATTTGGCGGCACTTCTTACTAACCTTTCAGAGAACGACATTTTATTTATTGACGAAATTCACCGTCTTAACCGCAGTGTTGAAGAAATTTTATATCCCGCAATGGAAGACGGTGCACTTGATATAATTATAGGAAAAGGCCCTTCGGCTCGGTCAATCCGTCTTGACCTTCCTAAATTCACACTAATCGGTGCAACCACCAAGGCAGGTGCGCTGACAGCACCATTACGTGACCGATTTGGTGTGATTTCAAGGCTTGAAATGTATACCAACGGCGAGCTTCAGCAGATTATTGAACGTTCGGCAGGGATATTGGGGATTGAGATTACCTCCAAAGGTGCGGCAGAAATCGCATCACGTTCACGCGGTACTCCACGAATTGCAAACCGACTGCTTAAACGTGTTCGTGATTTTGCAGAGGTTGAGGCAAACGGCGTTATAACCGATCAGGTTGCAGATTTTGCACTCAAACGTCTTGAAATTGACAAGCTTGGTCTTGACCGCATCGACAAAACTATGATTGAAGCAATCATAAACTTTTATGACGGAGGCCCTGTCGGTCTTGATACCATTGCCGCAACAGTGGGTGAGGACAGCGACACCATTGAGGATGTTTACGAGCCATATCTTATGCAGATTGGTTTTATCAACCGCACACCAAGAGGACGAGTTGTAACAAGACCTGCATACGAACATTTCAATATAGATTTTAACGGAAAGGATGATAAATAATGGAAAAGAAAAAATTCTATCTGACAACAGCCATTGCGTATACATCACGCAAACCCCATATTGGCAATACCTATGAGGTTGTTCTTGCAGACGCTATTGCCAGATTTAAAAGATTTGAGGGTTATGACGTGTTCTTCCTTACAGGTACAGATGAGCACGGTCAGAAGATTGAACAGCTTGCAAACGAGGCAGGCATTTCACCCCAGCAGTATGTTGACGGTGTTGCAGGCGAAATCCGTACAATCTGGGATTTAATGAACTCATCATACGATAAATTTATCAGAACAACAGACGACTACCACGTTGACAGCGTACAGAAGATTTTCAAAAAGCTCTATGACCAGGGCGATATTTACAAGGATTCTTACACCGGTTGGTATTGTACTCCTTGTGAATCTTTCTGGACAGATACTCAGCTTGTTGACGGCAAGTGTCCCGACTGTGGACGTGAGGTACACAAGGGCAACGAGGAAGCATACTTCTTTAAAATGAGCAAGTATCAGGCGGCTCTTGAAAAGCATATCGAGGAAAACCCTGATTTCATTCAACCCGAATCCAGAAAGAAGGAAATGATAAACAACTTTATCAAGCCCGGTATTCAGGATTTGTGCGTATCACGTACAAGCATTAAATGGGGTATCCCCGTTACATTTGATGATAAGCACACCATCTATGTATGGCTTGATGCTCTTACAAACTATATAAATGCACTTGGCTACACTCCAGACTCAAAGGGCGAATTGTATAATAAATATTGGCCTGCAGATGTGCATATTATAGGTAAGGATATTTTAAGATTCCACACAATTTACTGGCCTATTTTCCTGATGGCTCTTGGCGAGCCTTTGCCCAAGAAGGTGTTTGGGCACCCATGGCTTCTCAGCGGCGATGATAAGATGAGTAAATCATTGGGCAATGTTATCTATGCGGATGACTTAGTACGTCATTTTGGCACAGATGCGATAAGATATTATCTCCTTCATGAGATGCCTTATGCTCAGGACGGCACCATCACTTACGAAAAGATTGTAAGTTCATATAATACCGACCTTGCAAATGTATTGGGTAACCTTGCAAACCGTACAGTTGCTATGGTTAATAAGTATTTTGAAGGTATTGTTCCCAATAAGGAAGCTGCAACCGAATTTGATGCAGATTTGGCAGCAGTTGCTGAAAAGGCAAAGGCTGATGTTGTGGCATTGATGGATGAATACCGCACCGCAGACGCACTGGATGCACTTTGGACAATTGCAAACCGTGCAAATAAATATATTGACGAAACAATGCCCTGGGCACTTGCCAAGGATGATGCACAGATTGGCACATTAAAGACTGTTATGTATAATCTTGTTGAGGCTCTTCGCTGGATTGCATCACTTCTTGCACCGTTTATGCCCGAAACTGCCGAAAAGCTGACTGCGGCACTTGGCGCAGATGCATATACGCTTGACCAGCTTGTGAGCTTTGGCACCGCAGAGGCAGGACAAAAAGTTGGCGAGGCGGCAATGTTGTTTGCAAGAATTGATGCTGAAAAGAAGCTTGCTGAAATCGAAGAAGAAAATGTGGCAAATAAAGCCCCTGCAATCGAAATCGAACCCTTTAAGGCAGATATCGACTTTGAAAAGTTCCTTGACCTTGACATCCGTGTGGGCAAGGTGCTTGAATGTGATCCTGTTCCCAAATCATCAAAGCTTTTGAGGTTTATAATAGAGACAGGCAGCGAAACAAGACAGATTTTATCAGGCGTTGCAAAGTTCTGCAAGCCCGAGGATATGATTGGTAAGAATGTTCTGTTTGTTGCAAACTTCCCGCCAAGAAAGATGATGGGTCTTGAGTCAAACGGAATGATTTTGAGTGCTGAATATAAGGATGACCTTAATGTTATAACCGTTGATGAGAACATTCAAAGTGGTGCACAGCTCGTTTAATTTAGGAGGATATTATGAGTATTTTCAACAAGGCAGACATTCTTCTGCCCGAATGTATTGATATGGAAAAATGGAGTGTGGTTGCATGCGACCAATACACTGCTCAGCCCGAATATTGGGAAAGAGTTAAAGAATTTGTAGGCGATACACCTTCAACACTTAACATTGTTTACCCCGAGGCGTTTTTGTCGGAGGGTGATGCAAGGATTGCGGCTATCAACAATTCAATGGAAGAATATCTTGCAAATGAGATATTTGTTGCCCTGGAGGACAGCTTGATTTATGTTGAACGTACAATGAACAGCGGCAGAATCCGCCGTGGCGTTGTTGGAGCAATTGATTTGGAGGAATACGACTTTTCAAAAGGCTCCAAAAGTGCAATTCGTGCAACAGAAGGAACAATTCTTTCAAGAATTCCACCAAGAGTTAAAATTCGTGAGAATGCTCCGCTTGAACTTCCGCATGCAATTTTGCTTGTTGATGATATAGCGGATTATATTATCGGCGGAATTGAAAAAACAAAACCTCTTTATGACTTTGACCTTATGGAAGGCGGTGGCCATATTGCAGGTTGGCACATTCGTGGCGACGAGGCTGATGCAGTAATCGGCAGAATTAATAAGTTTGCCAAGGATGCACCTGACAATCTTGTATTTGCCGTGGGAGATGGAAATCATTCACTTGCGACTGCAAAAACCTGTTGGGATAATCTGAAAAATACACTTACCGAAGAAGAACAGAAAAACCATCCTGCAAGATTTTGTCTTGTGGAGCTTGAAAATATTCACGACGATGCTCTTGAATTTGAACCTATCCACAGAATAGTGTTTGGCAGGGGTATTGCAGATGTAAAGTCAGCACTTTCGGAGTATTATCTGGTTTCGGATACTGCGACAGATGGCGCTCAGGAGATAGTTCTCGTTGCTGGTGAGTATACCGAGAGCGTTTTTGTCACCAATCCGTCATCCAATCTTACTGTTGGAACACTCCAGAACTTCCTTGACAGTATGGGATACGAGCTTGATTACATACACGGTGATGATGTGGTAAGACAGCTTTCTGACCGTGAGGATGCGGTAGGATTTTTGCTTCCCTGCCCACAGAAATCAGAGCTTTTTGAAACTGTTATTGTTGACGGCGCCCTCCCCCGAAAGACCTTTTCAATGGGCGAGGCAAATGAAAAACGCTTCTATCTTGAGGCAAAGAAAATTATCTAAAATGTTATTCGGGGCGGCAGATGCCGTCCCGAAAAAAATGCAACTATACAGGTGATAAAATGAAAGGTAAACTCGGATTTGAACATACAATGCGCGCGTGTTATATCGGTGCGTTTTCACAGGCAATTGTGTGCAATTTTATGCCTCTTTTGTTTGTTATTTTCAATAAGGATTACGGAATTGCACTTGGACTTGTAACCCTGATTGCTACCCTTAATTTTGTAATGCAGTTGATAATGGATTGCATTTCGGTTTCGTTTATTGATAAGGTCAGTTATCGTGCAACCATTATCTCCGCTAATCTCTTGACGGGATTAGGTTTTTTGGTTCTTGGGATTGTTGCTCCTCTTGTAGAGAATACATATGCCGCAATTATCTTTTCGGTACTTTTGTTCTCGGCAGGGGGCGGTGTTTATGAGGTTATGCTGAGCCCCATTGTTGAGGCGTGTCCGTCTGAAAATAAGGCGGCATCTATGAGCTTTTTGCACTCTATGTATGGGTTTGGCTCGGTTGGTACCATTTTGATAACAAATATTCTTTTGTTTTTATTCGGCAAGGAAAACTGGTACTGGATTGCCGTTTTATGGGCACTTGTTCCCCTTTGCAATGCGGTGTATTTTTATTTTGTACCAATCAACAAAATTGTTGAAAACAGCGAAAGAATGCCTATGCACAAACTGTTCAGGCGCAAGAGCTTTCTTATATTCTTTTTGATTATGTTCTGCAGCGGTGCAACCGAGATTGCTATGAGCCAGTGGGCATCGGCATTTGCTGAAAGCTCCCTTGGAATCTCAAAGGCTCTGGGTGATATTTTGGGGCCGTGTACATTTGCACTTATGCTGGCGTTTTCCAGAGTGTTTTATTCAAAAATGGCTGATAAAATCAACCTTGCAAAATATCTGCTTGGATGCGGTATTGCCACCATTGTCCTCTATATATTTACGGCTACACTCCCGTTTAGAATTGCGGCGATAATTTGTTGCGGTATGTGCGGTTTTACTGCCGGAATAATGTGGCCTGCTACACTTTCGCTTATGTCAAATACATATCCCAAAGGCGGTGCAGCAATGTTCGGGCTTATTGCAATAGCGGGAGATCTTGGCTGTACTCTTGGCCCTACAACAGTTGGTATGGTGTCTTCAATGTTAGGTGATGAACTCAGCACAGGAATTCTTATTGCCTGTGTTTTCCCGATACTATTGGTAATAGGTGTATTACTTTTAATGAGAAGAATAAGGAAACATCCTGAGATTAATCTGTAAAAGAAAAAAGGGCTGTCCGCGCGGACAGCCCTTTTAAAATGCTTTTGAAATTAGTTACATTCAGCAACCAACGGACCTGCAAGTTCCTTAAGATAGAACAGCTTTCCGGGGAGTGTGGGAATGTAAGATGATGTTATGCTTGTGTCAGGACCGTAGTGGAGAGTGGTTAAGAAGCTCATACCCTGCCAGCCCATACCACGTCCAAGCGCGCCGTCACAGCTGCCGATTGCATAATTAGCCTGAAGGAAAAGACCGGGGCCGATTGTGTTTGCACGGCAGGGAACCAATGTTGTACGGCTCTTAAAGTTTGTGATAGCGTTTTGTTCGATTGTCAAAGGCGTAAGCTTTGCAGCAATACGATAAGTCTGCAAAATTGGCTGTTGAGGAATGTGGTAAATATCTGGGGATTGGTCTTGCCAATCTGGTGAATTTATGCAAATCTCTGGCAATAGTAATCAATATGGGCGTGTATGTAAAAATACGGCCTATGCTTGAATACGCATTAAAGGAAATGACGAGCCGTGCATACCCTGTGCTTTTGCAGGATTTGGAAATACGAGAGGTAACTATCAGCGAAGAAAATACCATAAAGGGTGCTGCATTTAATCTGTGTGACAGACTGTTTGATATTGAATATCCCAAAAATATAGTTGAATAGTAAGAAAAACCCGTTGCATAACGGGTTTTTCATTACTTATTACTTCTCTTTATCGCTAGAGCAGACTTTAAATTTTGTTACCTTTGCAGAGTTATTTTCACTTTCGCCTTCTTCTATGTAGGCTTCTTCTGTGTCAATCTGTGCCTTTTGCAATATTTCTATGGCATCTGTTATGGCATTAAAAAGACGAAAATAGAGTTTTTTGTAGTTAACCATTGTAAAATTCCTTTCTAAAGAACAAAGCGGATACACCGCTCGCTACAGGCGGCGGTCGTAGCAATAACGCTTTGTTTGCCCATGTGCATTTCGGCATAGCCGAAAATCTTGCACGGGCATTAAATTAAGGGTTTAATATAATAGGAAATTACGTAATTTCCTATTATATTAAAAAATGCGACAACCGAAGTTGCCGCACAAAAACGCAAACTCCGATAGTCGCTAAACCAATTTAAAATGAATGGGGTATAAGCCATGTCAATTTTTAAAGGAATTTGCATTTTTAACAAATTCATAAAAATTAACATGACTAAAAAAAGTATAAAAATACCCCCTACAAATAATATTAAATTGGTTTAGCATAATTATAATACCACAAAACCAGAAAAATTACAATAGAAATTTGATAAAAACTTGCAAATGCGAGTGCACTTTGCGAATGATTGACAATATTCATAGTTTTTGTTATAATTTATACATATTTTAAGACAGAACCAAGCGACTAAAATGATTGACTTTATTCAGACCTGTGAAAAAAGACGATTTCGTCAGATTGAGGTGTGCGGATGAAGAGTTTTATCAAAAAGAACCGTGAAATGATTTTATATATGGCTTTCGGGGCGATTACCGTCGCAGTAAATTTTTTGACATATTTTATTATGTCAAAAATTAACGATAATACTGCGGCAGATACTGCTGTGGCATTGATTGCGTCAATAATTGTTGCCTATTCAACCAATCGCACAATGGTCTTTAAAAGTAAGCATTACGGTGCCAAAGCCGTATTTTTGGAATTTATTTCCTTTCTGGCTTGTCGGTTGTTTTCGGGCGTTATGGATATAATAATTATGGTCGTGTTTGTTGATTTTTTTCATTACAACGACCTGCTAATAAAGTTGATTTCCAATGTTTTTGTGATAATATTTAATTATGCTGCCAGCAAATGGCTTATTTTTAAAAGAAGATAGACCTTTGGTTTCAGGAGGCCGGATTTGTGATAAACAAAATTATACTTGTATTTTTAATTATAACACTGATTTTTTCTGTTCCCGTTGTGGCTGAAAGCAGCGATACGGTTAGTGTTCCTGTGCTTATGTATCATTCGGTGGGCGATGGTGACGAAATTGTTATAATATCCCCCGAAAATTTCAGAAGCCATCTTGAGGCAATAAAGCAAAACGGCTTTACCCCTATTTCACTTGACGAACTTATAAAGTTTGTTGATTACGGCTTTCCGCTTCCCGAAAAGCCCGTTTGCATAACCTTTGATGATGGGTATCTTGACAATTTTACAGTGGCTTTTCCTATGCTTAAGGAGTATGGCTTCAAGGCAACAATTTTTGCCATCGTCAGCTCGGTGGGCAAAGAAACATACAAAAATACAAGCTATGGGATTACTCCGCATTTCAGCTATGACCAGGCAAGAGAAATGGTAGATTCAGGTCTGATTTCGGTGCAGAGCCATACTTATGATATGCACCAAAGTAAAAAGTTTGAAAGCGGTGAAGCAAGGGAAACCGTCTTGCGTTTTGAAAATGAAAGCCTGATGGACTATATTTCTCGTTTTCAGAGTGATTTTATGACTTCAAAAACCATTCTTGAAACCGAACTCAAAAAACCTCTTGTTGGGTTTGCATATCCTTTAGGTAAATATAATGCCGTCACCGATTATATTCTTAAAAGCAACGGCGTAAGGGTAACTATGGCTACCTCTACGGGTATGAATTATATAAAAGCATATGATAAAAACAGCTTATACAACCTTAACCGATACAACATTTACAACGGAATAAGTTCACAACAACTGATAAAATGGCTAAGCGGAGATTAATTATGAAGAAGAAAATAGCTATGCTGATTGCATTGATGCTGATTGTTTTACCCAAAGCCACGTATGCTCAGCAGAATTTAGAAGTTAATATCTCGACAGAAGAATATACAGAGCTTGTCTATATCGACGGCGGTGAAGAAGTCATTCCCCGACAGAAGGTTTTTGGTGATACAGCGCGGATATCAGATGTTGTTCCGCAAAATATCGGGAAAATCTTTCGTGGATGGCGTATTGACGGGAATAAGGAACTCTTTAAACCCGGTCAGCAAATCAGGGTCAAAGACGATGTGATGCTGAGTGCCGTGTGGGAGGACGGAAAGCTTCCTGAATTAAAGCTGAAGGCTGTATCGGATAAAGACGGCAATGTAACCTTCAGCCTTGATTTTTCTTACGGCGGGTTTATGAATTATGCATCATACGCGGTACACACCCGCAACCTGACAACGGCTGATGAGAATGTTTTTGAAATAACTGACGGCAAGATTACCATTGACAGCTTGCCTACGGGTCAGTATAAAGCGTTTTTGCTTGCAAAGAAATATGACATTGAATACCTAAGTGATGAAGTGAACTTTGTGGTTCTTTCGGGTATGACGGCGTCCGATGATACTCTTAAGCTTGTTATGGATGGTAAAGATTTGATTTTTGCTGACGAACAGCCACAGCTGATAAGCGGTTATACATATATTGCAATCAGGCAGTTTTGCGAAAGTATGGATGCCCGCGTTCTTTGGCGCGATGAAGACCGCAGCGCAACCATTACCCTTGGCGGAACAATAATTAAAGTGTTTGAAAATTCAAACCAATGTGTGGTCAACGGCACTGTTGAGACGCTTCCTGTAAAAACTATTATAAAAAACGGCAGAATGTTACTTCCGCTGCGTTCTGTGGCAGAATTCTGTAATGCTGAAATTGTGTGGGACGACAACCGTACGGTTTATATTTACCGCGGAATAGGTGACATTTTTGACGAAAATATGATGTATATCCGCATCACTGACGGAAAGTATCTAGGCATAGACGAAGCTGAAGTCGCACTAAAAGACACGGCTGATTATGGTTGCGGATGGATATTTGATGCTATTGACGGGGCAAAAGGGCTTTATGCTATTTATAGCTCTGCGGACCTTGAAAAACCTTTACAGGTGGAAGAAAGTGTGATTGTTTTGGGCCAACAGGTGATAATGGATAAAACAACCGGTTTTGACGGACATCTGTGGAAGCTTAGCCAAAACAATGACGGAACCTTTGCCATATCCCCCGCCAACAATCCTGAACTTTTTTTCGATGCTGAAAATATGTGTTTGAGCGAAAATGAAGTAGTATTTGATATAAATTATATAGGTAGCCTTGAATTATAGAAAAAACAGCCACAGATTGTGGCTGTTTTTTGTGCTTGCTATCTGTCTTTTTTAATACCCATATAAAATGTGTCACGGCTTGCCGGTTTGTTCTGAATTGAGTCAAGCGCTTCAGCGAACTGAGCATTGCAAGTAAAATGCTACAGAGCGTGATAATATGGGGCTTTGTGGACTTTGGAAATGAGCTTCAAAATATTACTTACTTGCCTACTAATTTTGAAATGGAACTTACTCTTTTAAGTGAAATGTATTGAAAATAAATGTCAAACGTGGTATAATCTTCATAGAACATTGTTTTGGAGGTAAATGACAAATGACAATCTATGAAGCCACAGGATATTTCATCAATAAGCTTATGGAAAAAGGCGAACCTATTAACTTATCATTCTGTGATAAGACTTTAAAAGGTACACATTGCGTAACAGAGCAGGAAAAAGAAAGTATATTCATCACCATACCTTCTATCGACGTTGAGGTATGTTTGCACAATGCAGGTATAAATTTAAAAGTTACTGAATCATCTGTGTTGGCTGAGAATTTCCCAATCACTACTGAAACAGGAGTTGCTAAAAAACTTTTCAAATACAGTAAGGAAACACCTGATACAGAAAAGTTGGACGAAGCAGTTGCTTTTATAAAAAGCCTTGTGTAAGTAACTAACTGAATATTTTATGTGAATTATGCCATGAGCTTAGATGCTTGTGGCGTTTTTTCTTGTATGATGCTTGTTTATAGACATTTGCGTAGGTATAGTAAATCAATGCAAAGGAGAAGATTTAATGAAAACAAATTTACGCAAGGAACAAGAAAAACTGGCAGTGCTGTTGGAAATATCAGACACGCCAAAGAAAAACTCGGACATTATTAATGGTGCGGAAAGCCGCTTGGTAATGGATGAGGCGTATAATCGCATTTTAAGCGATAAAAAGACAACTGCTGGTAAGAAAGAACTTCAATTCATATTGTACTTTCTCAAAAAAGATGAGTTAGTCAATGTGGAAAACAGAGGCTACTATACAGCAAATGCGAAAACTGCTGAAGAACTCATTAAGACAGCACATATTATTGACGAGGCTTTAAAGGCAGATGAAAAAGCACCTTGCATCTTAACACCTGAAGCTCTTGATGAAATGGGATTAGTTTTATTATCACCATACCCAATACAGGCTATTCAAGCAGAAGAAACATCGGGTTTTGAAATAGTCAGCGTTGATGAACCTACATTGTTAGAAGATGATAAAACTGAATCCGAAGAAGAAGTTGAGAACAATTTATCTGCTCCTGATACACAGGTTAAGAAAACTGAAAAACAGGGCAAGAAAGATAAGAAGAAATCAAAGAAAACAGAAAGCATTAAAAAGTCAGAGGACAGCAATGACTTGATTGATAAAACGGATGAAAATAATTTACCAACTGACAAAAATGACGAAAATGACGTTTTTTAAAAACTCGTATCTTGATTTTGGAAGAAAAAATATTTTTATAGAGTACGATACATTAAAACTCAAAAGTACCTGAAATTCGACATATCCATAATACTATATACACACAGCTTGAAAAAGCTGTGTGTATTTGTATAGCGAAACTGTACTGACTTATACTGATAAACTTGTGTAGTAATGGTATTCTGTACCTTGTACACTTGTACTTGAATACTGTATGATGCTATGCAAAATGAGCCTTGACAGATACCTGTGCTGTCAGGGCTTTTTTGATGCATTTTTAACTGTCTATTTGGGCTGCTTGGAAAAGTGTAAAAAACGCTAAATTTTTGTTATATCTGCACAATTTTATAACGTTGATTTTGCACCCGCCCAAAATAAATTTCTATAAAATTGCACAAAACGGCTGTTTATGTGCATTAGATACATCTATTTTAAAAGGGCGTACCCATTGAAAATGAGGTGTTGAACCATTGAATTTCAGGTGTTTCATATATGAACACTGACCCATTTGATTTCACATTCGCTCACGTGCATTTTAGAGATGCAGATACATTGATTAGGTGTGCATATATAAAAAAATTGTGATGCAGTTAAAAAAATAAAAGTGCTCTCACATTCCCTTAAAACAACATCACGTGGTCTGGATGCATTAAAATAGATATAGGTGCATTTATAAATCGTAAGCCACTTGTCGATTTTAAGTGACACTTTATCAAGGAGGATTTTCAAAAATGGAAATCAAAGTAAGAAACATTAAGGGAATTACAGTTTATGAGAACGAGGACACAAATGTAAGAGTTGAAGCAGTTGGAATGAAAATGTCAGACGGTACTATTTCAAATGTATTAACGGTATTAAAAAGTGATGTGCCTTGTGGTTCGATTGAGTTTGCAATGAGCGACCTTGACAAAAGGATTGATACGCTTAAGAATTTCGGAGTATCTCTCACAGAGCAGGACATTCTTGGTATTTCAAGAGGGGTTAGAAAAGATTATGAGAAGATACCTGTAATACCATATGTTAATGGATATGGTTGGCAAAGAAAGGATGACGAGATACAGAGTTATGTTGGTGTGGAACATATTTCACTTGATGGTAAGATGTTACCACAAGTTATAACACCAAGAAGTTTAACAGCTAATGGTGATATAAGCTTATTAACTTCTGTATTAACTGATTATCTTAAGAATGAGAAAAGACAGGCTGTTGTATGTGCTTCTCTTGCTTCGGTAATCTGTGGGTACCTAAAGGAAAATCTACTTATATCATTAGTTGGAATGACATCTACTGGTAAATCTACTGCTACTGACCTTGCTGTTAGTCTGTTTACGGGTATTAAAGCAGGAATAACAAAGATGAAATTTAATGCTACTGAAAATGCTATTATAAAAAAGCTGGGAAATAATAATGGGATACCTGTGATTATAGATGATACATCGTTATCCAAGGTAAAGGACATGACAACTCTTATTTATCAGGTTGCTGAAGGTTGCGACAGAGATAGACTGAATAACAAGGCAGAAATGCAGGAGGTTGCAGAATGGGCAACATCTATTTTCTTCACTGGTGAAAAAACAATACTGTTTAGTGGAAATAATCAGCTTAAAGGGAAGGCTGGCAGGCTTATCGAGATCAACGTAGCAGATAATGATTTATTTGACAACGGAAGTGATGCAAAGTACATTAAGAAAATTTATACTGACAATTATGGTTTAATTGGCAACTACTTTGTAAATTGGCTTATCAAAGAAAAGATTTTAGATAATCTTGAGAATTTAATAATGGAACATATGGAAAAGACGATTACATATTTAGATACACTTGAAATTAAGGATAATGAGGGTATCATTGATAGACTATCACGTAAAATTGCTATAATCACTGTGACTGCCGAACTTGCTAACAGTGCATTTAAGTTTAATTTGAGTGTAGAGAGTATAAGACAATACCTCTCTAATGTTTGTGTTGAGAACATTAACACTTTTGATGAACTGAACGAGGATACATTTAACTTTAAATCAACATGTGAGAAGTTTTTGGAAAGTATTGCAGAAGTTGCTGAAACCAAACCTGAACATACTAATGTTTTATTTGTTTCATCAAAGGATTTTAAAAAGCATTCACAGCAGATAATTGACAATGTTGATGTGATTAAGAATATGAAGGAGTGGAAAAACTATTTGAAACAGAATAATTGTCTTGAAACTAAGGGTGATGACTTTGGTTATCGTGAAGCATCTGTACGTATGTATGGTCTGAGAAAACCGGAGGTGAGCTTCAATGATTAATAATATAACAATTGCTCCATATGCAGGAGCTAAAAATCGTAGTGCTAATGCGTTTATAGATATTATTCCTTATAATGGAATCAAAGTTTATGCAGAACCTTTTGGTGGAACTTTTGGCTTGGGGCTAAAAAAAGCCCCACACCAAATAGAAATTTATAATGACATAAACTCTAAACTTGCATTGCTATTGCAAACGTTGAAAAATCAAGAAACAGCATATATGCTTCTTGATATGCTTTGCTCAGCTGAGTATTCAGAACGTTTTTTTGATTATGCAAAAGAGGCTTCTAATTTCTTTAAAATATATAATCTATGCACATTTGATAATAGGTATGATGATGTGTTTATATCTTGTTTAGTGTATTCCACATTGCTTATGAGCTTTAATGGACAAATGGAGACGTTCAAGGGAATAAGAACAGGACACGAAGAAGATATATTTTACAAGCAAATAAAGAAGAAGCTTGCGGTGATTGAACGTTTGAAAGATGTTCATATTTTCAATGCTGATGGAATTGAACTAATCAAAACATTTAAAGAATACCGAGAGGCATTCATATTTGCTGATCCGCCTTATACGTTAAAAAATGCATCCTCGGACAATGATAGAAGCGACATTTATGAATTTGAAATACTTAATGACGAATTGCAACAAAAGTTTTTAAACAGTTTAAAAGACTGTAAAGCTAAGGTGTTAGTATGCAGTTATCGTAATGAATTATACGACAATACATTATGCTCTGAATACGGCTTTGAAAGAATTGACGTAGCAGAAGTCTCTAAGACTATGAGTATAGGACAAAAAGGACATAAAAAATCACGTGCTGTTGAGGTTGCTTATGTTAACTACGACATTAGAGAGTGTCGTTAAAGTGTGGGTTTAATAGTGACACGTCTCAAAAGGGAAATACAAATCATATGGCACTCATACTGCGTTTAACGTATGAGTGCTGTATGGGTATAGCCATGAGGCACTGCAATCTGCGTTGCAGTAGTTAATATTGAAATACTTAAGATAAGGAGGCGTTGTTTTAATGAAATGCGGTTATTGTAGGGTCTCAACGACAGAACAGCAGACCACACGTCAAGAGTTACAGATGGAAAGTTTAGGCGTTGACAAGATTTTTATTGACAAGTGCTCAGGTAAAAATACAGACAGACCTGCACTGAAAGAAATGCTAGCCTTTGTACGTGAAGGCGATGTTGTAATTGTGGAATCAATAAGTCGTTTAGCTCGAAACACAAAGGATTTACTAGGACTAATAGATATGTTTACTGAACAAAATGTTGGTTTTGTGTCACAAAAAGAAAACATTGACACAACTACACCTACAGGAAAATTTATTTTGACAGTATTTGGTGCAATAGCAGAGTTAGAGAGAGATTACATACTGCAAAGGCAGGCTGAAGGGATTGCAATAGCGAAGGCTAAGGGAGCCTATAAAGGAAGAAAACGTATTGAATGTGCTGACTTTGACAAGGTTTATGAGCAGGTACATTCAGGAGTTATAACAGCTACACGAGGATGGGAGCTTCTCGGCATATCAAAGAGCAGTTGGTACCGTAGAGTGCGTGAGAAACAGCGTAGCTAACCAAGTTTTCAGCATTCGTGTAATATTGTTTGTCGAAAGATAAATAATATATTAACGGAGGTCATGAACAAATGAAAAGAACAATAGGCTATTTCTCGTTTTCAAGTGAAGAAGAAAAGCAATCTAAAGAAGCACTATTTCAACAGGTGGAGTTGGATAAACTCTATGCTGGGAACGGAGATGATTCATTCTTTGAGTTCCTTAATACAGTGCTTAACGACGAAGATACACTGGTTATTTCTTCTTTCGCTGATTTTGGTAATCAGTTTATGCAGGTGTTACACGCACTGGACTATATCAAGCACAGTAACATCGATGTGATTGTACTGAATGGTGCACATAATGAGTATTTCTTCGGCATTACGACAGGGCAAGCGGCTAAGGTTGCAAAAGACTTTCATAAGATGCTCACAACAGGGCAAATCAGTTAAGATTGTTTATCGAAAATACTCCTTAAAAAGCACCGACTTTGTGGAGACACAAGGGCGGTGTTTTCTTTATACGATAGTCAATTGTAAAGTGAAATGCAATAAGAATAATGCATTATAAGGATTAGAATGGTATAAATCTTTTCGTTTCACTAGTATTGCATTTCGTTTTACAGAATATTTTTGGTTTCTGAAGTGGATTTTTTTAATTTTTAAACAAACCCATTGACAAATATCTATTTATGGTATATAATAATACATAGATAAAATTCTATGTGAGGTGAGTTTATGAGAAACAAATACACCGAAACTGCTGAAATATTCAAGGCATTTTGTGATGAAAATAGAATACGAATACTTGAAATGTTGCAGACAGGCGAAAAATGCGGTTGTAAGCTCCTTGAAGAATTAAATGTTACACAGCCTACGCTTTCACATCATATGAAAATACTTTGCGATGCAGGAGTTGTTGAAGGTCGCAAGGATGGTAAGTGGACACATTATAAGATTTCAAATGATGGAAGAAACAACGCATTAAAATTGCTTGAAGAAATTACAAATACAAACTGTGCTTGCGAAGGCAAGTGTTGTGATTGATATATAAGCCATTGTTATAAAATGGCTTTATATTAAATATTATATATAGATACATTTCAATATATTTATGTTTAGGAGGTTTTTTTATGGATGTAATTAAAACGGCTTGGGATTTTTTCCAAAATCAAGTCTTGGGTATGAAATGGCTAAACGAACTGATAGGAAATATACTGTCAGCTTGCGGTCTTGATGTGGGTGGCAGAATTGGTGGCAGTATTCAGTTCTTTTTGTATGATACAATTAAAATTATGGTGCTTTTGGGTGTCTTGATTTTGATTATCTCATATATTCAAAGTTACTTTCCACCGGAGAGAAGCAAAAAAATACTTGGCAGATTTCACGGCATTGGTGCAAATACTGTTGCAGCACTCTTGGGAACTGTAACCCCGTTTTGCTCTTGTTCATCAATTCCTTTGTTTATAGGTTTCACAAGTGCAGGACTACCGCTTGGAGTAACATTCTCTTTCCTTATTTCATCGCCTATGGTTGATTTAGGCTCACTCGTTCTCTTAATGAGTATTTTCGGTTGGAAAGTTGCTGTTACCTATGTTGTTGTCGGCTTGATTATTGCTATCATAGGCGGTACGCTCATTGAAAAATTACATCTTGAAAATCAAGTTGAAGAATATATCAGAAATGGCAAGGCTCTGGATGTTCCGCAAGATGAACTGTATTTCAAAGACCGTATTAAATATGCTTGGGAGCAGGTTTTAGAAACAGCGAAGAAAGTGTTTCCTTATGTACTTGTCGGTGTTGGTATAGGTGCAATAATTCATAATTGGATACCTGAAGATATTATTGTCAAAGCTCTTGGTAGCGGAAATCCTTTAGGTGTTGTTATAGCTACTGTTGCAGGTGTGCCAATGTATGCCGACATTTTCGGTACAATCCCGATTGCCGAAGCTCTGCTTGCAAAAGGAGCACAGCTTGGTGTTGTACTGTCGTTTATGATGGGTGTAACCACGCTATCACTCCCGTCAATAATTATGCTTCGCAAGGCAGTTAAACCAAAACTGCTCGGAATATTTATTGCGATTTGTACTGTTGGAATTATCCTTGTCGGGTATTTCTTTAATGCAATTCAACACCTTATTGTGTAAGGGGGTGAACAAATGCAAAAGAAGTCATTGTTGATTAAAATATTAGTTCCCGTTTTGATTGTTGCTATAATAGGTGTTATGTGGCTTATTAAAAACAGAAATGACAGCGAGGTAGAATTTACAAACACACAGAATGAACAGATAAATGCAGATATTCCCGAACATCTGAAAAATGCTGATTTCAGTTTGAATGAAACAAGCGAAATTGATTTTGGAACTTTGTCGGAATACGGTTTGCCTATTATCGCAGACTATGGTGCTGATTCGTGTATTCCTTGTAAGCAAATGGCTCCCGTATTGAAAAAACTGAACACAGAAATGAATGGTAAAGCATTTATCAAGTTTGTTGATGTGTGGCAGTATGGAGAAGCAGCAACGAATGTTCCTGTACAAGTAATTCCTACACAGGTTATATTTAATGCTGACGGCTCACCGTTTGTACCAAGTGAAGCACTTGCAAAAGAAATTCAGTTTGATATGTATAGTCATAGGGATACAAAGGAACATATCTTTACTGTTCATCAAGGTGGTTTGACAGAGGAACAAATGCGTAAAATCTTAAAAGAAATGGGGGTTGAATAAAATGTTTGATAATATGCTTACACAAATTGCTGAAATAATCGGCAGTAATATGAGGTTTGCTCCCATTCTTGCATTGGTTGCAGGTGTTCTGACTTCATTTACCCCGTGCTCTTTATCTTCTGTGCCTCTTATCATTGGATATGTTGGTGGTGTTGGTGAAAAGAATACAAAAAAGGCATTTGCTTTATCAGCCGTGTTCTCTTTTGGAACTGCTTTAACCTTTGTAGCTCTTGGAATAATCGCTACATCGGCAGGAAAACTTATGGGAACAAGCTCTGCAATTTGGTATATGATTCTCGGTATTCTTATGGTGCTTATGGCATTGCAAACTTGGGAAATTTATAATTTTATTCCCTCTGTAAACTTGATAAGTAAGAATAAGAAAAAGGGATTTGTCGGTGCTTTTATAGCAGGTATTCTCGGCGGTATATTTTCCTCGCCTTGTTCAACTCCTGTGTTAATTGCTTTACTTGCGATAATTGCAGGACAGAACAGTATGCTATGGGGAATACTTTTAATGCTCCTTTACTCTGTGGGGCATAGTACACTTGTTGTGATAGCCGGAACATCAATAGGATTTGTTCAAAAGATAAAAAGCAACGATAAATACAAAATGACTTCAACTGTTTTGAAAATCATTATGGGTGCTTTGATACTCTTGATAGGCTTGTATATGTTTTGGCTTGCATTTTAATTAAAACAATATTTTTTGGAGGTATTTATTATGTCATTATTTGGTTTTGGAAAGAAAAAGGAAGAAGAAAAGAAAGCTCCTGCGTGTGCGTGTAATTGCGGTTGCCCTACATCAGAGGCGGAAGAGATTACGAATGATTGTTGTCCGGAAGCAAAAGACAGTATTTGTTGCATAAAGGTTTTGGGTGCAGGCTGTGCATCTTGTCATACACAGTATGAAAATGCAAAAGAAGCAGTAAAAAATATGGGATTTAATGTTGAGGTTGAATACATAACCGATATGCAAAAGGTTATGGAATACGGCGTTATGAGCGTTCCAGCACTTGTTGTAAATGATAAGGTTGTTTCAATGGGTAAAGTTCTTAAAGCAGCAGAGGTTGAAAATCTGTTTCACAAGTTAGGATTTTAAGGTGTTATTATGAAAAAGAAAATAGCTTTTATATGTGTTCATAACTCTTGCCGTAGTCAAATTGCGGAAGCTCTCGGTAAACACTTTATGAGCGACAAATACGATTTCTATTCAGCAGGAACAGAAACAAAGCCTTGTATAAACCAAGACGCTGTGAGGCTGATGAAAGAGCTTTACGGTATTGATATGGAAAAGGAACAATACTCAAAGACCATAGATGAAATTCCAATGCCTGATATTGCTATATCTATGGGATGTGATGTAGGCTGTCCATTTATCGGCAAATCCTTTGATGATAATTGGGGATTGGCTGATCCCACAGGGTTGAGCGATGAAAAATATATTGAAATCATTAAAGAAATTGCCAATAAAATCAAAAACATAGGAAAAATTGAATGATTAACATTCATATTCTAATCGTACTTCAAATAATATCGACAGTTACGCTGAGAGAAAATTTGAAGCATTAAAAGAATATGGAGAAAGACACCATGGAATCAAGTGGGGCTTTGTTCGTGCTGTTGTCACTCAACTTTACCTTTCAAACACGGTTTGGTGTGAAAATGTCACGAACAGAAATGTTTGGAAACCTAACGAAGTATTTATTTAATACAAGTACAGTAAAACATTATGTGAATAAATAGAAACAGAGAGAGCATTTTCAGCTTTAAAATAGCTGAGAGTGCTCTTTTTATTATATGGTGGAAATTTGTAAATAACTTTTTGGCTAGTGAAAAAATGGCTATGCTTCGACATAAAAATTAAGATACAGTCGACGATACATTCTAAGTGTGAAAAATTTTAAATAAATTTTAGGGTTAATTTAGGGTGTGGTGGTTGTGTGGGTGGAGTGGTAATTTTGGTTTATATGCAGTTGTTTCGATGCATTCAATGAACAGGTTATCAAAGCAATGAAGCATTATTGTAATTCAATTTGATTTTAAAATCAGGAGGTGAATTGGTATGGGAAAGTTTGCTCTTGGTAAACTGGTTATGACTAAGGCTGTACACGATAAAATGAATAGCGATATAGAGTTTGCAATCGGTGTGCTTGAAAGTTTTGAGAGATACCGCAGTTGTGATTGGGGCGACCTCTGTTCGGAGGACAAAGCTGAGAATGAGAAAGCTCTCAGAAATGTTGAGCATATATTTGCTCTCTACAACATTGGTAATGAAAAAATCTACATTATTACAGAGTGGGATCGTAGTGTTACAACGATACTTTTTTCTCACGAGTACTAAGCCTGTCATTTTGGCTTGAGTTTAGTACGTGGTAAATTTAGCAAGGAGGTAATGTTATGAGTGTGACAATCTACACGCATAAAAAACATTTAAAAGACTTAAAACTGGTAGAACCGGAGCTGTTCTACGATGCCAATGTCATCAACGCTGTAAAGGAAGGCATCTACGAATTTGACGATACCATAAAGGCATTGATTGCAGAAGAAAAAGGCGTACTGAAGATTGACGGACAAAGACTTGAAACCAAGTACGGGAACTTTACAATAAAGGATTTATCCTTTATGACAAAGCTTAAAATAACAATGTATTTTATTAAAGATTTTATGTTCGATGATTATGTAGTATGCCTTGACCGTACTGGTAAGAATTTGGCTGATGCATTAAAGATTGCAGAAGAACTTAATCTCAGTGTCTTTTTAAGGTTTGAGTTTTTTGCTGACAGCTGGAGCAAAATACGTACTGAAGTTCAAATAAATGATGAACCTGAGACGTATGTGCTTGGTGATATTGTATTTAAGTATGCGTTTGAGAGCAGTGGAATAAATGATTTCGGACTCTCATCTGAAACCAATATTAGCTTTAGCGGAAATAACGCCACATACAATTTGTGGCTATCTACTGTAAAGACAAATATTATAGCTAATTCTATTTTTTTGAAAAAGGCATTGATGCGTGACTTAAGAAAGTCAGCTGACAAGGGGACGTTGAAAATCGTTGCTACAAATCAGTCTACCCTCGAAAATATAGAGATAGAACCAAATCAATTGTTGTTTGTCAATAGAAGAAATTTATCTTACGTGAGGGATAAAATCTTGGCTAACCAAGAGCCTTATATTCTTATTTATGACAATGATTACGACATTGTAGAGGAGATGTTGTACTCTGTCGGCAACAAGGCTGTGAATACGATTGCAATAAGAACAGCAGATGAAACTTCTTATTACAATAATACGTTATTGGTGGAAAAAGAACTCGTAGCTGATGGTAGAAAGCCAACAAGATTTGAATATACGCTGAAAGACGATTCGTTCTGTGTAGAACGAAGGGCTGACTTGCAGTTTGAAAAACTTGCTTTTGAGTTATAGTTTATAAGTAAAAAAAGCCACAGCAGGTTTACAGGTTGTATAAGATAAAATACTTTCTGTAATGAATGTCTGCTGTGGCTTTTTATGGGTTGAGTTACTAAGGTCTAATTTTCCTAATAGTTGTATTCCGTAGTCTAAAAATGGGCTTCCTATAATCAAATTCAAGGTTAAGTAATATATAATTTGGAATAAAAAGGGGTTAAAATGGGGCTTTTAAAAGAAAAAATAAATGGTGGCACAAAATGGGTCAAGGTTGGATATGTTAAGTTTAGGGATGGGTGTTACTAAGTAAAACTAATTATTTTCCTAATTATTTAACTAATTGGATGCTTCTAATTAGATGAAAAACATCTAATTAGGTTGATACATAGTTAAAAGTGTGTTTTGTCAAGAAAAGTTGTATAATGTAAGTTTCTGCTATACACTCAAAATCAAATGTAAGGTGTGAGAAACAGTAAACGGATGTTGTGTAAGTTGTGTGTATCAAAAAGTAAGTTGTTTTCTACCTAAACCTGAATCAAAATTTTTGTTGATTCGGGTTTTTATTTTTTGCCTTAATCATACTGGTTATTTTCATTAAATTTGCCTGATTTTCTAAGTAAGCCACTTTTGTATATATGAAGTTCAGATGCATAACCATTCAAAAGGGTAACGCAACAGTACCTAAAATAACGCATACATTGGCAAGTGTTATCACCTAAAAAAATGTGTGTTTCACCAAAAACACACGACACGTGTCTGTAAAAGTTGCAGATACATATAAATTGTGATGCATATGTTTTGAAAACGGTGAGCAGTAAATGAATTTCAGCTACATAACCATTATCTTTTTTGGCATATGCGTGGTTTTGACACGTGGTTGTATTATAATGCAGAAATAAATAATCAAAAGCTGTTTTTTGAGAATAAGATACAGCGATTTTGATAGCTATTTCTGAAAAAACATTTTAAGACACGGAGGTCGAATTTAATGAAAAAACCAAGCGTTGATAGTTTCAACAACAAGTATGAATCTGAAGCAGATATGAGCAGAGCGTATAAGGTTAAGCCGAATGTATTTTATCGTAGGATAAATTTAGGTTGGTCTCAGGACGAAGCATTAGGCATATCTGGAAGAGGATTAGATGCAAAAATCAAAAAACGGCGAAAAAATAAACAAGCATATTGAGTTCATTGAGTTTGCTTACATTGGCATAGATGGAAAAACATATTACAAACGTTTAGATACGAACGTTTTGGAAGAAATGTTACTAAACTCAGATGAGATATTGATGTACCGACAACCTGATTTGAAAACTGCAATACAGGAAATGTTGGAACTTAATAGTCAGGTAGTAAAAAAATAATAATAACTCAAACATATGATTTAAACATTTTTGTAGTCTCTTGCAAAAGGAGGCTACGGAATGAAAAGGAAAAAAATCATATTTGAAAAAGTTAGTACTTCATCTACTTACAGATGCTTGCTAAAAAATCAGCATGGCAGGAAAATCTATATGAAACTTAAGACAGAAAATAAAAAATGGATTGTTTCTGAATGTTGGTATATTGATAGGAACATCGGTAAGACAGGTGATAAAAGAAAATCGGCAAAGCCTTTATTATGGCAGACCAAGGAGTTAGATAGTAACATAGAAAATCTGAAGCATTTGCTTGTGGAAGAACTTGATATGACACCATTTTTAGAGATTGACTTTGTTGAAAATGAAGATACAATTTCTCTAACAACGGAAGAGTTTATTTCACATCATACAGCCGAGGATAAATACCGATTTTTAATATTAGTACAGCAAAATACTGAGAAAGGCGTGGTGCTTGAAACTGTTATAAAAAACAAGGTACACAGAAGAATATGCATAAAATTATCTCTACAAAAAGAAAAAGATGCATATATTTTAGAAGAGTGTTACTACTCGGACAGAATGTATAAGCTGAACGAAAGAAAAATGCCTGAAACACTTGTTGACGGCAACACAAAAGGGCTTCGGCGTGAGGATATAATTCAGTGGTTTAATGAACAATTAACTTGTGATTTTAACGCTGTATTATTTGTTTCACCGGAGGATATAAAACTTGATAAACGCAAAGCAATTTGCGGTACATTATAATTTGTGGAGGTAACATATAATGGTTAGAAAATCTGAGTCTATTAACAGAAAGACTTTAGGAGAAGAAGTTATTACATATACAAACAGAAAAGGCGTAGAAACAGAAGTAAAGGTTATAAATTCCGTCTTGCTTACTGACAAGGAAAAGCGTGAACTTGAGAATAGAATCGTAGATGAATTGTACGATATCTTTACAGGGAAAGTTTGTTAAAATAACTGATACGGGGTGATATGCGTATCACCCCAACACTTACAGAAGGAGTAGAAACAATGAACAATAAATACGACATTATTTACACAAGACAATCAATTTACAAGGAAAACAGTATATCTCAATTGACACAGCGTGAGTTCTGCGAAGAACATTTGAAGAGAGAGTATAAAGATGATTTAAAACTCCTCGTTTTGGATGAAGATAAAAACAAGAGTGGCGGTACACTTGACAGACCTAAGCTTGACAAGCTTCGTAAGCTTGTTAAAGCAGGGCAAGTGCGTTCTGTTACTGTTTATAAACTGGATAGAATAAGCAGATCTCTTATTCAGTTTGCAGAACTTATGGACGAGTTTGAGAAGAATGATATAACATTTTATGCTACTGATATGAAAGTCGATATAAAAACACCTCTTGGAAAAGCATTTCTCGAGATACTTATGATTTTTGCTCAGTTAGAAAGAGAGAATATTATCATGAGAGTTTCGGATGCGTATTATAACAGAAGTATCAAAGGCTTTTATATGGGTGGGCGTAGACCATATGGTCTTGACCTTGAAGAATATAACATTGAAGGTAAAAATACAAAAAGGTTTATAATAAACGAAGCTGAAATGAGACAGGTTGAAGAATTGTTCTCTACATATTCTATTGATGGTTTTTCGCTTCGTACTGTCTTAAAGCATATGCTGGAACATGATATGCAAGACTTGTCAGGAGCAGGCTGGAGCACGGCAAAAATAAGCAACATTTTAAAGAGTCCATTATACGTTAAGGCTGATGAAAAAATATACGATTATTATAAGAGCAAAAACATAGAATTTGCTGATGGTTTAACATTGGAAATGTTTGATGGCACACACGCATTACAGGTTTATGGACGTACCAAACACGATGAAACCAAGAGTGATTTTTCTGATATGATGCTTGTAATGCTACCTACGGAAGGTAAGATTGACTCTGAAACTTGGTTGAAGTGTCAAAAGAAACTTGAATCTAACAATCAAATAGGAAATGCCGTAAGTAATAGACTTACGTGGCTTGGTGGTAAAGTTTTCTGCAAAGAATGCGGACATAGAATGACTACGATTAAAGGTAAACCAACCAAGGACGGGACTATAACTAAATATTTTAACTGTATTGGCAGGAGCGATAAACGTAAGTGTAAAGGACCTGCAACAGTTTATATTACTGAACTTGAAACTGTTATTGCAAAGGCAATAACTTTAAAGCTCAAAACTTTAAAAACCGAGAGACGTGTCTTGTCAGCGGAAAATGAGACATTGATAGCAGATATAAATAGACAGATTAATGAAATCAAGAGCAAAGAAAAAAAGATTTTTGAACGTATATTAGATGGAGAGTTTAATGATCATGTAAAGGCTGTAGCGGAAGAAAATCTATCCGAACTCGGTAAAAAGAAAGAAGAACTAAAACAGCAGATAGACAACATTATGGCAAAGGACGATATATTAACTCAAAGTATAAATCTTGCTGAGAAGTGGCGTAAGGCTGGATTTCAAACACGAAAAACGGTATTAGATGCTCTTGTTGAGTCTATTCTGATACATAAAGACGGACAGCCTGAAATCATTTGGAAAATATAAGTTTAAACCGCCATAGACCCTGTGTTTATGGCGGTTTTGAGTATTTTATGTAGAGGTTTGTCGAAACATAATTCACTTAAATTGTTAACTTTGGGTCACCGAAACGCTGGAAGTGTACTACTTCACGTTCGCGCAGGAACTTAATTACATCATTTACGTCAGGGTCATCTGAAACTCTCAGAATGTTGTCGTAGGTGGCACGTGCCTTCTGTTCTGCTGCAAGGTCTTCTACCAGGTCGGCAATGGGGTCGCCGGTGACAGAAAATGTTTCTGCCTTAAAGGGGTTTCCGCCTGAAGAAATTGCATAAACGCCTTTGCCATGGTCGATATAATAGGGTGCCATGGGGCTGTTTTCTATCTCAGTTGTGGTAGCGTTCTTTGTAAGCTGGTGAATAAGGGTGCCTACCATTTCAAGGTGTGCAAGTTCTTCGGTGCCGATGTCTGTAAGTGTAGCCTTAGTGATGCCATTGGGCATTGAAAAGCGTTGCGCAAGATAACGCATGGACGCTCCCATTTCGCCGTGAGGTCCACCTTATTGCAAAAAGATATAACCTACAAAAAGTAGGTTATATCAACGGTTGCAGCCTTTTTGTTATAAATAATTTCGGACACGAATTTTTTTAAAATGGCATTTTTATCGGCGATAGTAACCTTATCATCTGTTAATTTAACAATAAGGTCACTGTACTCTTGCACAAACTTTTTTTGAATTGCGTTTGTGTCGGGCGTGTAGGCGTCAGAAGTCAGTTGCAGCTTAAGGGATGAAATTTCCTCTTGAATTCTCTTTTTGTTTTCGGCATATTCTTCGATGGTATCAATGCCTTTTTCAAATGCCTGTTTAACTCTTAGGAGTTTTTGTTCCTCACGCTCTATCCTTTTTAGAATAAAATTATTTTGATTGATGTTTTCGGGAGTTCGTGGAACTATGTTGATGTTCCCGGTTGAAAAATCTTCTTGGATTTTGTTAAGGACAATATTTTCAATCTTTTTAATACTGATATAATGCGAGGTGTCACATCTGCCTTTTGAATATAAATGACATTGAACACCGCCAGAGGTATAAATTAGAGTGGAACCACAACGAGAGCATTTGATTATGCCCTGAAAGATATGAGAGGGCGCATCGGTGTCCCTTTGATGTTTTTTGTGTTTTTTTCTTGCGTCATTATTAAGTGCCTGAACCTTATCCCACAGTTCGTCAGATATGATTGCTTCGTGAGTTCCTTTTTTTATAATAAGATTTTCGTTGTCATAGTCTCTGTCAGTGTGGCCGGTAGGATTCCAACGAATTTTCCCTATATACACAGGATTGTTTAGAATGTAATCGACAGTTCTGTTCTCAAACTGATTTCCTCGGTGTGTTCGCACTCCCATAGTGTTAATTTTTCGGGCTATAGCCATCTTCCCGATACCGTTGGCGTAATCATTAAATATCATTTTTATAATGGTTGCCTCTTCAGGATGAGGAATAAGTTTTTTGTCTTTCATTGAATATCCAAAGGGTGGAATGGTCAAAGGTTCGCCTCGATTTGCTTTTTCGGTCATACCTCGCTTTACTTCCTCTGCAAGGTTAATGCTGTAATATTCATCCATCGCCTCAATCATTGCCTCGAAGAGAATAGACATTTTATCATCGCCCAGGTTTTCCGAAATAGATATTACATCTATGCCGAGCTGCTTTCGGAGCATTGATTTATAAACAATGGAGTCCTCTCTGTTTCGTGCAAATCGTGAGAATTTCCATAATAAAATAGCATCAAAAGGTTTAGGCGTAGTCTTGGCTGTGCCAATCATTCGCTGGAATTCAGTACGCTTTTTTACTGTTTTTCCCGATATGCCTTCATCCATAAAAATATATTCATCCGGGAGGATATAGTCATTGCGTTTTGCAAATTCACGGATAGCCTTTATCTGGCTTTCGGGACTGTATTCAATTTGGTCGTCTGTTGATACACGGATGTATGCTGCAGCTATCTTCATTTCAGCACTCCTTTTGTATAAAATATTGACATTTCAAAAAGGATATGCTAAAATTAACCTTGGTAATGAGGTTTGCTTTTTAGCATACCCGATACAGATTGTTGGTAGCTTTCTGTATCAACTCCGCTCTGTTGGTAGCAGGGCGGTTTTTTTATTTACTCGCGAGTGTATTGACGAAGAATGGCATCTGTTAATGTCTGGGAAAAGTTTATGTTATGTTCAACTCCAATTTTATTCACCCATTCAGGAATGGTTAGTGTCTTTTTTATAGGTTTGATTGATTTAACCTCAAGGTCACAGCATACATAGGTTGCAACAGCACCTTTTACGCAGGTAATATCCTTTAAATCACTTGCCTTTTTGATGGGTGTATTATTTTCCATAAGAGACAAAAGATAACCTTCAAGAGCTTCTTCGGCATTGGTTAACACCTCTTCAAGTGTGTCGCCCCAAGTTTGGCAGCCGTCAAGGTCAGGGAACTCAAGCCAAAACTGATTATCTATTTTTTCTATCGTTGCAGGATAAACTATTTTCATTATGCGTATACCTCCTATATTTATTATATCGGATAGGGTTTATTTCAACCCTATCCTTTTTAATATCTTATTTGCAATTCCTGTTGAAATCTCCTTGCCGTGAACTGGAATAACCTCGGTTTGATTACCCTTTTTCATAACGTGGTGGCTTCCCTTTATTCTGTCGATTTTCCAACCATCTTGTTGCATTAGCTTTAGCAATTCTTTATCTTTCATTTTATATCCCCCTGACAATTATAATTATAACACGTATTACACGTATTGTCAAGCGATTTTGAAAAATAATTTAAAAATTTTTATTCATTTAACATTGCATAAAACAGGTCTTCGTCTATAATTTGTATATCAAAACCTTTAAGCTGATATTCCTCAGCCTTTTTGTGCTTAGTGCTTTTACCATCTTTTATTGACGAACAGAAGTCATTGCAGCCAAGAATAAGGAAATTAGTCTTTTTTGTCACACCGTTTCCTATTTCGCCGCCGTGGTCTAGTACGGCCTGCATTGCATCTTTTCTTTGCATCTTATCCAGCGTTCCGGTAAACACACACATCTTGCCGTATAAGGGATGCGATTCGTCAAAATCGTCTGTCTGTGCTTCCATAGATTTTGTGTCAATATGAGAATGGTAATGATTTGGATGCGAATGATTGGAACGCGAAGGTACATCATATCCAAGTAGCTTTAAAAATTCAGGTTCTGACAGAATTTGAAGAGTGCCTTCCTTTTCAAGCTCTATGGCTTTAAACATTTTGTTTGAGAAGTCCCCTCTCTTGTATTTTGCATATGTTGTTTTACCAAACACGATATAGTCGGCGTTACGATAAAATATATCTGTTGCCTTTCCCCCGGCTTTTTCGCAAATGGAGCGGTAGGAGTCAAAACTGCAGAATGAAGTAACACCTTTAAATACAACAGTTTTATCTTTTAGAACAGGCTCAACATTCTCAAACAACGAAACAAAGCTTTGCTCAGTTTCGCTATTTAAAGATTTTAAATGTATAAAAAGTTCGTTAGTGGTTCTGCAATCATCCAAAGCGCGGTGCGCTGCTTCCTGTGGTATGTTAAAGTAAGCTGCAAGAGTTCCAAGCTTGTGGTTGTCTATGTTTTTAATAAGCTTTCTTGATATTCTCAATGTATCGATGTAATTATTGGGAAATGTACAGTCAATACACTTTTCACAATAATAGTGAAGAAAGCTTATATCGAATGTTACGTTATGACCTAAAACAATATTTTCGCCGATAAAGTTCAGGTAGTCGGGAAGTGTTTGTGTTATTGTCGGTGCATTAGAAACCATTTCATTTGTTATACCGGTTAGTTCCTCGATAAATTCCGGTATAGGAGCGGTAGGCTTAACAAGTGATGTAAAAGTGTCAATGATTTCGCCGTTTTCCACCTTTAGAGCGGAAAGCTCGATAATTTCACAGTTGTTTGGAGATAATCCTGTTGTTTCTATATCAATCACAACATAGTCGTTTGGAAATGCGAAAAGGCTAACACCCTTTTGTCTTTCGTTGTTAAATATAGTATAATCCATTGAAACATCCTCCTGTTTGCTATTTTCATTTGTATTTTGCGGAATGTTCGGTTCTTTGTGGGTCATTTGGTATATTCTCATACGTCTTTCACAGTTTTCAATGGTGAGTGATGTCATAGGTGTTTTGGGAGTAAACCCGCATTTTTTAAAACAGTCTCCGCAAATCCAATGCTCTTTTTTATCTGCAAGACGGTAGCGGTTGAAACCTACTTTATTTTTGCAGAGACAACAAGTGACCTTTAAACTAAAGAATCCCATAACAATTCCCCTCTAATAAATAATTTTATCTGACTACACTTTGAAAAACAACGGCTCTTCCAATTATTCTTATATGGTTAAGCTCTTCGCCTTCATAATTTAAGACTTTATATGTTGGATTTTCGGGGCGTAGCTCAAGTCTGTTTTCGTATTTGTATACTCTTTTTAATGTAACTTCATCTTCAATAAGGACAGCAGCGATTTCACCGTTATCTACATCAGGCTGTTCCCTGATAAATACGATGTCGCCGTCAAATATTCTTGCGTTTATCATACTGTCACCTTTGGCTGTCAAGCAAAAGTCAGCATTTATGTCTTCAGCAGCTTCAACAAAGGTTTCGTATTCTTCATTTGCATATATAGGTTTTCCGCAAGCGATTTCTCCCAACATAGGGAATTTTTTTGTTTTTACAGATTTTAAACCGAGCTTATCATACTCAGAAGAAGAAACCTCGGAATCTCCCATCAAATAACCAACAGTGGTGTTGAGAGCTTCGGCAAATGCTATTATTTTCGATTGAGAAACATCATTTATTCCTAATTCTATCTTGTTTATTGTAGAACGAGATTTATAACCCATTCTTTTTGCAAGTTCATCCTGTGATAAATTTAATTCTTCTCGTCGAGCTCTTATTCTGTCACAAAACCTCATAAAATTCACATCCTTTAATGAGATAATAGCACACGGTAGATAAAAAGTCAACATTTTTTTAATATTTTCAAAAAAAGTGTTGACAAAAAATCTTTGCTGTGTTATTATGTGTGTAGATAATAAATCTACAACACGGAGAGAGGTGAAAAAAATGACAGATACAGTTAAATTGGAGTATTTTCTCAAAAAGGCAAAAATTACAAAAAAGGCATACGCGGAAAAATTGGGCATATCCCTTCAGGGATTATATAACAAGTTGAACAATGTGACAGAGTTTAAACAAGCAGAAATTACTGCCACATGTGAGCTTTTGGGTTTAAGTAACCAAGAAAGGGATGAAATTTTTTTTGCAAACTCAGTAGATAAATAATCTACAAAAGCGCTAAGGCAAAATTGAAGAAAAGTAGGAGGAAAAATGAGAAATGAATTGCCCTGGTTGGTGTGGCCGTCATAAAAAATATAATTATAACGCAGACAAGCCCCAAAACATAAAATAAAAGTGAGGTGATATTTATGGCAAAAAAACAGGAAATTGTTGCAAGGAGTTTTGTGAGGTTCAGGGATAGTACCGATATTATTCCAATGGAGAAGGTAAATGAAAGTCCTCAATTGCGAAGTAAATTCGATGATGGACTAAAGAGTGCTTTGGAAGCCGTTATCCCGACTTGCCCTAGCTTTATGAAAGTACTGGCAGAAGAGTCTGTGTAAAAATACATTATATGAAAGGAAAGGTACTTATGAAAAAATTAGTAATTGCTTTGATAATCGGAGCGGTTGTTTTGGGGATTGCTATTGCTGGATGCGATTGTACATATGCATTGTTGATTGCGATAATGCTTTCCCCCGAAATATTTCAAAAGAAAAGGCGCAGAAAGGCGGTGAAAAAATATGCTCAATGCAAACCAAAGAGACGGGCGGTATGTTCCTAATAGACGTATAGAAAGAAAAGAAGCCTGCACAGGTGGAGCTGTACAGACTTCTAATGCGACAAACGCAATTGAAATACAAATTTATAATAACATAAATCTAAAAGTTTGTCAAGGAGGACCGGCGGATGACTAACAATGAAATTATGAGAGCATTTCACGAAAAACTGCCGGTTATGATGATACATTATCCGTTGGCGTCGGGACGGTGCGACATTGAGTATGAGTGCATTTCTGCTGTGACCTTAAGAAGAGCCAGGAATGGGAAAGAGGTCTTTGAGGTAGAGCTGCAGAGTAAAAAGGCAAATTCTACAACTATTACCAAGCCGGAATGTGTTTATCTTAAAGGTGATGAAGCACCCCAAAAGCCTGTGGGCTCAAACGGTGTTTTAAGGCATAAATACGGTGAGTATAAAAACGTGTTGCTTTCAAACGAAGAACTGGACAAGCTAAAGGCGAAGCTGCCTGATACATATGAAAAGCTGATAGAGGATTTATCTGCGTATATGGCCACAAGCGGCAAGGGATACAAAAATCATTGTATAGTGATTGAGACCTGGGCGAGACGTGAGGCAGAGAAGAAAAAGAACTCTTCCGGGCAGGTAGGCAGTCTGAAGAGTAAGTTTAACAATTATGATGATACCAATAAGCCGGACTACAGTAATTTTAGTGAACAGATTTTAAAGGAGATGTTAGGAGAATGAAAAAAATTGAAATGATAAGTGTTGAGAAGATATACCCACATCCCAATAATCCCAGAAGGGAATTGGGGGATTTATCGGAATTGAGTGAAAGCATAAAGGTGAACGGTGTGTTTCAGAACCTTACGGTTGTTCCAAAGGATGAGGATACATATACCGTTATAATCGGACACCGCCGTTTAGCGGCATCGAAAATGGCAGGACTTGAAACAGTGCCTTGCGTTATTACCGAAATGGATGAAAAGACTCAGGTGGGAACGATGCTGCTTGAAAATATGCAAAGAAGCGACCTTACATTGCTGGAACAGGCAGAGGGATTTCAACTGATGCTTGATTTTGGCGATTCGGTGGAAGCGGTTGCAGAAAAGACTGGGTTCTCAGAGAGTACGGTCAGACGCAGGGTAAAACTACTGACGTTTGACAGAGAGAAACTGAAAGAATCTATGGAACGGCAGGTTACACTTGATGACTACATCAAACTGGATAAATTGGAAAGTGATGAAACAAAAAACCAATTGCTGGACTATATCGGAACGGCTAACTTTGATTGGAAGCTGAAAAATGCGATTAAAGAAGAAAAAGATGAAAAAATAAAGAGTAGTATTGAGGAACGTCTTGCAGGATTTGCGGAGAAATGTGATACGACAAACAATTTGAGATATATTACCTGTATCTGCGATGATAAGTTTGCAATTCCTGAGGTTGCAGAACAAAGAAGATATTTTTACAGATATTCTTACGGAACATATTTCTATCTTTACGCAGAAGAAAAGGAAGCGGAAAAACAGGTTGCAAAGGAAGAGGCGAAGCGGATTGACCCCGAAGAGGAGAAGAGAAAAGAACGTGTTAACACTCTTGAGGGATTGGCAAAAACCGCTTATGAAAAAAGATTTGAGTTTATAAAAAACTTCAAGGACCACAAGAAGAAAAGTGCTGATATTATCAGGTTTGCAATTGCTGTGTGTGCAAGTTGCGATGAGCTATGTTTAGAATTTAATAAGGAACAGTTTTCAAACTTGGCAGGGTATGTGGTAACAAGTGCAAATTTGGTCAGTCGGGACTATTCGTTGGAACGGTTAAAGATTGCTCAAGAAAAAGGTCTCTTGTGTGCGGCTTACAGTGCACTTGGTGATTGGGAATGTGATTATCACAATTACGATGGGGACTACTATGAAAACGAGGAGCTTGATGTGATTTATAACCTTTTGAGTTTTTTGGGATACGAACTTTCTGATGAGGAACGAGAATGGAAGGAAGGCATACATAAGGCCTATAGAAATAAAAAGGAAGAGGAATGAAAAAATGCTGAATAGTATGATTAATTTATTAAATGAATGGGCTGTAAAAGAAAATGATGGGATAGATGCAGAAGGCATTGCAAAGTTTTTGCTTGAAAACAATGCAATTATATTGCCTTGTGCAATTGGCGTCAAGGTTTGGTGTCTGGCACAGCCTTGCGGTGGATGTTCGGGTTATAACGAGCCACTAACAGAAGAATCTGTAAATAGGTGTCAGCGGTGCAAGAAATGGGAAATAGCACAGTGCGATTTTGATTATGAGTTAATACCTGAGTTTGGGAAACTGGTATTTGCGACAAAAGAAGAGGCAGAAAATAAGTTAAAGGAGCTGATGAAAAATGAAAGTATATGAGTTGATGACGTTACTTGCGGAGGTGGATGCAGGAGCTGAGGTAGTGTATTGTGACCTGAAGACCATTGATGAGTTCAAGAACGGCCGTGTGGACGAGGATGCAGGCCAGGAATTTTATGAAGTAACAGGCAAAATTAAAGAAGTTGAACTAGACGGAAACCGTGTATTTTTATATGCGTAAAGAAAGGAAAACTATTATGGAAAATTACATTATGTTTAAAGGACAGAAAATCGAGTTGACAAAGGAGCAGATTGCACAGCTCGGTCATGCGATTGAAAATGAGGTTGTCACACTTGCGGACATTCCTGTAGGCGAAACTTTCAAAATCGGCACATACGAATTTATTGTTTTGGAACATTGTGAGGATGGCACAAATGTTATTCTCAAGGATTTGCTGAAAGAGAACGAAGAGTTTGGAGATTGCAACAATTTTAAGGATTCGAATGTGGACCGTATTTGTATTGAATTTGCAACCGAAATAGGAAATATTATCGGTCTTGATAACCTTCTTGTACATACGGTGGATTTAACCTCAGATGACGGCCTTAAATGTTACGGAACGGCAGAACGCAGGATGTCACTACTTACCGCAGACCAGTATCGTCGCTATGTCGATATACTGGACAAGCATAAACTTGATAAATGGTGGTGGCTTGCAACAGCTTATAGCACACCAAAGCACGATGGAGATGATTGGGTTAAATGCGTTGCGCCCTCGGGCGATATCTTCAACCGTATCTACGACAACAATAACGGCGTGCGTCCGTTTTGTATCTTAAAATCTGATATCTTTGTATCTAGATAAAATTAAAAATCAAAGGAGAATAAAAAATGAGTAAAACAATGAAAGTGCTTGAAACTGTAGAAACTGGAAAGACCTTCGAAGTAGGCGGAGTTGAGTTTATAAAATTCCCCGGAGGAGCTGACGGACAGACAATTGCTGTGGCAAAGGATATTGCCTTCCGCAGCATCTTTGGAAATAACAATAATCTTGCTGAAAGTGACATCTTGAAGAAATTAAACAAAGACTTTCTGCCCCGCATTATTGCTGCAGTAGGTGAAGAAAACGTGTGCGAGTTTGAAACCGACCTGACAACTCTTGATGGATTAAAAACCTATGGAACAATGAAATCAAAGGTGAGCTTGCCTACACTTGATTTTTACCGAGAGAATGTAGAAATTTTTGATGAATATAATCCCGATACTTGGTGGTGGCTGGCCACTCCTTTCAGCGCAGAACCGCATTACAAAGATTGTTGGTGGGTAGAGTGCGTTGCGCCCTCGGGCTTTATCAACGACGGTAACTACCGCTACAATTTCGGCGTGCGTCCGCGTTTGATTTTTGTATCTGCTATCTCTGTATCTTGTGGTGAATAAAAATGGCAGACACCGAATTGAAAGTTATTGTAAAAGCCAAGGAGCTTGCCAAACATTCATTTCAATTAACATCAAACAGTAACCGGTACCCAAAGAAATACAGGCATTCACTTGTAGATAGAATTCAGCTTAAAAGTCTTGATATCTATGAAACCTTGCTTGAGGCAAACAGAATACATAATGGCACGAATAAAAAGGCAAGATGTGAAAAGATAACAGAGGCAATTACATTCTGTGACGAGCTGCTATTCTATATTGAGTTGTCTATGCAGCTTAATTTGTTGAATGATAAATCTGCAGGGTATTGGTCAAAAATGGTCTCCGATGTAAAGTACATGGCTATTGCGTGGAGAACCAAAGAACGTAATTAAACTATTTTAGGTTGTGCGTTGTATTTTTCTTTTGCGTTGCGCCCTCGGGCAATATCAACAACAATAACTACAACAACAATAACGGCGTGCGTCCGTACTGGTGGAATGTCAGACAGAGTAGGCAAAAGCCGAAATCAGAACACCCACATCAAAAGAACGCACAACCTTTCTACTTGATAGATAAACAAAAAGGACTGTGTTGTATGACTGACTTTGAAAAAGTAATTGATTTTGGAAATATGTACAGAGCTTACCGCAAATCAAAATGTGGTAAAGGCTTTAAAAACAGCTCAGCTAAATTCAATGTAATGGCTTTGGCTGGAATTAATGCTCTGATTGAGCAGCTGAAAACAAAAACATATCAAATATCAGCCTACAATGAATTTAAGGTCTATGAACCTAAAGAGCGTATCATCAAAACAACATCTTTTAAAGATAAGGTTGTACAACACAGTTTATGTGATAATGTGTTGCTTCCCAGACTGCAGAAAGTATTTATTTATGATAACTGTGCCGGTCAGAAGGGCAAGGGTACATTGTTCGGGCTTAACCGCTTGAGTGAGCAGATGAAGGCCTTTTACAAAAGGTACGGATTTAACGGATATATTCTTAAATGCGATATATCAAAGTTTTTCTACAGTATATCCCACGAACAGCTTAAGGAAATGGTGGAATACTATTTCAGCGACAAGGATATATGCTGGCTCTGTAATCTGTTTATAGACAGCACAGAGGGCAAAGGCATTCCCCTGGGAAACCAAATAAATCAAGGCCTTGCCCTGCTGTATTTAGACAGTATGGATAAACTTATCAAGTATGAGCTTGGGATTGAGTATTACGGCAGGTATATGGATGATTTTTATTTGATGCATCCAAGCAAAGAATACCTCAAATATTGCCTTGCGGTAATAGAAGAATATCTGGTTACTCTTGATTTACAGTTAAACGGAAAAACACAGATTTTTCCCTTCAAGAACGGTGTTAATTACCTGGGCTTTCATACTTACATAACACCGAATGGAAAGGTTATCCGCAAGCTGAAGAATCAGAATAAGCGGAATGCTCAAAGGAAGTTTATCAGGATGGCCAAATTGGTTGTTGAAGGCAAGCTCTCGGCAGATAAGTTTTATGCATCGTATAATGCTTGGAAGAATCACATATCGCACGGTAATTGTTATAACTTAGCAAAGGCTATGGATTTGAAAATAAATGAGATTTTAAAGGATGTGAGAACGAATGATAAATAAGGCGATCTTAATGGGCCGCTTAACGCGTGACCCGGAGCTGAGACACACAGGAACTGGTACGGCTATTTGTAGTTTTAGTGTTGCAATTGATAACGGCTACGGCGAAAACAGACAGACAGATTTTGTCAACTGTGTTGCCTGGAATAAGACTGCAGAGTTTGTTGATAAATATTTCAGCAAGGGTAAGTTAATTGCTCTTATAGGCAGAATAACAACAAGGTCCTGGGAAGGTCAGGACGGCAAGAAAAATTACTCAACAGAGGTTGTTGCCGATGAGGTTTCATTCTGTGGAGATACAAAGAAGGAAGAAAAAACGGCTGCGACGAATGATGAGAGTTTTACTGCGATGGAGGATATAAGCGACCTCTCATTTGATTTATAAGAAAGGAAGACAACAAATGAAAATAAAAAAGATTGTTGATATCTGCAGAAAGTCGGGAGAGATACGGCTTTTAAATGGCAAGGATATGCAGTGGCTGGGTGATGGTGCTGCATTTTATCCTTTGGAGGATGCGCCGTTGTTTGACGAGGGTTCCCTGTGTGCGACCTTTGATATTACGGACAAGCAGAAGGAAAGCATATTGTTTAAGATTGAACCTAATCTCCCGGAGAATATTTGTTTTGAGAGCAACTGTGACAGAGAAGATTATGCGGAGAGGAGTGATATTTCCGTTACATATAAGGGTGATGATTTACATATTTATCATTCTGCAAAAGGTGCTCTTTATATGAAGGCAAAATATTTGCGGCCGCTGAGTTCGGAGGATATTGAAATCTTCCTCAGGGAGACGAAAGATGGCATACCATATTTTGTGTGCAAGATGGGGTTTATGATTCAGGCAGTTATTATGCCGGTGATGATGGAAAAGTGTTGCAAAGAGTTTACTCAGGCTTTTGATTTACTGCATGAGCAGAGTTTGAGGGGGAGGGATTTTAAATGATTAAAATAATTGAAAACGGCAGCACTCATCAGAGGAAACGGTGTGAAGATTGTGGGTGCGTATTTGAATTTGATAAAGTGGATATGAAACTGTATCCAACGGTGAATGACTATAGATTGAGTTGCCCTGAATGCGGAGCGGTTATTGTGGTGGAACTCCATAGTGTAAAGTAATGAAAACGTAATAATTATGCGGACGGCAAACAGGCTGTCCGCATAGGTCTATATATTTATATAGGAAGTTATTTGAAAATCAAAGAGCTCGAAGCTCTTTTAAAGGGCTTGGTAAGCGCCTAACTAATCAACCATAAATGACAGAAGAGGAAAAGATATGAGAGAAGGATATTTTGTTACACGAACATACAAGTCAGGTAATGTGTGGGAGAAAATAAAATACTGGGTACCAGGAAAGAGACCGTCTAAGGTGGGTCGGGTTGTTCGTTCTGAGATAAATAAGCAAGAGCAGAATGAAACACAAACTATAAGGGCGGCCGCACGTGTTTTGAATGAGAATTTTAAACCCGGTGATATTATTCTTGGCTTGGATTACTCCGATAAAGGGTTGCAGAGGGTAATGCAAAATATTGCTAATGCAGAGTTTATGGATGATGAAGAAAAGGCATTAAATATATACGAGACGGCTTCACATGAAATGAGATTGTTTTTGCGTAGGGTGAAGCGGGAATGTGATAGAAGAGGTATTGAGTTTAAATACGGGATAGCAATTACGTCGGATATGGATGGAAAGACGGGGGAGCGTGTTCGTGTTCATCATCATATGGTGATAAATAAAGAGTCGCTAGGTGTAGCATTGGAAAAGTGGTCTCTGGGTGGTGTGTCTTATAAGGCTATGGAAACACAGCCAGACTACACGCCTATTGCAGAATATTTCATCAGGCAGACAAGAAAAATCAAGGATGCTAAAAAGTTTGTATGTTCACGAAATCTTGTGAGGCCTGTTCCGAAGGATAGGATTGTACCAAGCAATGCGGAGATTCGTGTACCTGCAGACGGAGTGCTTTTACATAGGAGTGAGTTTAAACCAGGAAGACCGCAGTATATTAGATATTTAAAACTCCAAAAAGAAACAGATATCGAAAGCGATGACGTGTGTACGTCGCTGCCGAAGCGGAAAAGAAAAACGAGTTAAAAGAGTTATAGAACCGAGGTGTCATTAAGACTCCTCTTGTTGACGTGGGAAAGGAGCGGAGAAGGTGAAGACGTTTAAGAAAATGCGAGGAATTAAACTGTCGTATGAAAAGCAAGGGTTAATTTACTTTACTTGCATGAATTGCAAGGAAATGTCGGAAGAAATACAAAAAAAGATAATAAATCTTTGTATTGAGGTTAGCGGTGAACATTATCGGGCATTGTATTCAATGCTCACAGATAACACAAGGAGCGTTCGTAGCGTTGCAATGGAATTCTATATCAGCGAGACCCAGCTCTACCATTACCGCAAGAGGTTTTATGAAGAGTGGTAAATCCGTGATAACTGATATGCGAAAAGATTTACAATAGACACAGGTTGTATGCTGTGTCTATTTTTATTGCAGAGAGGAGCGGCAAGGAGTGGCAAAAGAATTTGCAAAAGCGTTTTATAAATCAAAGGCGTGGAAGTCTTGCCGCCGAGCATACATCGATAAGAGGATAGGGATAGACGGAGGGCTGTGCGAAGAATGCCAAACCGAGCTTGGATATATAGTCCATCACAAAATCGTTCTCACGGCACAGAACATTGCTGACCCTGACATTGCATTGAATCACAGACATCTTGCGTTTGTTTGCAAAGGTTGTCATGATCGTGAAGAAGCACATGCTTTCATCAAAGAGAAAAAATTACTATGTGCATTTGATTACATGGGTCAGCCTATCCCCCCCATTGAGGAACTGTAGTATATTTTTTTGGGAACCGAGAAGGGGAGCTTAAATTTTACGCAGGGCGTGTGTATATAAAGGGGGTTACCTGAAAGGAGAGTGTAAAAAAGTGGCTAAGAAAAAAACAGAAGAAAAGCTTGGCAAAACAGGCTTGTCGCAGATTGAGAAGGCACTTGAAACAATTCCGGAAAATAAGAAAATTTTCGCAGAAAAACTGCATAAAAGAATCAAATTTATGGACAAAACTCTCGATGATTTGCAAAAAAAGATTAAAAAAGAAGGTGCAATAATTGAGGCAAAAAATGGAAACGGATTTACCGTTGTAAGTGAAAATCCCGCCCAGAAATCCTATACAAGCATGATGGGAAAATATAACGCTTCGGTCAAATGTTTGCTGGATTTAATACCTGATAATGTGGGCGCAGATGATGAACTGATGAGCTTTATTAAGGGAAAAACAAAATGATAGAACTTGAGCAGTATTTTACAGCTTTATTAGATGGCGAAATTAATGCGTGCGACAAGATGAAACGTGTCAGCGAGATGATTCTTGAGCAATATACTGTTCCGGGAGAGTTTCATTTTGATGCAGAAATTGCCAATAAACATATAGAATTCATTGAAAAATTCTGCAAATGTCCTACGGGAAGAATAGGGACACCCTTAGAATTACAGCTTTTTCAAAAGGCGAGATTCCAAGCAATATTTGGATTTGTTGATGACAATAACCTGAGACAATATAACGAGGTTTTAATCGTTGAAGGTCGTAAGAATGGCAAAACTACTGAAATTGCAGCGGTGGAAGTTGATGGTTTGGTAAATGACGGAGAAGGAGCTCCACAAATTTACAATGTCGCAACAATGCACGAACAAGCAAAACTTGGCTTTAATGCCGCATACAAGATGATCAGGCAGAGTCCGCTGTTGAATAAGCACATCAAAAAAAGAGCATTCGACCTTTATTTTCACGCGAATATGGGTCATATCAAAGCACTTGCCAGCAATACAAACAGTCTTGATGGTTTAGATATACATATGGCGGTGATAGATGAACTTGCGGCTATAAAAAATCGTGATATATACGACTTGGTTAAACAGGCTATGAGTGCAAGAATGCAACCTCTGCTTTTTTGTATAACCACAAACGGTTTTATTCGGGGCGGTGTGTTTGATGCACAGTATGAATATGCAAAAGCTTTGCTTGAAGGAAAATTGTCGGAAGAAAATAAGAGGTTTTTGCCATTCATATATGAACTTGACGACCCATCAGAATGGGACAAAGAAGAATGTTGGATAAAGGCTAATCCTGGACTTGGAACTATAAAGTCATATGACTATTTGCGACAGATGGTGAAAAAAGCAAAGGATGACCCGGCATTCAAGCCGACTGTAATGGTTAAAGATTTCGATATTCCGCAAACAGCGGAATCAAAGTGGCTGCGCTGGGAAGAACTCAACAACGAGGAAACCTATGATATAAAATTCGATTATGCAATAGGCGGATTTGACGCTGCTGATACAACAGACTTGAATGCAGCAAAAGCCATTTGTATGCGTCCGGGTGATGAAAAAATATATGTGCGGTCTATGTACTGGATTCCGCAGTCTGTCATAGATGAACAGGAAAAGCGAGGCGACAGAAAAGAGCGTGATAATGCTCCGTATTCGCTTTGGATAAGTCAGGGATATATGAGAACGTGCCCCGGAAACAAGTGCGACAAACGTATTTTTCTTGAGTGGTTTAAGGAACTTCGGGAAACAGAGAAGTTATACACGCTTTTTATCGGGTATGACCCGTGGCATATAGATGATTCACTTTTAAGAGAATTCGAAATGGAATTTGGTAAAAAATCTATGATTCCGATAAGACAGGGTGCGTTTACAATGAGTGAACCGCTAAAGAACCTTAAGGCGGATTTTCAGGCGCATAATATTGTTTATAACAATAACCCCATAGACAAATGGTGTTTGGTAAATTCGGCAGTAAAAAAGGACGTCAACGGAAATATTCAACTTGTAAAATCGTTAGATGCACGCCAAAGAGTTGATGGTTCGGTGGCGTTAGCATGTGCATATAAAGTGCTTCAGGATAAAAAGGACCAGTATATAAATTTAAACAAGAGGAAGTGAGTTCGTGGGGCTTTTTGGGTCTATACGCAAAAAAGAAAGAATGGAAAAAGCCATAAGCGGTTTTTTTAAATTAATTAACGGATACATACCAACATTTTCTACCTTTGAGGGTGGCATTTACGAAATGGAACTTACCAGAGCGGCCATACACTGCTTTGCTACTCATGTAAGCAAGCTTAAGCCGGAGATAAAAGGTGCAAACAATAGCGCCCTAGAACGGACATTGCAATTCAGGCCGAACATCCTGATGGATACAAAAAAATATCTGTATCGCTTGGCTACCGTGTATGCAACGGATAATACAGCGTTTATCGCACCTCTTTATGACAATGTTTTTAATCTTGTCGGATTTTACCCACTAGCTACAAGGAAATGCAGAATTGTAGAATACGAAGGAGAAAAATATCTCAAGTATCAGTTTGGATTTGGAAATAAGGCGGCTTGCGAATTAGCGAATGTAGGGATAATGAATCAATTTCAGTACGAAAACGAGCTTTTTGGAAACAGCAACAGCTGCCTAAGACCAACAATGGATTTGATACACACTCAAAATCAAGGCATTATTCAGGGCGTCAAAAACGGAGCGGCAATTCGCTTTATTGCAAAATTGGCACACGCATTAGGACCGGAACTCATAGAGGAAGAACGGCGACGCTTTACAAAAGAGAATCTGTCTGTAGACAATAACGGTGGCGTAATGATGATTGACGCAAAATATGATGAGGTTAAACAAATTGACTCAAAGCCATTTATTGTTAATCCCTCGCAGATGTCACAGATTAAAGAGAATGTGTTTAATTATTTTGGATGTAATGAGAGTATCCTGCAAAATAAGTTTGACTCAAACGGGTGGAATGCATATTACGAAGGGAAAATTGAACCGTTTGCTGTTGAAGCCGGTTTAGTTCATACCCATATGGCATTTACGGAACGCGAAATCGCTTTTGGCAACGAAGTTATGTTTACATCTAATCGTATGCAGTATTTGAGTAATGATGAAAAGTTGAACACGGTAGTAAATCTTTTTGACCGAGGATTTCTTACACACAATCAGGGCCTTGAAATATTTAATATGCCGGCAGTTGAAGGCGGCGATAAACGTTATATCCGAAAGGAATATGCACTTACAGATAATTTTAGTGATTTAGAGTCAGGGGGAACAAATAATGCCAATGAGCCAACAGAGACAGTATAGAGCGCTTAACCCATTGGGGATAAAAACGGAGCAGAAAAGGATTGACAGTAATTTTTATACAGAAGGCTATGCGACAACATGGCAACGGTATGTACTGTATGAGGATTTGGAAGGTCCGGTGTATGAACAGTTCACAAAGGATGCTTTCATAGGCACTGATATGACAGATGTAATTATGCAGTATGATCATCAGGGCAGAGTGTTTGCGAGAACTTCAAATAAGACTCTTATTGTAGAGCCTGACGACAATGGACTTTTTATTGCAGCAGATTTAAGTAAGTCTGAAAACGCAAAAGGCCTTTACGAAGAAATCTCAAACGGACTTATAACAAAAATGTCGTGGGGTTTTGCCCCCGGGGAGTATTATTTTGACAAGGCTTCCCGAACCATCATACATACCAAAGTAAAAAAGATATACGATGTGTCAGCGGTATCAATACCGGCCAATGACACAACGGATATACACGCTCGTTCATTTGTTGACGGAGAGATTAACAAAATGATGCAGGAGTTGCAGAAGCGAAAAAACATGGAGCTTCGGCTCAAATTAAAACTTAAACTTGGAGGATTTTAAAATGAACAAAAGACTGAAAGAAATTGAAGAGAGACTTACTGCCATTAAAAGTGAAGCGACAGCTGAAAATGCAAACCTTGAGGCTCTTGACAAAGAAAGTGATGGCCTCATGGAGGAGAGAGCAAACATTATGAAGGATATGGAAAGAAGACAGGCAATACTTAGCAAAATTGGTTCAGGTTTTGCCGGCACAGGAGCACCTGTTGTTGAAGAACCCGAAGAAAGAAACAACCTCGGCGTTGATAGCCCTGAATACAGAACTGCTTTTCTGAAGAATATCCGAAACCTTGAATTATCAAATGTTGAAAAGAGAGCAATGACCACAGCGGCAGGCAGTGCCGGAGCGGCGGTTCCTACTACTACTGCAAACAAGATTATAGAAAAAGCAAAACAGTTTGCTCCCATTTTGAAAGAAATTGACCTTTTGCATATAAAAGGCAATGTTACTATTCCGGCAGAAGGTACAACGGTTGAGGCGAAAATTCACGCAGAAGGTGCAGAAATTACACCGGATGAAGACAAACTCAATAGTGTTTCTCTTGCTGGTTTTGAGGTGACAAAGCTTGTTACCATTTCGAAGTCTGTTGACACTATGTCAATTGATGCGTTTGAAAATTGGCTTGTGGATAAAATCGGTCGTGCAGTTGCAGAAAAAATTACCAATCTTATTTTTAACGGCACCGGCAAGAATGAAGCACAGGGCATTAATGCTGTTACCTGGGATGAAACAAACTCGGTTACAGTTGCAAAATCAGCTTCATTAACAGAAGCAAATGTTGTGACAGCGATTGGATTGCTTAATGGTGGCTATGACGCTGAAGCAAAGTGGTATATGTCCAAAAAGACATTCTTTAAGAGCTTCCACCCCCTGATGAATACTGGCAAGAATAACCTTGTTACATATGCTGATGGCAAGTACTATGTAGGCGGCTATCTTGTTGAGATGGATGAAAGAATTACTCTTGATGAGGCGTTCTTAGGAAATCTTCCTCGCGGATATGCAGGCAATATGGCGGAAGATATTACAGTTACATCTCAGTTTATTGTGCGTCGTAATGCATATGACTTTCTCGGTTCAGCTATTTTTGACGGCAAGGTTTCCGCAGTAGAAGCGTTTGTTAAAATTATCAAAGCAACTGCATAAGGAGCGATGAGCTGTGAGTAATCTTAAGGATGAAATCAAGACTGCTTTGAGGATAAAAACAAATGATAGCGCCATCGACATTGAAATTGGAAATCTGATAGGAGCTTGCATACAGGATATGATTCTTGCCGGAGTTGATGAAGACCTTGCTCGTTACAGCTATGATCCATTAGTTGCTCAAGCTCAAAAATTTTACGCCAAAGCCTATTTTGGTAATGGTGACGAAAGTGGTCGGTTTCAGAGGGCGTATGAAGCCCTCCGAGACCGCCTGGCAATAGGTGGTAAATTCAATGGATGAGATTATTATCTTGATTAGCAAAGGCGAACGTTACACAGATGAAAACGGCAACGAAAAGTTTGAAATCGCTGAAACCGAAATTTTTGCAACTGTAAGAAACGTAGGCCAGCGTGAATTTGCTGCGGCTTCGCAAATCGGGCTCAAGCCTGAGTTTATGGTTGAAATATGGGATTTTGAATATAATGGGGCGGAAACAATAAAATTTCGCGACAAACTATATTCCGTATACAGAACCTATCAAAAGGGAGATAAGCTCGAGTTATATCTCACACATAGGAGCGGTGTTAATGAAACTTGACCAAATGAGTGCTGATGATATAGTCAACGAGATAATGGGGCAGCTGGTGGAATATTCCGAAGAGGTTGACGAAATTATGCAGGATGAAATCGACCAGGTTTCTAAAGATGCTAAAAAGGATTTGTCAACAAACCCGATTATACCTGAGAGAACCGGTGAATATAAAAAAAGTTTTCGTATAAAAAAAGTTGCTCAGGGAAGCGGATACAAAAGAAATGTTTTGTACAACAAACTTCATCAATTGACCCATCTTCTTGAAAATGGACACCTGACCAGAGCAGGCACGAGAACACGCAAATTTCCACACTGGGAGCGGGCTCAGAAAATTGTTGACGAGTTGCCCGATCGAGTGGCTAATAGACTGGAAACGGGGGATTAAAATGACTCATAAAGAATTGAAGAATTTACTTGAAGCACCGGGATATCCGGTTGCTTATTACGCTTTTAAAGAGTCAAAAACGCCCCCGTTTTTGGCTTTTGTGCGGGAAGATGATGATAGTATTCCTGCAGATGATGGCGTGTATGCAAGCTGGCACAATTATAGAGTAGAGCTTTATATGGATGAAAAAAATCCTGACATTGAGGCGGTCTTTGAAAATTTGTTTAATGAAAACGATATATATTATGAGGTTGAAGAAACTTATGTGGAAAGCGAAAGATTACACCTAATAATTTTCCGCATCCAAATATAGGAGGTAAATATGACTGAAAAAAATAATAAAATCAAGTTTGGACTTAAAAATGTACACCGTGCAAAAATTATCAATACCGATGGTGTCATTACTTATGGTACGCCCACCCCTATCAAAGGGGCTGTAACCCTTTCTGTCAGTCCGGAAGTAACAAGGACAGCAATTCCTGCAGATGATAACCCCGAATATTCAGTTATGATTGAGGATAACGGATATGCCGGAGATATTGAATTTCAGTATTTAAGCGATGAAGATCGTGTTGAAATTTTTGGCAACACCATAAATGACGATGGCGTTCTTATAGAAAACAAGGACGACACACCAAATCCCATTGCTTTGCTTTTTGAGTTCAGCGGCGATGTACACGGAACAAGACACATCTTGTATAACTGTCTTTGTACAAAGCCTAATGTTGAAAGCGAAACGGGAAAAACAAACAAAACGGATAAAATACCTATTACAGCTCGCCCAGCTGAAGATACCGGGCACGTCAAGGCAAAGGTTTCCAACTCTACAACCACAAAGGCAACATATGACGGTTGGTATAAAAATGTTTATATTCCTGAAATTACCGCTGCAGCAGAGGAGTAAGCTAAATGGAAACGTTAATTAAAATTGATGGAAAAGAAATTCCCTTTAAAGCTACGGCTAACACACCAAGGCTTTATCGGATTAAGTTTCGCAGAGATTTGATGCATGATATGTCAAGGCTCGCAAAGCAACACAAAAAGAAAAAGTTTGACATTCCGGATTTGGAAATTTTTGAAAACATCGCTTATATTATGGCTTTGCAGTCGAATGCAAACATCGGTAGCATTGACGAGTGGATGGACAGCTTTAAAATGTTCGATATCTATGAAATATTGCCTCAGTTGATTGAACTTTGGGGAGCTAATGTAGAAACCCAGGTTGAATCAAAAAAAAACAAGATGACAGTGATTCAGAAATAAGTACGCCCTTATTCCTTTTGAGATGCTTGCAAATCGGGATACCGTTATCAGACTTGGATTATGTTACTATCGGAATGGTTGTTGATATGTATATTGAAATGCAAAACGAACGTCTGGAGGAAACCGAAGCAACCGAGGCAACGCAGGCGGATTTTGATAGTTTTTAAAAGGAGGATGAGTTATGGCGAAGAAAATAGCCGGAATTAACTTGGAAATTGGCGGAAACACCGCTGGTTTAAATAAGGCCTTTGAATCAACAGACAGGCAACTCCGCAAAACGGCAAATGAGCTTAAAGAAGTTGAAAGATACCTGAAACTTGACCCGACAAATACAGAGTTGCTCGCACAAAAAGAAAAACTTCTTGCACAACAGGTTGGTCTTACATCTGACAAGATGGAACTTCTAAAAAAATCACAAGAAGCGGCCGAACAAGCGATAAAAGAAGGTACAGAAATAAGCGAAGAACAATATCGAAAACTTCAGCGTGAGATTATAGCGACAGGGAAAAACCTAGAAGACCTTGGAGAAAAACAAAAGGTAAGCACTGAAAAGATAGATGGCTTGATGAAAGGGGCACTTGTGGGAGCAACTGCAGCCGGTGCAGGGCTGGTTGCCATGGCGACAAAAGCCGGAGCGGCCGCAGATGATATTAATACTCTTGCAAAGCAGACCGGACTATCAACAGAACAGATACAAATATTTCAATATGCATCAGACCGAATAGATGTCAGTATTGAAACTCTTACAGGAAGTATGGCGAAGCTTACCAAGAATATGGAAAGCGCACGTAATGGCAGCAAAAATCAGCAGAAGGCTTTTGATGCTCTTGGAGTTTCCATAACCGACAATAATGGTAAACTCAGAAACAACCAAGAAGTAATGAATGAGTGTATTAATGCGCTTGCCGCTATGGAAAATGAAACTCAGCGAGATGCTTATGCTATGCAGATATTTGGCAAGAGTGCACAGGACTTGAACCCGCTTATATTGGGTGGAAGCGATGCGCTTAAACAATATGGGGAGGAAGCAAAGGCTGCTGGACTTATTTTAGACCAAGAAACCCTTGATGCTGCCAACAGGTTTAACGATAGCGTAGATAAACTTAAAGCAACTTCTGCAGGTGCTTTTGCAAAAATTGGGTCAGAAGTTGCGGAACAGTTGATTCCAATGATTGAACCACTTGCGGGATATATTGAAGATTTTGTAACGTGGTTTACTGAACATCAGACTGAATTGATAACGGCAATAACTGCTATAACAGCAGCTCTTGTAGGGTTTAACATTGTTTCTACAATTCAGAAAGGGATAAAAGCATTTCAAGAATGGAAAACCGCAACTGAGAGTGTGACGGTGGCACAAACGCTTTTAAATGCTGTAATGGCGATGAACCCCATAGGGTTGATTGTTGCTGCCATAGCAGGTCTTGTAGCTGCGTTTGTGGTACTGTGGAACAAGTCCGATGCCTTCCGTAATTTCTGGGTAAGTGCCTGGGATTCAATAAAAAATGTCTTTAAAAAGGCAAAAGATTTTATCGTGGATGGGTTTAATTTTATTGTTGATAAGGTGAAAAACTTTAATATTCTGGCGATAGGCAAAAACCTGATTGAGGGACTGTGGAACGGCATAGGCGATAAGGTCGAATGGCTTAAAGGAAAGGTTATGGGCGTTGTTAATAAAATAAAAAGCTGGTTTACGGGCAAGGATGGTTTTGATACCCACTCACCTTCAAAATGGAGTGAGGGGGTAACGGAAAATGTAATGGATGGTAGTGCCATAGGATTTTCGAAGGTCAGAAGGGTATTAAGTGCCGTAAAATCTTCTGTTGGTAAGATTAAAAATACATTTTCGAGCGAAATGTCTGGTGGCAGGTTAAATGTTTTAACTGCTTCTGCAGGAAACGGTGGCAACCCGTCCGGAGGAAAAGCAAGGATTTATCCCAACGTAACCAATAACTATTATGGTTATAAAGGCACAATTTCCGAAAACAATGCCGCAATGAAGAAAACTATAAGAAATATGGAGGTCTCATTGGCGTGAGTAATAAGTACATAGAATTCAATGGAATCACATTTGGGGGCGAAAACTGGATTAATAAACATGATGGTACTGGAAAGATGTATACTCCGTATATTATTACGGAGTTTCATCCTAACGAGGTGAATGCTTCCTATCAACAGGATGATTTTATTACGGACGGAGCTCTGTTTTCCAACTTCAGGTATAATGCGAGAATAGTCTCTTTAAAAGGATATATCCTTCCCCGAGGTATTGAAGATATCGAGGAGCTGAGGAAAAAACTTTACAGAAAACTGAACGGAAAGAAAAACGAAAAGCTTACTTATTACGATGGGCACAAGAAATATTTCTGTATAGCATTTGCGGATGCTCCGGTATGTGCAAATGCAGTCAAAAAGTCGATAGAGTTTAATATAAACTTTACCATCCCGGATTTCTTTTGGTACGATAACGAAAAGATAAGCCTCCCAGTTGGAAAAACAACCAAGTTGCTCCAAACGTCTTTTTCACTTCCAATGATGTTTGGCCAAAGAATCTCTGAGGCAACTATTAAAAACGATAATGAGTTTGAAATTTATCCAGTACTTACTTTTGTTGCAAAAAATATTACAAAAGATGGTAGCATTTATATTAAGAATCAAACTACCGGTCAGCAAGTTATATTGACGGGATTAGATGTGTACGATAGCAAACAAATTGTAGTCGACTGCAAAAAAATGACGGCCACAATGGATGGGGTTAATGTTATAAATTATTTTAATGACTTTAGTGATTTTTCACTTGTTCCAGGGTTAAATGTTTTAGAATGTGTTGACAGTAACGGAAATCGAGAAACGATGGTTGCCGTTGAATATTACCAACCGTATGTCGGGATATAGGGGAGAGACTTATGCTTAGAATTTTAAATCAGGATTTTGAAATTCTTGAAACAATAACAGAGCATACATCAGTTGAATTTGTGAAAATTTTTAATGATTATGGCTCTTTTACGATTCAGATTCCTCTTGCTGCAGAACCCAAAGAAATACAACGTAACAGAATTTTGCAACATAAAAATAACTATGGCATAATACGCTACATTTCACAAAGCGATGGATATATTGTTGTTCAAGGGCACGATTTAAAGAATCTTCTTAATCAGAGATGTATACAAAATTCAAGGAGCGGAATTTCTGAAACTGTAATTAAAGAATATGTTGCAGAAGCTACAGCTGGAAACGGTAGAGGTTTTCCTAATTTTAGCATAGCTACAGACCAAGCCAGGGGATTGAGTGTTAATTATAAAATTGAAAAACTTATAATGGCAGACAAAGCGATTAGAGAAATTTGCGGCAGGAACGATTGGGGATATGATGTAGCGGTTAATAACGGCACAATGGTATTCGATGTACTTGTTCCTAATGTTTTAGACGTTATATATTCAAAACGACACGAGAATATAAAGGACTATGAATATATTTGCGATGCTCTTGAGGAACGCAATGCGGTAGTCAATTATGCTGAGTGGGAAGGACTGGAGGTTGAAAGTGATAAGGCGAACGATGAAGCTGTTGTAAAAGCTGGAAGGGGTTATTTTGCTAATGGGGAAGAATTTGAAATCTTGGAAGACGTTACCATTAGTACCTACACAGAGAACCCAACATATATTTATGCACGAAAAAATGTAAGCAGCGGGGTCATAGACATTATAAGAAACAACTCGCCATTATACAATACTTTGACAACACACTATAGCCTAATAGCCAAAATATCAACATGGGGAGCGGTTACTTTAAGTGACAGATATACGATTATAAGATTTTCGCCAATGGAAGAAAGCGGCATAGAAAGGCGTGAAATCGCAACTAATTATTCCGGCACATATGAGGAAATAAGAGAAGCTTGTCTAAATGATATTGCAGGAACTGTAGCAGAGAGTGTGGAAGCGGAGATTCTTACGATTACCGATTACGGAACCAGATGGAATTTAGGTGATTATGTTAAAGTACGTGTAAGGGTAATGGGCGGAGAGTTAACCGTTACAAAACAGATAACCCAGGTGACGGAAGTTTATGAAACAAATAGTCACAAGCTCATTCCGGTTTTTGGACCCATTAGAGAAACTGCTTTTAAAAAGTTGGCGAGAGGACGTTTGTAAGGAGGATTTTTAAAATGGCAATAACATACAGCTTTGCAGATAATGCGATTTATGGAACAGAGGACATAAACGATATAACAAAAAGTCTTGTGGGTGCGGGCATTGCCCCATTTGTTTCAAAGGATAGCTATAACGTTTCTGATTTAAATGCAATGACAGCGGCGTTGGTGAGCTCGGGTGTTCAGCTTAATGGGTGTATGTGCACAGTACATGATAAAGGGACACAGGATATGACAGTTTTTGTTGCACAGGGAATAGTGTTTTTTGAAAGCGGAGTAAGACTTACGGTTGACAGCGCCGGATATATTGTGGCAGTACCGCCAAATACGTCAGGGGTTATATATGCATATTACAACAAGGCTTTGCAGACGGCGGATATTTTATTTGCCGAGAGCTTGCCGGAAAATGGTGAAGTAGTTCTGCTTGCTGAAATCTCAGCCGAGGGAGAGATTTGTGATAAAAGAGAGTTTGCTCAGTCGAAGATTGCAACCCTGGGGAAAAATCTGACGTATGAAGCAGAACTTACAGAAAGACCTCAATACCTTTATGAGGGAAATTCGTCAACAGGAAAGGCAAGGTATGCCATAAATGAAGCAAAGGTTGATTTAAGTAAATTCAGGTATGTGTTGATTGTCAGCACAGAAATTGTTGACAGAAAACCAAAATACGGGGGTATTTTCGACATTGCTGCAAAGCAATTTGTATTTTCGCATCAAAGAATAACGACATATGATACGGTAATATATAACACAAAAAAACTGATAACGGGTTCAAATGATATAGAATATGGCTTTGATATACTTGATGGGACATTAGTAGTTTATGCATATTGCGCGCCTAAAAGTGTACCATATATCCACAGTCGTACCAGTTTTAACCTTACATTTATTTAGAGGGGGAGTTTTATGCTTAAGTTTAAGGTAGAAAACCAGATAATTAAGCGCACAGATAACTTTTTGCCTGTTGCAGACAGCCGCAATTATTTAAGGGCAGAGTTTATGATGAGCGAGGAATGGAAGGGCGAGATTACAGCAATATTTGGATATGGCGGCAGTTTTTATCGTGTGCTTCTGTTTGATATGAATTCGTGCATTGTGCCATGGGAGGTAATAAAGGCACCGATGTTTACAGTTTCATTGTTTTGCGGAACAGAAAGCCTTGTTACTGCCAATGTTGCGACGGTTGAGATAGAGGCTTCAGGGATGAAGGAAGGCACAGAATCGCTGGCGCCTACTCCGGAAATATGGCAGCAGTATATGTCTAAAATGCAGAAAAGTATTGAAAATTCAGTTCCGTACATAGGAGAAAACGGCAACTGGTTTGAATATGATGTTGACAAAGAGACATATGTTGATACGGGTATTCCTGCTCAGGGAGACATCGGACCACAGGGACCGCAGGGCGAAAAAGGTGACAAGGGAGAACAAGGTCCTCGGGGGCCTCAAGGCATTCAAGGTCTTAAAGGTGATAAAGGAGATACAGGCGAACAAGGTCCTAAGGGCGAAGATGGAACATCTGTAAAAATAGAAGGGTTTGTTGAAAGCGAAGAAGACTTAAAAAATTTAACTAATATACAAATAGGTGACGGATATATAGTTCAATCAACTGGCCACCTGTTTATATATTCAGATTTTAATAAATTTATTGACGCTGGTGAAGTAAGAGGTCCCAGAGGAGAACAAGGACCTAAAGGAGAACAGGGTCCGCAAGGTATTCAAGGTGTTCAAGGCGAAATAGGTCCTCAAGGGATACAAGGTCCTAGAGGCGAGCAAGGACCACCTGGAAAAGATGGAGAACAAGGCCCACTAGGACCACAGGGCGAAACGGGACCTGTTGGACCTAAGGGTGACCAAGGTGAAAAGGGACCTAAGGGAGATGAGGGACCCCAGGGTATTCAAGGTCCCCAAGGGGAAATAGGTCCGCAAGGCATTCAAGGCGTTCAGGGAATACAGGGTCCTAAAGGCGATACGGGTGAAGCGGGTGCTGATGGCTTAACACCCCACATAGGCGAAAACGGAAATTGGTGGATAGGTGACACAGATACAGGAGTTAAGGCAGAAGGCAAGGATGGCACGAATGGTGACGAAAATATAATTCCGTTATGGAAACCGCACACCCAATATGAGGTAGGAGATATAGTCAGGTATATATGGGATACAGAGTCTCCATTTCCTTATGGATCTCCTGGTCTTTTTGAGTTGATAATAAAATGCAAACAGCGTCATGTCAGTGAAGAAACAGGAACTCATGTTAACGAGATATTTGACATTCCTGATTATTGGGAGATGGGACGTGCAGGTGAGGCAGGATTTGCCAATTATTTAACTTGTGATGACACTAGTATAAATGTTATCTCAGGCAACGCAGTGCGAAACCTCATGAAGCGTGTTGATGTGTTGGACGAGTTTAAAAATGGTCTTGCGGATGAGGAAAATGGTCTTATGGCAACTTTTTGTACAAAGACTGAATTGATACTGCAAGGTGAAAGACTGCAGTATTATGGTGATGCTGATATAATTCCAAGTGACGCAAGTCTTTTCAGTTTTACAACAGATAGTGAAACTATGACCGCAAGCATTAGTGTTACCGATGAAGGCAAGGTAAAAATGAAATATACAAATATTATAGATAAAGTAGTTGTTCCATACAAATACATCAATTCTGCTAATGAAGAATTTATAGTTACTCAATTTGAGCCGGATGCATTTGATGGATGTGGGGGTTTACTAAAGATAACAATTCCCAATAGTGTGACAAGCATTTGTCAGCGTGCGTTTCCCAACTGCGAACACTTAACTGAAATAGTAATCCCATCAAGCATAACAAGCATTGATTTTGGAGCATTTCAGAACTGTATTAATTTAAAAAGCGTAATAATTCCTGATAGTGTTACAAGCATTGGTGAGGAAGTATTTTATGGTTGTGACAGTCTGAATAAAATAATATGCGCAGAGGGTTCGTGTGCGGATAATTTCGCTAAAGAGAATGGAATTGCGGTTGAATATACCAACGAGGTAACAAAAGGCTATGTTAATGAACAAATCGGCGACATAGAAACTGCTCTTGATAATATTATAACCAAATATGGATTGGGCGGTGATACCATATGAGTATAGCTGAAAAATTTGAAGTAATTGCTGATGAAGTGTATGAAACAGGCAGGGAGACCGAAAATCGCGCATGGTGGGATTTGGTGACCGCTAAAGGCACAAAGATTTACTATGAATATGGTTTTGCTGGTGCGGATTTTAACTTGGTGGGGGGCTTTAAACCACCCTATAAAATATCACCTACAGCTTGTGGAAATATGTTTCGTGATGCAAAAGGTGTCACTGAGATAACAGACGAGATGTTAGACACAAGTAAAGCGGAGAGTGTTGGGTATATGTTTTTGCGTTGTACTGATTTAAAAAGCATAGAAACCGTTGATTGTACAACAGCAGGTAACAAACAGACGTTTGTGTTTAATCAATGCATCAATCTTGAAACGATAGGCAGATTTATATTAAAAGAAGGAGCG
>JAZRNN010000084.1:0-24929 GCA_045648175.1 Clostridia bacterium
AGAAAAGATCAAATCAAGACTCTCGATAATTGATAAGATGATTTCTAAATTATATCTTGATAATGCAGAAGGCAAAATCAGTGATAAAAGATTAAAGACAACTGTAGATGAGTTGGAAGTGGAATATACCAATTTGAATAAAAAGCTTTTGGAACTTGAAAAAGAGGAAGCTGACAAAGAAACTCTTGAAGGAGATGTACTGAAGTTCTTTAATATTGTAAAAGAATATACAGATATTAAAGAATTGACAAGAGACATACTTTTAACCTTTGTTGACAGAATTGAGATTGGTGAAAAAGTGTTTCCGCCAGGTGTTATTAAAAACACACACTTAAATCAACCATTTACACAAGAAATAAAAATATATTATAAATTTATTAAAGATGTATTGGCACAACCTAAAAAACAGTTTCCAATTGACTTTAATAAGGAAGCTTCTTCACGGGAAGAAGCTTCCATTAAAGAAATTGTTTAATAATACACAGGTACACCTAGAGAAGTAGGCGTACAGCTCAAGAAAGGTTACAATGGTGACCTCACATCAAGAGAAGCTGGTTCTATCGGTGGCCAGATGGTAAAGAAGATGATCAAAAAGTACGAGCAGGACTTGGCTAACGGTAATGGTCAGTAATGTAGAGTAATATAAATGAAATCCGCAAATCAAGTCTAGATTGATTTGCGGGTTTTGTTATGTTGAAGGGCAAATTTATATGAATGTCAGCCTTAAAAAATTAATTGGTCAATGTGTTTACAAAAACAAGGATGATGAACCCTGTGGCAAGGTGAAGGGAGTAAGCTTTTCACCGGAGGGGGATAAAGTTTCTTCTGTTACGGTAGAAAGCCTTAGTCTTATACCCTTAAGCAGCTCTGTTCCTATTAATGAAATTTCAGATGACGGTGGTAAAAAGCTTATTTTGCAATCAGAGATATCCGTAAGTAGAGGAATAGACAACTTAATGGATAGTAAAATTTCAAAGGCAGTATATAAAAACGGCAAATACAGCAAAATAAAGGATATGAGATTTAATATTGAAACCGGTGAAATAACCGATGTTGTTATAGGAAAAGGGGCCTTCCGCAGAGGTAAAAAAATAATCGTAAATAAAATGTATATAAAAGAAAATACAATCTATATAGAATGAAGGGAGGAGTCGTTGTGGGAAATTTTTCTTTAGGACTTATGGTAGGAACTGTTATCGGTGTAGGTATGATAGTTGCTGTTCATCCAATGAATAAGCGTTCTATGCGCAGGGCTTACCACCGTGCAGGCAGAATTATGAATAAGATGAATAATACAATTCATGACTGGACATGTTAAAAAACAGGAGCAATTGCTCCTGTTTTTTGTTATACAAAAATTCCGTCGGATGTATTCCAACGGAATATAGAAATAATTCAAATTTCTCTAAAAAGAAGATAGAAGATTCAAAATGTTCGTAGCTATTTACTCTATAGCCTTATTATATTTTAGTTTAGATTAATCTGTTTTTAAGAGCATATTTTCAATAAATATTCCATACCCTTTTGTCGGGTCATTTACAAATACGTGGGTAACTGCGCCCACAAGTTTATCGTTTTGGATAATTGGACAGCCACTCATTCCCTGAACAATACCACCTGTTTTTTGAAGCAACTTGTTGTCTGTAATTTTTATTATCATATTTTTTGAAGATGTGTTATCATTACCCGAAATAATACGAATAATCTCAATGTCAAATTTTTCTATAAGGTTGCCTTCAATATTTGCCAGAATATATGCAGAACCTGCTTTGACTTCTTCTTTTGGGGCTATAAAAACCGGTTGATGCGACAACGAAAACTCTTCAGTTATGGTACCGCATATACCGCTTTTTCGGTTTTCTTTAATATGTCCCAAGCATTTGCTATTTTCTGAAAAAACACCGTTTAGTTCACCAGGAGAGCCTTTTTCACCTTTATCTACGGAAACTATTGTTGAGCTTAAAATTTCGCCGTCGCTGACTGCAATAATATTGCCGGAGTCTGAATCACAGATTCCGTGTCCTAAAGCTGCAAAGAATTTAGTTTCAGGATTATAAAAGGTAATTGTTCCTATTCCCGATGCGGCATCTTTTACCCATGCACCGATTTTGACTTGTCCATCCTCAGATGAAGTTTGTGGCAGAATAGTTGTATTAATTGTTTTACTGTCACGGCACAGCGTAATGGAAGAAGATGCGCCATTTGATTTTTTAATTGCTGCGGATAATTCCGAAACATTACTGATAGGTTCGTCATTAAAAAATTTTATAATGTCACCGGCCTTAATACCTGCGTCTTTTGAAGGCGAAGAGTTTTTGCCGTCTGCACAGGAAATGTCAGAAAGACCAATAACAATTACTCCGTCTGACTTTAGTGTTACACCGACACTTTTGCCACCGGGAATAACCATTGTTTGCTCTGCTGACAATGAAACAGGCACTGCATCATTTAAATTGAATAAATTATATTCTGTTTGTGCTGACAAAGTTGCAACCGAAAGGAAAAGTGAGAAAATCAATGGAAAAAACAGTTTTTTTCCCGGCTTCATACAGTCACTCCCTTCATAAGTATTGTGCCACGAATGGGAGTAATTATAGTATGAAAAAAGTATATGTATATTAAAAAAAGACCATTGAGGTCTTTTTTTAATACAACTAATATTATCTGTTGTTGTTTTCGTTATTCTTGTTGTTATTATTGTTGTTGTTCTTATTGTTGTCGTTACGATTATTCTGGTTTTCCTTGTTCTGATTTTCTTTGTTGTTTGACATTGTTAAAGCACTCCTTTTTTAATTTTAAAAATTTCTTTTGAGATTTTTCTCATAAATAGTATTGGTATGAACTAAAAAATTTATTCATTTTGTTTCAAAAAAATTTTTTTTGCATATTATGATATAATGAAGGAAAGGAGCTGGTAACAATGAGAAAGTTTGGAACAACAAAAAAAAATCCAAATCCGCCTTGGCCTAATCAGCAATCTGCGGTAATTGTTCCCCCTGGGTCCAATACTAGGGCGGTAGGTCTTGCGGGACAGAAAGCGTATGAAATGCCGCGTGAAATGATGGATAACGTTATGCAGAACTCTGCAAACAATGCTGTGGTTGTAGAGGAAGATGAAAGAGGAATTCGCCGTGACCCTATTATGGGCAATATGCCAGCAAGACAAATGCAGCAAAATTTGCAAAGGCAAAACAGTAATAATATGACTATAGGTAGTATGTGCGGTAACATGGGAGTTGCAGGTTATCTGTGCGGGCAGACAGGAAAATATGTTAAGCTGGAATTTTTATTTGGCGAAAACACACATATGGAAAAGTCAGGCGTGCTTCGACAGGTTGGTAAGGATTTTGTTGCAATCCAGGAAAACGGAACTAATAATATTATTGTTTGTGCCACAAATAAAATAAAGTTTATAAACATATATGAACAAGGCTGGCAGTAATACAGTCACAACAATAGGGATTTTTTATAAATTCCTATTGTTTTTTTATGTACAAAATAGTATAATAGATTTATTAAAGATAAACTTGATTATGAAAAACTTAAAAGGAGATACGTTTATGATTCCCGCAATTATACTTTTTGTTGTTACTTACATTTTGATACTTACTTTTAGCAAGTACAGAACATATATAGCCCTTGCATCAGGTGTAATATTTGTATTGACGGGTATGCTTCCTGTATCGGATTTACTTTCATCAATTGATTTTAATGTTTTGCTTATGATTATCGGGACAATGGGTCTTGTATCTTTGTTTACCGAGAGCAAAATGCCTGCAATGCTTGCTGATATGGTTATGGAGAAGGTTCCTGATGTAAAGTGGGCGGCAGTTTCTCTTGCTTTGTTTGCAGGCATAATATCGGCTTTTGTTGATAATGTTGCAACCGTACTTATGGTTGCACCAATTGCTCTTGCTATATGCAAAAAGCTTGACACCAATCCCGTACCTTTTATAATTGCTATTGCGGTATCGTCTAATCTTCAGGGTGCGGCGACCCTTGTGGGCGACACCACGGCAATAATGCTTGGTTCGGCTCTGGATATGAGCTTTCTTGACTTTTTTTGGTATAAAGGCAGGCCAAGTATATTTTTTGCTGTAGAGCTTGGAGCTGTTTTATCAGCACTTATCCTTCTTTTTATTTTCAGAAAAGAAAATTCACCAATTCCAAAAAGGGATGAACGTGCCAAAGTGACAGATTTTGTTCCTACAGTACTTCTTATAATGGTTCTTGTACTTCTTATTGCCGCATCGTTTATACCTGTTAAACCTGATATTACCAACGGGGCAATATGTTGCGTTTTGCTTTTAATTGGTCTTGTGTATACAGTAATAAAAAAGAAATCTTTTTCAGCGGTGGTTGCACCTCTTAAAGAAATAGATTTTCAGACAATTGGAATTCTTGTTGGAATATTCCTTATGATAGGCGGCATCTCTGCGATGGGTGTTATTGATGCTTTGGCAAATCTGCTTGCACAGACAGGTGGAGGAAATGTTTTTGTATTATATACCGTGATTGTTGTTGCATCTGTTATTATTTCGGCATTTATCGATAACATACCTTATGTTGCAACAATGATTCCTGTAATTGCCGGAATTGCAACGACACTTAATATTGACGCAACACCGCTCTACTTTGGATTGCTTACGGGGGCAACTCTGGGCGGAAACTGTACGCCTGTTGGAGCTTCTGCAAATATTACAGGAATTGGTATACTTAAAAAGGCGGGCTATACGGTAAAGAACAGCGATTTCTTTAAAGTTGGTATTCCGTTTACGGCAGCAGCGGTGATTCCTGCATATATTTATATCTGGATAATGTATGGAATATAATAACACAAAAGGAGAACAAAAAATGAGAAAAATTATTGCAATATGGGCGGCAAAGCTTTCGGCAATTGCCGGCAGACTTCTGGGGAAGAATTCTTCCTCAGGGCCGGGAACTATTGCTCTTAAGATATGTCCTGATATCATTGAAAAACTGAAGGGAAACATAAAACATAAAGTTATCGTTACCTGCGGTACAAACGGTAAAACCACAACGAATAATCTGATTTACAGCGCGCTTACACAAAGCGGATACAAAGTTTTATGCAATAATCTTGGCGCAAATATGTTAAGCGGTGTTGCAACGGCTTTTGCGCTTGAGTGCAACTGGTTGGGAAAGTTCAGGGCAGATTATGCCTGCCTTGAGGTTGATGAGGCATCAACTGTCCGTGTTTTTGAACATATAAAGCCTGATTTTGTTGTAATCACCAACCTTTTTCGCGACCAGATTGACCGTTATGGCGAAGTTGATATGACTGCAGCTCTGATAAAGAAGGCTCTTGATAAATCGGACGAGCCAACACTTATCCTTAATGGAGATGACCCTGTTACCGCTGCTTTTGGTCATAATTATAAAAATGCAATTTATTTTGGTATAGGCGAAAAGGTTTTGCCGCAAAATGACGATTCAAAAGAGGGAAGATACTGCGCATTATGCGGAGCAGAACAAAAATATAATTATTTTCACTATAATCAGTTGGGTGATTATTACTGTACCGAATGTGACAATAAGCGTCCTGTTCTTGGTTTTGAAGCAAAAAATGTAAATTTAACAAACGGACTGAAATTTACTGTTGGCGATGTAACGATTGAACTTAATTACAGAGGTTTTTATAATATATATAATGTTCTTGCAGTATATGCGGTTATGAACAGTATTGGAATAAAATATGAAACATTTAAAGCCGCTTTAGAGGAGTACAAGCCTCAGGTGGGCAGAATGGAAGAAATCAATCTTGGCAAACCTGTTATTCTGAATCTGGCAAAGAATCCTGCAGGGTTTAATCAGGCTATTGCAACAGTTTTACAAGACCCGCGAAAGAAGGATGTTATTTTTGCTGTAAACGATGCTGCAAGTGACGGTCAGGACGTTTCGTGGCTTTGGGATGTTGATTTTGATAAAATTGTACACGAAGGACTTAATACTGTTTCGGTTTCGGGCGTAAGACTTTATGACCTTGCTCTCAGGTTTAAATATTCAGACATCAATGTCGATTATGTGTCATCTGATATGCGCGAGTTGATACAGAACTGCCTTAAAACCGATGCCGAGGTATGTTATGCTCTTGTAAATTATACCGCACTATTCGGCACCGAAAAGATTATGCTTGATATAAAGAAAGAACAGGAAAGGGGAGTAAAATAATGAGCAAATACAGTCTGACAATTACACATTTATACCCGGACCTTCTTAATCTTTACGGTGACAAAGGTAATATTGAGTGTATGAAAAAACGGTTAGTCTGGAGGGGTATTGACGCAAAGGTATGTGAGTGTACTGTTGATAATTCTGAAATAAATCTTGATGATACTGATATTCTTGTTCTTGGCGGAGGAACTGACCGTGAAAATGAACTGGTACGCAGTAATTTAATGAAAATAAAAGATGAAATACTGAAATATGTCGAAGGCGGAGGAACTCTTCTTGCGACCTGTGGTGGATTTGAGCTTTTGGGGAAATATTGTCAAAAGGGGAAAATGAAGACCAAATGTTTGGGTATTCTTGATATTCATACTGATATTCCCGACAACAATTCCCGTCTTATAGGAAATATTGCAATTAAGTGTCAGGATATCGAAACCCCGGTTATAGGGTTTGAAAACCACGGAGGAAGAGTTGATATAGGCAGTCACAAGCCTTTCGGATCGGTTTTAAAAGGGTTTGGCAATAATGGAGAAAGTGGCTATGAAGGTGTAATTTATAAAAATGTTTACGCAACCTACCTGCATGGCCCGTTACTTCCTAAAAACCCTCAGTTGTGCGATATAATTCTTAAAGGTGCATTAAAGAATAAATATAGTGATTTTGCAGAACTTGCATCACTTGATGATGAACTTGAAAAGCTTGCAAACGACTATATGGTGAATAAACTCTTTTAAATTCAGCAAAATATCCTCTAAATGATGGTTTACAGACATAATAAGTATTGATACCACATATTGTGACATTTGGCGACGTCTACCACAATATCTAATAAAAAAGTTGGAAGAAATTGTAAAAAACTACTTGACAAATTTGTAATAGTTAGTTATAATCTAACCATAATTGGAAAATTTAGTAAAAAGGAGCTACAATTATGGATAAACAAATTAATGTATTAATCGCAGATGCTGATGTTGAATTTGCAGAACGTTTAAGCCGCAGTATTACAGGAGACTTTAAAATTAATGTTTGTGATATTGTAAGCAATGGCTATCAGGTTATTGAAAAGGTTGATATTATGAAACCTGATGTTTTGATAATGGATCTTGTTTTGCCAAACATTGACGGCATAGGAATTCTTGAAAGGCTCAAGAGTAAAAAACAGGAATTTGAGAATTTTTATATGCCCAAGATAATTGTTTTGTCAACATTTAAACAGGACAAAACCGCACAGGATTGCATAAATCTTGGTGCAGACTATTATATGGTAAAGCCTGTCAGCTTTGATAGCCTGCGAAGCACAGTAAGACGCCTTTGTGATGCGGCCGAAGATAAAAAGGTATCAGCATTAAACAGAAAACATTCCATTCAGGACAGTTATGATGTTGAAACTATGGTTACCGAAATTATTCACGAAATTGGTATTCCTGCACATATCAAGGGTTATCAATATCTTCGTCATGCAATTATGCTTGTTATAGATAATATGGATATAATTAATTCTATAACAAAAACTCTTTATCCAACTGTAGCTCAGGATTTTAAGACAACGCCCAGCCGTGTTGAAAGAGCTATCCGCCATGCAATTGAGGTTGCTTGGGACAGAGGCGATACTGAAACATTAGATTCAATATTCGGTTATACAATCGCAACTTCAAAGGGTAAACCGACCAATTCAGAATTCATTGCAATGATTGCGGATAGACTTAGATTACAAATTAAAAATGCAAGCTAGAATAAAAAAACGTATCTTAACTTAATGACATTGCCCAATAGGGTGGCTTTAATTCGTTTAGTACGTGGTTACAGATGAGAAACGACCGGTGAAATACTGACGCTCCAAGAGCACGAGAGGAACGAAGTGCGATTGGCTAAGCGGAAGTATGCAGGGAACGAAGTGACCTGTAGTCCAACTCGGGGAGCCAAACGAAGCGAATGATTTAGATGACATTTAAATCATTCGCTTTTTTCAATGGTTTGAGGGCTTTTTAACAAAATCATTTTTGAAACAAAAGGGTAGACGTAAAGCGGTTTTGAACCAGACTAGAACTAACGACAACAGGGATTAGGGTGTTTTTAAACATCCCGTTTCTTTGTTTTTTATTGACTTTCTGTGCTGTTGTACGAAATTGCGTGCACAAAGCGTATATGTCTCTGAAGATCCACCTAAAAAACATTATTCGACAATGAATAATGTTTTTTTTCGCTAAATTCGCTTACGCAAGCTAAATGTGCTAACGCACGATAAAATGAACTTTGGTCAGCTAAGAGAGGTTTGTCTGAAATATATTATATATTTTATTATTATTCAGCACGGATGTCAGTGTCAGTTATTTCGGTATATTTTCGGGGAGAGACACCGGTAATTTGTTTAAATTTCTTAGAAAAATATACATAATCTGTATACCCGCATTGTTCTGAAATATCTGATAAAGAGACAGAATGTCTGTATGTATTTATAAGATAGCAAGCATGTGTAATTTTGACAGCAGTTAAAAACTCAGTGGGGGTTTTGCCGGTGATATATTTGAATTGTGCACGTATATAATCCTCAGAATATCCGCTTTCGTTTAATATTTTAGACAGAGACAAATCACAATTGCTGAATTCATTAGATATTTTATTTGTTATTTTATTTATACAAGCATGAACATTATTATCAATTTTTATATTACATAAAAGAAAATGTATAAATGCATTTATTAGGGCGCAAACATATACAGAGTAGCATAAATTTTGAAAAAAGTTCATTGTTCAAGGCAGATTTTTTATCTGCCTGTTTCCATACTACAAATTATAATATTAACGAAAAAGAGCCTGAAACCAATATGATTTCAAACTCTTTACTCGTTCCACATCTGGCAATATCATCTTAACTTAATGACATTGGTCTTTAGACACGTTTTTTTATTTGAAATATTGATATATATAACATTTCAGCATACCATTATATACCTTTCGGCGTTTGTCGGCAAATGTGCCGTAAAGAGGCTCAAACTGTTCGTGTGATGTAAGAATAAATTTCTTTGCCTGAGAGTATTCTGCAAACTTTCTGCCCATTGTACGATATAGTTTTTCACAAAGCTTGGCATCAAGGAGACGTTCGCCATACGGGGGATTGCATATTATAACACCTTTGTCTTTAAATGGCATCAGCTTTGCCATATCGCATACACTGAATTTGATTTTATCTGCGACACCTGCGTTTTCGGCATTCTTTTTTGCAATTGTGATAGCTTCGGGGTCGATATCAGATGCGTAAATCATTGTTTTGGTGTCGGGTCGAGCGTTGTCTTTGGCTTCCTCGCGGACATCCTTCCACATTTCACGGGGGATATGATTTCGCCAACTTTCAGCAACAAATTTACGCTTTATTCCTGGTGCAATATTGCAGGCATAAAGCGCAGCCTCAATAGGGAGAGTACCGCTGCCGCAGAATGGGTCAAGGAAATTTCTGTCACCACGCCAGAAGCTGAGGTCTATCATTGAATAAGCCAGAGTTTCGCGCATGGGGGCAAGAACGCTTTTTTCACGGTAGCCGCGCTTGTAAAGGTTTTCGCCGCTTGTGTCAATATAAATTGTGATAATATCCTTAATAAGTGAAAATTGTATGGGATAAAGCGGGCCTGTTTCTTCAAAATGAGTAATTCCATAATGATTTGAAAGCCTTGTTACAATGGCTTTTTTTATTATTTTCTGGCAATCAGGAACACTGTGAAGAACAGATTTTAAAGAGTGCCCTTTAACAGGGAATGCCCCATCGGATTCAATAATATTTTCCCATGCAATGCGCTTTACCTTTTCAAAAAGCTCTTCAAAGGAAGTAGCCCTGAACTCAGCAATTTTTATCATAATACGTTCGGCACTGCGTAGATTAATGTTGGCAAGGCAGATTGCCTCTGCATCGCCCTCAAAGGTAACGCTGCCATCCTTAACCTCGGTTGTTTCATAGCCAAGATGTCTTACCTCGTTTGCAACAATTTGTTCTGTTCCCAGAAGTGTTGGGATTGTAAGTAACATTTTTTTCATTTCATTTTAACCTTTCAAATGGTTGATTTTTTTTATTATATCATTACGACATAAGTTAGTCAAATACAAATTTATAGTGAAAAGATATTCTGTATAAAAGTAGCCGAAGTCGCCCTTTGCAGGCTTGACACAAAGTCCTTTGTGTGATATAATAATTCAGCTATGTTAAATTGGGGTGTTAGCGGTACCTTGTAACCCACAATCCGCTGTAGTGGGGATGAAAACTTGAGCTGAGGGGCAAAATTTGTCTTGTCTGCCTTAATTTTGGTCGGCGTTGACGATTCGGTCCTGCGCAATTGAAACCTGTGAACCACGTCAGGGCAGGAATGCAGCAGCGTTAAGCAGTTCTTTTTGATGTGCCGCAGGGGTGCCGGGTCTGAGCATACCGGTTAAGTAACGAAGGTAGCTTTGTTTCAAACTCAAGCACATAGCTTTTATTATTTGATTTTATAGTCTGCGGGGTGAAACAGATGTCAGGAAAGTATCAGGCACTTTACCGAAAGTGGCGGCCTCTTTTGTTTGAAGATGTTGTGGGGCAGAATCATGTGTCCGAAACTCTTAAAAACAGCATAAAAACAGGTCGTATTGCTCATGCATATCTGTTTTGCGGAACTCGCGGCACGGGTAAAACCTCATCGGCAAAAATTTTTTCACGTGCCGTAAACTGCACGAATTCTCAGGATGGTAATCCATGCAATGAATGTGATAGCTGTTGCGGAATTTTAGATGGAAGTATTATGGATGTTTACGAAATGGATGCTGCCAGCAACAGCGGTATTGATAATATTCGTGAAATCCGTGAAGAAGTTAATTACAGTCCTACAAGCTGTAAATATAAGGTTTACATTGTGGACGAGGCACATATGCTTACAACCGAAGCGTTTAATGCACTTCTTAAAACTTTGGAGGAGCCTCCGGGTCACGTTATATTTATTCTTGCAACAACAGAGCCGCATAAAATTCCTGCAACAATTCATTCGCGTTGTCAAAGATTTGATTTCAGGAGAATAGGCATAAGCGATATTGAACGAAGACTCAATAAAATTGTAAAGGAAGAGAAAATTTCCATTACTCCTGATGCTTTGGAGCTTGTTGCCGAGCTTGCTGACGGCTCTATGCGTGACGGGCTCAGCATCCTTGACCAATGTATTGCGTTTGCCAAGGATGGACTTCGCTATGACGATGTGGTTGATATTGTAGGTGTTGCCGACAGAAAGGTTCTGTTCTCAGCAGTCGACAGTATTGCGGAGTATGATTCAAAATCTGCTCTTAACATAATAGATGAATTTTTGAAAAAGGGTAAGGAAGCACCAAATTTCATTGAAGAACTGATAGGACATTTCAGGTCACTTATGATTTGCAAGTCAACCGACTCGCCTGGAGATATACTTGAAAAAACCGAAGAAGCAATTGTAAAATATAAGGAGCAGGCAGAAAAATTTTCAGTTGACAGATTAATATCTGCAATTTCAGTTTTGGGTGAATTTCTGCTTTTGACAAAGAGAATGACTACACCCAATGTCGCCGTTGAAATGGCGGTGGTAAAACTGTGTTCGTCTGATGGTGCTACGGACGCTGCAGAGCTTTTAGTGCGTCTTGAAAAACTTGAAAAAGAACTTGAAACAATTAAAGCAGGCGGAGTGTTGGCACGAAAACCATCTACAAAAACAAAAGTTGCACAGGAGCCCGATAATGGCAAACCTTTGGCGGATTCCGCTCCGCATATTGATACTGCTGCAAGCTGGACAAAATGGCGTGAGGCACTGAGCCTGATAAAGCAAGAAAGTAAATCTTTATACACATTTTTGTTTAATGCCGAGGCACTTTATTTCGGAGATGAAATTGAGATTGTTTTAACAGGTGATTTAGCCTATGAAAAAATAAACACAACTGAAGGCAAGGAATATTTATCAAAACTGTTTTCTAATGTTCAGGGCGCTGCACTTCGTGTTGTGGTGTCAAAGAAGGGAAACCTTAAACAACGCGACGGACAGGGTGCATCTATACTTGATATTGCTGCAAAAAAAGATTTGCTTGGTGATAAAATGACGGTTGTTGAAGATTAAAATATAAATTCAGAAAGGATATGATAATTATGGCAAAGGGAGGATTTCCGCGGGGCGGTATGCCCATGGGTGGAGCCAATATGAATCAGATGCTTAAGCAGGCAAAGAAAATGCAGGAGCAGATGATGAAAATGCAGGAAGAAATGGAAGAGAAGGAATATGCTGCTACATCAGGCGGCGGGGCAGTTTCTGTTAAGATTAACGGCAAGCGTGAGCTTCAGGAGATTAAACTTGCGGCTGAAGTTGTTGACCCTGATGATATCGAAATGCTTGAAGACCTTATTTTAGCCGCAGTAAACGAGGCTCTTCGCAAGGCTGAAGAAAGTTCTGCTGATGAAATGAGCAAGCTGACAGGCGGACTCAATATCCCCGGTTTGTTTTAATTAGAATAAATATTATAAATGGGCATCTATCCGTAAATTCAGGAGAGATGCCCCGATTTACGAAAGGAAGTTTTAACAAATGAAAAATTTTAAACCAATGCTCATTACCGATTTAAGGGGTTATAGCTCGGGTCAGTTGGTAAAGGATATTGTTGCAGGTATAATTGTGGCAATAATTGCATTGCCGTTGTCGATTGCTCTTGCTATTGCATCGGGCGTTGGTCCCGAAGCAGGTATATATACCGCAATTGTTGCGGGTTTTGTTACGGCGTTGTTTGGCGGCAGCAGTGTGCAGATTTCAGGGCCTACGGCTGCTTTTGCAACAATTGTTGCAGGGATAGTGGCAAACAAAGGTCTTGAGGGTATGGCTCTTGCTACGGTTATTGCAGGTATAATACTGATTTTGATGGGATTTTTTAAGCTTGGAAATCTGATAAAGTTTATTCCTTTTACCATTACAACAGGTTTTACTGCAGGTATTGCGGTAACCTTGGTTATAGGACAGCTTAAAGATTTCTTTGGCGTTACATATCACGAATCACCAATCGAAACACTTGAAAAGTTTAATTGCTTTATAAGCAGTCTTGGTACAATAAACATTCAGGCTGTAATTGTTGGTGCTGTGTGCCTTACAATTTTAATTGTATGGCCTAAGATTTATGATAAAATTCCTGCATCCCTTATTGCTGTTATTGTTGGCATTGTGATGGTTAAAGGCTTTAAAATGGAAGTTAACACCATTGGCGATTTGTTTGATGTAAGCCGTGCATTGCCGAAATTTTCAATGCCTGCGCTTAATGTTTCTGCAATAGTTGATATTCTGCCCGATGCGGTTACAATTGCTTTGCTTGCGGGTATTGAATCGTTGCTTTCTTGCGTGGTTGCTGATGGTATGGTTGGCAAAAAGCATCGTTCAAATACTGAACTTACAGCACAGGGTCTTGGAAACATTGCATCTGCCCTCTTTGGCGGTATACCCGCAACCGGCGCAATTGCAAGAACGGCAGCGAATATTAAAAACGGAGGAAGAACTCCAATCTCTGCAATAGTACATTCTATAGTGTTGCTTCTTGTATTGGTAATACTTATGCCATATGCATCGTGGATTCCTATGCCTGCAATTGCAGCAATTCTTATATCTGTTGCGTATAATATGTGTCAGTGGAGACAGTTTGTATACCTTGTTAAAACCTCTCCCAAGAGTGATATACTTGTGCTTGTTGTGACATTCCTTCTCACCGTAATCTTTGACCTTGTTGTTGCAATTGAGGTAGGCATTGTAATGGCTTGTGTGCTGTTTATGAAGCGTATGAGCGATGAAACAAAGGTTGAAGGCTGGAAATATGTTAAAGAAGAAAATCAAGGAGAAGAGACCGGTCTTCGCTTTGTTATGAAGCATATAAGCGTATATGAACTTTGTGGGCCAATGTTCTTTGCAGTCAGCGGTCAAATTAATGAGATAAAAACAAAGGACTATACCAAATGTGTGATTTTAAGAATGAGGTCTGTTCCGTCTGTTGATACAGATGCTTTAAGGGCTTTGGAGGACTTTGTGACAAAATGTGCAAACAATGGAATAACTGTTGTATTTTCTCACGTTAATCCACAACCGATGAAGGCAATGAAAAAATCAGGTCTTTATGACATTGTTACCGAAGAAAACATCTACCCTAACATTGATAAGGCTATGGAACGCGCTGAGTCTTTGGCATAAGATATGAACAAGAACATTTATCAGTTATATAAGGAACAACTTGAAACATCTTGGGATAAACCATGGATACCGGGTACAGCAAGAAAGGAAGATTATTCGTCTGAACTTCTGTCAATGCTTTCAATGCCTGATGGAGAGATACTTATAACAGTTGTTGGTATTATAAATTATTCGGGCAGTAAACCCTTCGAAATCGGGAAAAAGGTGCATTTAACAAAAGAACCCGACAACAAATATGACTCAAATGCTATCTCGGTAATTTGTGATGATTTCGGCAAGTGCGGATATGTTGCAAACAGCTTAAATACATTGAAAGATGGAACGTATTCTGCCGACATAATTTATGGCGGGATAGGTGACGGCTGCACGGCTGAGGTTTTGTGGGCCGATGACACTTTTGTGATTTGCAAGCTGCGTGAAATTGATAACTACAGGTTTGTGTATAACCACGCAATTGACTATTGCTATGATAATTGTTATGACATTGCTTTAAAACTGTTTTATGGTCTTGAAAAAACTATTGAAACGTTTGAAGCGCTTCAACGAATTTGTGATTGCAATATAAAGCTTGCAAGATATGAAAAGGCTTTAGAGTATGCTGAAAAAGCTCTTGCTTTGGATGAAAATAATAAAAGAACACAACTTATGAAAAACGTAATTATAGAAAATATAAGAGGTTAAAAAATGTTTAGCTTTAAATATGAAACAAGATACGGAGATTATAAAGACTATAATAATATTAAACCGAGTAGTATTATGGATATGGTTCAGGATATTTCAACCAGAGCATCCGCTAACTGCGGTTATGATATAAACACAATGTGTAATCTTAAGTTGGCATGGCTTTTGCAGGGGGCAAAACTTCGTTTTGAAAAGCATATAAGACCAGACACTGCGATTGAAATTTCTACTGCCGTAAAACCAAGCAATGGAGTTACCTCTGAAAGAGGCTGTTTGATTAAACAAAATGGTGAAATTGTGGGCAAAACTGTGTCAAACTGGTTTATATTTAATACCGAAAGACAAAGACCAACCCGTATTCCAAAGGATATGCTTGATGCATATGAAGTTTATGATTTTGGTGATGACTTTTTCAATATTGAAAAATTTCATACCATAGATATTGATGAAGTGAGCTATTCTGTTAAAATTTCTAATAAAGAAATTGATACAAATATGCACCTTAACAACCAGAAAAGTGCAGAACTTTTGATGGATGCGCTACCTTTTGATTTTCACTTTAATGAAATGAATGTTTTTTATAAAAAGCCAGCGTTTTTAGGTGATGAGCTTGATGTTTGCGTAAAAGAACTTGAAAACGGATTCTATGTCCACATGCAAACTAAGGAAAAGGAAATATGCGTTGCAGGAACATTCGTTTTAGATGAATAATATTAATCCGGAGCACTTATACTCCGGATTTTTTATTTAAAATTGTGCATACTAAATCCAAATATTATTTTGGAGGAATATTAGGTGAAAAAATCAGTATGGACAGATGGTATAACCCTTCCGCAGTTTAATCCATTAGACAAAGATTTAAAGGTTGATGTATTGGTTATAGGTGGCGGCTTATGTGGATTGCTTTGCGGTTATTTTCTCGGTCAGGCCGGAGTTAGTTATGCTATTGTTGAAGGAAACAGAATTTCATCAGGAATTACAAAAAACACAACAGCAAAGATAACATCCCAGCACGGGCTTATTTATGCAAAAATACTTAAGACTGACGGGGAAAATTGTGCACAGTCATACATTAGGGCAAACGAGGATGCTTTGGCTGAGTATGCAAAATTATGCGAAAATATTAATTGCGATTTTGAAAGGCGTAATGCTTTTACCTATACATTAAAAAACCGCAAGAAAATCGAGGAGGAGGTTCTGGCGGTAAACCGTCTGGGATTAAATGCTGAATTTACAACTAAAACGGAACTTCCGTTTGATGTAAAGGGTGCTATTATATTTAAAAATCAGGCACAGTTTAACCCTTTGAAATTTATTTCTGTGATTGCCCAGGGACTTAACATATACGAAAATACTTTTGTTAAGGAGCTTACCCCCAATGGTGCGGTAACAAATTTCGGTAAAATAAAGGCACAAAAAATAATTGTAGCAACACACTTCCCTTTTATAAATAAACACGGTAGCTACTTTCTTAAGATGTATCAGCATCGCTCGTATGTTGCAGCATATGAAAATGCCGCAGATATAAATAATATGTATGTGGATGAGAATAAAAAGGGAATGTCCTTTAGAAACTTTAACAGTCTTTTGCTGATAGGCGGCGGCGGACATCGCACAGGAAAGGAAGGTGCTGCCTGGGCAGATTCAGATGCTTTTATAAAAAAATATTATCCAAAGGCTAATTTAAAGTATCAATGGGCTGCTCAGGACTGTATGAGCCTAGACGGAATTCCGTATATCGGCAGATATTCACGTAACACACCTGAGATGTTTGTTGCAACCGGATTTAATAAATGGGGAGTAACATCATCAATGGTTGCAGCAAAAATGCTTTGTGATATGGTAATGGATAAGAAAAATGGTTTTGAAGATATCTTTTCTCCTCAAAGAAGTATGATGAAATCTCAACTGTTGTTAAATGGTCTTGAAGCAACCAAAAATCTGCTTACACCAACAACCAGACGATGCCCGCATCTCGGATGTGCTCTTAAATGGAATAAGGCAGAACACACCTGGGATTGTCCTTGCCATGGTTCAAGATTTGAAGAAAGCGGAAAACTGATTGATAACCCTGCAACAGGAGATACAGATATAAGCTGATTTCTTGCTGAAGCACGGCACCTTATGATTTGTAAGAATATTAGAATAGATGCTAATTCATATATTGAGGTTTATGTCCACGAAAAGCCATTGGGTTATATCCGTGATACCTTGCTGATAATACCCGGTGGCGCACATAACGAAATATGTGATAATGGAGAGGGCGAACCTATTGCAATGGAATTTTTGGCAGGTGGACATCAGGCGGCAAATCTTGAAATACTTTGGCATTTAGATAAAATTTATAATGAAGGTGATATGCCTTATGGTTATAATAAGCCAACAGGAATATTACCGATTTAACTGCTTGTTTTTATGATACTGTAAATGTGTATAACATTGCGTTTAATTTCCTCGTAATAAATATTTAATTGCTTTCATATATTTAATTAAGTAATAGAGATATGGGAGTGATTGAATGCGACCTGATATAATTGAGGAACGCACAGTAGAACTTGCAAATTATATTATCGAGACAAGGTGTACTGTTCGTGAGGCTGCAAAAAAGTTTGGCATCTCGAAATCAACCGTACATACAGTGAGAGTAATATAGAAACTTTTTATCTTTCAGGAAACCAACAATTTCATATTGTGGTTTTCTGAATTACAAAAAAGTGTTCCTTGATTTATTTTTTCGAACACTTTTTTACATCGAAGTGGCGTAACTGTGCGCTTTTCGGGGCTTTTATAAATTACGAAATCTTTCGAATAGCTCTGTATAAAAACAGAAAATGCAAAAATCCTGAAAACCGCTTTAATAGTGGCTTTCAGGATTTTTCTTGTTTCAGTCTTGCTCTGCCTATATTGAAAAATAAAAATGTACTCTTAAGGATTTTATAGGCAAAATAATTTGTCCGTTTTGTCCGTTTCACTGTGATATAATTGTATATATAGGATGTAAAATCATCATAAATTTAAAAATTGAAAGGAGAAAATGATGAACAAACAGGAAAAATTAATAAAAGATATAGTTAATCTATATTCATTTGTCAGGAATGTATTTTTTGAAGGAATGGATAAGCCAACACTGATGCATCGCGTAAATAGAAAGGAAGGTATGTTTTTAGAGAAACAAGGATTGCATATAAATATGCTTAATAATTATGTTGATAAAACTATTTTTGGCTATGTGGATGAATATTTTGAGGAATATAAAATCAATCCTAAAATATTCGAAGAATATAATACCGAACAAAAAGAACATCTAATTGATTTAAGTAAAAATATAGATATAATTCAAGAAAAAACTGCAAATTGTATATATGAAAGATTTTTCAGATTATCAACACAAGGAAAGACATATATAGAAACGGTTATTAATATTGAAAATGCAGTAAATGAAGTGATAAGTAACATGGATAATTCTGTTAAAAATTCAATTAGACAAATTGGTTATTCTATGCTATTATATGATTATGAGAAAAGAGGATTTAACAAATATCATTTAGTTTCGAGTGATGATGCATGTGGTGAGTGCAAGGAAAGAAGCTCTCATACATATCGGGTTGACGAACTCTTGGGAATAGAATTTTCACCTTTTGTGCATCCAAACTGCAGATGTAGTATCGAGGTATCAAATGATTATACAAATCAAAAAATCATAATTGACGAAAATATGGCAGAGGAAAGATTGTATCGAGCAGATGCTACTAAATACATCAAGTTTTTACTTGATAAAAACACAAAGAGTTTATCTTCTGCGGATGATATAATTGGACCAAAACAAATTATGGGGCCATTTAATAAAAAGGATGAAGATAAACCGGTTATAACAATTGATACAGAATTTGGCACTGGTCTATATTTTGAAGCAAGTCTTTTAGGGTTAGAATTGGAAATAGGTGGTAAAAGATATTATAACTTTTCGAAAGATACAGATACAACAGAAAATTTGGAGTTTTCTGTAATGGGACAGCTAACAGATGAAATGCAGATAGGCGTTAATTTAATAGGAACCATAGATGCTACAACAAGGGAGCATATAAAGAATGGCGCTTTTATTGGTGCTAAAGTTGGTGATGCTATTTTAGGCTGGGATAGCTTGGATGAAAATGAGGATATTTTTATTTCCTTTGAGTTGGGTGCTTATCTTGGTGTAGGCGGGGCTTTAAAACTTAATATAAATTTAAGTGAGTGGTTAAGGCAGAGAAATAAATAATAGGAGGGCTTTTATGTATTTTAAAAGAAGATTAGCGGCATTTTTAATAGATTATCTAATATTTATGCCCTTTTACTTTATGATTATGATTTTTACATCTGGTGATGTATTTTTTGAATCAGGAGGATATCTTACAGCAAAAATGGAGATATTGCAAAATTTGTTGCTACTATTTATTTTGGTGTTTTTTATGAGCAGAGACATAATAAAAGGGCAAAGCATTGGCAAACGAATATCTGGAATAAAGGTTGTTGATAATTCGGAAAAAAATGCTGCTTGGTGGCAATTAATTTTTAGAAACATAAGTGTAATTATATGGCCTTTGGAAGCGGTTTTATTATTGGTGGATAAAAAACGTATTGGGGACAGAATGGCAAGTACCAAGGTTGTTCTTTTAGAGAAGTAGTATTATTTTAAAAACAAAATAAAAAAATATATATCGTATGTTGAAAGCAAACGCAAAAATCCTGAAAACCGCTTAAATAGTGGCTTTCAGGATTTTTCTTGTTTCAGCCTTGCTCTCTCTGTATTCGAGTTTTAAGATGTAATCGAACGCGTTTTATTCGTTGATTTTTGAGAGAATTTGTTTTTCATTCTTTCTTGAAAAACTACTCAACGAATATGAGCGTATTCTTTCCTTCACAATATTTGGTATTAAAAAGCCATTTGAAGTTAGTTTCGCACAACGATTGATAATGGTTTTATTTGTACACCCAAGTTTTTTGCTTACTTCTATAGGTGTGAATTCAAACATACGATTTTTAAGAAGATACACCAATAAATCTTTTTCTTTTGTATTCAAATATGATATACTGCCATCCAATTCATCCTCTGTAGATGCTTTTGACAATTCACAGACCTTATTGGAATATAACTCCATCATACGAAGAAAATAATTAATCCAGATTTCAGGATGCGGTGGATTTTCTCTGCCGGAATAGTAAAGCGCAGGTAACCCCATTTGTAATGATGCGTAGTATTCGTCAGGATCATACGCAAAATATTCCTCTAAAGAACCTATTCCGTTAAATCCGTAACCATACAAATCAAGGATATATCCGGACATCAATCTTGCAGTACGGCCATTACCATCTTCAAAAGGATGTATTGTAACCAACTGATAATGTACAACCGCCGCAATAATAAGCGGGTGGTCATCAGTTGTATTTACATATTCTACAAGTTCATCAAGAAGTGCAGGGATTTCTGTGTACTCAGGAGGTATATATTCAGGAACTCCGCTTTCTGAATCGTATACAGCAAATAACATTCCGGCAGGCATTTCACCCCTGAGTCCAATCTTCTCCTTTGAAGCACCTTTTTCGACCATCGCCTGAACTTCCAGTAGGAGTTCCTTTGAAAATGGTTCTTTTGCTCTTAGTTTTTCTTCAAGCAGATTAAGAGCAAGAAAATAATTTCTTACCTCCTGCTCGGGTTTCAAAAAATGCTTATGTTCATCTCTTTCCATGGCTTCATTTGCCTGTGCCTCGGTTAAAGGGTTTCCTTCGATTTTGTTTGATGCATATGAACTTTTCTTCTTGGAATTTTTTCTGAGTCTATTTTTTGTTACTTGAGGCAATTCAATTGTTCTAAGAGAAAAACGATTTTCATCAATGGTAGATATCTTTTTTAGAATGTCATTTGTTATAGTAACCTTTATCATAAAATCATTCCTTTGCTTTTTGTTAATTATATTATACCATAAGTAAAAATGTTTGCTTGCAAGGGCATTTTTACGCAGCCGTCAATATTATAGAATGTACGAAGTACATTAGCGACGGAGTCGCAAAGACTTGCTGTTCAAGTCTTACTGTATATATTATACCATAATAAAAATAAAAATTCCACTATTTTTACATTATTTTTTCACTATTTTTCATTATTATCATTAATATATTTTCCTTTTATGATTGTCGATGTATGCATTATCCTGTAAAATTATAGCAGGAGGTGCATAAAATATGCAATTAAATTTAGAAAAAATTGTCTGGTTTAATAAACCGAAAAAACAAGAAAAACTTACTGCTACATTGGGAAGTAATCAAAAACTGTTTTTGAGCGATGTACTGCGAAATCAATTACCCGAAAATATTCAATTCGGATTTGATGCCAGCTCGCGAACACTGGTTATTGCCGAATCAGAGAACCCTAGGGACAGAAAGTGTAAAAACGGAATGGTATTTGGATTAATAGATGAAATCCTATCAACAGGAATGAAATTACCTATATGTTTTGAGTTTGAATATGATGATGCAAACAAACTGTGGGCGGGTCAAGTTGTACTTAGAAAGAAAAAGCAAGAGTATGATTTGGAGCAAGTACTGGCACTTTATAAACCGATTTCAGATAAATTGTTTATTCAAATCGGAAAAACTACACATAAGGAAGACCGGCGGCAAATTATTGCTCTTGCAATTTGCGAAGCAGTAAAGGAATATACACCTGCATTCGGTGACTTTGAAAAGTTTATTACTAAGCGTGCCAAAGAATCGCTTAAGTTGAAAAATAGACATTATGTAAAACATAATATGGACAAATCAATGGATGCATCTTTGAATGATGACAGCAACGACAGCTTTAATTTATATTCTGTAAATAGCTTTAGTGATTCTGGTTATTTACGAGCCGAAAACAGAATTATGGAAGAACAATTTGAGCAGCAACTTAGCAAAAATGAGTCTGATGTTTTGGTGCTTTTAAAGAAAAGATTAACAATTTCTGAAATTTCACAAAAATTAGAGATTTCAGAAGAAAAAGTTAAGTTTTTTGCAAAAACTGTCGCAACGAAGCGAAAACAGTTTTTCTCGTGAATCCTTTAATAAAACCCTTGTGAGATGCATTCTTACAAGGGTTTTTAGTATATAAACTAAATTTTCAAAATTCACTTGATTTTATTTCGGCATAGCGATATAGTATTAATATAGAATATATTAGGGTGATGAAAATGAGTATTAATGAAATTTTAAGTAATATCGGAATGACAAAATATCGATTGGCAAAACTCTCTGGGATTCCCCATGCAACACTTAGCGAATTGTGCAGCGGTAAAACAAGCATTGAAAAATGCTCTGGAGAAACATTATATAAAATTGCAAAGGCATTAAATGTATCTATGGAGAGTTTGCTTGATGATAGAATGACAACTCTTGCAAGAGAGCGTTCCTACGAGTACGGGCTTCCCTCATATCTGCAACGTGATTTGGATGCATACAAAGATGCTGTATCAAAGAAATCATCTTTGATAGATTGCTATTGGGGCGAACTTTATGGTAGCATCAATATGGCAGAAATCAGCGATGGCCTGATAACGCCGGAACATGCAGATTATTTAAGACAGAAGTATTTATGGAGGTAATATTACAGGAATTTGAAACAATAATTCGTAGTATTTGAAAATATTAGGAGAAAGAATATGGATGAAACTAATGAAATAAAAAAACCTTTTAAATCACAGGAAGAATTAGAAAATGCTTTGAGGGAAATCGGTAGTAAAGAACAGGTATATTCCATTGCTCTTTTTGATGTCCTGGGCTTTTCTAACTTTGTAGAAAGAAATGGTAACCAGGTTATTTTAGAATTATACAACAAATTACTTGACTTAATAAATAAGCAAAAATCATCATTTGATAAAAGTGAGAGTTTTGCTGGCAATGTTGTGCCTTATCCCGTCTCAAACGATTGGAAATCAAATGCACTTATTGATGCAAATGGATATATTAATATTTGTCATTTTAGTGATACTTTTATTATTTATGTAAATTATTTTTTAATAAAGCAACCATTTTGGTTGGCAGACCAAAAAAATGAACCATATCCTTTGCTTTTAGGAGAACCCGGTGCTATTCATTATCCCATAATGTATGACAAACATCACATTTATTTATCATTTCTGCAGACTTGCATGGACTTTTTCTGCCAAGCTGTTGTTGCAGGTATTCCTTTGCGTGGTTGTATATCTACTGGTTTAGCAGTTATGGATTCTTACAAATCGATATATTTAGGTTCCCCACTTGTGGAAGCTGCTAGGGGGGAAACTGCAAGAAATTCATTAGATATATCATTTGGAAAAAGTTTCAATAATTCTCACCCTGTATATAATGATTACTTTATTCCGTATTTAGATGATATTAAAGATGACAAAAAAGGATTCTTAAGTCCAATGGTGCTTGATTGGGCAAGATATTGGAGAGAGTCTCCCGAATATCAAAATTACGATTTAGTAGAATATATAAATAAAATGAATACCGACGCCAAACATTCTTTTTATTATGATAATGCAATTGAATATGTGAATTTTTCAAAAGCTAATAATGATTGGGCAAGTAATTTAAAAAGGGATAATATTAACAATATTAACGATTATTACGATGAAATCACTCGTTGGTACCATTCTGTTAAATAAATTCAATCATTCTTATTACTTTGTTGACTTTAATGTATTTTTGTGATAATGTTTGTGTTACCAAAGGGGGTGACACAAATGGCAATGTACACATTAGAAGAAATTATGCATGGTGACAAGTACGGCATAGAAAGTGCAGTGGTTGCTGAAGTATTCAAGATGGTTCAACAAGGGATGCCGGCAAAAGAAATTAAAGAAAAACTTAATATGCTCTATGTCAAGCAAACATTGCTTGCGACAAAAAAGATGAAAGATGAAGGCGATTGTATTTCGGATAACGAAAATTGAAGTGAACCCCAAAGTTTAGACAAATTTTAATATTAACTTGCTTGTGAATGAGTTCGGTATTGTACCGGACTCATTCCTTTTAGTTTCATTGAAATCCTTTCATTGTTGTAATAATCAATATATCTTTTTAACTCATTAATGAAAGCGTTAACGCTTTCGAATTTTTCACCATAAAACATTTCGACCTTTAATCTACCAAAAAAGTTTTCCTTCGCTCCATTATCCATGCAATTTCCCTTTCTGGACATACTTTGTGTAATATTGTGCATTGCTAACAATCGTTGGTATTCTGCGTGTTGATATTGCCATCCTTGGTCTGAATGGAATAGTGGTGTTGCATCAGCAGGAAGCTTTTTGAACAAACCATCAAGCATCTCTCTGATTTGATACAGATTTGGACTTAATGAAATAGAATATGATACGATTTCTCGATTGTATAAATCCATTACTGGAGATAAATATACTTTATCATCGCAAACTTTGAATTCGGTTACATCGGTTGTAAGTTTCTCAAATGGTTTTGTTGCAGTAAAATCCCTTTTTAGTAAATTATTAGCCACTTTACCAACTTCGCCTTTGTATGAATGATATTTTTCATTTTTACGCTGTTTTCCTTTGATGTTAAGTTCGTTCATCAATTTTAATACAGTTTTATGGTTGATTGTATATCCTCTTTGTTTAAGCACAGATAAAATTCTTTTGTATCCATATCTTCCTTTGTTTTGATTGAATATATCAAGTATATCTTCTTTAACTTCTTTGTATTTATCTGTATTTTCGGATTTCAGATAATAGTAAAATGTACTTCTAGCTAGCCCTGACAATTCCAACAAATCTTTAAGCGGATACAATTGCCTTAATTCAGCGATAATCAACGCTTTTTGCCGTTCTTTCGCTCTTCCGCAAGAACTAAGGCACT
>JAZRNN010000085.1:0-62125 GCA_045648175.1 Clostridia bacterium
CATCCGCACCAAACAAAAAAAGCTGAACCTTTTAAATTGATAAAAGGTTCAGCTTTTTTCTTTAATAATCTATAATTCACTTATAGGAATATCCCCTGTAGGAACAACGCCGGTAGGAAGATCTCCTACAGGAAAATCATATTTCTCCTTAGCCACCGCCAAAGGCATAAACTTGCCATCATCGGATAACACCATATATTTTATAGTTCCGTATTTTCGGGGAATTGGGAAATTATATGCTTTGTACGCTGTAAACTCTGCCTGTATGGGAATACATCCGGACATCCTTCCGCTTTCGTCATAACAAACACATATAACCAACGTTTCCTGAATTTCTGCCGTATTGTTGTAAATGGTAGCAATTACATTCTCACTATTCTGTCTAATTGGCGAAATATGCATATTCTGTCCCTCAATAAGTTTTTTAATTGCCGCCTCACAATCAATCAACCCATAACCATATTCCACATCCCAACCTTCAACTTCATCTGCCTTGGTTTCAACCGCTGTGTCTGCAAGAAGCTGTGCAAATTCTGCCTGAGTTATATCAGGATTTATACTCCTTGCAATCGCTGCTAGACCCGAAACATGAGGTGCTGAAAAAGAAGTTCCATCAATCACGTAAACATATTCTGTGCTTATTTCCCCATCAGAGATGTACGGTCCCCAGACCTTTTCTCCGGGTGCAACTACGTGCACACTGCTGTTGTAGTTTGAAAAACTTGACCGCACGCCTTCTTGATTTACCGAGCCTACACCAATTACATTATTAAAAGCTGCAGGGTAATTTATGGTAGAATCCTTGTTGTTTCCTACCGCCGCAATTAGAATAGCACCCTTGCTGGCAGCATAATCAATTTTACTTTTGAAAAGATTTAAAATAGCATAATCCTGCGGGCTGGCAAACACGCTCTCTGCTATGCCCATACTCATATTAATAACATCGCAGTTATACACATCAACAGCATCAACAATAGCATCCATAACATGTGATATATTTGCCTTTTTGTCTCTAAAGCATTTAAGCGGCACAATCTCGGCACCCAAGGCCACACCGCAAGGTGATATTGCAGTAATTCCGCTGACTAATGTTCCGTGCAATGTATCATCATCGGATGTATCTGTGTTGCCGTCAATATAATTATATCCAGGTATTACATTGGGAGTAATGCCATCAACTATCCCTGAATCAATTATGCCAATCCTTACACCTGTGCCGGCACAACCAATGTAGTGAGGAAAATCCAGCTTAATACTATCTAAATTCCAGGTAGCTGCAAAAAGCTCCACCTCAAAATCAGGTCCATAGAATTCCACAACCCCTGCATCAACATAATCCTGCAGTTCATCTGCTGAAACACTGAGATAATCCTTATTATTTGTTTCGCCATCCGCATCGAAAAGCTGTACCGAATCATTTAATTTTATAATATATCTATCTTCTGCCGCTTTTGCCGTTATACCAAACAGCATTAGTAATAAAAGCATCAAAACCACTTTTAATTTCAAAAAACCCACCTCATATTTTATTTTAGCAAAGCAATATTTAGTTGTCAATACCTGAATATTAAGTTAACACTTGACAAATCCCCAAAAAAATGCTATTATTTATTGCAATGTAGACTATGAAGATGTGTAAGTAGCATCGGCAAAATTGTACAAGAGATTGGATATCACAGGCTGAGAGTATCCATTGCAATCCCGGGTGTGAATTTCAGCATTGGAGTTTCCTGCGAAAGCTATGGTATAAGCAGGGTGTTTAAGCGTTCACACCAAAAACGTATATAAGTGCAGAAATTTTTCTGAAGTCGGGTGGTACCGCGGGTAAATTATACTCGTCCCAAGTTTTTTGGGGCGAGTTTTTTATTTTAGTAATTAATTATTTATTTCATATAGAAAGGAAAATTCATATGTCAGAAAAAACAACACAAATGAAGCAGGAATTCCTTGAAAAGCTTGCTGCTGTTGCCGATATGCAAAGCCTTGACGCTTTAAGGGTTGAATTTCTCGGCAAAAACGGCTTAATTACAGGACTGCTTAAAGAAATGAAAAATCTCTCTGTCGAAGAAAAGAAAACCTTTGGTCAGGAGGTTAATGTTCTTAAAAGCGAAGCAACAGACGCAATTTCTGCTAAAATCGAAGAAATGAAGGCAGCAGAAATCGAAAAAGAAATCAACTCAATGCCCGACATTGATGTGTCAAGCCCCGCCAACTTAGACCGTGGCTCATATCATCCCATCACTCTTGTTCAGCGCGAATGTGAGGAAATCTTTCGTTCGATGGGCTTCCACATTGAAGATTACAGCGAGATAGTTACCGACTATGAATGTTTTGAAGCACTTAACATTCCCAAGCACCATCCCGCACGTGATATGCAGGATACCTATTATCTTGAAAACGGCCAGCTTCTTAAATCGCACACATCTGCGGCACAGAACGCAATTTACAAAAAATATAAGGATGCTTTAATCAACGACGGTGTTCCCATTAAGGCAATCTTCCCCGGTAGATGTTTCCGCAACGAAGCAACAGACGCCAACCACGAAAACACCTTCTTCCAGATGGAAGGCGTTATGGTTGACAAAAACATCCCAATTTCAAACCTTATCTTCTTTATGAAGACCATGCTTTCAGAAGTTTTCAAAAAGGACGTAAAGGTACGTCTTCGCCCCGGCTTTTTCCCATTTGTGGAGCCCGGTTTTGAGCTTGATATCAACTGTCTTATCTGCGGTGGTGAGGGTTGCCCCTCCTGCAAGCACAGCGGTTGGCTTGAACTTTGCCCCTGCGGTATGATTCACCCTGAAGTTCTTAAAGCGGGCGGTATTGACCCCGAAGAATACACAGGCTTTGCCTTTGGTCTTGGTCTTACCCGACTGGTAATGATGAGATACGGTGTTAAAGATATTCGTGATTTAAACAGCGGCAGCCTTAAAACCCTGTCACAGTTCACAGATGATAAATAATAGGAAAGGAGATATATAATTATGTTTTTATCAATGAACTGGATTTCTGACTTTGTTGATTTGTCAGGACTCGATAAAATTAAGCTTATTAATCAATTCTCGCTTTCCACAGCCGAGGTTGAAAACGAAATTTTCTTTAAAGGCAGCGACATTGAGGGCATTGTTGTTGCAGAAATTAAATCTGTTGAAGACCACCCTGAATCAAAGAAGCTGCATCTTTTAAAGGTTGATGCAGGTGACGGTGCTTTAACCGACGTTGTTTGCGGTGCTCCCAACGTTAAGGTTGGTATGAAGACCGCCTTTGCAAAGGTTGGTGCAAAAATTGGCGAAATCACCATTGCTCCCCGTCCGCTTGCAGGATACCCCTCACATGGTATGTGCTGCAGCGAACGCGAGCTTGGCATCAGCGACAATCACGAAGGAATTATGGAAATCCCCGCTGAAATTGCAAACGGCACAGACGTAAAAGATGTTTATGCCATTGACGATATTATCTTTGAGGTTGACAACAAGTCACTTACCAACCGTCCTGACCTTTGGGGTCATTACGGCATTGCCCGTGAATTTGCGGCACTTGCAGGACGCCCTTTAAAGCCACTTGAAACAGTTGACCTTAATCAGTACAACAATCTTCCCAAAATTGATATGAAGATTGAAGACCCCCTTTGCCAAAGATATTCCTGCTTGCAGATTGAAAATATCACAAAGAATGTCAGCCCTGTAAATATGCGAATCCGTCTTTTCTATTGCGGAATGAGAGGCATTAACCTTCTTGCTGACCTTACCAACTATCTTATGCTTGAAATGGGTCAGCCAATGCACGCATTTGATTCACGCAAGGTTGAAAAGCTGAGAATTAAGAGGTTTGACAAACCCTTTACATTTAAAACTCTTGACGGAATTGAACGCAACATCGACGAAAACACTCTTATGATTTGCAATGACAACACCCCTGTTGCAATTGCAGGTATTATGGGTGGCTTAGATTCTGAAATAGTTGAAGATACAACTACTCTCACATTGGAATCTGCAACCTTTGACGCAGTTTCAATCCGTAAATCTACAGTACGTCTTGCACACAGAACAGACGCATCAATGCGCTATGAAAAGTGCCTTGACCCTGAAATGACCGTTCCTGCAATCGCAAGATTTGTAAAGCTTCTTACCGACATCGACAGCGATGTCCGTGTTGTTTCATCACTTACCGATGAATATGCATTCAAGTATGACACAATCAACATTGACTTTAACAAATCATTTGTTGACCGTTATGCAGGTATTGATATTTCAACAGATACAATTGTTAAAACACTTACAGCTCTTGGCTTTGGTGTTAAACTTGAAGGCAGCGACTTTAAGGTTGAAGTTCCTTCGTGGCGTGCAACCAAGGACGTTACAATGAAGGCAGACATAATCGAAGAAATCACCAGAATTTATGGCTATGACAACTTTGATATTCATACCGCAGATGCCCCCCTCTATCCCATCCGTGCCGCTCAGGAAAAAACCGACGAGGACAGAATTAAGGATATCCTTGTAAAGCGTTTTTCACTTCACGAGGTACACTCATACATCTGGGCTTACCACGATGAATACAAGAGCTTGGGTATTGAAATCGAGCCAAACATTAAGCTTGTTAATGCAACCAACCCCAACATTGAAACCATTAGAAATTCAATCGTCCCCACACAGCTTTGTCAGGTTAAATCCAACACAGGCTGGGCAGCAGATTTTGGTGTGTTTGAAATTGGCAGAACAGTTAACGGAGTGACAGCAGACAACCTTTGTGCCGAACGCAAAAAGCTTGCAATCACACTTTTCAGCAAGACAAAGAGCATTGATAAGCTTTACCTTGAACTTCGTGATATGCTTGCCGTAATTGCAGACGATATCAAGCACCAAGAGCTGACCTTTGCTGTGGCTGATGCAAGTCATTCATACGAGCATCCTAAGAATCTTAACACAATCCTTTGCGACGGCAAGGAAATCGGCAGAATGGGTATTGTACATCCCACCGTTTCAAAGAATATTGACAAAAAAGCAAACATTGTCTTTGCAGAAATTGATGTGAAGGATTTCTCGGATATTCTGAACGCAAGCATCAAGTATCAGGAGCCTTCACGATTCCCCGAAATGGAAATTGACGTATCATTTGTATCTGACAAATACGCACCCATCGGCGATGCAATCAAGGCTGCAAACTGTGAACTTATTAGGAATGTATCTGTGGTTGACACATATACCGACGAAAACGGTAAGTCAATTACCGTAAGAATGGTATTCTCACACCCCGAAAGAACTCTTACCAAAGAAGAGGCTATGGAGGTTGTTGATTCAATCATTGCAAGTCTTGACGCACAGGGAATTCCTATGAAGAAATAAGAATTTCATAAAATTGGTTGACAAAAACTGATTTTAGAGATATAATAACAATAGAAAAAGGCAAGACCTCAAACGGTTATGCCTTAGAACGAAATCATATCGGAATGACCGAACTTTGGCGAGGGCGGTCATTCTGCTTTTATGGAGAAGATTATCAATAAAGTGATAACCTCGAAAATCGCAAATAGCAACTTTTTTACCATTAGCAATATGCTTACTTTTCATAAGCATCCCTCCTTTCACAGACTCAGCACAAGTGCTTGTATGTAAAGGCGGGCATAACCGCCGGTGTAAACCACCGTTAAGAAATCTTGCCTATATGCATTATACACCAAAATTATACATTTTTTAAGATATTTTCATATTGTGCGACATTTTTTGTTGCACTTTTTTATTTGCAAAAATGTATTGTATTTTTTGCAGTTTTGTGATACAATAATTTTGCGAAACAAACAGAATAATGTAATTAATACTTTTTAGAGGGATAGTGTATCCTTTTTAAGGTTGCCCAAAGTTAGAGAGTTTTGGCAAAAATGCAAACTCCACGGCTTTGGGTTACTCAAAAAAGTATCTTTATTCCGTTTGTTTCGCAGCAATCGGAGTTTGCGTTTTTCATGCGGCAACTTCGGTTGTCGCATTTTTTAATTATAGGGGAAGATTACAATGCCAAACTACAAAAAACTTTACTTCAAACTATTTAACGCAGTTACTGATGCCATTGAGGATCTGAAGCAGGCTCAGATTGACGCCGAAGATGCCTACTTAGAAGATGATGAAATTGACACGTCAAAAATAGCAAAGTTTAAAGTCCATTCTACTAATAGAGAAGAAAAATAACCAAAAAGGGTTTGCCACATACGGCAAACCCTTTTTGGTACTATAAGCATTCGTCAATATTTATTATATAATGCGTGATAATTCTTACTGCATCAAAGAACGCTTCCAAATCAATCATTTCATCACTCTGGTGAGCACCGCCGTGACCTGCAGGCATTTCCATAAACGGAGTTGTGCGGTCCTTGCGGGAGGTTTTTGTCCCTACCGAGAAGGCATTTTCAATTTTGCGTGCATATGTGCCGCCGCCAAGACGGATTGCCTTTGTATCAAAGCCCGTAACTGTGTTATAAATCTCAACAAGCTTGTCAGGAATAGGGCTGTCATCAGCAATAGAAAAGCCCTTCATATTGCTGTCCACAGCAACATCCCAACTCATATCTGAAAAGGCTTTTTCAGCCTTTTTCTCAAATTCCTTGGGGTCAAGTGTTGAGCCATAACGTGTGTCAAAGCTGAGGTAAATTTTACCGCCGCACATCTTTACCATTCCGTTTACAAAAGTCAGCTTACCAAATCTTATATCATCGTGGTCAAGTCCCATTGTTGTACCATAATGACAGCCAAGAATATAATTTATCTGCGTCATAATCTGTCGGTCTGTAGCATTAAGACATTCTGCACCGCTAAGCAATTCTGCAATCAACTTTGCCGCATTAACCGAACCATCAGGCTCGCAGGCGTGCTTTGCAAGACCTTTGGCAGCAAGTATTAATGCTCCGTTTTCTTCTGCAATGGTAAATTCTTCTCTTCCTTTAATTTTTTGTGCAATCTCAGCCTTTAATTCAGCGGATGCCTTGATGGTTGCAGTCGCCTTATCAAGCACAACATTAAATGCCGCACCGCCCTTAAAATCAAGGATATCTATTGCATCTGTTTTGCTTTTTGCCCAAAAATGACAGATGCTTTTTTCACCTATACTGCAGGGGAAATCAGCATCAAGTACCAATGATACCTTTGGCATAGGCTGTTCATTGGCAAAGGCTTCAATATCGGTCATTCCTGTCTCTTCTTCTGACCCGATAAAGGCCTGAATACGGCTTTTGATTGGGATATTATATTCCCTGATAATTTCCATTGCACAAAGTGCCGCCATAATTCCCGACTTGTTATCCTCCACGCCTCTGCCGATAAGGGTTCCTTCAATTACAACAGGCTCAAAGGGTTTTGTGTAAATCCAGTCATCCCCGACAGGAACAACATCGCTGTGCCCGAAAAGACCTATTGTATTTTCTCCCTCTCCGTAATTCGCCAGAGCATAACCTGAATTCACATAAACCTCGGCATCAAATCCATGGTCTGCAAAAAGCTCTGCACAGGCATTGAGTGCATCGGTACAAGCCTTACCAAATGGAGCATCTTCCTCTGCCTTGCCCTTGATTGCAGGAATTTTTGATATTTCAATCCATTGGCGTATTATTTCGTCACGGTTTTTATCAATCCATTCTTTTATCTGTTTGTCATAGTTTAAATTTATCATTCTTCCACCTCGAAAAGTTGTTGTATTCTGCTTGCCTTGGGGCTTGCATTGTTGTACACCATATCAAAATACGTGTCAATCTCTTCTTTATACTCGGTTTGGTCGGTATAATTAAATGTTTCGCCATTGGCATTTTGATAAAGATTAAACGCCGTAATGACAGGAGTCTTCTCCTTTAACACATTCATATACCTATAAAGCGGCGTCTGTGAAATTCCTGCCGCCTGAAGTGTCATCGGTGCCATAAATGGCATTGAAACAGTTTGCGGGAAATCAACATTTATATCAAAGTTTGCCCATATTGCATAAGGAGTTGACCGCAGTGCAAAGGTTTTATCCATATCAATTTCATCAAGCAATCCTGTGGCAAACGATGGTGCGTGGTCGCCCACCATACAAATTATAACATTGCGGTCAGACCTTTCAAAATATTCCGTCAATTCCTTAAATGCCTTGTCCGAAAGGCTTATACAAGACTGAAATTCTGAAATATCATCTGTATAATCACCAAAATCCTTTGATATCTTTATTATGTCCTCGTCATCAGGGTTTAAATCCCAGTTGCCATGATTTTGGATGCTTAAAAGATACATAAATCTTGGGGCATCACCCATACTTTCATAGTCAGCAAGCATCTTTTTGTAACAAAATGCATCTGTTGCATAACTACGTTCGCCATATTTCTCAATTTCACCGAAATCATCTCTGAATAAAACATTATCAAAACCAAGCTTTGGATAGACAATTCCTCGTGAATAGTTAAGTGGCTCGGCAGGATGTGCCCCCCAGGTTGTGTAGCCCTGTGCTTCAAGATAACTGACTATGCTGTTTGCATTTTCAAAATCAAGATAGTTAAACGGAGTGATGCCCGGCATAAGCTGAATGGTATTGCTTGTCAAAAATTCGTATTCACTTTTATTTGTGCCGCCGCCTGTGCCTGCCACAACTGTTCTTCCCGTCTGTCCGTCCGGAAGACTATCAATAAACGGCATTGGTGACTCCTCGCCCGACAGGTCAATTAAATCACGAAGGTCATAGAAGGTTTCGTTAAGAATAAAAATCACATCAGGTTTGTTGTTCACCGCATCTTCAGTAATTTTATCCATTACACGCTCTTTAAGAGTTTCTTCGTTGTAATCCTCGGGCATATTAACCATATTAAGTGAATTTTGCAAAACCTCAATTGAGCTTGCAATATAGCCGTATTTATAATATGAATCTTCCCATGACCACACAAATGTTGTACGGGGTTTCAACGGCTTTGGGGCAAAATACACGCCGTACATAAAAGCTGTTCCTAAAAGTGCAAGGCAGACAACTCTTGCCGTCGCGAGTCTGAATGACAGCTTTATTTTTCGTTCAATACGGCGAAGTCTGGTTGTCACAAAAACTAAAACCGCAAAAACAGCAACGGCTCCTATTACATAAGCATTTAAAGGGAACGAATAATTCCCCACAACATCTAAAGCCGTGCCTGCATTATGTATATCCTGGGTTGATATGGGCGAATTGCGGTAAAGGATGGTATAATAATTTGCAACTGCCAGCACAAAGGCAGGAACACCCACCACAACGGATGAAATCCACCAACGCTGAACAAAAATAAACACTGTAGACATAACAGTAAATACTGTCAGAATATTTATGCCCGTATACAAAAAACCGTTGAACAATGGGTTTTTGTTACCAAGCTCCAGACAGTAATATATCAAAAATGCATTAAGCAAGGCAAACATCCATACTTTTGCAGCCTTGTGATTTATTAAAAATGTTTTTATCTTAAAAATAGTTTTTTTCACCGACTTCCGCTCCGTTCTTTATTAAATAACTTTTCTTCCTAACCCAAGTTCTTTTAGCAAAAGTTTAAACATAACCTCATAACCCTTATCGTTGGGATGAGGTCCGTCAGCAAGAAGTGAATTAACTGTGACATCCTTCAAATCGCAGTATTCTAAAAACAGCTGATACATATTGATAAACGGAAATCCGCACTCAACCGGTGCTTTCATATAAAGGTCGTTTATATCATTCATATGGATTATTCTCCAATAATCCGCTCCGTCTTTCTCATCTGCAACAAGTTTATTAATTCTTCTTCTTTTTATATGCATTGAATTATATTTTATCATACATTTTAAAATAATTCCATAGTTTTATTCGAATTATACCACAAAAAAGGAACAAAGATTTTAATCTCTGTTCCTTTTGGTGAGAAAACAATAAATTATTCGGGTCTTTCCTCAGAAAGTTTAACTAATACAGTTTTGGTGAGTCCGGTTTCATATTTCCATACTTCCAGCTTTAAAGCATCACCCGGTTTATGTGTGTCCTTGATTTTATTCAGTTCATCGGTAGATGTGACACTTTTATCGCCAGCCCTGGTAATAATATCTCCCTGCTGAAGTCCTGCAATTTCTGCACCGCTGCCAACCTGAATGCCCATAACCTGAACACCAACAGGCCATCCCTGACGGTTTGCCATATACTCGGTGACATCGCGGCTTGAAATACCGATTACCGGTCTGCCCTTAACATAACCGAATCTAATTAAATCTTCAAGGACAGGCTTTGCCTCGGAAATAGGAATTGCAAAACCCATACCCTCAACAGTTGATGAAGAAATCTTTACAGCATTAATGCCTATAACCTTGCCATATGCATTAACAAGTGCACCGCCCGAGTTACCCTCGTTGATTGCCGCATCAGTCTGGATAACACTCATTGTACGGTTATCAACGGTAATTGTTCGGTTAATTGCACTGATTATACCCTGAGTTGTACTTCCAAAGAATTCCATGCCAAGAGGATTGCCGATTGCAACTGCTCTTTCGCCAACCTCAATCGCTGACGAATCACCAAGCTCTGCAACCGTCAACTGCTCATCAGGAGTAATTTTAAGAACAGCAAGGTCTGTCTTTGAATCATGTCCAATAACTTTAGCCTCATACTCGGAGCCTGTGTTTAGAGTAACCGAAACCTTGGAGGCACCCTCAATAACATGGTTATTGGTAACGATATATCCATCCGAACTGATAATTATGCCCGAGCCTGTACCCTCGCTCTCCATTGGCGTGTTAAAAAAGCTCATTGCACTTTGAATTTTGCTGGTAATTCCCACAACTGCAGGACCAACTCTTTTTGAAATCTCAACAGTTGTAAGTTCCGGACCTTTGGCAACAGTTTCCGTTACGCCACTTGCACCTTCCGTATCATTGCTGAGATTTGCCAGCACATTTGACTTGCCGCCTGCACCGCGCATACCCAAATTATATCCTGCCGCAAAAAGGCCGCCAAGGGCTGCAAGGTTTACCACTCCGGCAACAACCGCTATTGCAATATAACGTTTAAACCCCTGCTTATTTTTTACTGTTTCTGTGAATGGAACCGAGTGCTCCTCTTCTTCATCAGATTGAGGGGTTTCAACGACTTCTTCCGCCTCGGCATATATCGGATTTGCTTCAATTATATCTGTGCCCGTTGTAACATCTTCCTTATATTCAGGAATAATTTCAGATGTTTCTTCCGAAGTAGACTCTTCTTCGGGAAAAAACTTCTTTTCTTCAAATTCATTCATAGAAAATATCTCCTTTCTGTGTCGTTATAACTAGTTTAACACCGAATTATTACAAATATATTAATAAAATTTAAAAATTTAATCAACACTATGCTTTCCCTTGTCTAAGGAAAATACAAACTCGGCATATTTACCCTCGGTACTTTTGACAGAAATGCTCTTTCCGTGACGGTTAATAATATCCCTTACTATATAAAGGCCAATTCCTGTACCCTCGCGGTTGACCGAACGCGATTTATCCACCTTGTAAAATCTTTCAAAAATCAGTTTCTTATCGTCTTCTGAAATTCCACAACCCGAGTTGTAAACCGAAACGATAACCTCCTGCTGTTTAACCGCTGTTGAAACTCGCAGTGTTCCCTCATAATCAGTAAATTTTATTGCATTTTCAATGAGGTTGGTCATCACTCTGGTTATAGCATCACGATCTGCACGAACCACACAACATTCCGTTTCAAAAATTAGATCAACAAAAATCTGTTTTTCGCGTATTTGGTTTTCAAAATTAAAAAGTGTTCTTCTTATTACTTCATTAATGTCAAAATCCGCTATTTCCAATTTCTGTTTTCCGTCAGTGTTACGGGTAACATCAAGGAAGGAATTCACAAGAGAAGAAAGCCGTGAAACCTCGCTTTTTACAATTGCAAGGTATTCCTTGTGATTTTCTTCAGAAATTGTCCCGTCAAGTATGCCGTCAACAAATCCGCCTATTGAGGTCATCGGTGTACGAAGCTCATGGGAAACATCCGAAATAAAGTTATTGCGGATATCCTCGGCCTTTTCAAGGTGGAACGCCATATTGTTAAACGAGTCTGTCAGTTCCTTAATCTCGGTAATATTGTGATTATTTTCGTCAACTTCCACTCGGCTTGAAAAGTCTCCCTTTGCAAATTTTTTTACAGCCGTCACTATACCTTTTATAGGGTTTGAAATTCTTTTTGACAATGCATATGAAAGCATCACCGAGATAAGTAGCACGGCAATAAGTGCCATACTCATTGTTTTAAAAAGCCGGCCCTGCATTTGCTTCATCTCGGGTGCGGGTGCACTGATGAATATTGCCCCCACCACCTTTTTTGAATATCTTTCAATCACAGGCAACTGAAGGGTAAACATATCTTCATTATACACATTACCCAATGTGCCTTTTTCTACGTGTTCATGACCGCCGAAAACATTTTTACAATATTCCTCGTCAACATATCTTACATTCGTGTTGTATGTGTTGTCGACGGTGGATTCCATAATAATTTTACCATAAATATTTATAATAAGTATATTCTTTTTAGCACTATGGGAAAACCCGTAAAGGAAATTCTCAAGTCTTTCAGGTGGAACACCGCTTTTTATAAACCCCGAAATGGAGTTTGCATTATCCTTAAGAGTATCAACGTGAGCATTATAAACTGCTTCCGAAATCAGCAGATATCCCGCCACGGTAAGTATAAGCATACTTACAATAATAATTATAATGTTATTAAAAAATATTTTTGAAAATACTGTTTTCTTCATTTTTATTTACGCTTTCAATTCAAATTTATAACCTACACTACGTATTGTTTTAAGGCTCCAGGGAGGATTTTCACGTTCAACAGGCTCAATTTTTTCACGCACTCTTTTTATGTGCACATCAATTGTTCTTGACTCGCCAAAGTATCCATACCCCCACACCTCGTCAAGTATCTGGTCTCGGGTGAACACCTTGTTGGCGTTGCTTGCAAGAAAATAAAGAAGCTCAAATTCCTTGTGAGGCATTTCAACTGCATTACCGTCAACATATACCTCGTACGTTTCACGGTTAATGGTAAGCCCTTTAAATTCAAGAATCTGCGAATTACCTGCTTTCTCTGCCTCCGCAGTCACTCCGCGACGCAATACTGCCTTGATTCTGGCAACAAGCTCTTTGGGTTCAAAGGGCTTAACTATATAATCGTCTGCACCAAGTTCAAGACCCAGCACCTTGTCAAAAAGCTCACCCTTTGCTGTAAGCATAATTATTGGTGTATTTGACATACTGCGAATTTCACGGCAAATCTGCCACCCGTCCTTTTTAGGTAACATTATGTCCAAAAGCACTATATCAGGCTTTCTTTCCTTAAACATACTCATTGCATCATCGCCGTCATATGCGGTACGGGTTTCATAACCTTCTTTCTCAACATATAGGCGGATAAGCTCGCATATATTTTTTTCATCATCTACTATTAAAACCAGCTTGCTCATAATGCTTCCCCTTTATTCTTAATTTTTAAATACAAATCATAAACCTGACGCTTGGGAAGGCCAAGTTCATTTGCAACCATATTCACAAGTTCTTTGCCTCGAAAACCCTTTTCTGCATACTTTTCAAGCAGTTCCTCGGGCAAAGGACGTTCTTTGCGGATTTCCTCCTCCAGCACTTTTTCGTCCTTTCCTTTTATGATAAGCACAAATTCACCCTTTGGGGGCGTTTGCTGGTAATGCTCTATTGCCTTTGAAATGGTTGTGCGAAAGAATTCCTCAAACTTTTTTGTAAGTTCTCTCGCTAAAACAATTTCTCTGTCACCAAGGAACTCAAGCATATCACATAGGGTTGACATCAGCTTGTGCGGTGCCTCATAAAAAATCAGTGTTCTTGTTTCATTTTTCACTTCTTCAAGGTGAATTTTGCGGTTTCGCTTATTGGTTGTAAGAAAGCCCTCAAATGAAAATCTGCCTGTGGGCATACCGGACGCAACAAGTGCGGTAGTAAATGCAGACGGCCCCGGGAGCGGCACCACCTGAATTCCTTCATCAATGCAAAGTCTGACCAAATCTTCGCCCGGGTCAGAAATCGCAGGCATCCCTGCATCTGAAACCAAAGCAACAGACTGCCCTGATTTAAGCTTTTCAATAATTACCCCGCCCTTTTGAGCCTTGTTATGCTCATAATAGCTTGTAAGGGGTACATTAATTTCAAAATGATTAAGAAGTTTTAAAGTATTTCGGGTATCCTCGGCGGCAATCAAATCAACACTTTTCAGCACCTCTAGTGTACGGATTGTCATATCGCCTAAGTTACCTATTGGCGTTGGGCACAGATAAAGTATTCCGTTCATCACTTTGACACCTCTCTTCCGTAAATCTCATTTATTTCGTTCGAATATCTTCCTTCGCTATTATACACATAAAGGGGAGGCTCTAAAAACAACTTGGGATTGCCATACTTTGCCCCTTCAATTAAAATCATATTTGCCGTCTTTGTTGGCGACGGATGCACAAACTGCAGTCTTTTAGGTTCAAGACGGTGCTGACGCATAAGACAAATTATATCTGCCAGTCTATCAGGACGATGAACCATACACAGCTTGCCGTAAGGTTTAAGACATTTTGCAGCAACAGAAATTATGTCCTCTAATGTACACAAAATTTCGTGCCGTGCAATTGTCACCACTTCATCCGCATTTTTCAGTCCGCCGTGATTTTCCTTATATGGCGGATTGCAGGTTATGTTGTCAAAGCTCTCAGCGCCAAAAATTTCAGCCGAGTTTTTCAAATCTCCGGTAACAATCCTGACTTTTTCTTCTATATTATTAAGTAAAACACTTCGCTGGGCCATTTCGGCAACACATTCCTGAATTTCAAGGCCGCATATATGGTCTGCCGCCGACTTTTCAGAAAGCAACAACGGCACTATACCATTCCCCGTACACATATCCAAAACATTGGCATGTGCCTTAATTGTCCTTGCTGCGAAATGCGAAAGCAATACAGCGTCTACACCAAAACAAAACCATTTGGGGTTTTGAATAAGCCGTAAATTATTTTTTGTCTGAAGGTCATCAAGACGCTCATATGGATGAATTGTTATATCTTTCATAAAATATTCCTTTTAAATTTCATCTTTCGAGTATATTTTTACTTGTATTATATTACAATGTATATATAAGCTATTGTACCATATTATGGATTAATGTTCAAGCCTGTCAATTGTTTCCATAATTTCCCAATTTCCCTATAAATCCAAAGAAAACGAGAGAAAACGAGAGTATTTTAAACTTTGTAACCTTTTGAGGGCTCGTTTTACAAGTTTAAAAGGCTTATTTTAGGCTAATTCGGGATAATCAAATTTGACTTTTGTGTCAAAAATCGGGTATAATGGGGTCTGTTGCGACGGAATTTCCGCCGTAAAAATTTTAAAATCAGAGGTGATTGGATGCTGAATGGTCTGAAGGATAGAATACTTAACATATCCTCATCAGCCAAACGGAATATCCTGATGTCTGCGATTTTCACAGTTGTTGCGCTTGCTCTTATAAGCAGTGTCGCAATTGCCTGCAAGAGAGTCGTTATCATTGACGGAGCAAATTCCGCGAAAGAAGTTATTACATTTAATCGATATGTTGAAGATGTTCTTAAGACAGAGGGCATTGCCCTTGGCACAAGCGACAAGATGAATGTCAGCGAAGATGCCGTACTTAAGGACAACATGAAAATTGAAATATACCGTGCCTTTCACGTATACGTTACTGAAAAAGGCAACACAACCGAGCATGTTGCTACCAAACGTACAGTTGGCGAAATCCTTGACGAGCTTGGCTACAACGCAAAGGAAACCGACAAGACAACTCCTGCATACACAGCAAAGGTTACTGACTTTGATGAAATAACCCTTGTCAGAACATCCGAAAAGGTTGTTGAAATTGTTGAAGAAATTCCTTTCGAGAGTAAAGTCCGTGAAAACAAGGCTCTTGCCACAGGACGCCGCAAGGTTGTTCAAAAGGGTGCTCCCGGCGAAAAGAAAGTTTCTTATAAAATCTACTTTGAAGATGGAGTAGAAGTATCACGAGAGACCGTCAAGGAAGATGTTGTTGCTGACGCAGTTGCACAGATTACCGAAGTTGGTCCTAAAAAAACCATTGACAGCTACAAAATCGCATCAGCTGGTACTGTACAGACATCACGTAGCGGCAACCTTTCATACAGCAAGGTTATCTCAGTAAATGCAACAGCATATGATGCATCAAGCTGCGGTAAAAGTCCCTCGCACCCCGCATACGGCATAACAGCCACCGGCAGACGTGCAGGATACGGAATTGTTGCTGTTGACCCAAGTATTATTCCTCTTGGCACAAAGCTCTATATTGAAAGTGCTGACGGCTCGTATGTATACGGCACAGCCATTGCGGCAGATACGGGTGGAGCAATCAAGGGCAACAGAATTGACCTTTGTTATAACACCAGGTCAGAAGCTATCAGCTTTGGCAGACGCCCGATGAAAGTTTACATTTTAAACTAAAAATTCAGTTTTAAAGTAAAGACCACCATTGGTGGTCTTTTTTCATTTATGATAAGTCTTGCCTGATATAATTGTAAATCCACGATAAATCTGCTCTGCAAGTATTACACGCATCAGCATATGCGGAAATGTCATTTCCGAAAAACTCAGCCTTAAATCAGATATCCTTTTCACCTTATCCGCAAGCCCCATTGAACCGCCTATTACAAAAACAAGTTTACTTGTCCCCTCAACCGTACTACGGGTAAGAAGGTCGGCAAATTTTTCGGAGGTCATCTGCTTTCCTTCTACGCATAGAGAAATTACCTTTGCTCCCTTTGGGATTTTTTGCAATATTCGTTCTGCCTCACGGTCAAGAACTGCATTTTTTTCATTTTCTGTAGGATTGTCAGGAGTTTTTTCGTCCTTTACCTCCACCACTTCAAATCTACAATAGGCTGACAGTCTTTTTGCATATTCGTCAATGGCGTCGGTAAAAAACTTCTCCTTGATTTTTCCCACCGCTATAATCGTTACCCCTAACATTACGCCTGAAAATAGTAGCCAACGCCACGCTTTGTCATTATGTACTTTGGCTCCGACGGGTCATCCTCTACCTTTTCACGCAAACGTCTTACGGTTACGTCTACTGTGCGGTCATCACCGTAATATTCATATCCCCAAACACTTTCAAGCAAGCTCTGACGTGAAAATACCTTGTTTGGCTGACTTGCAAGGAACTTTATTAAATCAAATTCACGAATGGTAATTTCGACCGGCTTGCCTGATTTATAAAGCTCATATCTGTTGTAATCAAGAACAAAACAACCGATTTCCAGCTTATCAACCGCCTTTTCCTGACGGTCGGCAAAATCAGTTTCTGTGCGGCGCATATTAGCCTTGACACGTGCCATAAGCTCGCGTATGCTGAATGGTTTGGTGATATAATCATCCGCTCCAAGTTCAAGACCCAGCACCTTGTCAAATTCCTCTTCGCGTGCTGTCAGCATCAAGATAGGAACCGAAGATTTCTCGCGGATTTTCTTAAGCACTGAAAAGCCGTCAAGCTTAGGCAGCATTACGTCAAGCAAAATAAGGTCAGGCTCTGTAGCCATAGCTTTATTTACCGCCTCTTCGCCGTCATAAGCTTCAAAAACGGTGTATCCGTCCTTCATAAGATTAATTTTAAGAATTTCAACAATAGGTTTTTCATCGTCTACTATAAGTATTTTTTTATCCATTGTAAACACCTCCTGGGGTTTTTATCATCTTTGTATAAATTAATATCCAACATATTTTAAGGGGTTAACATATTTTCCGTTTTTTCTCACTTCAAAGTGAAGATGAGTCCCTGTGCTTCTGCCTGTATTGCCCATTTTCGCGATAACGTCACCTTTGGCAACTCTGTCACCAACCTTGGCTTCCAGCGAGGCACAATGACCATAAGCCGTCTGATATCCGTTTTCGTGGTCTATTATCAAATAATTTCCATAGCCCGACATCCAGTCTGAATATGTGACCACACCGCCGTCTGCCGCCTTTATATCGCTGTTATATTCACCTGCAATGTCAATACCCTGATGCGTACTTCCCCAACGCGAGCCATAACGTGACGAAAGAGTCCCGTAAGTAGGATTTATAAACGTTCCCGACCCCGTTGTCGCCGGTCGTTCCTTTGTGCCCACCTTGACAATTTTACTTACAGGCTGAGTAACTGTTTCACTTTCAAGAACATCGCTTTTGGTCTGCACTCCGTTTACCTTTGTAACACGTGCCAGAACTCTGGCGGTACCATCCTGACCGTTGCGCGTTACAACTGTTCTTCCCTCATACATTGAGTTGTCTTTGATTTCTTCAACCTCAAAAGGCACCGCCTCAGTCATAGAAATCGTTTGTACCGTGCGTACCGAAAGGAAGGGATTAGCCTGCTCTACCTTAATCTGTTCGCCTTCATCCAAATTGCCGGAGGCTAAGTCATCATTCATTGCCAGAAGATGTTCTACCGTTGTATCATATCTGTCGGCAATATCCCACAAGGTATCACCTTTTTTCACTGTATGTGTTGTAAGCTTGCGGTTGTTTCCCGATAAAACCTTAATAGCTTCCTCCGGAGTCTCCAGCAAAGCAATATGCAAAAATTCTTTTTTTACTTCAACTTTTTCACAAAACTCAACCAACATATCGTCGGTAATTTCCGAACCCGCATATTTCTTTTTATAGTTTGCAAAAACCCAATCTGCGGCCTCACTGCTGGCAACACCTAAAACAGCCTTGCCATTAATATAAATTGCCCAGGCCTCGACCATTGTGTCGACATTGGCAAGCAATGCAGATTTAATGCTGTACTTATCAGATAAACTTTCTTCGTCAACAAGTCGTCTGACAAAAAGCGGTTCCTTATCGTACACTTTATCCCTGCCAAGATAGTGCTTTACCTCATCTCGCACCTCATCAATTGCGTCATAAACCACTTGTCTGTCTGTTACAAGCCCGATATTTTCGCCATCTACGATAACCTCAAAGCCCAGACTCCAATCAAAAAAATTCACCACAGTGCAAATTGTAATTATTACAGCGGCAGTAACCGCTGCAGATAAAATTTTTGCACTGAACTCTCCAATTTTACAGTCAGTTTTTTTGTTTAAATGCAAAAAATCACCTCGCCTGAATTCGCTGTATCCATTGTATCAAAACATTTTAAACTGCCTTTGAAATAATTGTTAATAAACTGTTAAAATCTATTTAATTCTACAACATATTAACATAAAAATCAAGGTTTTTTAGTCGAATTTATGTTTTACAATAACAATAATAGAAAACTTTATCTATTTTAATTGACTATACTTCAAAAAAATGGTATATTTATGTTAACTATTTTATTTTGGAGGCTAATGCTATGAGTGAAATCAAAAATGCAGAAAAATTAATTGAAATCCTTCATAAGGATTGTAAACTTTCATTGGAACAAATCGCCACAATGGCAGATATGACAGTTCCCGAGGCAGCGGCCGCCATTGACGCCCTTGAGGCAAACGGTACAATTATAGGCTATGGTGCGATTATCAACTGGAATAAGGTTCCCGAGTATGAAAAGATTTCCGCATATATCGAAATGAAGGTTGCTCCCCAACGCAACCAAGGCTATAACCGCCTTGCCGAACGTATTTATCAGTTTCCCCAGGTAAAATCCCTCAACCTGATGAGCGGCAGCTATGACTTTGGCGTAACAGTAGTGGGTGAAAGTATTCAGCAGATTGCCCTGTTTGTATCCGAATATCTTGCACCTATGGAATCGGTACTCAGTACAGCAACACATTTTGTTCTTAAGCGCTATAAAAGCGATGGAATAGTTTATGATACCCAGACCGACGACGACAGGGAGGCTTGTCTTTATGATATTTAATCCCGAAAAGTTTTTAAACAAAACCGTACAAAACATCCCTCCCTCAGGCATACGAAAATTCTTTGATATTGCCGCTGAGATGGATGATGTTATCTCGCTGGGTGTAGGCGAACCCGATTTTGTTACACCATGGCACATCCGCAATGAGGGTGTTTATTCGCTTGAAAAAGGATACACCCATTACACCCCCAATCGTGGTCTTTCTGAGCTTCGCCACGAAATATCACGGTATATGAACAGACGTTTTAATCTGTCATACGACCCACTGACACAGACAATTGTTACAGTTGGCGGCAGTGAGGCGATTGATATATTCCTCCGCTCGGTAATTGAACCTGGCGACGAAGTTCTTATCCCTGAACCCAGTTTTGTATGCTACAAGCCAATTACACAGTTGTGTGGCGGGGTTGCTGTACCTGTTCTTACCACGGCAGAGCACAAGTTTAAGCTGACAGCAAATGCGCTTCAAAAAGCAATTACTGAAAAAACAAAAGTGCTTGTTCTTCCTTATCCCAATAATCCCACCGGCGGAATTATGACCCGTGAGGATTTAGAGGAAATTGCAGAAATAATAATCAAACACGATATAATGGTTCTCAGTGATGAAATCTATGCGGAGTTAACCTACGGCCGCAAGCATATTTCAATTGCCGAAATTGACGGTATGTATGAACGCACAATGATTGTCAGTGGTTTTTCAAAAGCTTATGCGATGACAGGTTGGCGTCTTGGTTATGCCTGCGGACACCCGGATATTATTTCACAGATGACCAAGGTGCATCAGTATGGCATTATGTCAGCACCCACCACAGCACAATATGCCGCAATTGAGGCTCTTCGCAACGGCGACAAGGATATCGAGGTTATGCGTGAAGAATACAATGACCGCCGCAAAATAATTGTTACAGGATTTAACAATATGGGTCTTGATTGTTTTGAGCCTGAAGGTGCGTTTTATGCCTTTCCCTCAATAAAATCAACAGGGCTGTCATCTAATGATTTTTGCGAAAAGCTTCTTTATGATATGAAGGTTGCAGTCATTCCCGGCAACGCCTTTGGCGAATGCGGCGAAGGCCATATAAGATGCTCGTATGCATACTCACTTGACAACATAAATGAAGCACTGTCAAGAATCGAAACATTTGTTAAAAAGATAAAATAAAACTAACAGGGCAACCGCGAATTGGTTGCCCTGTTAGTTCCGCTACACGCCTTATCTGCCCACAATGAAATACGCGTGTATTCTAAATTACTCGTTGTGGGCAGAAAGGCTATGGAAATTTTTATGAATTTTTTATATGACACCCACGCACATCTTAATGACACAAGGTTTGACACGGATCGTGATGCAGTTATCGAAAAAATCAAAAATTCAGGGGTTGGGCTTGTAAACAACATTGCATATGATATACAATCTTCCCTTGACTCAATTGACTTGGCTGAAAAATACAATTTCATCTATGCAACAGCAGGCGTTCATCCAAGTGATGTAAACCCTATGACAGGTGCTGACATTCAAACTTTGAAAAAGCTTGCTGCACATCCCAAGGTTGTGGCAATCGGCGAAACAGGTCTTGACTATCACTATGACGATGCCGACCCCGAAAAACAGAAATTCTGGTTTCGCGCACAGCTTGACCTTGCAAAAGAACTCAATATGCCAGTTGTAATTCACGACCGTGATTCCAAGGGCGAATGTATTGCCATTCTTAAAGAAAAACAAATAACAAACGCTGTTATACATTGTTTTTCAGGTAGTGCAGAAACCGCAAAAGAACTTATAAAAATGGGGCTTTATGTATCCTTTACCGGTGTTGTCACCTTTAAAAACGCACGCCGTGCGATTGAGGCACTAAAAGTAATACCTATTGAGCGTCTGTTTATTGAAACCGACTGTCCCTATATGGCGCCCGAACCATTTCGTGGTCTGCGAAATGACAGCAGTATGGTATATCGGGTTGCAGAACAAATTGCCGAAGTTAAAGAAATGCCCATTGATGATGTAATTCGCATCACCCGTGAGAACGGAATGAAATTTTTTGGAATAAAATAGCCTTTTAAAAATGCCGAAGAATTTTTTATTCTTCGGCATCATCTTTCTCATTTTCACTTGCAACTTTGGGGATAAAATGCCCTGCAAAACTGCTTTTTCCACGGGTTTTCACATAGAAAAAACCGATTATGCTGAACACAACTGCTCCAATAAAGTTGACAATTAAGTCCTTCATAGTGTCAAAAAGTCCAATGTCCAGATAGCCGTTTGTGCCAAGTTCTGCTCCGTTTACACTGACTGCTTTTATATTATCAATTACCGCAGGTGTCTTTGTGCTTCCGCTGAGGTAGGTTGAAGCAATCCTTTCAATCACCATATCCTTTTGCATATCCTTGCAAAAAAATACATCCATACCAAATTCAAAAAATTCCCACAGCACACCTATTGTCATCGAAAAACAAAATGCAACTAACGCCAGAAACAATGGCGACAGACGAAACTTTACCTTTTCGTGACGATTTAAAATGTCCACCAATCCAAAGCCTACTGCCGCACATAAAAATCCATTAAGCGTATGAAGAATGGTATCCCACATAGGGAATTTTGTGTAATAACTCCCCATTTCTCCCAGAATAACCGTCCCGAAGATAAACAGCAGTATAATCGCCTCAAGAATATTGGGGATATCAATGCCAAAATTCTTTTCAAAAAAAGCAGGAATTAAAAACAGTATCAACGCCATACTGCAGTAAAAAAGATTTTCATAGTTTCCGCGAACGCACGACAAAACCATTGCCCCGATAACAAGTGCACGAAGCAGAATATAAACCGCAAAAACACCTTTGTTCTTTTTTATATGTTCCTTATATATCTTTGAATTCCAACGATTAAACTGCGGCATAGTCTTCTTCCTTTCAGATTTTTGTTCTATTCTATCATATTTATGGTTCTTCTGCAAGTATATTATTCCAAAAAATTCCCCATACTAATGCTGTAAAAAACATTATATGGAGGTAAATTATGCCTGTAGAATTTTCAACAAGTAAAACAAAAACCAATCTTATGCTTGCCTTTGCCGGAGAAAGTCAGGCGAGAAATCGTTACACCTTTGCCGCATCCGAGGCAAAAAAGCAAAACCTTCACGTGGTGGAAGCCGCCTTTTCATTTACTGCAGGTCAGGAAAAGGAACACGCCGAGGTGTTTTATAATCAGCTTAAAAGTCTTTCGGGTGAAAACATTCCCATTGAAGGCACATATCCTGTAGATATTTCTGACTCAATAATCAGTCTTTTACGTTCAGCCCAGCATAACGAATTTGAGGAATACGACCCCATATATAAAAGCTTTGCACAAACCGCTGAAGAAGAAGGCTTTATCCAAATTGCAGGAATTTTTAACAATATTGCATCAATTGAAAAAACTCACGGCGAACGCTTTGGACGGCTTGCAGACCTTCTTGAACAGGATAAGCTGTTTGTATCAGATGTTTCAATTTCGTGGATGTGTCTTAACTGCGGATATGTGCACGAAGGCAAGGAAGCTCCTCCCGTCTGCCCGGTATGCAGTCATGACAGAGGCTATTTTATACGTATGGAACTGACAGAAAGACTATAAAAAATCAGCAAGTCATCTGAAGTGAACCCCAAAGTTTAGACAAAATTAAATATTAACTTACTTGTGAATGAGTTCGGTATTGTAGCGGACTCATTCCTTTTAATTTCATAGAAATTCTTTCGTTGTTGTAATAATCAATATATCTTTTCAATTCATCGATGAAAGCGTTAACGCTTTCAAATTTTTCACCATAAAACATTTCGACCTTGTCAAGACAATAGAACAACCGTCCCCCTGTCTCCTCGCAAGATATGCTTTAAACTTGAAAGAAAAAATTTTTCCATTTTTGAAATTTGGGTAAATTGTAGACATAAAATACTCGCTTTCCCACACAAAAATGGAAAAGTTGTTGACCTATTTGTTGACCTGAACTCAAAATTTGAGAATTTCAGAAAAAACAAAAAGTCCTGCAAACGCACTGTTTACAAGACTTTGAGATTGGTCGGAGTGACTGGATTCGAACCAGCGGCCACTTGAACCCCATTCAAGTACTCTACCAAACTGAGCCACACCCCGAAATCACTTGTACAATTATACACTAAAAGTGTATACTTGTCAAGTCTTTTTACAAAAGTTTTTTATTTTTTATAAAAATAAAATTATCGTTGACCGATTATTTCTTTTGTTTTTGATAATTAAGTATTGTAATACCACCGCAAATAAGAATTAATGCAAATATCAGATTAAGTGGTGCAACATTGCTTTTTTCGGTTAGCATCAGATTTGAAAGAAATACCCCGAATACAGGAGTCATAAAGCTGTAAATCGAAACCTTTGATACGGGATTGTATTTGAGAAGCACTCCCCACAGGGCGTATGCAACCGCTGACAACAGTGCCAAATACAAAATAACAGCCACAGCCTTAATACTTGTCAAAACAATAACCCCGCCGGTTAAAGCTCCAACCACAATCATCACAAATCCGCCGAAAATAAACTGATAACCGCTGATTACAACAGGGTCCTCACGTTTAGAATATTTTTTCATCAACGCACCCGATACACCATAGGCAAGGTTTGAAAGCAACACAAAACCATCACCAAGAAAATTAAGATTAAAGTTGAGCCCATCAAGATTAATTAGAATAATTCCAACAAAGCCGATAATACAAGCAATTATCTTTTTAAAAGTTAATTTTTCGTGTCTAAAAATCAATGTCGCACAAAGAATAGAAAAAAAAGAGTTTGAACCGCTGATAACAGTTGCTTTCACCCCGGTAGTATTGGCAACGCCTATGTAAAATAAGAAATACTGAATAATTGTCTGAAAGCATGATACATTTACAACAGCCCTTAAATTTTCAACCTTAGGAAATAAAAACTTTTTGCGTGCTATACTGTAAATAAGCACGGTTACCACACCAGCCGTAAAAAACCTGATTCCTGCAAAAAGTATAGTTGACGGAACATTCCTATTTGGAAGAATAAGCCCGTAACCTATTTTTATAAAGGGTGTGGCACTTCCCCACAATGCACAGCAGAACATTGCTGCAATCGCTACAAAAAACACATTTGTCACTAATTTATTTTTCTTTTGTTCCATTTTAATTCTCCGATCTTTTTTGATTATGTAATATAATATCACAACATTAAAAAATGGTCAAATATATATAATATTTCTTGTCTTAATTTCTTTCATCAGCCAATTTTGCCGCTTCCATATCAATGCCGTTTTGATTGTTAATAACAAACTGAACAAAGTTCTGCACGCCGTATATAAGAACATCCTCGTCAAGCTTAAAATCAACCTGATGAGCCAGCTGATTGATACCCTTTGCCTCGTTTCTTATACCTAAACAATAGAAAATTCAAGTGGTGCATGAACCTTGATTTCAACTCCGTAGAGTTCTGACAGGCCGTGCGCCAGTTTTTGTATTCTGTCGTGAATAAATGCACTTAAAGGAACATTGAGCGTAAGGATAGTCCCCTGCATAAGCGCATAATCAGAAACAATATTCTAAGCCGTGCCGGAATGCAGCTTATTTACTCTGCAGTAAATTTAATTTCAGGTAAATTGATATTTTCTTCCTGTAATACACCTTGTATAGATAGGCCATATTTAAATCCAATTTATCCAGCTGTGCAACTTCCAGATGCCATCTGTACATTCAAATATTGCGACGGTACAATTTTCGCAAATTATTTTATCATTTGGAATTTTTACACCCATAACTATATCAAGAAATGTCTTAAGCCAACCGCCGTGGGTAAAAACAGCCACATTTTCGCAAGTCTCCGTTTCAAGCGTCTTAATGAACTTTGAAATTCTGTTGTTTAACTCTTCATTAGACTCCCCGCCAAATACTGTAAATCCTTCCTTAGCAATCAGTATGCGTTGTTCATCTGTAACAACTGAATATGGCTTTCCTGAAAGGTCACCTACATTTGTCTCCCGAAGAAGTTCTGATGTTTCATAACAACATCCTGCCAAAGTGTTTTCTGCTGTTTCTCTTGCTCTTATCAAATCGCTGGAATAAACCTTATCAAACCTAATATTCTTTAATAATTCACCAGCTCTTTTGGCCTGAATTTTCCCTAAATCTGTAAGATTTACATCCATCCATCCTGTAAACAGACTTTTTACGTTTGTTTCGCTTTCGCCATGTCTTATAATATAAACTCTCAAAAAAAACGCTCCTTTATCATATATGCAATTTTCTATTATACAAAATATCTATCTGCATTTGATTATATCATAAAATTATGATATAATCAAATACAAATAACATTTTATTTGATATAATTAAAACTTATAAGGAATTCTGTTATGAATACTGCTGAAAAATACGTTTATAAAGTATACCGTGAAAAAAGCTTTTCAGAAGCCGCAAAAAAGAAAAATATATGATTGGCCCAAAAACTATCCAGGGATAAAAAATTACAAAAATATTCCCTTACATTTGATGAACTATTGACAGGTGAATATCCACCCGAAAAAGAAATAACAGACTGGAGTTTGTTTGAAAGCGTAAAACTGTTCAGAGCAGGCTCAAATACAAAAACCTGGAAGTCATTTTCAAAATTTAATAAAATAACCGCACCTGAACCTTATCATATAGTCCATCATCGCAGACTTGATATGCAATACAACATGATGAAGTAAGGAATGGGCGCCATACTGATGCCGCGAAGCTCAATTATTGCAAAAGGTGATGACGCAGACCTCTGTTATTTTGACGTGAAGCTTCCTGATAATACACGAGAGATAATGCTTATATACAACGAGAACTCACTGCCTTCACAATGCGTCAGAGATTTTATAAAAATCGCAAAGGAAATGTATCCTCAAAAATAAGATATAAACCGCCCCTAAGCTGTGCTTAGGGGCGGTTTGTGTCTCACTTGACTTTGTCACTACTACTCTTTTTAGGAATTTTAAGCTTGAAAACAAACTTTTTCGTGGTTTAAAATATTCTTTTCGTCAAAGACCTTTTTGATGCCCTGCGTAATTCAAAATTCATATATCCGTCATTACAGACACATTCCAAAAATTTCTTTTATTACATCAAAGTCCATATTGACATAAGTTTTAACCACTCTTTGTCTGCCAAAGGTGCAAAGGTCTGCAAGTCTTTCGATACAAGTTTCATCAAGTTCAAAATCCGCAAGGCAACTTGGCATATCCAGTGATTTAAAGAATTCTGCCAATTTTTCTATACCCATCCTTGCGGCAGATTCGTCATCAACCTCGGTGCAATCCCACACTCTGCGTGCAAACTGTGCAAAACGGGAAATGTTGTATTTATACATATATCTCGCCCAGGCAGGGAAAAGCATCGCAAGGCCCGCTCCGTGAGCAATCCTATCATACTCACCGCTGAGAGCGTGCTCTAACTGATGTACCGGAAGAGCATAATCTCGTCCGCAGCATGTGAGGTCGTTGTGAGAGAGACTTGATGCCCACATCATATTAGCACGGGCATCATAATCCCATGGGTTTTGCATAAGGGTTGCCCCTGCGCTAATTGTTGCCTTTAAAACGCTCTCGGCAATTCGGTCGGTAATGTCTACCGGCTCACCTGGCATAAAATATCTCTCCATTGTGTGAGCCATAATATCAACTACCCCGCAGGCGGTCTGATACTTTGATACAGAATATGTAAGCTCGGGGTTCATAATGGCAAATTTACATCTGTTGAAATCACTGTTAAATCCGCGCTTCAGATTAAGCTCCATATTGGTGATAACAGCAGACGAACTCATTTCACTGCCTGCCGCAGCAATGGTAAGAATACATCCAACGGGCAGGGAATTTTCAGCCTTAGCTTTGCCTGTGGGGAAGTCCCAAGGGTCACATTCTGCACAAGCCCCTGCAGCAGTAAATTTAGAAGAGTCAAGAACGCTTCCTCCGCCTACCGCAAGAATCATCTGAACCTTATTTTCTTTTACAACCTTCACCGCATCTCTTACAAACGAAAGCTTGGGGTTTGGCTCTACCCCGCCCATTTCAACAACATTTATGGCGTTTTCTTTAAGTGAGTTCATAACCTCGTCATAAAGTCCTGACTTCTTGATACTGCTTTGCCCGTACTGGAGCATTATATTGCTGTATCCATATTCCTTGATTATTTTACCTACTTCCTTGTGTCTGTCCTTTCCAAAAAACACCTTGGTAGGCGCATAGTATATAAAATCCTTCATAATTTTATCACCTCGAACTGTATTTATCGCAAAAGGCGTTTTTGACAACAATCAAAAACGCCTAAGCTTTTTATTTTTAATTAAGAGCATAGCCCTTTTCTTTCATTACATCGACAACTCTGTTTGCCATTATAGCACAAATTGTCTCACCCTTTGCCTCCACCATTACACGGATAAGGGGCTCGGTACCGCTTTTGCGGAACAAAATTCTGCCATCATTTCCAAGGTCCCTTTCAACCTCAGCAACTGCCGCTTTGACATCAGGGTCATTAAGAGGTGCATCTTTGTCAGTAACACGAACATTGACAAGGAGCTGTGGAAATCTTTCATAACCGTCGCTGAGCTTTGATGCAGGAAGCTTGCTTTCAATCAGAACCTCCATTATCTTAATAGCTGTAATAAGCCCGTCACCTGTTGAGGCAAATTTAGAAAAGATAATATGTCCTGATTCCTCGCCACCAAGGCAATAATCGTTAGCCAGCATTGCCTCATAAACATATTTGTCACCAACATCTGTCTTAACATAATCAATGCCGATTTCGTCAAACGCCTTATAAAGACCGAAGTTTGACATAACTGTTGTTGCAACTGTGTTGTTGTTAAGCTGCCCTTTTTCCTTCATATACTTGCCGCAAAAATACATAATATTGTCGCCTGTCATTACATTACCACGCTCGTCAACAGCAAGGCAACGGTCAGCATCACCGTCAAAGGCAAAGCCAATATCAAGGTTGTTTTCCTTTACAAATTTGCAAAGGCCTTCCATATGAGTGGAGCCACATCCCTGGTTTATATTAAAACCGTTTGGCTGATTTCCTATAACATAAGTCTCTGCACCAAGGGTATCAAATATGTTTTTTGCAAGCATCCATGTACTACCGTTTGAGCAGTCAATGCCTACCTTAATTCCCTTATAGGAATTCCGAGCAAGAGAGATAATATAGCCTGTGTAACGGTTTCTGCCCGCAACATAGTCGATTGTTCTGCCTATATTCTCGCCGGTAGCAAGAGGCAATTCGTCGATAACACCGTCAATGTATGCCTCAATGTCGGCAATAATCGACTCGGACATTTTTTCGCCCTTGCTGTTTATCAATTTAATTCCGTTGTCGTAATAGGGGTTGTGACTTGCAGAAATCATTATACCGCAGTCAAAATCCTCGGTACGCACCACATATGAAACCGAAGGTGTTGTGGTAACGTGCAAAAGATGTGCATCTGCACCGCTGGCTGTAAGACCGGCAGCAAGAGCATATTCAAACATATAGCTTGAACGTCTTGTATCCTTGCCGATAACCACATTGCACTTGTGTTCCTTACCGTAATGCCAGCCAAGGTATCTGCCTATTTTAAATGCGTGTTCAACCGTTAAGTTAACGTTGGCTTCACCTCTGAAACCGTCTGTTCCAAAATATTTTCCCATTAAAAATATCCTCTCGTTTTAATTTTTAATATTCCGTTACCTTAATTCTCGCTGAAAATGACAGTCACATCAGGATGCAACTGAAGAATTGAAGCCGGAACAAGGGGAGTAATAGGACCATTGAATGATTTTTCAACAATATCCTTTTTGTTCTTTCCGTTTGCGATAAGCAGTATCTTTTTTGCCTGCATAATTGACATCATACCCATAGTTATTGCCTTTTTAGGAACATCGTCCTTAGATGCAAAGAAACGAGCATTTGCCTCAATTGTAGACTCATCAAGGGCAACCTCGTGAGTTTCACCAACAAACACCTCGTCAGGCTCGTTAAAGCCGATATGGCCATCTAAACCAATTCCCAAAAGCTGCAGGTCTATTCCGCCTAAAGATTTAATAAGCTCGTCATAACGCTTACCTTCTTCTGCAAGGTCTGCCGCACATCCGTCAGGAACAAAAGTTTTTGTTCTATCAATATTAATTTTATTAAACAGATTATTATCCATAAAATATCTGTAGCTCTGGTCGTTGTCACCCTTTAATCCCTGATATTCGTCAAGGTTTACAGATGTAATCTGTGAAAAATCCACATCCCCTGCCTTATTATACTCTGCAAGCTTTTCATAAGTGCCAAGTGGTGTTGAGCCCGTTGCAAGACCAAGTACCGAGCAAGGCTTTGAAATCACCTGTGCTGCTATAATATTTGCTGCCTTTTTACTTAATTCGTCATAATTGTTTACTTTAATAAAATTCATATATACTCTCCTTATACCAAATACCTGTGTGGACAGGTTAAATTTACTAACCCAAATAATTGGATTTGCCCTTTAAATGCACCTTTGTCTTTTTGTATGCATTCTTACGACACAGGCTAGTGCCGAAGAAGTACCCGCCGAAAACTTCGAATTTCTTCTTACCTCGTCACCGCACATATGTTTTTGCACGGTCTGGCGCTAAACAATTATACCGCAAGAGATTCGGTACTGTTTTACACAGCAACCTTTTCAGCGTCCCCGACCCTGAATATATTTGTTTACTGTATATTGCAGCTAAATTTTAGTTACAATATTCTCCTGACTTTTAAATATAGAATTTTCTTTCAGATATCCCCTTACCCTTGAAAGCGGATAAACGGTGCAATTTTTGCCAATTACTGTACCGGGACAAAGGACGCTGTTGCAGCCCACCTCGGTGAAATCGCCCACCATTGCACCAAACTTTTTAAGACCTGTCTCAATTTTTTCATTTCCATTCTTTATTGTAACAAGAGTTTTGTCACTTTTAACATTTGATGTGACAGCCCCTGCCCCAAGATGAGACTTGAATCCAAGAATTGAATCGCCCACATAGTTGAAATGCGGAATCTGAACATTGTCAAAAATAATTGAGTTTTTCATCTCGGTAGAATTTCCTACTACACAATTCTTTCCTACAATAACTCCGCCACGAATAAAGGCGCTGTGTCTTATCTCAGAATCTTCGTCAATTATACAGGGTGCGGCAATGTATGCCGAAGGATACACTTTTGCCGATTTTGCAATCCATACCTGCGGCTGAACCTCGTCAAACTTTTCTTTGTCAAGCGTTTCGCCTAAAGCAATTACAAAATCTTTAATCTTACCCAAGGCCTGCCAAGGATATTCGCACTCTAACAAAAGAGATGACGCAATTGTATATTTCAGGTCAAAAAGCTCTGCAGTCTTCATATTTTCTCACCTCCTTTACCTGAATATTTTAACTTATTTTTTGATTTTTTGCAATAGTTTTATTCAATAAATATGTTTCGCACATAAAAATATATTATTCATATTCGACCGAGAGTAGTGTCAATCCCTTGCCGGGAAGAGTCTCACCCGCAAACTCACGATTTTTTGTTTCAAAAACCTTGGCTATGCTGTCTGCACTGCGTTTGCCTGTGCCTATCTCTAACAAAGTTCCTGCCATGATGCGGACCATATTATAAAGAAATCCGTCCCCCGTAACAGCAAAAACCACATCGTCCCCAAATCGCTGAACACCAACGCTGTATATTGTTCGTACTGTTGATTTTTTAAATCTTTTAACCGACGAAAAACCAACAAAGTCGTGTTCGCCCAAAAATTCCTTTGCGGCAGACTGCATCGCCTCAACATCTAAGGCATCTGTCACCGTATACATAAATCTATGTTCAAACACATCGGGAACAGTGCTATTGTGTATGCGATAAAGGTAGGTTTTGCGTTTTACATTCAGCCTTGCGTGAAAACGTTCGTCTGCCTGGCATAACACTGTCACCGCAATATCATCGGGAAGATATTTATTGAGATATTCCAGAATTTCATCATCACTAATCTCAGTATTGATTTTAAAGCTTGCAACCTGACCTTTAGCGTGAACACCCTTGTCTGTCCTGCCAGAGCCGTGAATTTCAACCTTATGCCCCGTCATTTTCTCTAAGATATCTTCTATTTTACCCTGAATGGTATTTGGGGTATTGCCCTGTCTTTGCCAGCCATTATACCTTGTGCCGTCATATTGAACTGTAATTTTATAATTTTTCATTTACTTTACCTGCTTTGCAAGATACATATTCATCACCCTGCCCGCAATGGGTGCTGCCGCATCGCCGCCGCTTCGGTCGGCATTTTCCAAAACCACTGCAATTGCAATTTGTGGGTCTTCTGCCGGAGCATAACCGACAAACCAGGCATGGTCTGATGCAGTTTCATTCTCGGCCGTCCCCGTTTTGCCCGCAACTGTAATACTGCTGATTTGAGCACGGGTGCCTGTTCCACTCTTTACAGTATCTACCATAAGCTGCTGAATATATTTTGCACAATCCGTTGATACGGATTGCCCTGTTATCTTTGCTGCCGTTTTGCTTACTGTAATATCATTCTTTGTTACACTTTCAACCACATACGGCCTTACCATTTGCCCATTGTTTGCCACAGCCGAGCAAATCATTGCCATTTGTATGGGCGTTGTAAGAAGCCGACCCTGTCCGATACTCACAAGAGCACTGTCTTCTTTGGTCATCTTTTTATATTCTATGCGACTGCTTTCTGTCGGTATATCAAATCCCAGTGGTGAATTTATTCCAAAACGCTCTGCAATCTCGGTAATCTTTTCACTGCCAAGCTCATAACCTACCGTACAGAACACCTGATTGCTTGACACACTAAACGCACGTTCTAAACTGATTTCACCATATTCCTTGTTGTTGTAATTCTCAACCTTTAAATCCCCTGCAGTAAAGCTGCCTGTGTCCTCAAATATACGCTCCTTCATTCCATTTTCAAATGCTGCCGCCGCTGTCACAATCTTATATGTCGAGCCTGGAGGATAAAGTCCCTGAACTGCCCTTGCAATAAGCGGAGAATTTTCGTCCTCAACAATGTTATTCCATTGTTTTTCAAGAGCCACTGCATCCGGGTCAAAATCAGGAAGACTAACCATTGCAATAACTGCACCTGTTTTGGGATTCATTGCAACAATTGCGCCCTTTTTTCCTTTCATTTGCTCATAGGCATATTTCTGAACAGAATTATCAATTGTCAAATTAAGGTCAAAACCCTTTTTCTTGTCACCTTGAAAAAGATCAAGGTCACCCTTGCCAAGAAGTTCGCCGTCGTACTCACGCTCAAGCAAACTCTTGCCGTAGACCTGAGAACAATACCCGATAACGTGGCTATATAGCCTTCCTTGGGGATATACACGTTGGATAGTGTCACCATTCTCAACAGTTTCTGCCAGAACAAGACCGTTTTTATCATAGATTGTGCCACGTGTAACATATCTTTCATCGTCCCACTGCCGTCGGTTATACGGATTTGTCGAAACATTATCCGCCTGAAAGAGATTGAAATACAAAAGATATGTCAAAAGTGCCAGAAACAAGGCGGAAATAACAATCAAAACACGAATAATTTTTTTATTCACATTCATTCATCCGTGCCTCCTTTCTGTCCTCAACAGCAGAAATCGCCTGCATTATTCCAAGGGATGCAAAGCTGACAACAATGGATGTTCCGCCATAGCTGACAAAGGGAACCGTTATGCCTGTGAGGGGAATAAACTTTGTTACACCACCAATGATTATAAATGTCTGCAAGGCAAACATAAGGGTAAGCCCCAAGCCAACCGCTTTGTTGTATGGATTTTCGGTATTTAGCGTTATTTTAAAACATCTGTATGACAACAAGAAAAACAGAATAATAATTGCCGCACCGCCAAACACACCCATTTCCTCACATATTGCCGAAAAAATAAAGTCTGTGTGAACCTCAGGGATATAATATGGCGAACCGTTGCCAAGGCCTCTGCCAAAATATCCGCCCGAGGCAATGGCAAAAAGTGACTGTGCAATCTGGTAGCCTTTGTTTGAAACATCTTCCCATGGGTCAAGCCACACACCCACGCGCACCTGAATGTGATACAAAAACTTATAACCCAAAAGCCCAACGCCCGACGCCGCAAAAACATTTGCCCACAAAAACCATCTGTTTTTTTCGTACACATATATCATAAATATAAATATTAAAAAGACCACTAAAATTGTTCCCCAGTCGCGTTGCAGAACAAGGAACAAAATATAAGTATAAGTAATTATACCTGTCATATACACAGGTTGAATTTTGAAAAAAGGCTTACTCCAGCTTTCTGAATAATGACACGAAAGAAACATCACATAAAGTATTTTTATAATTTCGGAAGGCTGGAATGTTATCGGACCTATGTCAATCCAATTGCGGGAGCCATTGACCGTTTTACCAAAGCATAGCGTTATAACAAAAAGAGCAACTCCCCCTGCGGCATATAAAAACCACATTTTATGCCAGATGCGCACATTATAGTATATACAATATGCGGCAAAAAAAACCATTCCGCCTATGCCTATCCACACAATCTGCCGTGCACCCATCACAATATCGAGTCGGCACAGCATCAAAACACCCATGGTCATAAGCATAGACGCAATCAGCATAAGAAACTTATCTCCCATTCGGCAGATAACCAAAATTGAATACATAAGAACAAACAGACAAAGTAAACCAAGCCCAACATAAAGTATGTTGAGCTGATAATCATTTACCATATATAAAAGCAAAAATCCCAGTACATTCATCACAACAAGAAGGTAAGCAGGGAGTCTGTAATTTGCCTTACTCACGCCTAGCCCTCCTCAAATATAAATCTGATTTCGCCAAATGAAATTTCGTCACCGTTTTCAATCGGTTTAACCTTTTTCAGCTTTGAGCCGTTGAGATATGTGCCGTTTTTGCTGCCCATATCGCCGATATACCACACACCATCATCATACCACACCTGAAAGTGCTCGGTCGACAAAAACATATGGTTGACTGTGATATCACATTCCTTGCCTCGGCCAACAATCACACCTTTTCCGTCTATACGGTATGCCGCCTTCATCTTTGCCTCGGCTGCATATCTGTTTTTAACAGTTTTTAAAACGGCATAGATATTGCGTGTGACAGGCGTTTCTTCTTTTTTAGAAGCGGCGTTTTTTGCCCGTTCCTTTTTGCCCATCTTTTTTATATCCATATAGATAAGTGCAATAACACTAAAAATAAACAGATATATTATTGTTGTAAAAACGTAGCTTAAAAGTGAAGATATCATTGAATAAACAGACATAAACCTCATCCTTTTCTTCTGTGTATTCTTTATATCCTTTTTTACTCGGCTGAAGTGCCAAACATTACATCAAAATCTGCTGTGAGGTTTGCCTTCTTATAATTGCCCTTTCTTATTCTTACATCTGCATTCTTCACAAGATATGCAAGGTAATCATCAATGCTGAAGGTACGTTCCATCCTCTGGATAATATGATAACCGTATGAGGTTTCAACCAAACCGCTTGTCTCGCCGATTTCAAGAGCAAATGATGCATCTGTAAACTGCTGTACCATTGTGCCGTCATCAGCAAAGGTATAGCCCTCGGGTGTTGCACCCGGGTCGTCGTTATATTCTTCCATAAGCTTATCAAAATCACCGCCATCATTAAGCTTTTTAAGAACTTCTTCAGCCTCTTTCTTTGCAGTAGCCTTTTTTTCATCGTTCACATCACCAAGGCCTTCTTCGTCAAAGGCAATAAGGATATGCTTAACCGTCACTTTTTCAGCATCGCCGGCTGATTTCTTAAGCTCATCATTTGAAACATATTTGCTTAAATCTGCTTCTATGTCAACGCTTGTTTTCTCGCTCAGCTTTTGAAGTCTCTGCATCTCAGCAAAAGCCGCCTCATTTGGATAACCGTTTTGCTTAAGAGCTGTTTCAAAATTATCACCATACTGTGTTTTAATTTCCTCTAACTGATTAGAGAGTTCAGCATTTTCTTCATCTGTCAGCTTTATGCCGTGCTTTTCACCCTCAGCAACAAGTGCATATATGGGTATAAGTCTTTCTGTTGCAAGACCCTTTGCATATTCGGTATAATTCATTTTTGTATCGAATGCTTTTTTGTTCCAATCCATAGCCGAAACATCTGTCAGTGCACCCGTCTGCATAAGTGAATAAACGCAGTTTGCAGCCATCACATTGGAAACATATTCAAATACATTCCCGTCTACAGCCTTGCCGCCTATTATCATAACAGCATCTTTTTTATCTGTAAAGCTGTTGACTGCAGCCATAACCGGATTTTCATATTTGATATTATCGGCTTTTGCATCAACACCTTCATTTTCCATCAAAGCATTTGATACAATTGTATTTTGACCTATCCCATCTACAGTGCATACCCAATATGCTGCAAAAGCAATCACTACAGCCACTGCTGCACAAATCGCAATAATTATATTCCTTTTTTTCTTCTTTGATGCAGAAATTACCGCAAGTTCTTCCTCTGTTAAGGTTTCTTTCTCTTCAGTTTCAACAGTTTCTGTCTGCCATTCGTCACCTATAACGTCTTCATCAATTTCGGTTTCAGGTTCAACTGCGGGAACTTCCTCTTCAACCACAGATTCTTCAATTACTCTCTTTTCGGTAATTTCTTCATTCAGGTTTTCATTTTCTCTTACATTTTCGTTTTCCACATCAATCGCTCCAATCTGTTTGTATTTTCTTTAATTATACACCCTAATATAAAAATCGTCTATATCTTTTCGATAAATTCTTTTACCATATTAAGATAGTCGGTATTTTTTAAACTTTCATTAAAGGTATATATAATCTTTGGTTTTTTACCGGTTTTAATAACCGCCCTACCGGATTTCAGGTAATCGCTGTTTGCAAATTCCGAAAGGTCGGGGGCATTATCCGGCATAAAGTGCAAAACAATATTATTTCTGCCGCCCTTTACCTCGGTAAAAAGCCTATCCGATGCCAGCTTTCTTATAAGCGAAATAATCATAAGATTATTCACCGTGACAGGCACATCACCGTATCTGTCAAGAAGCTCATCATACACATCACCAAGCTCCTCAGCACTCTCAATCGCCGCAATCTTTTTATATGCCAGAAGTCTTTGGCTGTGCGCCCTGATATAGCTCTCGGGAATAAATGCGCTGACGGGGAAGTCAACCGATGTTTCAATTTCCTCTTCAATGGGTATACCCTGCATTTCGCTTACCGCCTGGGCAAGCAGCTTGCAATACATATCATAACCAACGCTATCCATATGTCCGCTTTGCTGAACACCCACAACATTGCCCGTACCGCGAATTTCAAGGTCACGCATTGCAATTTTGAAGCCCGAGCCGAACTCGGTAAATTCACGAATTGCTTTAAGCCTTTTTTGTGCATCCTCATTCAGCACCTTGTCACGGTGATAAGTAAGGTAGGCATAGGCAAGTCTGTTTGAACGCCCAACTCTGCCCCTTAACTGATAAAGCTGTGCAAGACCGAGTCTGTCGGCGTCCTCCATAATAATTGTGTTTACGTTTGCAATGTCAAGCCCTGTTTCAATTATGGTGGTGCACACCAAAACATCAATTTCGCCCTCTGACATTGCCATCATAATCTTTTCAAGCTCAGACTCTGACATCTGCCCGTGAGCTACAGCCACCCTTATATCAGGTAGCATATCCTCGATTTCCTTAGCGGTTTTTTCTATTCCCTGAACACGATTGTGAAGATAATAAACCTGACCGCCCCTACCGATTTCCTTTGAAATTGCCTCACGGATTACATCTTTATCATATTCCATCACGTATGTCGCCACGGGATATCTTTCGCCAGGAGGCTCGGCAATAATACTCATATCACGAATTCCCGACATTGACATATGAAGTGTTCTTGGAATTGGTGTTGCAGAAAGTGTTAAAACGTCAATCTCTTTTTTCATTTCTTTAATTCTTTCTTTATGTGCAACACCAAAACGCTGTTCTTCATCAATTATAAGAAGTCCCAGTTTTTTAAAAACAACCGACTTTTGTAAAATCTTGTGGGTACCGATTACTATATCCACCTCGCCTGATTTAAGCCTTGCAACAATATCCTTTTGTTGTTTGGGCGTGCAAAATCTTGAAAGGCAGGCAATGTTTACAGGATAATCCTTCATCCTCTGTCTGAAATTGTTGTAATGCTGATTTGCAAGTATTGTGGTGGGAACAAGATATGCCACCTGATAACCGTCCATTACCGCCTTGAACGCGGCACGCATAGCAACCTCAGTTTTGCCGTAGCCCACGTCCCCGCAAAGAAGACGTTCCATAGGCCTTGAACGTTCCATATCCTTCTTTACTTCTTCAATGCATCTAAGCTGGTCATCTGTTTCTTCGTAAGGAAATGCCGCCTCAAAGTCACGCTGCCACTCGGTATCCTTTGAAAATTCTATACCACGGATTGCCTCGCGCTGAGCATACAGCTCAACAAGCTCCTTTGCCATATCCTGACAGGAGTTTTTAACTCTTTGTTTGGCTCTGTTCCATTCCTGACCGCCAAGACTGCTGAGTTTTACCTGACCGCCGTCACGGCCGATATGCTTGTAAATCAAATTAAGCTGGTCGGCAGGGACATACAAGCTGTCACCGCCCTTATAAACAAGCTTTAAATAATCCTTTTGCGCACCTTCAACAGTAAGGCGTTCAAGCCCCACATACTGACCTATACCGTGATTTTGATGAACAACAAAATCACCCACGTGCAAATCGGTAAAGCTGTCAATGCGATTTTCTTTTGACACCCTTGCCTTTTTACGTTTCTTTTTGCTTTCACCAAAAATTTCCTTATCACTGATAACAACGGTCTGAATAAGAGGATACTCAAAGCCTCGGCGCAAACCACCATGGGTAACAATAATCTTACCCGCCTCGGGAATATCATCAAAGTTCTTTGCCAAGGTGCAGGAAATCTCTTCGTCACAAAGCTGTGTATAAAGATTCTCGGCACGTCGTTCGGAGCCTGCAAGTATTACTGTGCGGTATTTATTCTTTTTATAAAAATCAAGGGCATCATAGAAAAATTCCATTTTGCCACCAAAACTATTAAGGCTTTTAGCCGTAAAACTGACTAATTTTTTTGGCTTTATATCGGGATTTGAATGTGAAAGTGAAGACATACAAACCATTCCAAGCTCTGACATTGCCTTTATGTGTTCAAGATAATCTCCCGTATATTGCATCGAGCTTTTGGGAATTATTCCGCGTTCAAGCATATCCTTAAGTGTTTCGTCAAACCTGTTTTTTTCAATTTTTACTGCCTCAGAAATTGCTGCTACGTCATCCGCAAACACCAGATAGTCATTACCTATATAATCAAAAAGGGTGGGTATCCTTTCGTCATACAGATATGGAATATATTTATCCCTTGACGGAAATACTATCCCCGCATCTATTCTCTCGGCATCACGTTTAAGGCTTGCAATCAGTTTTAGGGTTTCTTCGGTCTGCTCTTTTTTTCTGCATACCCTTGTCGCCTCATCGTTTAAGGCTTTTGCACATTTTGCACGCACGTCACTTCCTGCAACAAGCTCGCTTGCGGGGGTTATGCGTGCAAATTCTGCACCATCGCCCGATACCGTGCGCTGAGTTTCAACGTGGAATTCTCTTACCGAATCAACCATGGTGTCAAAAAACTCTATACGAAATGCCATATCACTCCAAAATGGGTAAAAGTCAAATATGCCGCCCCTGACACTGAACTGCCCGGGGCCTTCAACCATATCCTCGCGCTTGTAGCCAAAATCCACCATTATGTTGCAAAGGTCATCAAGTTCAATTTCATCACCTACCGCAAGTTCAAGTGCCTTTTGGGTGTATAATACTTTAGGTACAGTTGCACTAAGCAGTGCCGACATTGTTGTAACAATGCAGTGCTCATCACCGCCACAGCAAAGTCGGTCAATAACCTCAAGACGTTGTTTTTTTATATCGTTTGCTGCCGCTTCAATATCATAAAATACCAAATCTTTTTCAGGAAAGAGCAACACCTTGCCCTGAAAAAAGAACTTTAAATCTTCATAAATTTCTTTTGCCTTTGCCTGATTGGGCGCAACAACCAAAGCCTTTTTATCCATAGCCTTAGCCGTACAAAAAATAAGGTGTGCCCTTACAGAATCGGAAACACCCATAACACTTACAGGGGACTGTTCTTTTTTCAGTCCCCCTGTTATCTCTTCAAAATCAGCTAAGCTTTCTAAAATTTTCAGAAATCCATTCATAGCCTCACCATATAATTTATCCGTTAAACTTAGACATCGCCTTTTCGGTTCCGTTTTTTATAATTTCGCCAACAGCCTCTGCTGCCTTAACCGCAACAGGAACAAGCACTTCAATCTCGCCTTTACTGAAGTGACCAAGAACATAATCTGCCAAATCATAATCGGGGTTTTCAGGACTGCCCACACCGATTTTTATACGTGGAAACACCTCTGACCCTGTCTGGTAGATAATACTTTTAATTCCGTTGTGACCGCCTGCACTGCCCTTGGGACGAATACGCATTTTGCCAAGCGGCAGGGAAATATCATCATAGATTATTATTATTTGGTGATTTTCAACCTTATACCAGTTTTTAAAATCCCTGATACATTCACCGCTTAAGTTCATAAATGTCTGTGGCTTTAGCAAAACAACCTTTTCGCCCTCAATTGTGCCTTCGCCGTAAATACCGTTGAATTTAACCTTTTTTATATCAATATTATACTTTACCGCAACCGCATCCAACGTATCAAACCCTACGTTGTGACGGCTGTTTACATATTTCTTTCCCGGATTTCCCAATCCTGCTATTATATACATAAATTTCTCCAATCCAGTCTGGATAAAAATTGTTTAGATTGCCACCTTGAAGCGAGCAATGCCGTACTGTGTGCACCGCTTCGAGCAAAAGGTGGTGAGATAAGTAATTTTTATCAGACTGCTACTGTGACTTTACTTTTGTCCACATCTCCGCATAATATTTCTTTGTTTCAGGGTCCTGATACCTGAAATATTCGTCATTGCTGTTGTCCTGTCTTGGAACGTATGCCTCGTTGCCTTCATAAACGGTATCGCGGATTTCCTCAAAGGCACTCTCAACAGGCGAGGAATATCCAACCGCCTCGGAATTTGCCATAGCATTCTCAGGTATCAGCATAAAATCAATCCATTTGTGGGCAAGATTTGTATTTGTACAATCATTTGTTATAACCATACCGTCAATCCACAGGTTTGTTCCCTTGTCGGGAGTGAAAAATCTCAGGTTTTCGTTTTCGGACATAATGTATGCCGCATCACCCGAATATACAATTGCCATCGCCTTGCTGCCGGCAATCATACTGTCAATGACATCATCCCCCACGTATATGGGATTCATAATCTCACGTTGCTGTACCAACCAATTATATGCCGCATCAATTTCGCTTTTATCGGCTGTGTTAAGTGAATAACCTAAAGCCTTTAGAGCTATCATAAACGAGTCACGCTCGGAATCATACATATAAATATTGTCCTTATATTTGGGGTTTCTAAGAAGTTCCCACCCGCCAGCAAGGTCTGATTCATCAACCACGGTTGTGTCATAAAGTATGCCGACATTTCCCCAGAAATACGGAATTGAATATTTGTTTCCCGGGTCAAACGGGCGGTCAAGTATTGAAGGGATTATTACGTCAAGATTTGTAAGCTTAGATTTATCAATTTCCTGCAACAATTCTTCCTTGGCAAGACGTTCAATCATATAGTCAGAGGGGATAATTATATCATATTTTTCACCGCTCATAACCTTGGTATACATTGACTCGTTTGAATCAAAGGTTTCGTATATAACCTTGCAGCCATACTCCTCCTCAAAGGTGGTAATAAGGTTGTCGTCTATGTATTCACCTGCATTGTATACCTTTAAAACAGCTTTGTTGTTCTTTAGTCCAAATACCGCAAAGCCAACCAGTGTACAAAGTGCAACAATGCCTGCCACCCTGATTCTGCGTCTGGTTTTGTCGCCAAGATTTGACAGAAGGCTTTTAATTTTTCCGCCTGGTGCCAGCTTTACAACTGCAACGCCGATTACAATAACAAGTATAACTATTGTGGATAGTGCATTGATTGTGGGGTTTATACGCTTTGTGGCATTATACACAATCATTGAAATATTTTCAACGCCGTTTCCGCTTACAAAATACGAAACAACAAAATCGTCAATTGACATGGTAAATGCAAGAAGCATACCCGCAACAATTCCGGGCTTAATCATGGGCACAATAACCTTGGTAAGTGCCTGAAAGGGTGTTGCGCCCAAATCCATTGCAGCATTGGCAATATTTACGTCAAGTTCGCGTATTTTGGGATACACCGATGTTATTACATAGGGCGTGCAAAAGCAGATATGTGCAAGAAGCATTGTTACATAGCCCTTTTCAATCTTCATTGCAGTAAACAATATCATCAGCCCGATTGCCGTAACAATGTCGGGGTTCATAATGGGAATATTATTAACATTTAAAATCCATTCTTTGATTATCCTGCGGCTTTTTGAAAGACCGATTGCCGTAATAGTGCCCAAAACGGTGGAAATCACCGTTGCTAAAACTGCAACCGAAACAGAAACCCACACCGCCGACATAATCTCAGCATCGTTAATCAGCGCCTCGTACCACCGGAGCGAAAAACCCGTAAACTTAGCAAATGAACGCGACGAGTTAAAAGAAAATATCATTGTTATAATAATTGGCACATAAAAGAATGCAAAACACAGTGCCACATAAAATCCTGACGAAATACGTGCTAACTTTTTCAACGCACAACCTCCTTCCCTGAGCCGATGTTAATTTTCTTCCTTATCAATCTTCTTCATCCATCTAATTGATAACAGTATGATTACAGCAAGTAAAAGTGACACAGCACTGCCGAAGTTCCAGTCACCCACCTCGATAAACTGCTTTTCAATCAGATTACCAATAAGCATATACTGACCGCCGCCAAGTATTTTGGGTATCATGAAGGTGGAAATAGACAGCAGGAACACCATAATTACACCATTTAAAACACCAGGGATTGACAGCTTGAATGTTACCTTTAAAAAAGTCTGTACGGGGTTTGCACCCAAATCATACGCTGCCTCAACAAAGGACTTGTCCATCTTGCTAAGTGATGTATGAATGGGAATTATCATAAATGGCAAAAACTCGCAAATCTGACCAACCATAACAGCAAAATCAGTATACATCAGCCCTAATGGCTCTAAAATGCTCTTCCACGCGTAAATTCTAATAATCATATTTATCCACATAGGGATGGTTACCAGTAATATAAGTATACTTTGTGTACGCTCTTTACACTTTGAAATTATGTACGCCATAGCATAACCCAAAACGAGACATATCACCACAGTAATAATGCCCATTTCTATAGAGCTTATAAACACCTCAAGATACACAGGCTCGACAAACTTTGCAAAATTGTCAAGTGTAAACTGTATATTTATAAGAGAATTACCGCTGTTTGTCACAGCATATAAAAATATCATAAAAATCGGAACAAGAATAACTACAGCCGACCACACAATATATGGTCTTACCAGATTTTTAAAGTATTTCATAGCCTTATCCTTTCAAATCAGTTCATCTTCCACATAACGTGAATATCCTCAGGGCCGAATGTCAGACCCACATCCTTGCCCACAGGGTGGAAATCTGTGGTATGTATCATATACTGGCGGTACTTTGACTGCACCATTATTTCATAATGCACACCCTTGAATACAATACTTGTAACCGTTCCGCTGAGCTTTGCCACATCAGGCGACACTATATCAATATCCTCGGGGCGAAGAACAACCTCAATTTCCTCGTTTTCCTTAAAGCCTTTATCTACACATTCAAATTCAAAATCATCAAATGCAACAAGGCAGTCTCGAATCATAATACCCTCGATAATATTCGACTCACCTATAAACTGGGCAACAAAACGGTTTTCAGGCTCGTTGTATACATCTGTTGGAGTGCCGATTTGCTGAATGTATCCATCGTTCATAACAACCACGGTATCAGACATTGACAAAGCTTCTTCCTGGTCGTGAGTTACATATATAAAGGTAATGCCTACTTCCTGCTGAATTTTCTTCAGTTCAAACTGCATTTCCTTGCGAAGCTTTGCATCAAGAGCACCCAAAGGCTCGTCAAGGAGCAACACTTTGGGCTTGTTAATAAGAGCACGGGCAATTGCCACACGCTGTTGCTGACCGCCTGACAGCGATGTTACATCTCGTCTTTCGTATCCTGAAAGTCCAACCAGTTTCAGCATCTTTTCAACCTCTTGCTTTACCACAGACTTATCAGTCTTTTTTATGTTAAGACCAAAGGCGATATTTTCAAAAACATTAAGGTGCGGAAACAGGGCATACTTTTGGAACACCGTATTTACCTCACGCTTATATGGCGGCACCTTTGAAATCTCGATACCGTCAAACAAAAGCTCGCCATCGTCGGATTCGTCAAAACCCGCAATTATACGCAAGGTTGTTGTCTTGCCACAACCCGAAGGACCAAGAAGGGTTAAAAATTCCTTCTCATTGATTTTAAGATTAATACCCTTTAAAATCTGCTGATCATCAAAGGTTTTAGTAATGTTTTTAAGTTCAATTAATGCGTTCAAAGTAATCCCTCCTTAAAAGAATGGCGGAGTTGATATCCATATCAACTCGCAATTCCGTTTGCCGTTGTTTTCTATATAATAATTTTCGTTGCACCTTACATAAAATGTGTCGCCTTTTTTCAGGTGATGCTTTTCGCCGCCGTAAATCACATCGGCACAGCCGCTTAGGACAAAACCAAAGTCCTCGCCGTCATGCGGTGTTATTTCCTGAGATTTTCCGTCGGGGAAAATTTCAATCCTAATAGGCTCCATTGCATTCTTCTGTGCATTGGGGACAAGATAATTAATCTTATACTCATCCTGCTCGTTTTCATAATAATCTTTTTCTGAAAAGACTATTGCTTCCTCTGATTTTTCGGAGAAAAATTCCTGCAGTGACGAGCCAAGAACTTCCAACAAATCCTCCAGCGTAGAAATAGACGGAGAACAGTTGTTATTTTCAAGCTGTGATAAAAATCCTTTTGAAAGCTCGCTTCGGTTGGCAAGTTCCTCAAGAGTCAGCTGATGCTTGATACGCAAGCGTTTCAGCTTTTTTCCTATATCCACAAAATCCACCCCTGAAATTTAGTATTGCAAAACTTTTGTTTTAACATTATAAAACAAATGCTATTATACATAATAATAGCAAAATAATCAAGTACTTTTGCAAAAATTGTTGATTTTTTTACAGTCCAAGTAATTTTGCAGCATTTTTATAATATATCTTTTCCTTATCCTGTGGCGCAATGTCAAGTGACTCAATTAACCTCATCTCCCAAGAGGGCCTGTGCCACGGCATATCCGAGCCAAATAGCAATCTGTCAGGAGTATGCTTATCTATAATCTCCTGAGCAAATGCCTTTGGCATATTGCCATAGCCGAATGATAAATCAAACCAAACATCCTTGCCTGCAAGGTGTTTAATCACCAAGTCCTTGCAGCCTGCACCGCCCCAATGAGCCGCAATAACAGGCGACGAAAACCACCCTAAGGCACGTTCTAAATTCTGAGGCATACAATGAAACGGCTCGCCATAGCCATAATCGTGCCCAGCGTGAAAAAGGGTTATCAGCCCAAGATGCGAAATTTTTTTGTATATTGGCTTCATTCTTTCATCATCAACAAAAAAATTCTGATACTCGGGGTGAAGTTTAACACCTTTAAGCCCAAGCATCTTAATGCGTTCAAGCTCTTCCAGTGCATCGGGGGCATCAGGATGTACCGACCCAAAAGCAATAATTTTATCGTCCTTGTTTATCTCTGCCGCAAAGTTATTTACATTTGTCTGCTGCTGTGGGTTTGTGGCAATACCCAAAACCACCGAGGTGTCAACCCCGTCTTTTGCCATTTCTTCCTTAAGGCTTGCGAGAGTTCCCTTGTGCTGTGGGATAAGACCGCCCGACGTGTGACTTAAGGTGTTGATTGCTCTTCCTGCAATTTTATCAGGAAACGCATGTGTATGAATATCTATAAGCATTAAAATCTCCTCCGTTTTTCAATATTATCATAAAAGAAAAAATTTGTAAAGAAATCAACCTTATTTTACACCAAAGTCAAAAAAATATTAAGACACCTATTTTAAAAAATCGGTGTCTTAATTTAGATTATTTAATTAATTCCAAAATTCCTGAGTCATCTTCGTAAAATACTGCAACAAGTTCAAGATAACCATCCTCGTTTACGGTGCATACATAATACGAATAATCCTTGCCCGAGACATATCTGATGCCATTGCTTGTCACAAAGTCAGCAATCTTTTCTTTTGTCTCCGCATCAGTTATTCTTTCAACACCGGTAATCTCGCTTAAGTTTTTTATTCTGTGTGCCTGTACTGTGGGGCCCTTTCCGTAAGAGGCAGTTGTCAGTTCCTCTCTGCTTGTATATTTATCCCATTGTTCGCTTGTCAGCACGCACAAATCACGTCCCCCTGTATTGAAAAGCTGATTTTCAAAGCCGTTTTTCCTTAACCACTTTATTGATTTTGTATAATTTGCATTTAGTTTCAAATACATATTATTTACATAACGGTGGGAATATTCACTCTCAGATTTGACTGCCGGCATAAACTCAATGGTAACATTCATATCCCATTCATTTCCGTCGTAAAGCTGTGAATAGTCAAGACTCATAATATCTGCCTCAAGACAGGAATAGAGTTCTTTTATCATATCCTTATCATTAAACGTCATATTACCGTGATTTAAGCCTATGCTGTATATTTCGCCAATCTCAGGGTTAAAAATCTCCATAACCTTACGCTTGTATTCATCAACCTTATACAGATTTTCAAGAACACTGCAGACCTTTTCTTCCGCAACAGGATAACGTCTTACCATAATTTTGCCGTTTTTCAATCTGTACTTGATGTGAATTGCGGTGTAATACTTGCCGCCGCTGCTTTTAACCGTATAAATGTTTTCCTTTTGTACTAGACTTCTGTGAACAGATGCAGCATAGTCAATTATTTCACCATCTGCAACCCAGGGTGCGTCAGGCTGATAGTAATATTCATAAATTGCAACTTCCTCAATATCCGAAGTCTCGGGAACTCGTGTTTCATAACCAAAAAAGCTGGTAAACGCAAATATGCATATCATACCGCAAAATGCCACCGCAAACACAAGATAGCCCTTATATTTATCCCATACCTTAAGGCTTTTACGCAGTATCATTTCTGCCGCAAAGTATACAACCACACTTAAAATTGCCGTGATTACTATTGGCACCATTGGTTTTTCGTCCATCATATAACTGAAAATTGCAAACGAACCAAGTGATGCAACAAAAGTCACAAGATACTTATAGATTGGGTTAAGGCAGTTAAATGCCGCAACGTCCTCGGCAGTTTCCATTCTGCGTTTTCTGTAAAGCAACCATCCAAGGACATAAAACACCGCAGCCAACACACACATAATAATCAGTTTCATTCCGCCAAAATCAGGGCCACTCTTAGCACTCATATCATCGGCAAGCTCTATCAAATATCCGACAAAATTCCACTCCATTGACTTATTCAAAAATTCGTTTACCTCATAATATCCGTAAACAAAGCAGGACGCCAAAGCCGAAAATGCCGCTGCGAATATAATCACAATGCAATGAATCAATCCGTTTAGTCCAACAACCGCAAAACTGTTGCCTGTGAGACTTGCCGCAAATGTGGAAACTGAAAACATCAAAAATACCGTCAGCAGATTTACACCCGTCCATATCAGGCAGGATGTAATATCAAAAAATCCACCATAGCCCGAAAGGCTTAAAATCATAAGTACTATTCCGTTTAGAATAATGGGCGCACCCATAAGAACAAACGCTGCAAGTATGGTTGATATATAATTTGCCGTCCTTGATACCGGCAGACTGTGAATAAACACCGAAATCTTTTTTGAATGAACAAATCGGTATGTCATCAGTGCCACAATTGTGGGTACAAACAACCCCATTATCACCGGAAGAAGCAGATAATGCTCGCACAAAATAAGTGCTCTGCCACGTTCGGACATAAGATACCAGACATCATCCATATCAATGCCCAGAAGAATCACCAAAGATGTCGCCATAAAAAGTGCAATTGTATAAAGCACCGCACCCCATATGTATCTTCTTATAGTTGATTTAAATATTCCTTTATTAAATAATGATATTTTTGAAGTCATAACCTAAACCTCCCAACTCATAAATGAATACTTCCTCAAGTGTCAGGCTGATACGCTCGCAAAGGCTTGGCATCAGCGCCCTCATTTGCCTGTCGGTCTCTTGTGAATCTCCTCGGATTATCACATTATAAACCGAGCCAACCTTTGTCTTGTGCAAAATGTTTTCCATATTATCAAGCTGTGCCGCTGCATCATCGTTTAGCACAAGCTGATATTTGTGAACGTCGCCCTTAAGGTCATCAAGTGACTTTTCAAGAATCATTTTGCCCTTATGTATAATTCCAACCCAATCGCAAATATCCTCAAGCTCGCGCAGGTTGTGTGATGATACCAATACTGTCATCTCGCGGTCGGCAACATCGGCAATCACAAGATTAAGTACCTGTTTGCGCATCACAGGGTCAAGCCCGTCAAGAGGCTCGTCAAGTATAAGAACATCAGGCATTGCAGAAAGGCTGAGCCAGAAGGCAACCTGTTTTTTCATACCCTTTGACAGTTTTCGTATCTGCCGTTTTTCATCAATATTAAAAATCTGACTTATCGCCCGATATCTTTCGTCATTAAAGTCGGGATACATATTGCGGTAAAACTTTGCCATTTCCTTAATACTGAATGTGCTGTAATAAAACCAATCGTCCGAAATATTAATCACCTTCTGCTTTATCCTCTCGTTTTCATAAACATTTTCGCCGTTGATTGTTATCTCGCCTGTCTTTGGCGTAAGCACACCGTTTATGTGATTAATCAAAGTTGTCTTCCCCGCACCGTTGGGGCCAATAAGACCATATATTGTACCTTTTCTGACTTCCATGCAAATCTCGTCAAGAACCTTAAAGTCATCAAAGTATTTAGTTACACCTTTTACTTTTATCATAAGGACTCCTCCTTTTCTGAATAAATATTATTAATGATGTTAAGCAATTTTTCCTTATCCTCTCCAAGATAGGCCAGCTCCTTTGCCGCAAGCCTCAGTTCATCATAAAGTTCCTCGCACCGCCTTTGACTATTTGCCTGAGATACGGGTGCAACAAAGTTGCCCTTGCCCTTGATGCTGTAGATAAAGCCTTCCTGCTCAAGCTGTTTGTATGCTCTTTGAACAGTATTGGGATTAACCGTAAGACTGATTGAAAGCTCTCTCACCGACGGAAGCTGTTCATCAGTTGCCAATATTCCGTTTATTATCAGTTGCTTAAGCTCTGCCTCAATCTGCTCGTGCAGCGTTCTGCCATCTTTGTAATCCAGATTTATCATTTAGCCACCTCCCTTTCCCCTAACTGTATTATCAGTATTAATACAGTTAGGATACCACAAAATGATTTCTATGTCAATACATTTGGGCAAAAAAATATAGAAACCCGAATTTTACGGATTTCTATATTTTGCATTATTTAGTCGTTGTAGTCTACATCCCATGAAAGAATTTTACCATCATCGGCTTTTATGTCGGCATCGTATTCGGTGCGGTCTTTTCTAAACTCTACTTCATACTGCCACACACCGTCATCGCGGTCAAGCTCTACCTTATCAAAGGTCACTCCGTCAGCCGAAAAGCCTGCCTTTTCAAGAGCAATTGATTTAGCCTTTTCCTCGCCAATAAACTGTGACTTATCAACATTACCTTTATTGTTGTCAGACTGTGCCGTATTGCCCTTATTGTTGTCAGACTGTGCCGTATTGCCCATGTCCGAAGTGCCCATATCTAACACATCGTTAACCGCTCTTTTGGTTCCATCCATCATTCTTTCACCGGTCTGCTTAACATCATCTGCTGCCGATGATACGGGATTATTATTTGTTGTACAACCCGTAGCCAGACATACAGATGCCAATACTCCAACAGACACAGCAAGCAGTTTTTTCATAAAACTACCACCTTCTATATTAAATTAAAGAACAAGTGACGGTGCGGTATATACTCTGGCTGCATACTCGGCGTCTAGCATATAAAGTCCCTTTGAATCGTTTCCAAACAGCTTCATTTTAGAAATCATATCCTCAGAATTTTTCTCCTCTTCAAGCTGTTCTTTTACAAACCAATCAAGAAACTGCATTGTTCTGAAATCTTTTACACTGTATGCCTCGCCGTATATATCATTTATCAGGCTTGTTACATATCTTTCGTGTTCCAAAGCCATTTCAAGCGGGTCCATCAAATTCTTTGGCTCCTTATCGGGTTTTGCCACAGGCAACAGTTCAATATTTTCGCTGTTATTCTGCAAGTACTGTAAGATAAGCATTGCGTGGTCTCTTTCCTCCTGAGCCTGAATCTTGTACCAGTTTGAAAAACCGTCAAGTCCTTCTCTGTCATAGTATAAGGAGAAATCAAGATATAAATACGCAGAATATAATTCCTTATTTATCTGGTCATTAAGTAATTCTCTCACTTTTTCGTTTAACATTTTTGTTGCCTCCTTTAAGTTTTTTATTATTATAACATATTTTTTATTTAAACTCAATTCTTTTTTAGCTCTGTCTGCAATCAGAAACAAATACAGTTTACCTTTCTTTTAACCCTTGCTTAATAATTTTTTTGTAGGATTTTATGTGCAAAATATATTGTTTTTACTCTAAATGATATATTAATTAATAACTTAGTTTAAAAATATTTGAATTTAGAAGGGAAATATCATTATGTCAAAAATTGAAAATCTGGATAAAAATTTCAAATTAAAAACTATATAACACAAAGGTCGAGCATCGCTCAACCCTTGTTTTTAACTATTCAATTTTTTATATTTCCGCACCACTTAAGATATTTGATATAATATCCAATACCTTTTGATGGCAACCTCCACAACCTGTAGAACAGTTTGTTATCATCTGAACACTTTCAAATGTTTTTAAAACATCATCAAATTTAGTATTATTCTGAACAGCATCAGCAATATCACTATATGTTACCTTTTTGCAATTGCAAACAGTATAATTCTCTGTCATATCAGTTACCACCTTTTTTATTTATTAACCGAAATATCTCTTTAAGAGTCCCTCTAATCCTTTGCCGTGGCTTGCTTCGTCGCGAGCCATTTCGTGAACGGTATCATGGATAGCGTCAAGGCCGTTTTTCTTTGCACATGACGCAAGGTCAAACTTACCCTGAGTTGCGCCATACTCACAGTCAACTCTCCATCTGAGGTTGTCTTTGGTTGTAGCCTTCATATTTGGCTCTAAATCTTCGCCCAACAGTTCTGCAAACTTTGCAGCATGTTCTGCTTCTTCAAAAGCAGCCTTTTCCCAGTAAAGACCAACTTCAGGATAGCCTTCGCGGTGAGCAATTCTTGCCATGCACAGATACATACCAACTTCAGCACATTCGCCGTTGAAGTTTGCCATAAGCTGTTCAAAGATATACTTTTTATCTTCTTCGCTGATGTCAGGATTGTTCTTTACAGTTTTACCGTAAACACCGTACTCATGCTCGGCAGCAAGTGCTGCGCCTTCCTGCATTTCCTTAAACTTATCGGCAGGAACCTTACAAACAGGGCACTGCGCAGGTGCCGCATCGCCTTCGTGAACATAACCACATACTGAACATACAAATTTTTTCATAATAAATTTCCCCCTAAAAATAAGATTTAATTTTTAACATTTTTACATTGCGAGCACTTTCCCACAAACATTGTGTAGTGCTCATAAATTTCGCCGTTAAACCTTTCAGCTGCCCATTTGTTAATATCTATCGGCGCCGCCTCCTCGATATCATCTATTCTGCCACATATACTGCAACAAACGTGATAGTGTGGCATTGGATTGCCGTCAAAATGCTCAACAGATGTGCCGATGTTTAACTTCTGGATTGTGCCCATCTTCGAAAGCATCGAAAGATTTCTGTATACCGTACCAAGACTTATATTTGGTATCAGCTTTCTTACCTCGGCATAGACCCAGTCAGCAGTCGGATGACTTTTTGTACCCTGAACTATCTCAAGGATTGCCTCACGCTGTCTGCTCCTTTTCGTTGTTAGCATAACAGCACCTCATTTCAATATTGATAACTGTTACTATTATTATAACAAAAAAATAATGTTTGTCAATAGGTTTTTTAAAATTTATTCAATTTTTTGAAAAATATTCCATTACACACAAAAACACCCGAATCTTTTTGAAATTCGGGTGTATGTTAAAACTTATTATTCGCAATCGCAGTCACAATCGCAGTCACATTCAAAATCAAACTCGATTGTTTCGCCGCAGGTGGGGCAAACAACTTCGCCTTCCATCAGTTCTTCTTCTGCAACAATCAGTTCTTCGCCGCAATTCTGACAAATAACTTCAAATTCTTCATCCTCGTCATAGTCATCATATTCATCAAAAATCTCATCACAGATGGTGTCAATATCTTCTTCAATATTATCAATCACATCCGCAATAAAGCCTTGCTCGTCATCAAGAGCTTCGATTTCGTCAGCAACATCGCCCAAAAAATCAATAATTGCCGCAAGCAGTTTCGCTTCATCCTTTTCCTTATCAAGTTTCATTCCGTCAGCAAGACCTTTAAGGTATGCTGCACGATTTGTTAATTCTGACATTTAAGTCGCCTCCTTATAAATTATAAAACAAGCCCGAACCGCAAAAGTCCGGGCTGTGCACAACAAATTAAACTCTTGAAAGATATTCAGAAGTTCTTGTGTCGATTTTAATCATATCGCCTTCGTTGATGAATGCAGGAACAGTAACAACCGCACCTGTCTCAACTGTTGCAGGCTTTGTAACGTTTGTTGCAGTATTGCCCTTAACACCGGGTTCTGTAGCAGTAACCATAAGTTCAACAAATGTGGGGGGTTCAACAGCAAATACGTTGCCCTTGTATGAAAGAATCATAACCTTCATATTTTCTTTAACGAACTTAAGAGCATCACCAAGTTCAGCTTCGCTGAGAGGAATCTGTTCGTACTCTTCGTCCATAAAATAGTAAAGGCCGCCATCCTCGTAGAGGTATTCCATTTCCTTTCTTTCAATATGAGCTTTTTCAACCTTTTCGGTGGGGTTAAAGCTTCGTTCAACAACACCGCCTGTAACGATGTTCTTCATTTTTGTTCTTACGAACGCAGCGCCCTTGCCGGGTTTTACGTGCTGAAACTCAACAACCTGGTATACATTGCCTTCAAATTCAAAGGTAATGCCGTTTCTGAAATCACCAGCAGATATCATTTGTATTTCCTCCTAAAAACTATTATTCTACATTATATTGTATACTATTATTCAAAAAAAATCAAGATAAATTTTGCAATATCGTGAAATATTTATCACAATTCTATTAATTCTTTTGTAACGCGTGTAAGATTTTCGCAACCGTCACACTTTACCACAACCAAATCCTCAATTCTTACACCACCGAATAAAGGAACATAAATCCCCGGCTCGCAACTTACCACCATATTCTCTTCAAGAGTAATCTGAGATTTAGGCGAAAGATTCGGAAGTTCATGAACAAGCAAGCCAACACCGTGACCCAATGAATGCCTGAAATACTGCCCATAACCGCAATTTTCAATATATTCTCTTGCCGCTTTGTCTGCATCACAGCCCTTAATCCCTGCACGGATTGTATCAAGACCAATCTGCTGAGCAATCTTGACTGTATTATATATCTTTTTCTGTTCATCACTAGCCTTGCCCACAACTACTGTCCGAGTCATATCCGAGCAATATCCGTCAAGCACGCATCCAAAATCCATTGTCACAAAATCACCATACTCCACCGATTTTGAGGTGGGTACTCCGTGAGGAAGGCTTGTTCTTGCACCAGAACTCGCAATGGTGTCAAAGGATAATCCCTCTGCCCCCTGTTTACGCATAAAATACTCAATTTCAAGGGCAATATCCTTTTCCAAAGCTCCGGGACGAATAAAACCAAGAATATGTTCAAAAGCTTTGCAACCTATTTCTTCTGCCTTGCGTATTTTATCAAGCTCGTCAGCGGTTTTTACCATCCTTAATCTATTAATCTCTGAGGCTCCGAAAACAAACTCACAGTTGCCACAGCTTTCGGTCAGCCGTCTATAGCCTGCGGCACTCAAAAAATCGTCCTCAAACACCACAGCTTTTAAAGAGAGTTCTTCAAAAAATTCGCAAGCCGACTTTAAGTAATCGTTTGTTTCCTTAACCTCACAGCCTGCCGACTCATTCTGAGCCTGCTCGGTATAACGCGAATCGGTAAATATCATCACATCTGTTTTTGTAACCACCACAGCACCTTCGCCGCCTGAAAACCCACTGAAATAACGCATATTATGTGATGAGGTCAGCAAAACAGCATCGTATTTATCAAAAATTTCTTTAAGTATATCTTGCATTTTGTGCCTCCCTATATATTCTTTGCAATTCTGCCGCATCACGGGTTTGTGTTCCACGGGATTCGCATATTATTATAGGAGATAAATCCATTTTGGCAACAATTTGTGCAATAGGGTCAAACTCAGGCTCATATTCTGTCTCGGCAAAACAATGATGCTTCTTTTCGCCGCTATTGGTATACTCTATTCTGCTGTAGTGTGCATGAAAATGCTTTAGGCGGTATTCACCAAGATACTTGTGGATTGTATCAAAAATATTTTGATAATCCTCCATAGTTTTAAGCCCACCCAGAGTCTGTGAATTCACGTGCCCGAAATCGATTGTGGGGATAAGACGCTCGTCAAGACTGCAAAGCTCGCAAACTTCCTGAACAGTGCCAAGCTGTTTTACCTTACCCATAGTTTCAGGGCAGATTGCAATATCGCCAAGGCCTGCCTCATCAGCCGCCTTTACCGCGCGCGAAAGTGTGTCTTTGGCAAGTTCAAGAGCCTCTTTTCGTGTAATGTCACCGCAAGAGCCTGAATGTACCACAATGCGTTTTGCATCCATACATTTTGCCGCCTCAAGAGTTTTTAAGATATAATTTATACTGTTGTCACGCTTTTCGGGGTCAGTGGATGACAGGCTTATATAATAAGGTGCGTGAACAGACAAAGCAATTCCGCACTCTGCCGCATTTTTGCCCAGAATGGTTGCCGCCTCGTCAGAGATTTTAACTCCCTTGCCGCATTGATATTCATATGCGCCAAGGCCGTTTTCCTTTACCCAAAAAGGTGCCTCTAAAGATGACTTATGATTTGCGTCATAAAAGTCCTCACAGTTTCCTGCAGGTCCGAATATTGCACTCATATCTGTCTCCCCATATTTTTCAGTATTCTTCTTTCAAATCTTCTTTTAAACTTAACAAAGCCGTCTTCAACCTCTGAAATAGGCTTTACAAGAATTGTATACATTTTAAGCCAGTTGCCACCCCATACATCGGTAAAAAGCTGGTCACCCACCAATGCGGTTTCTTTGGGCAGAACTCCCATATTTCGGCAAGCTCTTTTAAGATAAACGCCCAAAGGTTTCATCGCTCTTGCTTTATAGGGGATACCTACGCTTTCGGCAAATCTTTTAACACGCTCAAGCTTATTGTTTGATGCAAAAAACACACCAAAGCCCATATCTTGCAATTGCTTTAACCAATCGACAGTTTTTTCATCCGGAATAGGGTCGGCATAGCGTGCCAATGTATTGTCTATGTCAAATATAAACGCTTTAATTCCACTATTTTTGAGGGTTTTTAAATCAATATCAAAAACTGTATCAACAAAAATTGTGGGATGTAATATTCCTGCCATATTCAATCTCCGATTAACTTAGTTTTTCTTTAACAATAGCATTAATCATTTTGCCATCAGCTCTGCCCTTTGTCTTTGGAATAACAACGCCCATAATCTTACCCATATCCTTCATTGAAGTTGCACCAGTTTCTGCAATTGCGCCTGCAACAATCACCTCAAGCTCTTCTTTGGTAAACTGCTTCGGCAGATATGCAAGAAGAATTTCAATTTCACGATTGATGTCGGCAATTAAGTCGTCGCGGCCGCTTTTTTCATATTCAGGCAAAACGTCACGACGTTTTTTAAGTTCCTTGGCAATAATTTCAAGAACGCCCTCTCCGTCAAGTTCGGTAAGGTTGTCTTTTTCAAACTGCAGAATTGCAGAACGAATCATTGTGACAGTGTTCTTTTTGATTGTGTCCTTATCCTTCATCGCAGCTTTCAAATCCTGCATAAGTTGTTCTTTTATATCCATAACTTTTCCTCCTTAGAATGTATAAAGTCGCCGTCATACTGTGACGGCGACTTAAAGTATACTGTAAAAAATTATCTGAATTTGCGCTTTCTTGCAGCTTCTGACTTTTTCTTACGTTTTACGCTGGGTTTTTCATAATGTTCTCTTTTTCTAACTTCTGACAAAACACCTGCTTTTGCACAAGAACGTTTGAAACGGCGAAGTGCACTATCTAAAGATTCGTTATCCTTAACTCTGATTTCTGCCATTATCGGTTTCCCTCCCTCCAAAATGTTTTGGAAATGTGGATTGTCTTGTGTCAAATAAGTTTTTAAAAAATTCTACCTTAACAATTATACCGACTTTTTTCTTTTATGTCAAGCATAATTTTAATTATTTTTTTACACTTAAGTCATCAAAATCTGCAACCCCTTGCGCCTTGGGGATTTCAGCAATTTAAGAAATTTTATGTTTCATCTGGCTTAAAAGTTCTATTGCATCGCCTAATCCTCCAACGCTGTCTATAAGGCCACATTCCACCGCCTCTTCGCCAAACAAAACTGTTCCCACATCGTTGGCTATGTTTTCGGTTTCAAGCATAATGCTGAGGAAATTTTCTGCCGAGATTTTTGAATTTCTTTCCACAAAATCACAAATCTGCTCCTGCACCTTTGCTAAGTAATCAAAGGTCTGATGCACCCCGATAATCACACCGCTTGTGCGTATGGGATGTATTGTCATTGTTGCCGAAGGCACAATAAACGAGTGTTTTGCCGATACAGCAAGCGGCACACCGATGCTGTGACCGCCGCCAAGAACAATTGATACCGTTGGCTTTTTCATACTTGCAATCATCTCGGCTATGGCAAGCCCCGCTTCAACATCTCCGCCAACGGTGTTAAGCATTATCAAAAGCCCGTCAATGTCTTCGTCCTGCTCAATTTCAACAAGCTTTGGTATAACGTGCTCGTACTTGGTGGTTTTTGTGTCAGGCGGCAGATTGCTGTGCCCCTCTATCTGCCCTACTATACTAAGGCAATAAATATTCATCTTTTTGCCTTTAGCAAGAACTCCGCCCATATCCTTTATAAGCGAATTTTCTTCGTGATTTTTATTTTCTTCTGACATTTTGTAATTCTCCTTTAAAATAATGTTGATAATTACGTGAATTTGTGATATACTTGTTTGGATTAGACTTATTTTAACCACAGGAGAGTGATATTATGCCAATTAAAGTTTCAGACTCATTGCCGGCAATTGAAATCTTGAACCGCGAGAATATATTTGTTATAACCGAAACAAGAGCATTGACGCAGGACATCCGCCCTCTTGAAATTGCGGTACTTAATCTTATGCCCACAAAAATCGAAACAGAAACTCAGCTTCTGCGTGTTCTGGGCAACACTCCCTTGCAAATAAATGTGCAGTTTATCAACACCAAAACACACGAATCAAAAAACACATCTAAAAGCCATATCGAAACATTTTATAAAACCTTTGACGATATAAAAGACAGCAAGTTTGACGGACTGATTATCACCGGGGCACCTGTTGAAAAGATGGATTTTGAAGAGGTTGACTACTGGGAAGAGCTTTGCCAGATTATGGAATGGTCAAAAACCAATGTTACCTCCACCTTCCACATCTGTTGGGGGGCTCAGGCGGCACTTTACTACCACTATGGAGTACCCAAGTATGAAGTCCCTGAAAAGGTATTTGGCGTATTCACCCACAAAGTTGTCCCCGAAAAAAAGCATAAAATGCTCCTGCGTGGCTATGACGATGTTTTTTATGTGCCTCAGTCAAGGCATACCGAGGTGCGTGAAGAAGACATCAATAAGGTTCCTTCATTGGAAATTCTCGCCAAGTCAGATGAATCGGGAGTTTATATAATTACCGATAAAAATGAACGTCGCTTTTTTATCACGGGCCATTCGGAATATGATTCTCACACGTTGAAAAACGAATATGACCGCGACGTTGCCAAGGGTCTTGACATTAAAGTTCCCATCAACTATTTTCCCGATGACGACCCCTCAAAAGAACCAATGGTTAGTTGGCGTGCCCACGCAAACCTGCTTTATTCAAACTGGCTTAACTATTATGTTTACCAGACAACCCCATATGATATTAAAACTATAAAATAATAAGAGGAATCTTATATGACACAACAAAAAACTATTACAATAAACTGTCCCGCCTGTTTTGAGGACAGCAACTTCAGGATATACTCATCCATTGATGTATCTGATAATCCCAATCTTAAAGAGGATATTTTCAGCCGCGAGATATTTAAATTCACCTGTCCCTTATGCGGGGAGGAAATCTTAGTTGCATATGACTGCACCTATACCGACCCTGACAATAAATTCATCATTGCACTTGTGTCGGGTATGGAGCAAGAGAATTTATCTGCACTCAGGGTTAAAGATTATACTTTGAGAATTGTCTCCACAATAAACGAATTTGTTGAAAAAATTGCCCTTTGTGAAGACCAGATTGATGACAAGGTTGTAGAGCTTTATAAGATAATGCTTGAAGACCAGTTTGAGGACGAACGTCCCGGCGCAAAGATTCTGGGAATTTTCTATGGCGGAAGAGATTTTGAAAACAACAACCTGATGTTTTTTATAATTACCGAAAATGCCGAAAACTGCCGTGCAATGCTCTCGATGCAAACTTATGACGCAATAGCCGAACAATTCAAGACATCAGCCGAAAAATTTGCAGATACATCCAAGGTTAACCGCGACTGGGCTTTAGATGTTTTGCAAAGCGGTTTTGAAAATAATAAAGAATAAAAATGGACATATTTTCCAAACCCCTTCCATAAGATATATGGGAGGGGTTTTCCTATGTTTGTATCTTTCAGGCTGAGCAGAAGACTTCTTGTTGTTGCTCTTGCCGTTATTATACCGCTGGCAACACTTTCAGGCATTTGGCATAACCATTCGGTAAAAACCGCAAAAGATGATTTGCCTCAGCCCGAAACAAGCACTAAAAGTCAAGCTAAAAAAGATTATATTAAATGGGTCGATTTTGGCGTAACCGCCGACGCCATGCAGGCGGCATTAAAGCTTGACATTGAAAGTCAAAATACCAAAACGCCCCTTAATTGGATTGAACTTCTGGCAGTTTTAGGGGCAAAATACGGCAGCGACTTCAAACGATTTAAAAGTTCTGACCTGACCGCTCTTGCAAATCGCATAAAAGGCGGAGAACTTATGTGTGACATAACCCGCGATATGAAATACTATCCTTACTACCATGAGGCATACTCGGCTGTTCTTTCGGAATTTGCCGGCGAATATCAGGTCCAAAAATTTGATGAAAACAACAACCCTGTATGGGAAAAGGAATACGGGCTGAAAGCATTTTCGCCCATTGCAAAAGGCTACGGATATTCCCACTATGACGATTTTGGGGCAAGCCGCAGTTATGGTTACAGACGGCGGCATCTTGGCCACGATATGATGGGAAGCGTCGGCACACCCATAATCGCCATAGAAAGCGGCACGGTAGAGGCAATCGGCTGGAATCAATACGGCGGCTGGCGAATAGGCATCCGCAGTTTTGACCGAAAGAGATATTACTATTACGCACATCTGCGCAAAGACCACCCTTACCCCGAAGATTTATCCATCGGTCACACGGTAAAAGCCGGTGATGTCATAGGATATCTTGGTATGACGGGATACAGCTCAAAAGAAAATGTCAACAACATCGACACCCCTCATCTGCATTGGGGACTACAACTTATCTTTGATGAATCACAAAAAGATGGCAACGGCGAAATATGGATTGATTGCTATGAAATTTCAAAATTCCTTGCAAAAAATGCAAGTGCTGTCACTAAAGATGAGGGAGCAAAAGAATATCGTCGCAAATACGATTTTTTTGAAAAATCAGTTGAAAATATGGAGTAAACAAGGACTACGAAAGGCAGGCTTTATACTTATGTATGTTATTAAAATGAAAACACTTATATACTATTTTGCAATTTTGGTGGTATCACTTGCAAGTATTGGCATAATCAAGCTTTATGACAACCCTACCGCGCCCGCAACTGCCATCGAAACTCCCACCGATGCCACTCCGCAAAGTTCTGCCTGGCTTGGGGACACCAAAGCTGATAAAGTTGATGTTCCAATACTGATGTATCATAATGTTTTCAGAAGCGGCAACACCCATGGCGATTATATTATAAGTGAAGCCGCCTTTGAAAAGGATTTGAAATTTCTTTCAGAAAATGGCTATACCACCATCTTTATGCAGGATTTAATCAACTATACCGAAGGCAAAAGCGATCTTCCGGCAAAGCCCGTTGTACTTACCTTTGATGACGGATATTTTAATAACTGCGCCTACGCCTTTCCTTTACTCAAAAAATACAACTCCAAGGCGGTTATTTCAATTATAGGCTACTACACCGACCTTTACACCAAATCACCCGATGAAAATCCGTCATATTCGCACGTTACGTGGAATGACGTTAAAAATATGATGAAATCAGGATTTGTTGAATTCCAAAATCATTCCTACAACCTGCACACCACCGACAAGGGTAGAAACGGAACAAAAAAGAAAAAGGGCGAATCCCTTGCAGAATATAAATCAGTTCTCACCGATGATATCGGCAAACTGCAGGATGCATTTTTAAGCAATACAGGATATGCCCCCAACACCTTTACATATCCATTTGGCAGCGTAAGCAACGATTCCTTTGATATTATAAAGGAAATGGGCTTTAAAGCAAGTCTTTCATGCGAAAGCGGTATGAACCATATCAGTCGAGATCCCGAAGACTTATTTATGCTTAAACGATATCTTCGCACACAAAAGAAGTCGGCAGCAGATTTATTAAAAAAGTAGAAGGGTTGAGAAGCAACCCTTCTATTTTTTATCTATAGTTTTGCTCTATGAACTCAATAATCGGTGTGGGGTCTTCAAGTCCGTGAGGATGGTGTCCACAGCCGGGCTTTAAGATTGTTTTCATATTACCGTCCTTAGCTTTGTAGTGTTCCACAAGCCACTTACCGCTTTCTTTCCAGATTACTGCCTCGTCTGCATCTCCATAGACAAGCACAATGGGAATATCATTGTCAGTGAGTTTATCCATAAAGTCTATTGGACTTCTGCGGAAAGCTATCAACGATTCAGCATCAAGGTTATAGAATTCATACATTTCTCTTGTTGTTCTTTCCTTTGTAACAGTATTGCGACCAAGACCGCACTGACTGAGCATATTAACAGCAGGGGCATCAACATACATAACAGCAACAAGCTCGGGATACTCCTGAGTAAATCTCAGAGCCTGCAAATTTACCCACAATCACAACGTCAGAAATATAGGGACAGCAAGCTGTCTGATTTTTTAATATCGGTCCTTCTGTAAGTTCAAAACCTTTTTTATTTCTAGTCTCTTGCATTATATAAGTTTGGTTAATCACATTTATTTTACCACTTCATCCCGTTTTGTCAACAAAAACCACCAAAATTTTAAACTTTTTTGTAACCCTTTGTCGATTGGTCACATATGATAAACCGAGGAGTTTTTATACCCTCAGGAAAGGAATGAAAGCTTATGTTTAATATGCAAACTTTTATGCCCGAAGGCTATGCATATATTCCCATACAAATAGCAAACGACCGTAACCTTTACAGCCCGGAGATGGGACACAATCGCGGAACAATCTTCCCAACACTTGACCTTCCTCTTGGCGTTTACGGTAAACAATCTCTTGGCAAGGAGGCAATGGACAAATGAATGAACGCAACTCTCTTATGAAAGAAATTATGGCATACAGCTTTGCTGCTCACGAATGGAACCTGTATCTTAACACACATCCCACCGACCGTATGG
>JAZRNN010000086.1:0-27194 GCA_045648175.1 Clostridia bacterium
CGCATAATTGCCTCTCGCAGTTTTGCACCGCCCCGACAACCTTTGATATACCACGCCATATGCTTGCGTGCTTCCTGAATGCCGCGGTAGTCGCCTTTATATTTTATAAGTAATTCAAGGTGTTCCCTCATTTTTGCGGCACGTTCCTCGGGTGTGGGCGGAGGGAGCTTTTGGCCTGTTTCAAGGTAGTGGAGAACCCTCTCAAATATCCACGGATTCCCCTGTGCACCTCTGCCTATCATAATTCCGTCACAGCCTGTATATTCAAGCATATGTTTTGCACTGTCTTCATCGGAAATATCGCCATTACCTATAACGGGGATTGAAACCGCATGCTTTACCTCTTTGATTATATCAAGGTCGGCAGTCCCACTATAAAATTGCTGACGTGTTCTGCCGTGAACAGTGATGGCGGATGCTCCGTTTTTTTCAGCAATTTGTGCCATTTCAACGGCGTTAATCAGGGAGTCGTCCCAGCCCTTGCGGATTTTTACTGTTACCGGGACATCTACCGCCGCAACAACTGCAGATACTATTTCACCTGCAAGCTGCGGAGTTTTTGAAAGTGCCGAGCCGTCGCCGCTTCCTGTGATTTTTGGTGCAGGACAACCCATATTTATATCAATAAGCTCTGCGCCAAATTCCAGTGACTTTTCTGCAATTGATGCAAGCACATCGGGTTCGTGACCAAAAAGCTGTGTTGCAACAGGCCTTTCGTCTTCTTCGGTTGCAAGTAGGTCAGAAGTCTTTTTGCTGTTGTAAAACAGACCCTTGCCCGAGACCATTTCGGTATACATAAGTCCGGGACCAAAAGGTTTGGTTATCATACGAAAGGCTTTGTCGGTGACACCCGCCATAGGTGCAAGGAGCACGTTGTTTTTAAGTTCAAGATTCTTGATTTTCATATATAAATTCCTTTAGATTTATTGAATTGTAACTTCTGCCGATGGGCTGATTAAATTTATTATGGTTTTGCCCGGGTTAATTAAAAGGTCGCTTCCGTCTAATTTTTTATATGTTGTATTAGCGCTTCGTGACGGTTTTGACCATGTAATTTCCTCAAAGGCACCATTTGTTATATAGTAGCCCTTTCCGCTTCCTGCTGTGTTGATATTGCGACGGTCGGTGCCGTCGCCAAGAGCAGAGTCGTGTACAAGAACGACAATAATATTTTTTGTCTCAAGCACGTTACCGTTTTGCAAAGAGTGGGGTGCACCGTTAATGGTTTTTTCGTAAATATTTTTCTCCGAATTGTAGGAATATCCGGTGTTATATCCTCCGGAATATACAAGCCGGACTTCTTTTGCTGAATTTTCATATGGCAGATTTATATATTTATCTGCGTATTTTATTCCGTTTTTGTGGTTGGTTTCGGCTGGATATCCTTTTTGTTTTGCCATAGACCTGATTTTTTCAATGCTTGTATAGGCACTGTGCCAGTCGCCCTTAAATTTTTGTTCGCGCCAAAAGATGCTTTCATCTGAGCCAAGAATTCCGTTTATCTTGTCAATGCCAAAAGCTGAAATATCGGTGATTGCCTTGGGACTCCAGCCGAAGTGGGTATAGATAGCATCGTTTTCCATTACATAGTCAAGAAAATAGTGTCTTGATGAGCGGATGGGGCCAATCTTTTTGGTGTCTACTCCGCGGAATAGTGCAAGAAATCTTGTTGCGCCGCCTTCGACAACCAGTTCATAAATAAGGTATGCGTCATCAAGTCCTGCGTGGGGGCGTGCGTTTTTGTCGTCATTGTCGACCATTACTGCAACAGGTCTTTCGTTGGTATTTATATACGTTGAAAAAAAGTTTTCAATTTCTGCGGCGGAGGGGTCGGCGGGTGTTTCGGATGGCGTTGTGTTTGTTTGCTGAACCGGCTCTGTCGGAGCTTTTGTAGAACAGCCTGAAATTAGACTTACACAAAGGAATATTACAAAAAGTTTAGATAATGTTTTCATAAATATACGCCTTTCTTTTAGAGATAATCATATTTTAACACAAAAAACAACAGATTTCAACATATGTAATTCTAACTTGACAATATTTAGGTAAATTAGTATACTAAATTAAAATGGGGGATAATTTGATAATTCCTTACAATAAATATGAAAATAAGAAAGGTGTCATATTATGGATTACTCAAAATTAATAAAGGTAAAAAGAGTGGTCATTAAGGTTGGAACCTCGTCTTTGACCTATGAAACTGGCAAATTGAATATAAAAAAGATAGAAAGCATAGTGCGTGTTGTATCCGACCTTCGCAACAGGGGTATTGAGGTGGTGCTTGTATCCAGTGGTGCGGTAGGTGCCGGAGTTGGCAAGTTAAACCTTGCCGAAAAACCATCCGATACAAGAAAAAAACAGGCTCTTGCGGCAATTGGTCAGGCGACTCTTGTTTCTATGTATGACAGATTCTTTTCGGAATACGGACATTCATCGGCACAGGTACTGCTTACCAAGTTTATTCTTGATGTTGAGGAGAGGTATATAAATACAAAAAATACCTTTGAAACAATGTTTGAATATGGAGTTATCCCCATCGTCAATGAAAACGACGTAATTTCGACATATGAGCTGGAATTTGGTGACAATGACACACTTTCAGCACATATTGCAAAGCTGGTTGATGCAGAGCTTTTGATTATACTTTCGGACATTGACGGCCTTTATGACAGCAATCCGCAAACAAACCCCGATGCAAAACTCATTACGATGGTGGAAAAAGTTGATGATAATACATACGCAATTGCCGGAGGTGCAGGGAGTAGTCGCGGTACCGGTGGAATGGTTACAAAGCTTAAGGCTGCAGAAATTGTAAATTCTGAAGGTATTGACATGATTATTACAAACGGGGCTCATCCCGAAAGAATTTATGGTATTTTTGAAGGAAAACAAACGGGAACATTGTTTAAAGGAAACGTACAGTAAAAATTTAACAGTGAAGAGCTTTTCTAAACACTAAATTTCGTTAAAATTTTGTCAAAAGCCTATTGAAATCTTGCGTGAAATATGATATTATGTTATACGTGAGAAGAGTGGAATATTTTGACTCTTCCTTGCGATTAAATTTGTAAAATGATTAACTTTAATATAAAACAGGAGGTAGTAAAAATGACTACAAACAAAAAAGTACTCACCTGGCTTGAAGAAATGAAAGCTCTTTGCAAGCCCGAAAAAGTGGTATGGATTGACGGCTCAGAAGCTCAGCTTGAAGCACTTCGTGAAGAAGCAGTGGCAAGCGGCGAAATGATTAAGCTTAATCAGGAAAAACTTCCCGGATGCTACTATCACAGAACAGCAGAAAACGACGTTGCCCGTGTTGAAGACAGAACATTTATCTGTACAGAAACCGAGGAAGAGGCTGGCCCCATCAACAACTGGATGGCACCCGCTGAAATGTATGCGAAGCTCAATGCATTGTATGATGGTTCAATGGCCGGTAGAACAATGTATGTTATTCCTTATTCAATGGGTCCTGTTGGCTCACCCTTCTCAAAGATTGGTATTGAGTTGACAGACAGCATCTATGTTGTTCTTAACATGGATATTATGACAAGAGTTGGTAAGGCTGTAATTGATGCTCTTGGCGAAGATGGTGACTTTGTTAAATGTCTCCACGCAAAGAAGGATGTTAATCCTGATGAGAGATATATTGTTCACTTCCCACAGGATAACACAATTATGTCAGTAAACTCAGCTTACGGCGGAAACGTTCTTCTCGGCAAGAAGTGTTTTGCTCTCCGTATCGCATCTTACCAAGGTATGAAGGAAGGCTGGATGGCAGAACATATGCTTATCCTTGGTTTAGAAAATCCCAAGGGTGAAGTTAAGTACATCTGTGCAGCATTCCCCTCAGCTTGTGGTAAAACAAACCTTGCTATGCTTATTCCTCCCAAGTTTCTTCAGGAAAAGGGTTACAAAGTATGGACAGTAGGTGACGATATCGCTTGGCTTCGTGTTGGCGAAGACGGCAGACTTTACGCTATCAACCCTGAGGCGGGTTTCTTTGGTGTTGCTCCCGGTACATCTGAAAAATCAAACTTCAATGCACTTGAAGCTACAAAGAAGAATACAATCTTTACAAACGTTGCTATCAATGATGATGATATGACGGTTTGGTGGGAAGGGCTTGACAAGAATCCTCCCAGCAACGCAACTGAATGGAAGGGTGCTAAGGTTGACGGAAAAGCATATACCGCTGACGGCAACAAGCTTGCACACCCCAACTCAAGATTTACAGCTCCTGCTAAGAACTGCCCCTGCATTTCTTCTGAATTTGAAAATCCCCAGGGTGTTCCGATTTCAGCTATCGTATTCGGCGGCCGCCGTGCAAAGACTGCTCCGCTGGTATACCAGGCTCGTGACTGGGATCATGGTGTATTCGTAGGTGCAACAATGGCATCTGAAACAACTGCGGCAGCAGCAGGCGCAGTAGGTGTTGTAAGACGTGACCCAATGGCTATGCGTCCTTTCGTTGGTTACAATATGGCAGATTACTTCCAGCATTGGTATGATATGGGTAAGAAAATTGCAAATCCTCCCGCTATCTTCAATGTAAACTGGTTCAGACTTGACAAAGACGGCAACTTTATGTGGCCCGGCTTTGGTGACAATATGCGTGTTCTCAACTGGATTCTTGACCGTTGCGAAGGCAAGGTTTCGGCAGTTGAAACAGAAATCGGTTATGTTCCCAACAAGGCAGACCTTCAGCTTGACGGTCTTGACCTCAGCGACGAGGTTGTTGATGAGCTCCTTTCAATCGACATTGATGCTTGGAAGGAAGACCTTGCTAACCAGAGAGAATTTTTTGCACAGTTTGGCGACAAACTTCCTAAGGAAATCAAGGAAAGCATGGATACACTTGAGGCAAACCTCAACAAATAATAAGATAAAAGATTTAAAGGGTCAGTCCGTAAGGATTGACCCTTTTGTATTGTTGTGATAAAATAAAAGTAGCAAGTATTGATATGAGGTGAGACTTATGCTGTGGGAAAATTTAAGAGAAGAAGAATTTGTTGATGCAATAAAGGCATCAGGCGGGCTTTGCATTGTGCCTCTTGGCTGTCTTGAAAAACATGGTCAGCATATGCCGGTGGGAACGGATGTCATTCATATAACCGAAATCGCAAAAAGAGCTGCAGAGGAAGAACCTGTTTGCATCTTTCCTTCAATATATTTTGGAGAGAAGACCGGTGCCGGAGAATTTGCAGGAACTGTAATTTTCAGTCCTGAGTTAAGGCTGCAGATTTTAAAGGAAACCTGCAGTGAGATTTACCGCAATGGCTTTGATAGAATTCTGATTTACGACGGTCATGGCGGAAACAGCAGTATGATTGATTTCTTTATGCGGGGCTTGCTGTATGAAAAAACACCTTATTCAGTGTTTAGCTATTCTCTTGGCTCTGACTTTGCAACGCCCAAGAAAATTCTTAATCAGGGATATAAGTTCCTGACAACCGAAGACAGAAAAATTCTGCAAAGTTATATTGAAGAAAAGAAACGAACAGGACACGCAGACTTTGTTGAAATGGGCTGGGTCTACGGAGTACGTCCAGAAACGGTGCGTCTTGACAAGGTTTATCAGGAAAGCTATGAATCTACCCATCGCTTTGACGAGTTTTCGAAGAGGGGAATTCGCTCTCCATTTACATGGATGGCCAATATACCTAATTCGTATGAGGGCGATATGCACGATGGTATGAACGAAAGAATTGCGCGGGCAATGGTTGAATATTCTACCCAGAGACTTGTTGATGTGATAAAGTTTTTAAAGACAGAAAATATCTCCACTGAATATAAAAAGGAGTGGCTTGAAAAACAGAAAAGACACACTTTTTAGAGGATTGAAACCTTTTTTGAACATTGTTCAAAAAGGTTTGATTTTTCCTGTAGCCTGTGATATAATTATTATATACGAATTACGAAAAGAACAAATTTTGAAACATGATAACGTGTCGGGTTTATCTGAGATTAAGATATGAAGGAGGAAAATATTATGAAACGAATTATAAGTTTTATTATGATTGTTGTGCTTTTGACTTTGTGTGTTCCGGTGTATGCGGTGAATTCATTGGGAAATTATGAGTATATTATGCCTCTTGAATTTTCGAATATTGAGAAAAATAAGAATTTTAACATATATAAAGCAACTTACAAAAATGGCACGGTTGCTCTTTATGATGCGGATGGTAATAAGCTGTCTGATAATTATGATTATATTGGTGAGTTTGATGATTTTAATGCATTAGCCCGAAAAAATGGCAAAACTTATGTTCTTGGGTACCATGGACGAGCATCAAATGTATATGATGGCAATGTAATCGGTATTTCGGATGAAACTATTTTTATAGATCATGGTAAAAATAATGATGGCAGGCCACTTTCGTATTATCAGGGGGAATTTGGGGTATATTACGGGGATAATCTTATTTCGACTTATCCTTACAGCAAATTTGTGCAAAAAAACAAATATGATTGTATGAAGTTTTTTGGAGGCCATATGCTTTATTTTGAAAATTATAAGGTTGGCACCGTAAACAATGAATTTGAGGTTGTAATTCCTGCAACATATGACGACATATATCTTCCCAAAGAAGGCTGGTTGATTATTGCACGAAATGAGGGTAAATATGGATTTCTCGACCATAATGGAGAAAAAGTAGGAGAATTTGAGTACGACTATATTAAGCCTTTATATGATGAACACAATACCTTTTATGTAACAACAAAAGATGGCCTTTACGGTCTTGTTGATATGCACGGAAATATTATTTTTAACCCAATGCTTCAATATTCACCTCACAAGGTATATATTGATAACAGACTTATTGTTGTAACTGCCGAGAATACCCGTCAGGATAAAGATGAGTACGGAAATTTGTATGGAGTGGTTGACTTTGACGGAAATATCATTTTGCCGCTTGAGCACATTGATATATCGGACATATCCGAGGGCAGAATTGCGGCAAAAAAATCCTATGATCACGGCGGATATTACAATTTGTACGGGGAAGAGGTATCAGAGTTTAATTACCGTAGGATTTCATCGTACAATGAAGGCGTAGCTTTTGCGACAAGGGTTGACAGTGACGGCACTTGGGTTAATCACGTAATTGATTATAACGGAAATGTACTTTTTGAATCAGGCGACTGGTCACACGGATACCGAAACGGAATTGCATACACACTGGATAAAAAGCTTATAGATAAAGAGGGTAACATAATTGTTGACTTTTCAGATGCAAAAATAAGAATTGACAGTGTTTACTGGTGGGAGGATGCAAATCTTTGGGGAGTTACCACTAAAGACGATTTTGTTGTTACTGACGGCACAAACTATGGTGTTATCAGATACTCCAAGCCCGAAATCACGGCTGAGCCCCTTTATGACTATGAATATATAGATTATGGAAATGTGAAAAGGATTGATGTTTACACAGAGGGTTATGTTTTTGATCTGTATGATGGTGAGACAAAATATCTTGATTTGTACGGAAATGAAATTACCAAAGACCAGATGTGGGAAACAGAAGTAGATGATGAGATAAGGGAGCAGTTGCTTAAGAAATACGGCGAAGACAACGCCTTCAGGTTTGGTGACAAGTTATATAAAGTAAAAATTGACGGAAAATGGTGTATTATTGATAAGGATGAAGCTATACTTAAAAAATATGAGACAGGTGAACCGCACCTTTTTGATGGTGTCGATGGCTATATACTTATTATAGGTGGTATAAAAAACACAATAACAGATAAATCCTACAATGTATTGCTTGAACTTGATGAGTATGTAACATTTATTACTGAAAGTGGCAGCGTAATTTCTTACAATGAAGATAATGTATATAAGTTGACCAACATTGACGGAAAAATAATTGTGGAGGATGCAAGATATATTGAATATATTGGAAGCGATGTTTTTAATGTAACTGATGCAATCGGTACAAGACTTGTAAATTCCAACGGCAAAACGCTTATAAGTAATTTTAATTATGCTACAAAGGTTGGAGACAACGGCTTTATTGGTATTTCAACTTATAATTTTGAAGGTTATATAAACACCGATGGTAAATATATGCTTTCACTTCCCAAAGGCTATTATGTACAGGGTGCTTTTTCAGAAGGTATGGCATCTGTTGTGCAGAATATGATTTACAGCAGATACGGAGAAACATCATATATTAATGAGGAAGGCGAAATCGTTCTTAAACAGCAGGAAGAAAACGGCCATATGTGGACAAGGGGCGGCGAATTCAAAAACGGCATTGCTTATATCGGCAGAGGGTTGGGCAAAGCCGGTTGTGTTACAGGGAATGTTGTTCGATGTACTTTTGACACTCCGTCCGATTGGGCAAAAAATGATGTAAATGCTGCATCGGAGCTTGGACTGATACCTGAACATCTTAAATGCAGATATCGTAAAAATATAACCCGTGAAAGCTTTTGTGAACTTATTTATCAGTTGCCTTTTGTAAGAAATATGGAGGTTGTCGGCCGTGAGACTGTAACATACAAAGACACACATAACGAAAAAATCAGTTTTCTTTCAAAACTTGGAATTATAAATGGTGTGGGCGATAACAGGTTCGCGCCGCATGACTATCTTACAAGAGAACAAGCCGCAACAATCCTTTGCAGAGTTTATTCATTGTATAACGATAATCTTATATTAAATAATGAACCTTTTGCTGATGATATGTATATTTCAGATTGGGCTCATAATGCTATTTATACAATGAAAGAATATGGCATAATGAAGGGAACGGGGGATAACAACTTTTCACCGAAAGAGAGTTATACTACCGAGCAGTCAATCTTAACAATATTAAGACTTTATAGCATAATTAAGTAGTGATTATAGATTACACGAGACTTGTTTTAAAATGCAACTACATAAAAAATCGGAGGGATACATATGGCAAGGAAAGCGGTAACAAGCGGAGGAACACGTGATGAAATTTTGAGCGTGGCAAAACGGTTGTTTTTTGAAAAAGGATTTGACGGTGTTACAATACGAACAATCCAAAGAGAGGTAGGATGCGAGGTAGGTTTATTTTATTACTACTTCAAGTCAAAGGAACAGATTTTTGATGTAGTGATTGCTGACCTTCAGGATGAATGGGAAAAATTTATTGGCGAGGCTCTGCGGAAAGAAAACGGTGATTTATCTGAACAGTTGATAAAAGTTCTTGAAGCGGTATATGCGGTGTCGAGAGAATTCAGGACCGAAAAGGCGGATGAGCTGCACTGGTCTGTGCAGGGAGCTATGTATAATCGGCTTACTGCTGTTGCTGATGGATATATTAATGAGATTATAAGAGACGCCAAAACCGAAGTGGATATTGACAACAAGGCGTTATCTTCGATAATTGCAGGAGGTATGTGTAGGTTTGCACAAACTGCATCGCAGTGGGAATATACCAAAGCCCTCGAGGAATTACAAAGTTTGTTAGAGGGAATTTATGGTGGCAGACAGAGAAACTATACGGGTCGCAGACAGGATATTTCTGTGGAATTGTTGTAACTTCTTAACGTACAGAGGTTGATATTATGAAATCTTCAAATCAAAAACTAAAACTTCTTTATCTGATGAAAATCTTGTTGGAACAAACCGATGAGGAGCATACTTTGTCTGTCTCACAACTTATTACCGAGCTGAAACGATATGATATATCGGCAGAGAGAAAGAGTATTTACGACGATTTAGAATGTCTGCGGCTGTTTGGATTGGACATATGCTCTGTGAAATCAAAAAGCTATGGATATTTTGTGGCAAGCCGTGATTTTGAATTACCTGAGCTTAAGCTATTGGTTGACAGTGTTCAGGCGTCAAAGTTTATTACCAAGAAAAAAAGTCTGGAATTGATTTCAAAAATCGAAAGTCTGGCGGGCAGATATGCGGCAACAAAACTGCGCCGTCAAGTGTATGTTACCAATCGTGTCAAGGCGGTAAACGAGCAGATTTATTATAATGTTGATAAAATATATGAGGCGATTTCTGAGAATCGGCAAATTACATTCCGCTATTTTGAACTTGATGTGGATAAGCAAAAGGTTTATCGCAAAGACGGAGGCTTGTATTGCGAATCACCCCTTGCACTTAGTTGGGACGATGAGAACTATTATATGATTGTATATAAAAAGAAGTATGGTAATTTTGCTCATTATCGAGTAGATAAAATGGACAGCATCAAACTTTGTGATGAAAAACGTGAGCTGCCGGAACAAGACTTTGACTTATCGGAATATACAAAATCCATATTCTCTATGTTTGGCGGCAAGGCGGTTAACGTTTCGGTGAAATTTGAGAATTCTCTTGCCGGGGTTGTGTTTGACCGGTTTGGCACAGATATCCCTACAATGAGGGTTGACGAAAATCATTTTGTTTGCAATCTGAATGTAGCTGTCAGCCCGGTATTTCTTGGCTGGCTTGTGGGTTTTGGAGACAAGGCAGAGATACTTTCGCCTGATTTTGTAGTTGATGAGATGAAACAGCTTATTAAACAACTGAATAAAAAGTATAAATAAAAGAAGACAAAAAAGAACTGTTTTAAACAGTTCTTTTTTTGTATAGATTAAAAATTTATAAGTTATAATTTTCTGTTCCTTTAGGTAGGGGAAATTTTAACAGCTCTTAATTATCTTTCATCAATCTGAGTATATTCTCTTCTCTTTACAATGCTTTTGTATGCAGGGCGTATAATCTTGCCGCCGGTAAGCACCTCTTCAATACGATGAGCACACCAGCCTACAATACGTGCCATTGCAAATATGGGGGTGTAAAGTTCCTCAGGAATGTTCAGCATCTGATAAATAAACCCTGAGTAAAGGTCAACATTTGCTGGCATAGGATCGGTAATACCTTTCAAATCTGCAAACACTCTGGGCGCAATACGCTCAACAGAGGCGTAAAGCTGAAATTCCTTTTCGGTATCACCGCCAATATCCTTGGCAAGCTTTTCAGCACACGCTTTCAGCAATACTGCACGAGGGTCAGAAAGGGTGTAGATTGCGTGACCGATACCATATATCAAGCCGCTTCCGTCACCGGCTTCCTTGCGGACAATTTTACAAAGATAATTGTAAACTTCGTCGTCATTATCCCAATTTGCAACCTTTTCTTTCATCTCAGCCATCTGGGCAAGAGTTTTCTGGTTAGCGCCGCCGTGCTTTGGACCCTTTAAAGAACCGATTGCCGCAGCGACTGCAGAATATGTGTCGGTACTACTTGAAGACAGCACACGTATTGAAAATGCCGAGTTGTTACCGCCACCATGCTCTGCGTGGAGCATGAGGGCAAGGTCAAGAACCTTGGCTTCGGTTTCGGTGTATTTGTGGTTAGGTCTTATCATATAAAGAAAGTTCTCGGCGATTGAAAGTCCTGGCTTTGGATTGTGCAGCACTAAGCTTTTGCCGTCATAATAATGGCGTTTTGCTGCATATGCATAGGCAACTAAAGTCGGAAATCTTGCAATAAGTTCAAGACTCTGCCTGAAAAGTGCTTCGGTGCTGATGTCATCGGGATTTTCCTCGTCATAAGAGTATAAAGCCAAAACTGATCTTGCAAGTTTATTCATAATGTTATGGCTGGGAGCCTTTAGAATCATATCTTCGGCAAAGTTGGAGGGGAGGTTTCTTCTTTTTGCAATACTTTCCGAGAAGGTATTGAGTTCATCCTTTTTGGGAAGGTATCCAAAGAGAAGAAGAAACACAACTTCTTCATAACCGAATCTGCCTTCTTTCTGACAGTTTTCAACAATGTCCTGAATTGAGATGCCGCGGTATCTCAATGTACCTTCAATGGGCGCCTTTACACCTTCATCAAGGACGTAACCGTGCACTTCTCCAATTGCGGTAAGACCTGCTAAAACACCTGTTCCATCGGGGTTGCGAAGTCCTCGTTTTACATTAAATTCGGTATAGTAATGACTGGGGATGCTGCTAAAGCTTTTATGTTGCTCAAGGACATCCTGTATATATTTATCGAGATCGTTTTTCATAGGTGTCAAACCTTTCTAATGTTAATTTTAAGTTGCGATTGTCAATTTTTAGCCGGGGGGCCACTGCAGATTTCTTCCTGCAAGCAGGTGAAAGTGTATATGACCAACGGTTTGACCGCCATCTTCACCGCAGTTATTTACAATTCGGTATCCTTTTTCGGCAAAGCCTAAATCATTTGCGATTTTTGCCGCTGTTTCAAATACTTTGGCAACAAGGGACGAATTCTCGGCAGTAATATCATTTGCCGACTTTATATGCTGTTTTGGAATAATTATAATATGCTCGGGTGCCTGAGGTTCAATGTCTCTGAAGGCAAAAACATATTCATCTTCATAAACTTTGGTTGAAGGAATTGTACCTTCAATTATTTTACAAAAAATACAATCAGACATAATGTTTCCTCCAAAATTCTGTATGGAAGAGAAGGGAATATTCCCTTCTCTTTAAATCAATGTTTTAACAAGTGCTAAAGCGTCTGCAATTTTTGATGCATCTTTGCCGCCTGCCTGTGCACTGTCGGGCTTACCGCCGCCACCGCCTCCACAGATTTTTGCAACTTCGCGGATAATATTGCCGGCATGAGCGCCGTTCTTGATTGCATCGGGTGTTGCCATTGCAACAATGTTAACCTTGCCGTCTGCTGCTGATGCAAGAACGATAACAGCAGAATCAAGCTTTTGCTTGAGATTATCACCTGCATTGCGAAGTGCGTTCATATCAAGACCGTCACCAAGCTGATGTGCGATAACCTTAATGCCCTTAACTTCTTCGGCTGAATTTACAAGGTCATCAAGACCGCTGTTTGCCATTTTGCTCTTTATGCTTTCAAGCTCACGCTTTAGGTTTTTGTTTTCTTCAACAACCGATGCGGCTTTTGCTTCGATTTCGTGTACACTTGATTTGATTGTATCGGCAACCTTTGCGATGGTATCTTTGGCATCATTAAGCTGATTAAGCACGCCGATACCGGTGACTGCCTCGATTCTTCTTACACCGGCTGCAACGCCGTTCTCAGAAATAATCTTGAAAAGGCCTGCCTGAGCTGTGTTTGAAAGATGAGTACCACCGCAGAATTCAATAGAATAGTCACCCATAGAAACAACTCTTACTGTTGCTCCGTATTTTTCGCCAAACTGTGCTGTTGCACCCAGTTTTTTAGCCTCTTCAATGTCAAGTTCCTGAACAGTAATGGGCATTGCCTCTAAAATTGCTTCATTAACTTTTGCTTCAACAGTCTTTATTTCGTCGGCTGTCATTGCCTCAAAGTGAGAGAAGTCAAATCTAAGGTGATTTGCAGTAACTTCTGAACCCGCCTGTGCAACATGTGTGCCCAAAGTTTCCTTAAGAGCCTTGTGCAGAAGATGCGTTGTTGAGTGATTGCGGCAAATTGCCATTCTGTTCTTTTTGCAAACTGTGAAGGTTGCTTTATCGCCTGCAGAAATTGAGCCTTCCTCAACTTTAACAATGTGGAAGTAAATTCCGTCTCCGTTTTTCTTTGTGTCAACAACCTTTGCTTTGCCGTTTGCAGTCTTTATCAAGCCGATATCACCTGCCTGACCGCCCATTTCTGCATAGAAGGGTGACTTTGCTGCAACGATAATGCCTTCTTCGCCTGCGCCGATTGCGTCAACCTGAGTACCGTCTGCAACAATACCAACAATTTGGGTTTCGCACTCCAAGCTGTCATAGCCTACAAACTCGGTTGCCTCAGCCTTGATGTTGACAGCAGAATCATCATCCCAGCTTGAGCCGTCCTTGCGGTTTGCTCTTGCAGTTTCCTTCTGGATTTTAAGCTGCTTATCAAAGCCTTCTCTGTCAACTTTGAGACCTTGTTCCTCGCAGATTTCAACTGTAAGGTCAATGGGGAAACCATAGGTATCGTTAAGCTTGAACGCCTCTTCGCCTGCAAGAGTATCACAGCCCTTGCCCTTTGTTTCCTCGATATAAGTGTTCAGAATTGCAAGACCGCCCTCAATTGTTTTTGAGAACTTTTCTTCTTCGATTCTTACAACCTTTTTAATGTAATCTCTCTTTTCATCAAGTTCAGGATAGCCCTGCATTGATGAATCAATAACGGTATCTGCAACAGTATAAAGGAACTCGCCCTTGATGCCAAGAAGCCTGCCGTGACGTGCCGCACGTCTGAGAAGACGTCTTAAAACGTAGCCTCTGCCTTCGTTTGAAGGAATAACACCGTCAGACACCATCATAACTGTGCTGCGGATATGGTCGGTAATAACACGGAGGGATACGTCGGTCTTTTCGTCGGTCTTATATTCAACTCCTGCAATACGGGAAATATGCTTCATTGTATTCTGTACGGTGTCAACCTCAAAAAGGTTATTTACACCCTGCATAATGCAGGCAAGTCGCTCAAGTCCCATACCTGTGTCGATGTTGGGGTTTGCTAAGCGGTTGTAGTTGCCGTCTTCGTCCTTGTCAAACTGTGTGAATACAAGGTTCCATACTTCCATAAAGCGGTCGCAATCGCAGCCCAGCTTACAATCGGGCTTACCACAACTGAATTCTATTCCGCGGTCAACGTGAATTTCCGAGCAAGGACCGCAAGGGCCTGTGCCGTGTTCCCAGAAGTTTTCGTCCTTGCCAAGCTTTACAACTCTTTCGGGATTTACACCAACTTCGTTAACCCAGATGTCACGTGCTTCGTCATCTTCTTCATAAACGGTAATCCACAATACTTCTTCGGGAATTTCCATAACTTTGGTAAGGAATTCCCATGCCCAGTTAATAGCCTCGCGTTTAAAATAGTCGCCAAATGAGAAGTTACCCAGCATTTCAAAGAATGTGCCGTGACGAGCAGTTTTACCGACACTTTCAATATCGGGTGTCCTGATACATTTCTGGCAGGTGGTAACTCTTTTTCTCGGGGGAACTTCTGCGCCTGTAAACCATTTTTTCATAGGTGCCATACCTGAGTTGATAAGAAGCAGACTTGCGTCATTCTTTGGTACAAGTGAAAAGCTGTCAAGTCTAAGACAGTCTTTTGATTCAAAGAATGAAAGATATTTTTCTCTGATATCGTTTAATCCTAAATTTTTCATACGTTTCAGATGCCTTTCTGTAATATATTTTTCATCAGCCAATTCAAAAATTGAATTCGTGGCATAAATAGCTTATTTTATCATATAATTTTACCATTTTTTTGTGGATAAGTCAAGCAATTGTTACGTATTTATTTATTTTACTTAGTTCTACAAAAAAAGGCTATTGTAATTTCTTCCAAATGGTGTTATACTAAACGAGCCAAACAAAATTTTATAAAGACCGACAGGTATTTTTATTACGATAAAAATACAAATGCTCCGTCTGCATATACCTGTTAGGTCTATGAGATTTTGTTTGGCGACAATATCGGAGCTATGTATTTTTTGTGCGTGGCTTCGATGAGGTCACGCATTTTTTTGTACAAGATTTTGCTTTTCTAAAATCAAACAGAAAGGATGAAAATAATGAAAGACTACAAAAGTATGTATTTTGCAATGTTTAACAAAATAACCGACATAATTGAGGAACTTAAAAAGCTTCAGCAGGATATGGAGGAAAAATACATATCCATGCCCGAAATGCAAGATAAAGAAAATTAGACTCTCAAACACGGACAATAAAAACCGTTTATGAAAAGTTTAGTTATTGATAATAAAAGCTGTCCGTTTTATAGTACACCTATTGCCATATACTGTAACCAAGATAAATCTTACAAACGATTTGGAGGTTACATAATATGAAAATTTTTGGTGTAATTTTTGCAATGGCAATTTTTTCGGTTTACCCTGCGCTGTGTCTGGCAATTCTTCTGGCCATGCTTTTTTTCAACAAGCCTGACACAAAAAAGGCATAAACAATAAAACCCTTTCCTGATAAATTTGGGGAAGGGTTTTGATTTTAATTATCTGGGTTTTGCAATTGATTCACCTTCAAAAAACTGACGTTCCACTGTGATGGTATGCTTTGAAACGCTGTGGTGCTTTGCCAGAATTCTGTAAAGCAGGTGAATTGCCTCGGAACAAAGCTCTTCAATGTGCATTTTTATACATGAGAGGTGAATGTTTCCATAAGGAGTTGTGCTGATATCGTCAAGACATATAACCGAAATATCCTCGGGCACGCGCAACTGTTCTTCACTTAATCTTTGCAGAATCCCCGCCGCAATGTGACTGTATGCTGCAAATACAGCAGAGGGAGGACTACCGCCTTTTATCATTTCATCAATTCCATGGTAGCCACAATCCTGAAATCTGTGTTCGTTAATCGAAACATATCGGGATTGCATTTTAACTCCGCATCCTGCGGCAGTATTGCGAAAAAAATCGTATTCCTTGGCGGTATTTTTTTCACCGATAAAACCAATGTTTTTGTGCCCCAGTTTCAGTAAAAGGTTGATACTTTGGCTAAGTGCGTCGCCCAGATCGGCAAAGATTGCGTGTACCTCGCCCGAGCTTTTTTCAAGACCAATCTGTATAATCGGCACATCGGTGGCTGCCTTAATTTTCCCTACTGGCTCAATTACTATTATTCCATCTGCGTGCGCATATTTTGCATAATAATTAATAAGCTCGTCCTGTTTTTCGGGAGAAAAATTGCTTACTGCAAGAAGCATTGTGTCACCACGGTGGGAGATTTTATTCTCAAGATATGTTATCATCTGAGAATAGTGGATACCCAACACCTCGGGACAAATAACGGCAATGAGCTTTTTGTTGTATTTGGGTTTATAATATTTTTCGTAACAGCCTGTTTCTTTTGCAATTTTTATAATCAATGCCTTGGTATTTGCACTGATTTCAGGACTGTCTGAAAAGGCTTTGGAAACGGTGGACACAGCCACGTTTGCCATTTTGGCTATTTTTGCAAGTGTCATGACTACACCTCCGAAAAATTTCGTAAAATGCATAGTGTTTGAATTTTTCCAAGTCAGTATAACACAAAGATTTATATATTTCAAGGAATTTTGACATTACGAAAATATTTCGTAAAAATTGCGGTTGACAAGCGGCCTTTTCAAAGATATAATCTAAAATATAAGGGATAGTGTGGTGTTTTATACCATATATTCATATTAAAATTAATACAGAAAGACGATGGAACTACCAATGAAAGCAATTATAAACGCAACACTTGTTATGCCCGATCATTATATACCTAATGCTACATTGCTTATTGAGAATGATCGAATAGTTGATTTTGGTAAAAAGTTGGCTGTTCCTGAAAAGGCTGAAATCATCGATGCACAGGGAAATTTTGTGGGTCCCGGTCTTATTGATATACATACCCATGCAGATGGTCATACATATTTTCATGACGACCCGATTAAGTGTTCAAGAACACTTCTTGACCACGGTGTTACATCGGTTCTGCCGGCACTGTTTTACAGTATGAACAAGCAGGAGCATCTTGATGCTATAAAGAGATATAAGGATGCAATTGCTGCAGGAGAATGCGGAAACATCATTGGTGTTTATATGGAAGGCCCGTATCTTAATCCTGATTTTGGTTGCGATAAAGAAAAGAATGTCTGGAAGGACGCAATTGTTGAAAAGGGCTATGCTGAGGTTGTAGAGGCAGCAAAAGACTTTGCAAAGGTTTGGTGCGTTGCCCCCGAGAGAGAGGGTATCCTTGATTTTGTTAAATATGTTAAGCGTGAAATTCCCGAAATTGTATTCTCGGTCGCACATTCCGAAGCTACTCCCGAGCAGATAGAGGCTCTTATGCCTTATGGGTTGAAACTCGGCACACACCACACAAATGCAACGGGAACTTTAGAAAATTACCCCGAAGTTCGTGGCGTTTGTGTTGACGAAACCGTAAATTACAACAGCGATATCTATGCAGAGCTTATTTGTGATTCTATGGGCGTTCACGTTCATCCCTATATGATAAGGCTTGTTAAAAAAATCAAAGGTCAGGATAAGATAATTCTTATTGCCGATTCCTTTGTTGCCGATGGACCTCCGCTCCCTGGCCTTGAGGAAGCGTTTGATATCAATTTTGACTGGGGAGGCGACATTGCAGGCTCCAAACTGACACTTGATATTGCTTGCCGCAATATGATGGTTCATACCGGCGGCTCAATCTGTGATGTGTTCAAATATGCATCACTTAATCCGTCACGTCTTTTGAATATGCCCGAAATTGGACAGATTAAACGTGGCAATCTTGCGAACTTAATCATTGTTGATCAATGGTTTAATGTTAAAAATACTATATTAAAAGGAGAAATTGTAAAATGAGTTTTATTACTGATCCCGCAACAAAATTTGACTTCCAGCCTCATGAGTTTGTTCCTTTCAAGGACAAGAAGGTTTGCGATTATGTTCGTAGCCTCAGTGGCAAGGATCTTGAAAAGAGAGAAGATTGGTGGCATCCTGAATTTAACGTAAAAGTTATGATGAACCCCCATCCTGTTCTCATTGCAACACTTTTTTCACGCCTCAAAGCTGCATCTGAAGCAGGCAAGAGCTTCACTATGATCCTCGGCAATCCCGAGCCTGATACATACATTCCTCTTGCACAGCTTATCAACTATTTTGGCGTTGATTGTAGCAAGGTTCACCTTGTTGCAGAAGACGAATGGGCAGATGAAAACGGTAACATTGCTCCTATCACATACGAAGCAGGTTTTGCACATTCTATGATTAAGTATCTCTACTACCAGATTGATGAAAAGCTCCGTATGCCTATGGAAAATGTTCACTTCCCCACAAACGCAAACATCAAGGATTACTCAAAGATTATTGATGACATCACCGAGGGTACAGGTGCTGATATTGCATCTACATCTCCCGGGTGGGCAGGCCATATGGCTTTCGTTGATCCTATTCCGGAATTCATCGGCAGCGGTGACATCGAAGAATGGCTCAACCAGCCCGCACAGATTGTTAAGCTTCACCCAATGACCATTATGCAGAACTCACTCAACGGCACATTCGGTCAGTCAGGTGATATCGCTAACGTTCCTCCTTGTGCAGCAACAATCGGACCTCTCGATGTAATGCGTGCAAAGGAAAGAATTGAGGTTCATGCACTTGCAACATGCGGTACATTCTCATCATGGCAGAGAATGACCAGCCGTCTTTGCACACATGGTCCTATCACACCTTACCTTCCCAGCTCAATGCTCCAGACAAAGAAGACTCAGGTTTATATCAGTGAAGAACTTGCAGCTCCATTCGAATGTTGGGAAAAGGTTGGATATTAATATCCGATATAAGATTTTACAACAACAAAAAACCGCGGCATTGCCGCGGTTTTGTTTTTAAGAAGATTTAATACCCTAAAACGCCTTCGATAGATTCATCATTTTTAATCCAGTCTTCAACGTCTACAACTCTGTATTCGGTGGGTGTATCACGGATGATTACCTGCTTGATACCTGCGTTGATTACCAGACGCTTACACATTGAGCAGCTTGAGGTGTTTTCAACAAGCTTGCCGGTTTTATAATCCTTACCCACAAGATAAAGGGTTGAATCAATCATATCACGGCGCTGTGCACTGATAATACAGTTTGCCTCGGCGTGAACACTGCGGCAAAGCTCGTATCTTTCACCACGTGGAATGGCAAGCTTTTCGCGAACACATACACCAAGATTGGTACAGTTCTGTCGGCCACGGGGTGCACCGGTGTATCCGGTGGAGACAATTTCATCATTTTTTACAATAATTGCGCCAAAATTACGGCGAAGGCAGGTTCCGCGTTCAATAACGGTTTCTGCTATGTCAAGATAATAGTTGTGTTTGTCAACTCTTGTTTTTTCCATTTTTATATTTCCTTCCTATGTTATTTTGGGTTGTCATTTGTTTGTATGAATTCAGTATACAATAAAATAAATTAAAATTCAATAGTTTTGTATTGACTTTATAATTAAATATAGGTAAAATAAATATATATATTTTTTTCGGGAGGAATGGCAACGGCTATGGAAAAGTTTGTGACTTACAGCGAGGCTGAAACACGTGCGGCTGCAAAAAAATTTGCAAAAAGCCTTATTCCGGGCAGTGTCATTGCTCTTTTGGGTGATTTGGGGGCAGGCAAAACAGCATTTACCAAAGGTCTTGCAGAATTTTTTGAGATTGAAGGCGATGTTTCGAGTCCTACATTCACCATTGTTAATGAGTACAACGGAACTCTTGATTTATACCATTTTGATGCCTATCGGTTGGAAAATGTTGATGCAGACAACTGTGACTGGATGGATGATTACTTTTTTGGTGATGGAATTTGCATTATTGAGTGGGCGCAAAACATTAAAGACGTTTTGCCACGGGGTTATATAAAGGTAAGAATTGAAAAAAATCCTGAAATGGGTGACGATTATCGGGAGATTTTTATTGAAAAAACGGAGAGATAAAAATGCTTGTATTTGGAATTGATACCTGCTGTATGGCGGCAACAGCGGCTATTATGAGCGACAAAATAATGGTTGCACAGACAGTAATAAATCAAAATAAAACGCATTCACAGATAATGATGCCGCAGATTGAGCAGATGTTTAAAGCGGCTGAGGTTGAACCATCGTCAATAGATGCCTTTGCGGCGGCTGTGGGACCGGGTTCGTTTACCGGGGTAAGAATAGGAGTTGCAACGGCTAAAGCTCTTGCTCAGGCGGCAAATAAGCCCTGTATTGCGGTTTCTACCCTGGAGGCTTTGGCGTTTTCGTCGCAGTATTTTGACGGAATAATCGCACCTGTTCTTGACGCAAGACGCAATCAGGTATATAATGCGTTGTTTCAAGGTGGAAACAGTTTGGCATGCCTGACGGATGATCGGGCACTGGCTTTAGATGAATTACTTGCTCAGCTGAAAGAATACGGGAAAAAGATTCTCTTTATGGGGGATGCAACCCTGGTTTTTGAAGAAGAAATTCGTGCAGCTTTGGGCGAGTTGGCATATTTCGCTCCTAAGGTTTCAAATCTTAATCTTGCAGGAGCGGTTGCGGAAATCGGGCTTGATAAGCTCAAAAAAGGTGAAATAACTGAATACGGAAAGTTGATTCCTGAGTATATACGTCTTTCTCAGGCCGAGCGTGAAAAGCTTGAACGTGAAGGCGGTATCTCCTAAAAATAAATTGGAGGAATAAAACGGTAAGATGAAGGATAATAAACAAATTCCCTCAAACTTAATATGGTACAGGCTGTTGACGGTGGTTTTTGTAATTTGCTGTGTCTGCAGCACAGTTATGACTACTTTTGCGGCGGCGCCGTCACTTACGGCAGAGGCTGCAATTTTGGTTGACGGTAATACCGGAAATATGCTGTTTGAAAAAAATGCAGATAAAGTGATGTTTCCTGCCAGCACCACCAAAATTATGACTGCAATTGTGGCACTTGATGCGGTTGGGAAAGGTGAAATCAGCCTTGAACAAAAACTCAAACTATCTCAGGCAGCCTTTGATACATTGGCAATTGACGGTAGTAGTATTGCATTAAAGGTTGGCGAGGAAATGCCGCTTAAAAATCTGCTTGAAGGTTTGCTTATCGCATCGGGCAATGATGCTGCGGTAACCATAGCAGAAGGTGTTTCAGGAACAATTGAAGCATTTGTTGAAAGAATGAATGCCAAGGCAAGCGAAATCGGGCTTGAAAGCACACATTTTGTAAATCCTCACGGCCTTCAGGACGGACAGCATTACACCACAGCCCGCGATATGGCAAAGATGGCTTGTTATGCGATGCAGAACGAGACATTTCGTGGCATAGTGGAATGTGCTCATATTTATTTGCCTGCAACAAATATGTCGGACAAAAGGTATTTCATTAACACAAACAACCTTGTTTCAAGAATGAGATATCCGTATTATTTTTATGATTACGCAACAGGAATTAAAACGGGTTCTACCTCCGAGGCGGGATATTGTCTGGTTTCCTCGGCAGAGAAAGGCGATAAATCGGTAATTGCGGTGATTTTCAAAGCATCGGACATGGCGGTTTCTCACGACGAATCAAAAGCTTTGCTTGAGCACGGTTTAACCGATTTTTCTGCTAAACGCCTTGCAAAGCGTGATGACATCTTTGGCGAAGTAAAGGTTAAGCAGGCAGCTGACGGCACAGACCATCTGTTGCTTTCGGCAGAAAAGAATCTTGATGCAATGTTTCCAAATGTTGGGGATGTATCTAAGGTGGAAATATCTACCGAAATCCCTGAAAAAGTTTATGCTCCTATATATTCAGGGCAGGTTATAGGCAAGGCGATTTTCACTTATGAAGGCAACAAGGTGGGCGAGGTAAATCTGATTTCCACAGTGGAACTTGACAGGCATTTCCTTGGCTTTATTGCAAGCTTTGGCGAATGGCTATGGAGTTTTAAAGCTGTTAAACTTGTAGTTTATGTTGCCCTCGGCTTGGTTATGGGTTTTGTCTCGCTGATAGTAATCGGTTTTGTCAGAGCACTTAAAAAGAGCAAACGTAAACGCCGCAGAAACACACATTACAGTCCACCAAGATATTGATGAAGATAAAAACCCTCCTAAAGCAAGTAGCTTTAAGAGGGTTTTTTAAATGAGAAAAGTATCATTATACAAAGCAAAATGAATACTGAAAAAATTGTTATAAACACAGATGAAAGGCATAGCGATACAGGCGACAAAGAAAAATCGGCAGATTGTGCAAAGGTTTCTTGTGCAATGGGAAATGTTTTAAGCAATGCATAGGTTATTATAAAGGAGAGTCCTCCCTGCATAAACTTTCCTGATATGTACGCCTTAAGCGACAGCCCAAAGGGTTGTATGATTGCCGACACCTGAAATAATACCGATAGCCCTGAAAGCGCAAGAAAAAAGGAAATGATAGGCAATTTATAGGCGGTACATTCCTGAGAGAGAATTTTTATACCTCCGGTTATTTCTACAATGGAATATAAGTACGGATTGTGAGGTAAGGTTTCTATAAACACTGCAAAAAAGATTACAAAGCCACAAACCTTCAGGATTGAAAAGACCGAACTGTCTATAACACTGCCAAGAGAAGGAATGGTGGCTTGTTTGGTATATTCAAATGATGGTGGCAGTGTGCGGCTGGCGATGTTGGGTGACTTATAAAATCTGAATACAAGCCCTACAATTAAAGCTGCAATTATATGAGATATATACAGATATCTTCCCGCAATCACATCACCAAGATAGCTACTACCTACCATCCCTATTATAAACATTGGCCCCGAATTGTTGCAAAAGGCAAGCATTCTTTCGGCCTCGGTTTTGGTGCACTGACCGTTTTTATACAACTCAACTGCGGTAGCGGCTCCAATAGGATAGCCACTAAGAAATCCCATAAAAAGTGTCAGTGCTGATGCTCCGGGGAGATTAAACAGCGGTCGCATCACCGGTGATAGAAAATGACTGCAAAGGGCTGAAAAACCAAGTGAGCATAAAAGACCGCTACACACAAAAAAGGGAAAAAGGGAGGGTATAACCCCATTAAAACAAAGGCGGATTGCGTTTTGTGCTGCGTCTAGACAAGGCTTGGGATTGATTACTAAAAAGATAGACAGATACAGCACAATGGTAAGGAAAAAAATTTTAACAGGTTTTTTCATAAACAACAGCCTTCTTTATATACTTTCTTTAATACTAATCTATTCATTATAAGGCTGATTTAGGCATAAACTTTTAAAGGGTGATAAAAATGAAGAAGTCAAAGGCAGAAAAAAAAGAAAGACCAACCCTGCGAGAGCGTATGGCAGATGGACTTGATGCATCAAAAGAGGTTATTCTGGATGTTCCCAAAATAGTGTTTATCGGCAGCCGGGAGGTTGTAATTGAAAATTACAAGGCAATTTCAGAGTATACCGATCAAAAAATTGTTATGGAAAGTAACCCGTACGGGCTGATGATTTGCGGAGCCAATATGGAAATAAGAAGCATTACAAGGGAAATGCTTTTTATTACGGGAAAAATTCAGAAAATGGAGTTTGGAAAAGAGGGTCACTGAGTATGTATATTGAAAAAATTGTAGGCTATTTGCGGGGCTATATAGTCATTTGTGTTGATGGTGTGTTCTGTGAGAGGTTTTTAAATATTTGCAGCAATAGGGATATTTTTTTGTGGAATGTAAAACGCAGGGGCAAGGATAGAATTTGTGCCTGCATTTCTATAGATGGATTTAAGGAAATAAGAAGCATAGCCCGAAAAACCCGAACACATATATCAATTATAAAACGGCATGGTGTGCCTTTTATTTTGCACAGATACAGAAAACGAAAGGCAGCGCTGCTGGGAGTACTTTTATTTTTTGTTCTTTTGTGGTATCTTACAGGACATATTGTGGGCGTTGATATAACGGGAAACCAGAGAATTGCTACAGATGATATACGTAATCATCTTAAAGAGTGCGGAATTTATTATGGCGCTGACGTTGACAAAATTGACAGTAAGCTGATAAAAAATCAAATGATGACCAAGTTTGACAATATTGCATGGATTGGCATAAATATTAAAGGCTCACGCGCATACATAGAGGTGAAGGAAAGACTTGACACGCCTATCCGTGTTGATGCAGATATCCCATGTGATATAGTTGCCGCAAAGGATGGCGTTATCAGGCTGTTAGAGGTGAAAGAGGGGCAGACGCTTGTCAAAGCAAACGAATTTGTTGAAAAGGGGGATTTGCTTGTAAGTGGGGTGATTGACAGCAAGAAAATAGGTATGAGATATGTTCATTCCTTTGGGGAAATTTACGCAGAAACAATTTATAAAAAAACAAAGGAATATCCTTTTAAGTATGTTGAGAAAATATATACAGGAAACGAGAAAAACCGGTATACTCTTTCGGTTATGAACAAAAAATTTAAGCTGTTTTTTAAAAACACACGACCTTTTGAAAACGGTGATATAACAAAGAATATAACGGAATATAAAGGGCCTCTTTCATTTATCCCTTCGTTGTTTATCGAATGTGAAAAGATTATTGAATATACCCCCGAAAAACGTGTCCGAAGTATTGATGAAGCGGTTGCTTTGGGTGAAACTGAACTCGGGAGAGAGCTTGAAAGAGAAATCGGCAGAGATGCTGAGATTAAAAACAAAAAAACCACTTATGCCGAGAATGGTGAAAAAGGCGTATTTGTTACCGTTGAATATATATGTCTGGAGAACATTGCACAGCAAAGAATAATTGACAAAACCGAGAATTTAGGGTATGATACAATAGAGGAATAATAGTGGAAATAAGAAAGGAATTCCTGTATGGAACGACACATTGAAGTTGAAAAAATGGAATTGCTGATAAATCTTTTTGGCAATTTTGATGAGAATATACGCCTTATTGAAAAGACCTTTGACGTTGCAGTCATAAACCGTGGTTCCGAGATAAAGGTGGGAGGAGAGCCTGACGCGGTTGATAAGGCAACAAGGGTTATAAACAACCTTCTTGGTATGGCGCACAATGGCACAGCCATCGGCGAGCAGGAGGTGCGTTATGTTATATCACAGATTGAAGAAGATAATGACAAAGAGCTTGAAACTCTTGGTCAGGACTGTGTTTGCATAACATCTCGCGGTACGCCTATCAGAGCAAAAACTTTGGGACAAAAGAAATATGTGACGGCAATTGAGAAAAACTCAATTGTATTTGGCATTGGCCCTGCCGGTACGGGAAAGACTTATCTGGCAGTTGCGATGGCGGTAAAAGCTTTTAAAAATAAAGAGGTAAATAAAATTATCCTTACCCGTCCGGCAGTTGAAGCAGGTGAGTCTTTGGGATTTCTTCCGGGGGATATGCAGGATAAGGTTGACCCATATCTGCGCCCTCTTTATGATGCGTTGGGGGATATGCTGGGCGGTGAGGCCTTTCACAAAAATATTGAGCGCGGCCTTATCGAAGTTGCACCGCTTGCCTATATGCGTGGTCGCACACTTGATGATGCTTTTATTATTCTTGACGAGGCACAGAATACCACGCCCGAACAGATGAAGATGTTCCTTACCCGTATGGGTTTTTCGTCCAAGATAGTGGTAACGGGAGATATTACTCAGATTGACCTTCCCCGAGACAAAAAATCAGGACTTCGTGATGCAGAGATTGTTCTTAAAAACGTTGAGGGAATTGAATTTATGTATCTCAGCGAGGCGGACGTTGTAAGGCATCCGCTTGTGCAGAAAATTGTAAAGGCATACGAAAGAAAGACCCTTGAACGCGAGAGGGTTTCAAAAAATAACAGCAAAGGCAGAAATGGCAATGAAGGTAGCTATAAGAAATAATCAAAAAAAATTTAAGGTTACAAAGGAAATTCGTGATTTGGTCAGGACGGCGGTTAAGGCGTCGCTTGATTATATGGATTTTGAATTTGGTACAAAAGCGGAAATAAGCCTTATGTTTACTGATAATGATGAAATCCAGCAACTTAATCGCGAACACAGAAACATTGACCGTGCAACAGATGTTTTGTCCTTTCCACTTCTAGAATATGATGAAGAAGGTAACATTCTGGACGAATATATGGATTTCAACCCCGACGGCGAAATGTTTCTTGGTGATATTGTGATTTCGCTTGAACGTGCGGCTGAACAGGCAGAGGAGTACGGACATTCGTATGAGAGAGAAGTGGGTTTTTTGACAGTTCATTCAATGCTTCATCTTTTTGGCTATGACCATATGACCCCCGAGGATGAGGAGGAAATGTTTGGATATCAGGAGGATATCCTGAAGGAAATGGGTCTTATGCGATGAAAAAATGCGGATTTGGCTTTAAAAACGCATTCTGCGGCATCGTTCACACCATTCTATGCGAGCGGAATTTCAGAGTTCATATTGCCGCAATGTGCACCGTGATTTATTTTGCATCGGTATTTGGAATTGATTGGCTCAGGGCTGCAGTTCTTGCATTAATAATTGCCGGCGTAATGGCGGCAGAACTGATAAATACGGCAATTGAGGCAATTGTGGACAAGCTGTCCCCCGAAAAGTGTCACTTAGCGAAAATTGCAAAGGATTGTTCGGCGGCGGCGGTACTTGTTTTGGCAATTGCGTCGATATTTGTTGCGGCGGCGGTCTTTAATGATGTTGAGGGTTGGCAAAGGATATTTATATACATAAAGACTCAATATTTTAAACTTATAGTGTTTGCTGTTTTAGTTTCATTATTCATATTTATAAAAAATAAGGAGTACAAGGGATGAAATCAGGTTTTGTAGCGATTACAGGGAGACCCAATGCGGGAAAGTCTACCCTCATGAATAAAATAA
>JAZRNN010000087.1:0-3494 GCA_045648175.1 Clostridia bacterium
CACCAAAGGCACTCCGTTTGGAGTGCCCTTGTAGGTTTTTGCATTCATTTTTTTCTCAATACACTGTTCTGCTATTAATACTCAACTTCTGAGCCGTGTTCTTTGGCAAGATCTTCTAATGCCTTATTGTAATCATCAAGAAGTTCAAGAGCTTCTTCGAGCTTTTCGTTACCTGCATTGATTGTTGCTTCGTCCTGAGTTTCACAGCCTTCTGAAAGAGTTTCAAATGATGCCTTGTAAGCATTCAGCATCTTAACATACTTATCTTTGATTTCCTTAACTTCTTCTGTTTCAGGATTGATGTCTTTAAGCTTTTCAAGAGAACCGTTTACAAGAGGAAGAAGAGTATCACCAATGCTTTTCTTTATAGCAATATCATCTTCGAGGGTTTCCCAAGTTCCAACCTCTGCGGTAAGCTTTTCATATTCAGCATTAACTTCAACCATTTCAACATTCAGGAAGTTAGAAAGGTCTTCATAAACAGGATCAGTACCACAACCTGCAAGAAGTGTAACTGACATAATCACCATAAGTAAAAGTGCAAAAATCTTTTTCATAATATTTTTCCTCCAAAATTATTCGCAAATAATTACCCTTAAATTATATTAAGCCTTTTTGTGCAGCTCTCCAAAGGAAAGTCACAATCTGACCACGGGTACAGGTACTTCCGGGGCTGAAGGTTGTATCTGATGTTCCGTTTGTGATACCTTGTTCAACCGCCCAAGCGATAGCTTCTTTGTAGTTTTCGTGCTCCGGCTTATTAAGGTCGGTGAATTTCAAAGATGCACTGCAAGCAGGTTTTCCTGCCGCACACCAGATATAATATACCGACATCATACGATTACAAGACTTGTTCGGATAAAGTGCATAATGTTCTACCATTCCGTTTTTCTTTGCCCACTGTGCAGCCATATAGAAGTAATCCGTGCCTCTTACATCTGCAAATTTAATTACTTCATTCTCTTTCAATATGGGGCTTCCTGCCGCACGCCAAAGGAACGTAAGAATTTGTGCTGTACTGCACTTATCATCAGGCGAGAAGGTTATTTCGCTTGTGCCGTTTGTAACCTTCTTTTCGAGTGCCCATAAAACTGGCTGATAAAAATACGCATCCGCCGCAACATCTATAAACTCTGTTGGAAGTGTTGTACCTTCACGCACTTCTCCGGCAGCATCGATTGCCATATCATAAAATTCCGAATCAGAGAAATTATTCGAAACTGTACCGCCTGTTGTTTCAAAAATACCCTTGATATACATTCCACCACCTGCAACAACGCCAAGATTATCAACTATTTCAGCGTTGCCACTCATACGGAATCTTGCAGGTGTATTTTCTCTCTGGACATATACACCGCCGCCGAGCTGCGCTTTGTTTCCTGCAATGGTACCGCCTTGCATTACAAATTCCGAGTCATACTGCATATACACACCGCCACCGGCAAGGTCAGCCTTGTTGAGTGAAATCTGGCCGCCCTTCATCTGGAAGATAGACTTGTCATTTACCCATACACCGCCACCGTTAGCTTGTGCCTCTGTTGTAAGGTTAAGACCTACATAGCCAGGGTCAATTGCTTCATTAAGACTAATAAGTCCGCCTGTCATTGTAAAGGTGCTTTGTGTCCATACACCTGCACCGTGCTGAGCAAAGTTTCTAATTATGTTTCCGCCTGTCATATAGAAATTTTTACCCTGATTCCATACACCACCGCCGCATTTGCCGGCAACATTTTCTGAAATTTCACCGCCCTGCATTTCTATATTACCGTTATCATTATTCCATACACCTGCACCATATGTTGCTTTGTTGTGATATATTCTTCCGCCATAGATAATCATTTGTGCATCACCGCTGTTTGCGTTCCAGAGACCGCCGCCGTAGGTAGCATCGTTGTAGCAGATTTCACCGCCGTACATATAGAAATTGTAGTTGTTCCAAAGTCCGCCACCATAGGCAGCACTGTTATTCCTAAGCTTTCCGCCGTACATAACCAAAGTACCGCCGTTATGGATACCTCCGCCCATTTGGTTTGAACCACCCGTTATTACACCTGTCTGCATTGCGGAGCAGTCGCAAAGACGGAGCTTGCCGCCTGAATTTATGTTAATTACACGATTGCCCTGTGGGTCATCAATAGCTGTTTTTTGAATTTTGTAGCCATTAAGACAGATTGTAAGCTCTTTATTACCGGGAACATTTAAGGTTTCGCTTCTTTTTACATCTCCTGTCAGATACACAAATGCTTTATTGTCGGTATATGAAATTTTACTCTTACCGTCCCAAGGCTGAAAGCTCTGCGCTGAATGGCTTTTGTGTTCTCCAAGAAGAATATTTCCGCCACAGAAACAGTGATTCTGATGAGGCATACCCACATTTGCAAAGGTAAAATATATCGTTCCTTCGATATCAGATTCACCCTTATATGAAAATCCTGCCTGCTTACCGTTTACCATAAAGTTATATTTATACCAGTCATCAATAAACATATTGAGGCTCGGCTTTACAGCAACATCGGCAATGAATTTATATGTTTCACCGTATTTGAAACAACCGTTTTCATCAAAAGTGCCTTCCCATTTTACGCTTGTGACATAGGTACTTGCACTGTTTGGTGTTTTAGCTCCGTAGTCGGGCTTTTCGCCCACAACCGGTTCACGCAGGTTCTCAATGGAAATCATCTCTACGGGTGTTGCTTTTCCGTAGGTTGATGAGCCTTTAACTTGCTCGGTTCGTACAACAAACTGTATCACAGCCGCTTTGGAGTCTTTTGAGGAATCTTCTGTCTGAATTATTACCGGATCGCCGTTTACCGTGAATGTGTTATCGGAATTTTTTGCGTTAAAAACGCCTGCCGAGTCATCTGCCTTCAATACGATATAGGCAACATAGTCCTTGTGATCTGCAAAAAAGCCGTCTTCGTCGAATTCGCCATCCCATTGAATTTTCGCCACTGTAACACCCGATGCACCGGTAACTGTTCCGGTCTGTGTAGGTGCTTTACCAATTTCAGGAGGTGTAATGGTAATATGTGCCTCTTTGATTACATTCGCCGAGGTTACGGGATTTTCTACAGTTGTATCGGATTGTTGCGTTACAGTTTCGGGCACTTCAGAAAACTGCGGAATTTCTTCCTCGGTCTTGAAAGTATAGTAAACAACCGCTTGTGTGGTGTCTGCCGAAATATCTTTAAGCTTTGCAATGTTGCCGTTTACCTTTACAGTGTCCTTAACATACTTGATATACTTGGTGTCCTTGTGTTCATCCTTGAGCTTCACGGTAACATAAACAGTATACTCCGTGCCGCTTTTAAAGCAACCGTTTGCATCTAATTCGCCTTTCCATTCCACATTAACAACCTTTGTACTGGCAGTTGATGGAACATATGCGTTGTAATCGGGTTTGTTGCCGACTTGCGGTACTTCAACCGTAACATTAAAAATGTTTACAGGCGATTTAGCAGATGCCGATACACAAAAGACGCTTACAAGCATAC
>JAZRNN010000088.1:0-4360 GCA_045648175.1 Clostridia bacterium
AATTCACCCTATTTGTGCGAGTTTGAACGACTTTCGACAGAACGTCTTAATTTGCTGTATAAAGCATCAAAACGCATCAAGAATAGAGATGCGATAAAACAATTTATATTGGAAAATCCGTACATAGAAAGCTTTTGTAAGTTTATGGCTTTAAAGACTGCTAATGGAAACCTTCAATGGCAAGACTGGAAAGAGGAAAATTATGGTGAAGATATTCTTTTTATGTGGCAGTTTATTCAGTATGAATTTTTTGCTCAATGGGATGATATAAAGGCATATGCCAACGAAAAAGGAATTGAAATCATTGGTGATATTCCATTTTATGTATCTCCCGACAGTGCAGATGTGTGGGCAAACAAGGAACTTTTTCAGCTTGATGAGGGTGGTATGCCTACGTCTGTGGCAGGAGTGCCTCCTGATTATTTTTCACAGGACGGTCAGCTGTGGGGAAATCCTTTGTATAACTGGGATAAAATGCAGGCAGACGGATATCGTTGGTGGCTTGACCGCATAGGCTTTATGCTGAAAATATTTGATGGGCTAAGGATTGACCATTTTCGTGCTTTTGAGTCATACTGGGCGGTACCTGCAGATGAAAAAACTGCAAAAAATGGTAAATGGATAAAGGGACCGGGAATTGACTTGATTGAAAAAATTAAAGGAATTGCCGGAGATAAGCTGATTATTGCTGAGGATTTGGGGCATATTACCAAGGAAGTTGAACAGCTTGTTGAAGACAGCGGCTTTCCCGGTATGCGAGTATTTCAGTTTGGTTTTTTGGGCGGTGAGTCAACTCATATGCCACACAACTACAAAAACAACAGTATTGCTTATGCTGGAACCCACGATAATAACACTCTTCTAGGGTTTTTGTGGGAGCTTGGTGATGAAAATCGGCGTAAGATGCTTGAATATTGCGGATATACCGCCCCTGACTGGACACAAGGCCTTGAAGCAATGCAACGCACTATATGGGCAAGCTCGGCAGGTGTGGTTATATTCACCATTCAGGATTTGTTGAAATACGGCTCCGACACCAGACTTAACTACCCCGGCAGGGCGGAAAATAACTGGCGTTACCGTGTGACGCAGGAGCAACTGGATTCAATTGATAAGAAAGAGTTTCGTAGACTTAATGAAATTTATTATAGAATATAGTACAAAAAAATGACGCTTTTATAAGCGTTATTTTTTGTATACAATCCTTTGAATTGCAAATACTACTAAAAATATTAAGTCGGAGGAAAGGTTATGGATTTCACCAATCAGGACTATTCAAGCTATATAGAGAAAAAATCACCCGATAGCAAGCTTTGGAGAAATGCTTTGCGGGCGTTTTTAATTGGCGGTATCATATGTATAATAGGGCAAGTAATAGGTAATATTTATAAAGATGTTTTTGGTCTTAATGAAGAAAGTGTAAAGACAGCGGTACCCATAACGATGGTATTCCTTGGTGCTTTGCTGACGGGTCTTAACATATATAATAAGATTGCAAAATTTGCAGGGGCAGGCACGTTGGTACCGATTACGGGTTTCGCCAATGCGGTGGTATCTCCGGCAATTGAATTTAAGCGCGAGGGATATGTTCTGGGTGTTGCCGCAAAGATGTTCAGTATTGCGGGACCGGTTTTGGTTTACGGCATAAACACATCCATTGCAGTGGGGCTTTTATATTATCTTTTGGGCTTGGGGGTGTAATTATGAATAAAAGACTTGGAACACAAACTGTTAAAATGGAGAGGCCTGTAAATATTCTTGCAACCGCAAGTGTTGTGGGACAGAAGGAGGCACAAGGCCCTCTGTCACAGCATTTCGATATCATTATGGAAGATGCCGAGTGGGGCGAGGAAACGTGGGAGAAAACCGAAAGTAAAATGCAAAAATCGGCGGTTATACGTGCTGTCGAAAAGGCAGGGGTTGACATTAAGGATATAAATTATCTCTTTGCCGGCGACCTTCTTAATCAGTGTATCAGCTCTACTTTTGGGCTTATGGATTTTGATATTCCGTTTATGGGAGTTTACGGTGCGTGCTCAACAATGGCAGAGACAATCGGGCTTTCAGCAATGGCAATTGATGGTGGCTTTGCCAATCTTTCGGCGGCGGTGACCTCAAGCCATTTCTGTACGGCAGAGAGACAGTACCGAAATCCTTTGGAATACGGCGGACAGCGTACCCCTACGGCGCAATGGACTGTTACGGGCTCGGGGTCGGCATTGCTTTCAAGAGAGGGTGAGGGTCCTTATGTGACACATTTTACTTCGGGAAAGATTGTTGATTATGGCATAAAAGACGCCAATAATATGGGGGCTGCAATGGCGCCCGCAGCGGCAGATACCCTGGCGGCACATTTCAGGGATACAGGCAGACAGCCGGATTTTTATGATTTAATTCTATCAGGCGATTTAGGAGTTGTGGGCAAGGCGGCGCTTATTGATTTGATGTATGAAAAGGGCTATCGTATATCTGCAAATTACGATGATTGCGGCTGTATGATTTTTGACATAAACAAACAGGATATGCACGCAGGAGGCTCAGGTTGTGGATGTCTTGCGGTGACCTTATGCGGATATATTATGGATATGATTAAGGCGGGAAAACTTAGAAATTTACTATTTATGGGCACAGGAGCACTTCTTAGTCCCACATCAACATTGCAGGGAGAGTCGATACCGTCGGTTGCGCATGCGGTGGCGATTTCTACAGAAAGGAAGTAGAATAAATGGAATTGTTTTGGGAATATTTTAATGCCTTTTGGGTTGGCGGTACGTTTTGTGCCATTGCTCAGATTCTGATTGACAAAACCAAAATGACCCCTGCGAGAATTTTGGTATCATTTGTGGTTGCAGGCGTGATACTTGGCAGCGTGGGTATATACGAACGGATTGTAGATTTTGCGGGTGCAGGAGCCACTGTGCCGATTATCGGTTTTGGCAACACTCTGGCAAAGGGGGTTTTTAAGGGAATTCGCGAGAAAGGTTTCCTGGGTGTATTTACCGGCGGAACGGCTGCTGCTGCAGGCGGAATTGCAGCGTCAATTTTCTTTGGGTTTTTAGCTGCTATTATTTTCAAGCCCAGACAGAAATAGACGAAATTTTTAAGATTTAGCTCTTGCAAAAACTCTCGAAAAATAGTATAATAAAATAGTATATTTGTATACTGAGAGGAGTGTTTTTGTTTGAAGGAAATCGATAGTATTGAAATGGAAAAACAGCGTGATTTTATACAGAAAATCCGTCTTGAAAACCAAACTGCAAACCGACGCCCTCTTGCATTTGTTGAGACCTATGGCTGCGCTCAGAATGAAAACGATTCCGAGCATCTTAAGGGGATGCTCAGCGATATGGGCTATGGCTTCTGCGATACGGCAGAGGACGCAGATTTAGTACTTTACAACACCTGTGCTGTGCGTGAAAATGCAGAGCTTAGAGTTTTTGGTAATCTTGGTGCTCTTAAACATCTTAAACGCAAAAAACCGTCGATGATTATCGGTGTTTGCGGATGCATGATTCAACAGGAGCATATTGCCGAGCAAATAAAGAAAAAGTATAAGCACGTGGATATGGTATTCGGTACACATGTTGTATACCGTTTTCCTCAGCTTTTAAATGATGTTTTGGCTGATGGCAGAGTTATTGATATTGAAGACAGCGATGGTAGAATTTTTGAGGGGGTAACCTCGGTGCGTGATAATCCGCCGCTTGCGAAAATACCCATTATGTACGGGTGCAATAACTTCTGTACATATTGTATTGTACCATATGTACGTGGCAGAGAACGCAGTCGAAGTGTAGAGAATATTTTAAATGAGGTACGTGAGGTTGCAGCAAAAGGGTATAAAGAAGTTATGCTTCTTGGACAGAATGTAAATTCATACGGCAAGGATTTGGCCGATAAAATTACCTTTGCTCAGCTTTTAGAGATGGTTTGCCAAATTGACGGGATTGAACGTATCCGCTTTATGACTTCGCATCCAAAGGATATTTCGGACGAGCTGATTGATGTTATGGCAAGGCAGGATAAAATTTGCAAACAGCTTCATTTGCCCGTACAATGTGGTTCCGACAGGATTTTAAAGAAGATGAACCGCAGTTATACACGTGAAAAGTATCTGGACATCGTAAAAAAGGTTCGTGAAAGGATGCCTGATATTGTTTTGACATCAGATGTTATTGTAGGCTTTCCGGGAGAGACGAACGAAGATTTTGAAGATACAATGTCAATACTTGCTGAAGTTGAGTACGATATGATTTTTTCGTTCATCTATTCAAAGCGTAAGGGAACTCCTGCGGCTGAGATGGAGGATTGCCTTACTGATGAAGAAAAACATCGCAACTTTGACAGAATGGTTGCCTTC